>NZ_JAYMVV010000010.1:0-245217 GCF_048056635.1 Phaeobacter sp. JH20_08 | reverse complement strand
CTGTAGGCGCCCTTTTGAATTGGGGGTCGAAACCCGACCCGAATTTCCTCTGCGCGCGCGGCTTATTTGGTTTATAGGTGAAAATCAACCCGTTCCTGTGCGTCCTGTCGCAAATCACCGCCAGATCATGAACCATAGGCCACAGAGTTGCCGCCACAGGGGAATGGCAACAGGGTTCATTGCATCGGGCATGATCGGCAATGCCGGTGTCAGGGGGCCGACCGGTCAGAGCCTGGCGGAAACGGATCTGGATCCACCGCGCGCGTGAGGCGGAATCAGCCCGCCGCGGCTACCGGTGGTTCTGTCACCCCGGTGGTGCGCGGTTGGTCAACCTGTCCGGAGGTCTGTTCGGGCCCGAACCAGCCCTCTTCCTTGCGCTGCTCGACCAGCCAATCCTCGATCTGGCCCACGGCGTTGCGCGCCAGTCCCCGCATCTGTTCTTCGCGGGTCCGGGCATGACCGGATCCCACCAGGAAACTGTCTGCCGTTGTTGTCTCAAAGACGGTGAATTTCTTGACGACCTTGTTCAGTTTGGCACCTGCGGCGTCGTCCCAAACGGTCACATTGACCGCCAGAACCGATTTCGGGCTGAGCACGAGGGGTACGCCGCCGGGGGCGACAAAATACCCTTCAACGCTGATCCCGAAATGATAGATCTTGTCGCCCTGATACTGGCTGAAGCGGGCATTGACCTCATTGGTGAGGATATCGACCCATTCCTCTTTTGAGACTTTCCGCGACCCCGGCACCATCTGAACCTTGGATGCGATGACGATGTTATGACCCAGCTTGAAGTTCCCGAGTTCCTCCAGCGGTTCGTCCGGCGCAGCGGCGGTACAGGCGGCGACAGCGACCATGGCGGCCAGGAGGGTAAAGATCCGGATCATAGCAGTCTCATTTCAGTTAGAAGACATCCCCAGATAGCCGCCCGGTACGGAACCGGTAAAGCCGTCATGGCCCTACGGTTCCACCGGGTGGCGCTGAGGTCACAGGTGCAGGGCAGCCACATCTGATCCTATTTGAACTTGTAGTTGCGCGGGAACCCGTAGGGCGGCCGTTTGCCGACACCTGCGCGCTTGCCCAACCACTGGCCCAGATCGGTTTCATGACGGGTCTTGCCACCGCCCATTTCCCAGCTGAGACCGTCATCCCAGTTGAACGTGGTGACATCGCTCAAACCGCCATCCAGCTCCAGCGACCCCTGCTTGCCACGGGCCATATTGTATTTCTGCAACCGCACGCCCTTGCCACGGGACAGCTCGGGCATCTCCTCAACCGCGAAGACCAGGAATTTGCCATTCTCAGACACCACTGCAACGTGATCGCCAATCACGGGGATGCAGATCTTGGCGCGGTCGTCATCCCTGACGTTCAGCACCTGCTTGCCGCCGCGTGTCTGGGCAACGATATCTTTCTCGGCGCAGATAAAGCCGTTGCCCGCATCCGAGGCGACCAGCAGGCGACCGTCTGGATTGTGGATCAGGATATCGACAATCTCGACCTCATTGGGCAGATCCACCATCAGGCGCAGGGGTTCACCCATGCCGCGCCCGCCGGGCAGGTTGGACGCGGAAATCGTATAAAACCGCCCGTTGGACGCAAAGACCAGAAGCCGGTCCGTGGTTTCGGCATGGAAGATGAAGCGAGGGCCATCGCCATCCTTGAACTTCAATTCCCGGCCCAGGTCGATGTGGCCGGTCATAGCGCGGATCCAGCCCATCTGCGAGCAGACCACGGTGATCGGTTCGCGGTCGATCATCGCTTCGAGCGGCACATCTTCGACTTCGCCCGCCTCGGCAAAGCGGGTGCGACGCGGACCACCCTCATAGGATTTGCCAAACTGCTTCTTGGTGTCCTTCAGCTGTTCGGCGATGCGGCTCCACTGGAGCTCCTCGGAGGCAAGCAGTTCGACCAGACCAGCGCGTTCTTTCTGTAGGGCATCGCGTTCGCGCACCAGTTCGATCTCTTCCAGGCGACGCAGGCTGCGCAACCGCATGTTCAGGATCGCTTCGGCCTGGACTTCGCTCAGCTCTCCAGGCCCGGCGGCGGGCGAGATATAATCGGCTTCGGTATAGGCGCGCGGGTGATCCAGCGCCCAGTTCTCGCGCATCAACGCGGCCTTGGGATCATCGTCATAACGGATGATATCAATCACGCGATCCAGATTGAGGAAGGCGATAATGAACCCTTCCAAAACCTCGAGCCGGTGATCGATCTTGTCCATCCGGTGCTGCGACCGGCGCTGCAACACGTCGCGACGATGATCAAGGAAGGCGCGCAGCACCTCCTTCATCGAACAGACCTTGGGGGTCACGCCGTCGATCAGCACGTTCATGTTCAGGCTGAAGCGGATTTCCAGATCCGAATTGCGGAACATCATGTTCATCAGCACTTCGGGATCCACATTCTTGGACTTCGGCTCAAGAATGATGCGGATATCCTCGGCTGATTCGTCCCGAACATCGGCCAGGATCGGAATCTTCTTGGTCTGGATCAGCTCGGCGATCTTTTCGATCAGCTTGGATTTCTGGACCTGATAGGGGATTTCGGTAATGACGATCTGCCACTGGCCACGGCCCAGATCCTCAACCTCATGGGTACAGCGCAGACGGAAGGATCCGCGCCCGGTGTTATAGGCCTTGGCGATATTTTCGCGTGGCTCGACAATCACGCCGCCGGTCGGAAAGTCCGGTCCCGGCACGTAGTTCAACAGCGTATCATCACGGGCATCCGGGGTCTTGATCAGATGCAGGCAGGCATCGATCAGTTCGCCGATATTATGCGGCGGGATATTGGTCGCCATGCCCACCGCGATACCGGCCGCACCATTGGCCAGGATATTCGGGAAGGTCGCGGGCAATACAACCGGTTCAGTCAAACGCCCGTCGTAATTGTCACGGAAATCAACGGCGTTCTCGCTCAGCCCGTCCAGCATCGCCTCGGCTACAAAGGTCATCCGTGCCTCGGTGTAACGAGAGGCCGCCGGGTTATCGCCGTCGATATTGCCGAAGTTGCCCTGCCCGTCGACCAGCGGATAGCGGACGTTGAAATCCTGCGCCAGACGCGCCATCGCGTCGTAGATCGCCGCGTCGCCGTGGGGATGGAAATCACCCATGGTGTCGCCGGAGATCTTGGCCGATTTCAAAAAGCCGCCCGTCGAGGTGAGACGCAGGCGGCTCATCGCGTAGAGAATGCGGCGGTGCACCGGTTTCAGGCCATCGCGGGCATCGGGCAGCGCCCGGTGCATGATGGTGCTGAGAGCATAAGTCAGGTACCGCTCGCCAATCGCACGGCGCAGCGGCTCCAGTATTTCTCCGGTTGCGGGGGAATCGGGGGTGTCTTGATCATCTACCAGGTCGGTCATGCTCTGGTGATACTGCCCCCTCCGGTCTTGGTAAAGCGGGGCCGTGCGAAAATGCAGAGTTACCCCCATATATCGACCTCACCACAACCGGCAGGGTCTGCCCGTCGCCCGACCACCGCCCGTACGACCGACAAAGCCGACTTGGGGGAGAAAGTCGCCACCTCTCCCCTACTACGACTCGAAAAACTGCTGTAAGATCTAAGTTAAGCCGGAACAATCTGTGCCGCGGGTGCGTATTACCTGCAGCCGAGCGAATGCTCGATAATCATGAATTTGCACAGGTTTTCAGGCTGATCCTGGGGGGGATTTGTATATGTCACGCTTTGTTATCGCATCATTTCTGTTTTTGGGCTGGGGTTTTTACGAAGCCAGTGGCGGCGCTGATTTTGAGCCGCCCAAAGGCCCCTCTGCTGCCATCGACATCGCCAAGGCTGCTTTTGGCAGTGATGTCGACACCAGCGACACCGCAGCGCGCCGCACCGCGGTGACCGCAGAATCGCTGGTCAGCAAGGTGGCCCTGCGCGTGCCACAGACCGCAGCTACAACCTCAATGAACGCAAAATCGCCGCGCCCCTCCGCAGACCCCAATCTGCGTTCGCGTGTCGCGATGGCGCAGATCGCCGCTGTTGGTGAGGGGCTGAGCAACAGTGACGCTGCATTTTCCGTGGCCCAAGCTTCGGCGCCCGCCTCTGCGCGGATACCGGGTTCGGGCGATACGGCAACGGTGCAGCTGGCCTCGCTGTCGGATGGGCTGTCGGGGCAACCCCTGGTTCAGGCCGCGCTCGAAGCGGATGCCACCGGATTGAACCCGGCCGAACCCGCAGAAGACATCCGCACCATCACTGCAACCCGCGTCAACATGCGGACAGGCCCCGGCACGGTTTACCCGATCCTGGATCGGCTCAGCAACGGCGAGAAAGTCACGGTTGTTGAGGACATTGGCACCGGCTGGCTGCACCTGCGCACCGTAAAAGACGGCAAGGTTGGCTGGATTGCGGCTTCCCTGGTGAGCAAGAAACGCCCATAAAGCGCCGGTACAGGTGACCGCGCGAGGGGTTTTATGCAGAAAACGATCCTGATCACAGGCTGCTCCTCCGGGATCGGTCTGGATGCTGCGCATGGTATGCGCGAACGTGGCTGGACCGTGTTTGCCTCCTGCCGCAAACCGGTCGACTGCGACAGGCTGCGCGCGCAGGGATTTGTCAGCCCGCTGATGGATTACACAGATGCAGAAAGCCTGCGCAGCGGTCTGGCAGAGGTGCTGGAGCGCACCGGCGGCACGCTGGACGTATTGTTCAACAATGGTGCGCACGGGCTGCCCGGCGCTGTTGAGGACGTCTCGACCGAAGGGCTGCGCAGCATCTTTGAAAGCAATGTCTTTGGCTGGCACGAGCTGACCCGCAACGTCATCCCGGTGATGCGCGCACAGGGGTATGGGCGAATCGTGCAGAATTCGTCGATCCTCGGTTTTGTGAGCTTCCCCTGGCGCGGCGCCTATGTGGCGACCAAACACGCCATCGAAGGGCTGACCGATACCATGCGGGTTGAGCTGCGCGACAGCGGCATCAAGGTCATTCTGATCGAGCCCGGCCCTGTGACGTCGAAGATCCGCGAAAAGGCCATTCCCCATTTCGAGAAATACGTCGATTGGGAGAACTCCGCCCTGCGCGACCGCTATGAGGCCAGCCTTCTGAAGCGGCTCTATGAAAGCAATGGACCAGACAGGTTCGAACTCCCGGCATCCTCAGTCACGGCCAAACTGATCCATGCCTGCGAGAGCCGACGGCCACGTCCGCGTTACTATGTCACCGTGCCGACCCATATCGGAGGTGTGCTAAAACGCATCCTGACCACACGCGCGATTGACCGTATCCTCGCGCGGCTTAGATAGCTGATGCGCGGCGGGCCCTGCCATGAAGGCGGCGGCTGTCGCGGCAAGAAACAAGGAATATGAGAAGATGGGCGATCCGCTCTACATCCTGGCGATTGCTGCGATCGCCGCAACCGTCATCGTGCTGGTAATCGGCATTGGTGGCTTCGGCGCCGGCGGCGCCTTCAATGCCAGAAATGCCAACAAGATGATGCGCCTGCGCATCCTGTTTCAGTTCCTCGCCGTGGTGTTCATCCTCGGATATGTCTATCTTCGCGCTCAGGGAGGTCAGTAAATCATGGTCGTATTGAACAAGATCTACACCCGTACCGGCGACAAGGGCGACACCGCTCTTGGCAATGGAGACCGCGTTGCCAAACATTCCGCGCGGGTCAATGCCTATGGCACCTCGGACGAGCTGAATGCCTTTGTCGGGGTGGCGCGACTGGAGGCCGATGGTGAGATGGACGCGGCGCTGGCGCGTATCCAGAATGACCTGTTTGACCTGGGCGCGGACCTCTGCCGACCTGAAATGGACAAAGATGCCAATGCCGAATACCCGCCACTGCGAGTTGCCGATGCACAGGTTGCGCGTCTGGAAGCGGAAATTGATGTCATGAACGCCAATCTCGCGCCTCTGCGCAGCTTTGTGCTGCCCGGTGGCGCAGCTCTCTCCGCACATCTCCATGTATGTCGTACCGTGGCGCGCCGCGCCGAACGTCTGGCAACCGAGCTTGCCACGCAGGAGGACATCAATCCGGCAGCGGTGAAATATCTCAACCGGCTGTCCGACTGGTTCTTTGTTGCGTCGCGTGCCGCCAATGACAACGGCGCGCGCGATGTGCTCTGGGTGCCCGGCGCCAATCGATAAGCGCCGCAACGACAATACCCCACGCGCCCGACCGAGCGGCGCGTGGCAGAGCTGGTCGGTGATCGCATAGCGCTGCGGCAACCTGTCCCATCGAGATCAAGCACCGGTATAGCTGCCGCTGCGGCAGTGCAGCATTATCGGCGAAACATTCCTGCAAAACTGCTGATGCAAACCGTCAGACGCGACGTCGGAGGGCGGTAACGTGACGATTTTGCCCTGTTGCGGCGCAATCTAAGCCGCTATCAACATCGCGAGAGCATGGAGGAGAGTCGCCCCGGCGGCTTACCGTTTGTTAAGGAGAGAACGCAAAATGAAGGTACTTGTGCCTGTCAAGCGCGTGATTGACTACAACGTGAAGGTCCGCGTCAAAGCGGACGGCAGCGGTGTCGATCTCGCCAACGTCAAAATGTCGATGAACCCGTTTGACGAAATCGCCGTCGAAGAGGCGATCCGCCTCAAGGAAGCCGGCAAAGCTGATGAGATCGTCGTTGTCTCCATCGGTGTGAAGCAGGCGCAGGAAACCCTGCGGACCGCGCTCGCCATGGGTGCCGACCGCGCGATCCTGGTTGTTGCAGCAGATGACGTGCATACCGACATCGAGCCGCTGGCTGTTGCCAAAATCCTCGCCAAAGTGGTCGAGGAAGAGCAGCCCGGCCTGGTTCTGGCAGGCAAGCAGGCGATCGACAACGACATGAATGCCACCGGTCAGATGCTGTCGGCGCTTCTGGGCTGGTCGCAGGGCACCTTTGCCTCTGAGCTGGACATCGATGGCGATAGCGCCGTTGTGACCCGCGAAGTGGACGGCGGCCTGCAGACCATCAAAGTGAAGATGCCCGCCATCGTCACCGTTGACCTGCGCCTGAACGAGCCGCGTTACGCTTCGCTGCCGAACATCATGAAGGCCAAGAAAAAGCCGCTGGACGAGAAAACCGCCGCCGACTACGGCGTCGATGTCTCCCCGCGTCTGGAAATCATCTCCACCACTGAACCCGCAGCCCGTGCCGCAGGCATCATCGTGGGCTCCGTGGATGAGCTGGTCGGTAAACTCAAAGAAGCGGGGGCTGTGTAATGGCTGTTCTTCTCCTTGCCGAAGTGACCGATGGCGCCCTGGCGCTGGACGCAACCGCAAAAGCCGTGACCGCGGCAAGCAAGCTGGGCGACGTGACCGTTCTGGCCGCTGGCGCCTCTGCGGCAGCAGCCGGTGCAGAAGCCGCCAAGATTGCAGGCGTGTCGAAGGTTCTGGTTGCTGAAGACGCCTCGCTCGGCCACCGTCTGGCGGAACCGACTGCTGCGCTGATCGCCTCGCTGGCATCCGACTATGAGCACATCGTGGCGCCTGCGACCACTGACGCCAAGAACGTCCTGCCCCGCGTTGCAGCCCTGCTGGACGTGATGGTCATTTCGGACGTATCCGGTGTTGTCGATGGCGACACATTCGAGCGTCCGATCTACGCAGGCAACGCGGTTCAGACCGTAAAGTCGCGCGACGCCAAAAAGGTGATCTCGTTCCGGACATCCACCTTCGACGCGGCTGGTGACGGCGGCTCCGCCTCCGTTGACACCATTTCCGCTGCCGAAAACCCCGGCCTGTCCGAATGGGTCGAGGACAAAGTCGCCGCCAGCGATCGCCCCGAGCTGACCTCGGCCGGTGTTGTTGTGTCCGGTGGTCGTGGTGTTGGGTCCGAAGAGGACTTCAAACTGATCGAAAACCTGGCCGACAAGCTGGGTGCGGCGGTTGGCGCCTCCCGCGCGGCCGTGGATTCGGGCTATGCACCGAACGACTGGCAGGTGGGTCAAACCGGCAAGGTCGTGGCGCCTGAGCTTTATGTTGCGGTTGGGATCTCCGGCGCAATTCAGCACCTGGCAGGCATGAAGGACTCCAAGATCATCGTTGCGATCAACAAGGACGAAGAGGCTCCGATCTTCCAGGTTGCCGATTACGGCCTGGTGGCCGACCTGTTCCAGGCCGTACCCGAGCTGATCGAAAAACTGTAAGCGCATCGCGTAAACATGTGAAAAGCCCGCGACATCTGTCGCGGGCTTTTTTTTTGTTTCAAACAACCTTTCGGGTCGCGATCAGTTCCTGAGGCGGGGTTGCAGATACTGCGCCACCTGCGCCGCAATTCTAACATGCTCCTTCGGGCCGACCATTCGCTGGGCCGACGGCAGGTCAAGCTGTCCGTAGAACATGCCGTCAATGTCTGCGGCATCCCGCGCGGTATGGACAGGGATCTCAACAACCCCGAGCACACGCGCACGCAGTGCATCCACCATCGGCCGGTCAACCAGCGCAGGCTCATGCCCAAACAGGGCCTGATGATCGACGTCGTAATGGATCCAGAGCAAAGTCACCTCCCCATTGAGCGCCGCGATCAGCTCTCCCATACGGTCAACCCAGGTCTCTTGCAGATGATCACGAACGGTTTCGTAACGGGTTCTGCAACAAGATCGGAGCGCGCTCAGCAGGTGCTTGTTAAAGTGATACTCCGTGAAATCCATTTCCGGATACAGATCCCGCAGCGGCTCATGAGCGCATAAGAACCTGTCATTGCGCCGGGGATGAACCTTGTAATAGCCGTTGGAGATATTCTGTGCCCCCAGCACCTGGACAAGAGATGCTTCGGCCTTGCGGGCAATATCCAGAATATCCGGATCGCTCAAAAAGCTGTCGACCCCGGCATTCACGCTGCCAAGGTTTACGCAGGGGCGCTGTAGAATCGTTTCTGCTTCGGCCACGAAGGGACGTTCGACAAAGCGTCCAAAGACCTCTGTGCCGCCAATAAATGCCAAATATGGTTCAGTCAGATTACGCGCCGGCCCGCGGACCAATAATTTCGAGCCCGCATAGCTGCAAGGCTCGCCCGCAAGCGCTGTCGCGCTCTTGAGTTCATAGCTCATAATACCCACCAAATTTCACCCGAGACTCACTTAATCCGAGATCCGTTGACGAATTGCTAATGCTCAACTTTGCCTAAAAACCCGGCCAATCGGCCTTGTGCCGCCCACGGACCCGCCAGTATGATCCGCCGGAAAACTCCCAAGAGGCATGAGCGATGGACATCCAGAAAATAGGCGTGATTGGTGCAGGCCAGATGGGCAATGGCATCGCACATGTGATGGCGCTGGCAGGCTATGATGTTGTTTTGAATGACATAAGCCAACAGGCCTTGGACAGTGCCGTGAATGCGGTGAAGAAGAACCTGACCCGGCAGGCCAGCAAGGGCAAGATCGAGCAGGCGGATGTTGACGCTGCACTAGCGCGCATTTCGACAACGCTAACGCTGGCGGATGTCGGCAAGACTGATCTGGTCATCGAAGCGGCGACAGAACGCGAAACGGTGAAGCAGGCCATTTTCGAGGATCTGCTGCCGCATCTGCTGCCGCACACGATTCTCACCTCCAACACCTCGTCGATCTCGATCACCCGACTGGCCAGCCGGACCGACCGACCGGAGCGCTTCATGGGGTTTCACTTCATGAACCCGGTGCCGGTCATGCAGCTGGTCGAACTGATCCGCGGCATCGCCACAGATGAAGCCACTTTCTCGGCCTGTCACGCGGTGGTGGAAAAACTGGGCAAGACCGCAGCAAGCGCGGAGGATTTCCCCGCCTTTATCGTCAATCGGATCCTGATGCCGATGATCAATGAGGCGGTCTACACCCTGTATGAAGGCGTGGGATCCGTGAAATCCATTGATGAGTCGATGAAGCTGGGCGCCAATCATCCGATGGGACCATTGGAGCTGGCTGATTTCATCGGTCTGGATACCTGTCTTGCCATCATGAATGTACTGCATGATGGTCTGGCGGACACCAAATACCGCCCCTGCCCGCTGCTGACGAAATATGTCGAAGCAGGCTGGTTGGGCCGGAAAACGCAACGCGGGTTCTATGATTACCGGGGTGAGATCCCAGTGCCGACGCGATAGGCGGATATCTCAGAAAGGGGGCGCTGCCCCCTTCGCAGGCGAAACCGTCTGCCAGACGGTTTCCGGGAAGCCTGCTCATCCCACGGGGATATTTCCAGCCAGAAGATGACGCGCGGCGGCTCTAGCCCAGCTTACCGAGCGACAGCGTATGTTCGCGCAGCCAGGCCATAAAGCCGCGCGGATCGCTCTGCAGCTTTTCCATCTGCGCATCGCTAAGGGGTTCACCGACAACCGGGCTCTGCGGCTTGTTGCAGGATCGCACGATCTCATGCAGCAACAACCCCTGACGCAGGATCGGCGAGACCTGATTGGCGATCTGGTACCAGCGAGAATTGCTGCCCGGAAAAAAGATGGGCACCACACGCGCGCCGGAGCGGCGAATGAGCTGGGCGGTGAACACGTTCCATTCCCGCTCGATTGCGGGGCCGAACCAGCTGTCCGAGGACATCACCACACCGGAGGGAAACAGCGCGACCACGCCCCCCTCTTTCAGATGCGCCATCGTTTTGGCCCGCATTTCGACCATCTTGCTTTGTGCTTCGGGGTCATGGGGAAACGGGACCGGGATCATAAAAGAGGTTGCCGCCTCGTCCAGGCCGGTCAGCACGGAGCGGGTCAGGATGCGATAATCCTGACGCACCCTGCCAATGAGATCCGCAAAGATCATCCCATCGACCATCCCATGCGGGTGATTTGCAACCACCACCACCGGCCCCTCTCGCGGGATGCGCAGGATTTGCTCCTGCGGTGTTTCCAGATCGATTCCCATGACATTGAGGGCACCGCGCCAGAATTTCTGGCCCCGGTATTCGGCGTTGCTGCGCTCGAACCGGCGCACCATCCTGAGGATCGTCAGCTTGCCCGTGCACCATTCGATGGCGCGGATCGCAAAAGACGTCCAGCGGTCGTCAAAGGAATTGGCATAGGTGAGAGTCCGGCGGTCATAGATCTCGCCGGTCTCTTCGGTCCCTGGCGTCGCGCCAGCGTCGCGATCATGCGCAGTATCCGCCAAGTGCCTTGTCCTGTTCCGTAGCTATAAATGAGCCTCAGTAGCCTTCGCCGAACTTGTCAGCAACAAGCGTGTCCAACGCCGAGGCAAGCGCCTCTGCATCCGGGCCCGAGGTCTCGATGTCAATAGTCGTTCCTTTTGAGGCTGCCAACATCAAAAGCCCCATGATGCTGTCCCCGGAGGCCGACAGCCCGTCCCGCGAGACTTCGGCCGTGGCATCAAAGCCCTCGACCACCTCGACCAGCTTCGCTGAGGCGCGCGCGTGCAGTCCTTTTTCATTGACGATTTTCAGCGTTTTACGAACCATTTAGTGCGCTTGCTCCCCTTCGGGGTTGATATTTTGGGCGTTAATGTACTTGCGGCCCGCCTCCATGGCATGCCTGACCGCATCCGCAACAGGCAGATGGCGGGATTTTGCCAGTTTGATGAGCATCGGCAGATTGGCCCCGTAGAGGATCCGGCGATCTGGTGGCGTACAGGCCAAGAGGCTGAGGTTCGACGGAGAACCGCCAAACAGGTCCGTGACCACAACGACACCGCCGCCGCTGTCGACGGCATCGGCAGCACGGCAGATCTCGCGCTGCTTCTCATCCCGGTCGTCTTCTGGGCCTATGCTGATCGCCTCCAGGCAGACCTGAGGACCCACAACATGTTCCACGGCGGCCAGATATTCTCTGGCCAGCCCCCCATGTGCAACGATCACGATTCCGATCAAGCCGGTCCCTCACTTCTGTCGCTGGCCGTGCAGCTCGCGGTGTCTAATTGACACCTGCTGCCCGTTTTCCGCAAGGTCCTTGGCCAGGGTTTCTGCCATCGTGACCGAGCGGTGCTGCCCTCCGGTGCATCCAAATGCTATAGAGAGATGCGATTTACCCTCTTCTCGATACGCAGGCAACAGCAAGCGGATCAGATCAAGCACCCGGTCAAAGAACGGCTGATAGCGGCTGTCCTCCTGGACATAGCTCTGCACCTTCGGATCCCTCCCGTCTAGGCTTCGCAAGTCTTTCTCCCAATAGGGATTGCGCAGGAACCGGCAGTCGAACACCATATCAATGCTGCGTGGCACGCCGCGTTTGTAGGAAAAGCTCTGCAAGGAAACCGCCAGCGCCCGCCCTTCGGGGGCAAAGCGGCGTTCGATATCCGCCTTCAGCTGGTGGATGTTCATCTCCGAGGTATCAAGCAACAGGTCGGAACGGTCGCGGATCGGCAGCATCAGATCAATCTCGCGAAGCACCCCGACCTCAGGATCCTCGGCCGGGGCAAGCGGATGGCGGCGCCGGGTCTCCGAGTAGCGTCGCAGCAGGACATCGGGGTCGGCATCGAGGTAGAGCACGGTCAGATGTAGATCCCGGCGCGCAGCCAGCATGTCGATAACATCGAGCAAGGCGGCGGGGGAGAAATCCCGGTTGCGACTGTCCAGACCCAGCGCCATCGGTCGGGTCAGGCTGTTGGTCTCCACCAGACCGGGCAGCAGGCGCAAAGGCAGATTGTCAATCGCCTCAAAACCGAGGTCCTCCAGCACGTTGATGGCCGTGGTGCGCCCGGCACCGGACGGGCCTGTCACCAGAACGATCGGCACCGCCGTTGGATCAGGGACAGCATCCGGGTCAGGCATCGGGATTCAAGGCTCCGTGTTTGAGAAACTGCAGCAGCGCAGGGGCGAAATGCGGGCCGTCGACACGACGCAGCTGGCGGATTGGCCGGTTGAGGATCCTGGTTTCAATCTGGGGCGGCAGGCGTTCGGTTTCAACATGATCCAGATCGACGACACCGGCCAAATGCGCCTGGTCTGCTGCCCGGGCGAACAGCAGGCCCAACCCGCGCGCCTCGATCATATTGCGCAATGGTTCCGGCGCGCTGACCACCAGAGCGTCATCGCTGGCAGTTATGATCACCTGATCATCCGCGATCAGTTCCGCCCCGAGCGCCATCATTTGCAAGGCCAGTGTCGATTTTCCACTGCCGGAGCCGCCCGTGATCAACAGACCCTGCCCCGCCACCGCGACACAGCTGGCGTGAAGCCGACAGGTCGGCGTCGCAGCCATGGGTCAGACCGGGAGGCCGACGACAAACCGAGCCCCCAGAGGTTCCGAGGTGATGTCAGCTTCGGTCGGGCGGATATTCTCGGCCCAGATCACACCACCGTGTGCTTCGACGATCTGTTTGGAAATCGCCAGGCCAAGGCCCGAGTTATTGCCAAAATGCTCAACGGGCCGTTGTGAATAGAAGCGTTTGAACACCTTGCTCAGGGCCTGATCGGGGATGCCGGGACCGGTATCTTCAACCACGACCAGAACGCGGTTGTCGCGACGGCGCGCCCAGACGCGGATGGCATCGCCGTCCTCGCAGAAGGAAATCGCGTTGGTGATCAGGTTGACGAAGACCTGCGCCAGCCGGGCCTCCAGCCCCTGAATTGTTATCGGTGTCTTTGGCAGGTCGGTGATATAGTCGATCCCCTTGCCGCGCGCATCCTCGCCAAGGAATTGATTGAGGTTGCCAAGCATATGGAGGAGATCAAAGCTCTCCTCCTCCTCTTTCACCAGCTCAGCGTCCAGCCGCGAGGCATTGGAGATATCGCTGACCAGCCGGTCCAGACGCCGCACGTCGTGTTCGATGACATCCAGCAGCTTGTCACGCTGATCTTCGCGTTTGACCATCCGTAGCGTACCGACCGCCGATTGCAGGCTGGCCAGCGGGTTCTTGATCTCATGAGCCACATCTGCGGCAAACTGTTCATTGCTGTCGATGCGATTATAGAGCGCCTTGACCATACCACGCAGGGCGCGGCTGAGACGGCCAATTTCATCCGGGCGGGCGCTCAGATCGGGAATGCGAATGCGCCCAGGCTTTGATTTTCGGGAGTCGCCATCGCGACCCAGCTCTGCGGCTTCTGCGAGGTCTGCGAGCGGGTTTGCGATCGTGGAGGCCAGCACAAGGCTCAACCCGATGGATACGACCAGCGCGACCACAAACATCTGCAGGACGCGCTCCTGCTCGCCGCGAACCAATGCGTCGATTTCGCCGGTTGGTGAGGCCAGCGTGACAACGCCGATCGCTTCTCCCTGAAACAGGATCGGCGTGGCAGCGGAGAAGACCGTACCGCCGCTGGTATCAACAACGGCCTTTACCTCTGTCCCGCCTACCAGCGCCTGTTGCACCATAGCGCGCAGCTGGTCCTCAAGAGGCTGGGCGGGGGTCTCCGGCGTGTCCGACTTCAACAGTCCGCCCACAAAGGACCAAACAGCCGCCAGAGCATCGCTGATCAGGGTTGCTGATGGGCTGGCGTCATTGAGAAGGTCCAGCGCGCCGCCCTGTTCGATCCCCTTGGTCTGGGCAATCAGCGTCCCTGCGGTGTCAAAGACAAACACTTCCGCACCGGCCCGCAGGCTGATGTTCTGAAGGGTCGTTACCGGATCTATCCCGTCGCCGACCGCAAGGCTCACGGTGCCCAGTTCAGGCAGCTGTGCCTCAAACACATCCGAGATCAGCATCGCTTCGGCCGCCAGGGCACCTGCGCGCTGAAGCACAAGGCTCTGACGCGAGGAATTGAGATAGAGGATACCCGACACCAGAATGATCAGCGCAATAAGGTTCAGCGTGATGATCCTGCGTGTGAGCGGCGACGCCCGCAGCGTCAGGACGCCGCGACGGGCCCGCCGGTCCTGAAGTTCACGCGCGACGTTCTGCTCCGGCGCGACCCAATCATCGCCCAGAACAACATCACTATCCCGCCGTGGGCGGGTTATGCCAGAATCGCGCATCGGCGTTGTACTCCGCCTGACCCTGAGCAGGGCTTACTCTTCATTGTAACGGTACCCGATACCATAAAGCGTCTCAATCGCCGAGAATTCAGGGTCTGCATTGCGCATTTTCTTGCGCAAGCGTTTGATGTGGCTGTCGATGGTCCGGTCGTCCACATAGACCTGATCGTCATAGGCGACATCCATCAGCTGGTCGCGGCTTTTGACGAAACCCGGTCGCTGTGCCAGTGCCTGCAGGAGCAGGAATTCAGTCACCGTGAGCGATACATCCTGCCCCTTCCAGCTGACAGAATGGCGTAGGGGATCCATCCGCAGGTTGCCACGCTCCATCACCTTGTTTTCGGTGGTGGTGGCCACTGCATCGCCGCTGATCGCCTCCTGACGGCGGAGCAATGCGCGGATGCGTTCGACCAGCAGCCGCTGCGAAAACGGTTTCTTGACGTAGTCATCAGCGCCCATGCGCAGGCCCAGAACCTCGTCGATCTCATCATCCTTGGAGGTGAGGAAGATCACCGGCATCTGGGTCTTCTGGCGCAGTCGCTGCAACAGGTCCATGCCGTCCATCCGTGGCATCTTGATATCAAGGACGGCCATATCGGGCAGCTTCTTGTTGAACGCGTCCAACGCAGCCTGCCCGTCATTATAGGTCTCAACCTCGAAGCCTTCAGCCTCAAGGGTCATCGAGACCGAAGTCAGGATATTCCGATCATCATCGACTAAAGCAATCTTAGACATCTGATTGGCCCCTAATCTGCTCTTTTTTGCGTTTTTTAGACGTTCATCGCCGTTCTACCTCGGCGAATCAATGCCAATTGAGGAATCTCGACACAGTTTCGCCTCAATTGAGACAAAAATACCTTAGCAGGCGCTGAACATTCCGGCATCTACCCTCGCAAATTGTCTTTAAAAAAAATGGTTGCGCTAAACATCGCCTTGATGGCGCTAACTGCGTCAAACCGTTCTGTTCAGCCAGTAAAACCTCATGTTAAGACCACCCACATCGGCCGGTTGTGCCGATCTCTGCCCCAGGGCGCGGCTTTTATTGTTTGCGGCCTTCAATGGTCGACACAGGAGAAAGAACACATGGCATCTGGACGGGTTAACCCGCAATTCCGCCTCGAAGATCAAGGTATCGAAGGACTGGGGAACGTCTATTACAACCTCATGGAGCCAGCTCTGATCGAGGCAGCTCTGAAGCGCGACGAAGGTACTCTTGGCAACGGCGGCGCCTTCCTGGTGACCACCGGCAAGTTCACCGGCCGCTCCCCCAAGGACAAGCACGTGGTGAAAACCGACAGCGTCGCTGATACCATCTGGTGGGAAAACAACGCCGAGATGAGCCCAGAGGGCTTTGATGCGCTCTACGAGGACATGCTCGTCCATATGCAGGGCAAGGATTATTACGTGCAAGATCTGGTCGGCGGGGCCGACCCTGTCCATGCGATCAATGTGCGCATGGTCACCGAACTGGCCTGGCACGGGCTGTTCATCCGCACCATGTTGCGCCGCCCGGATCGTGAGGATCTGGATGATTTCATCGCCGACTTCACCGTGATCAACTGCCCGAGCTTCCAGGCGAACCCTGAGCGCCACAACTGTCGCAGTGAGACCGTGATTGCGATGAACTTCGATCGCAAGATGATCCTGATTGGCGGTACGGAATATGCCGGTGAGAACAAGAAATCCGTCTTCTCGCTGCTGAACTACCTGCTGCCGGAAAAAGGCATCATGCCGATGCACTGCTCCGCCAACCACGCCAAGGGCAACCCTGTGGACACCGCCGTGTTCTTTGGCCTCTCCGGCACCGGCAAGACCACCCTCTCCGCAGACCCCGACCGGGTGCTGATCGGCGACGATGAACATGGCTGGGCCGACAACGGCACCTTCAACTTTGAAGGCGGCTGCTATGCCAAGACCATCAACCTGAATGCCGAGGCAGAGCCGGAAATCTACGCCACTACTTCCAAGTTCGGCACCGTGATCGAGAACATGGTGTTCGACCCAGAGACCAAGAAGCTAGATTTCAACGACGACAGCCTGACGGCCAATATGCGCTGCGCCTACCCGCTGCACTATATCTCCAACGCCTCGGAAAGCGCCCGTGGCGGCCACCCGAAGAATATCATCATGCTGACCTGCGATGCCTTCGGAGTGCTGCCTCCGATCGCGCGGCTGACCCCAGCGCAGGCGATGTACCACTTCCTGTCCGGCTTCACCTCCAAGGTGGCGGGCACAGAGCGCGGCGTGACCGAGCCGGAGCCGACCTTCTCCACCTGCTTTGGCGCGCCCTTCATGCCGCGCCGCCCGGAGGTTTACGGCAACCTGCTGCGTGAGAAGATCGCCCAGCATGGCGCCACCTGCTGGCTGGTAAACACCGGCTGGACCGGCGGCGCCTATGGTATCGGTTCACGGATGCCGATCCGCGCAACCCGCGCTCTGCTGACCGCCGCCCTGGATGGTTCGCTGGCCGAGGCTGAGTTCCGCAAGGATGGCAACTTTGGCTTTGACGTACCTGTGACCGTTCCGGGCGTGGCCGAGGTTCTGCTGGATCCGCGCCGGACTTGGGACGATCAGGCCGCATATGACGCGCAGGCTGCGAAGCTGGTTCAGATGTTCTCCGACAACTTCGAGCAGTACCTGCCCTACATCGACGATGATGTGAAGGCAGCCGCGATCAGCTAAGCCGACCACAGTCAGATCAGAAAAGCCCCGGTCCATGGCCGGGGCTTTTTCGTGTCTGGCAATGACCGATCTACTGCCCCGGTTTGATCCCGCCATCTTCCAGTTTGTGTTCCGGTTCCACGTGGATCGTAACCTGCGCTGTAGGCAGGGAGACGCGGATCGCCTCTTCGATACGATCACAGATCGCGTGCGACGCCCGCACGGTCATCTCGCCTGCGACAACCATATGGAACTCGACAAAAACCGCCTGCCCGGCGCGCCGGGTTTTCAGACCGTGCACCTGCAAGGCCCCCTGCGCGGTCCGGTGTATGATCTCGGCAATCTCCTCGCGTTCGTGGGATGGCGCGGCCTGATCCATCAACCCGCCAACAGAACTGGCTACGACGCGGTACCCTTCGCGCAGGATATTGACTGCCACAAGCAGCGCCAGAAGCGGATCTAGCCATGGCCAGCCTGTCGCAAGCGCAAGACCAAGGCCGCAAAGAACCCCGGCAGAGGTCCAGACGTCGCTCATCAGGTGGCGCCCACCGGCAGATAAGGCAGGCGAGGCCAAGGCCGTACCACGCCCGATCAGAACCCGCGCCCACCAGAGATTGACCAGCATCGCCACGGCATTCACCAGCAGCCCCAACGGGCTCCACACCAATGGCGCCGGGGTGCGCAGCGCCTCTATCGCCTCGTGCAGGATCAGCAGGGCCGCGACGATAATCATGATCCCTTCCAGCACCGCCGAGAAATACTCGGCCTTGTGATGGCCAAAGGGGTGACCAGCATCAGGCGGGCGATTGGCGTAGCGAACCGCGAACCACGCCATGATAGCACCACCGATATTGACCAGAGACTCCATCGCATCGGAAAACAGGGCAATTGATCCGGTCATCCACCAGGCCAGCGCCTTCAGCACCAGTACCAGCAGCGCAACGACAATAGATGCAGTGGCCAACCGTTCCGCGCCAAATCCCTTCACCATATGCCGTCCTTCGTCTGCCCGTTCGGATCATACAGGCTCTAGTGATGGTGTTAGAGCCTATGAGATGAGGCCCCGCCGCAGCAGATTTGCCCCCGCCAGCAGCAATACAACCAAAGTTACCCGCCGAAAGGTGACCTGATTGATCCGATCCTGCAACCGTCCGCCGACCCACATTCCCAGAATCGCCGGAGGGATCAGCAACATTGAAAAGGGCGCGGTCTCGGCTCTCATGACGCCGGACCCGATATGCGCCACCAGCAGCGCCACGGCGCCCAGCCCGTAGATGACTCCCTGTACCCGCATCTGCTCGCGCTTTTCGGTTCCAAGCGCCGTCAGATAGGCCACCGTGGGCGGCCCCCAGATACCGGAGAAGCCACCGATGAAGCCGGCGACAGCAGCGACCGTTGCCTCAATACGCGGTGTGGCGCTGGAAATGGGGATTGGAATCCCAAACAGCTGCAACAAAGCAAACAGGGTGACCGGCCCACCTATCAGGATCAGCATGACTTCCTGTGGCAATACGCGGACCAGCTGCGCACTGCCCAGCAGAAAGATCAGACCCACAAGCAGAAAGATCCTGAACCGCCGAATCGACTCCCAGGCCGCCATTACCCCTTGCCGCAGGGCCTGCATCCCATTGGTCACCAGCGTGGGCAGAATCAATCCGGCAAGCGCGATATCGGGCGGTAAGAACAGGCTAAGTCCTGAAACAAGGATCATCGGCATTGCAAAACCAACCATCCCCTTGACCGTGCCGGCAAGTGCTGCAATCGCAAACGCAAAGATCAAGTTTTCCGGGGTAAGACCCGCAGAGAGGAAAACGGTAAGGATCGAATTATCGGACATGATCAAACCCTTAGCACAGGTTTCCATCGCCGCGCGCACAAAATCGTTACGTAATTTTTGATCCAATCATAATGCCGCAGGGTATTTTTGTTGCGCTGCAACTGCAAAATGATTTACCACTGAGCCAGCTGAAAAGGATGTGATTCATGGCCCACGACGGACAGGACCCGCAAATGCAACCAACGCTTATTCCTGATTTGCTGGCGCTGACCGCTGCTGCGCTGGAACCGGTTGACCAGCTGCTGGAGGCGGCCCGTAGCACCGTCCGCGATCAGGTCAGCGAAGGCGGCCGGGTCTCTGGCGCGCTGGTCGAGGCCAACCAGACCGCCGCCCATGGCCTCGCCTGGCTCGCGACCTACGCCTACAGCCTGCGCCAGATGCACCGCTGGGCCAGCGACCTGCACTCAAATGGCAAGTTTGGCGAGATGGAGCACCTGCTGCTACAAATCGGTTTTGGCGAATACCTCTGGCAGATCTACGGCGGCATCCAGATGAACCAGGGCGAAATCCTGCGTTTGCAGGATCTGGGCCTGTCGCAAGAGAGCCAGCGGATGCTGATGGCCCCTGCCGTCATGACGCTCTGTGACAGCGGCAACACGCAGGCTGCGCGCGTCCGGCTGGTTGAGCTGATGCAGGAACAGGCCGGATCGGTGATGTTCGGCGCTTCGGGTCTGGACGAAGAACTGGAGATGATCCGCGACCAGTTCCGTCGCTACGCGGTCGAAAAGGTCGAGCCAAACGCCCACGACTGGCATCTGAAGGATGAGCTGATTCCGATGGAGATCATCGAGGAACTGGCCGAGATGGGCGTCTTTGGTCTGACCATTCCCGAAGAATACGGCGGCTTTGGTCTCTCCAAGGCGTCGATGTGTGTTGTCTCCGAAGAGCTGTCGCGCGGCTATATCGGTGTTGGCAGCCTTGGCACCCGCTCCGAGATTGCCGCCGAGCTGATCATCGCAGGCGGCACTGAAGAACAGAAAGCCAATTGGCTGCCCAAGATTGCCAGCGCGGAAATCCTGCCGACGGCGGTATTCACCGAGCCGAATACAGGCTCTGATCTTGGATCTCTTCGCACCCGCGCGGTGAAGGATGACAATGGCGACTACAAGATCACCGGCAACAAGACATGGATCACCCATGCCGCCCGGACCCATGTGATGACCCTCCTCGCGCGGACCGACCCCGACAGCACAGATCACCGTGGCCTGTCGATGTTCCTTGCGGAAAAAACACCGGGCACCGATGAAAACCCGTTCCCAACCGAAGGTATGACCGGTGGCGAGATCGAGGTTCTGGGCTATCGCGGCATGAAGGAATACGAGCTGGGCTTTGACGGGTTTCACGTGAAGCGTGAGAACCTCCTCGGTGGTGAAGAGGGCAAAGGTTTCAAACAGCTGATGGAAACGTTTGAATCCGCCCGTATCCAGACCGCAGCCCGCGCCATCGGTGTTGCGCAATCGGCTCTGGATATCGCTATGCAATATGCCCAGGACCGCAAGCAGTTCGGCAAGCCGCTGATCGCCTTCCCGCGTGTGGCATCGAAGCTGGCGATGATGGCGGTAGAGATCATGATCGCGCGTCAGCTAACCTATTTCTCCGCCTGGGAAAAGGACAACGGCCATCGCTGTGACCTAGAGGCGGGCATGGCAAAACTGCTTGGCGCACGTGTTGCCTGGGCGGCTGCCGACAACGGCCTGCAGATCCACGGAGGCAATGGGTTTGCCTTGGAATACAAAATCAGCCGCGTGCTCTGCGATGCCCGCATTCTCAACATCTTTGAAGGCGCTGCAGAAATTCAGGCGCAAGTCATCGCGAGACGCCTCTTGGCCTGAGTTCAGTCATTAACTCCCCTGGACACTCCTCTGACCCGGTGCGTTTCGCGCCGGGTCTTTTTTATCTTTGCGCCTCCCTGGTTGGTTGACCTCGCCCCCTCATCGAGTAGCGTGCGGCGATGCGGACCAAGTTTTTCTCTCTCGTCACCCTGACTTGCGCTTTGCCCCTAACGGGCTGTTTCGGCGATGAAACCCTCCGCGGCTACGGCGGCCGTGGCGTGCTATGGCAGCTGCAGGAGATCGACGGCCATATTGTGAAAGACGCCACAACCCTGTCCTTTGATCGCGGGGAGAACGTGTCCGGCGCCCTGCCCTGCAATCGTTTCACCGCACGGCTGGACGTCCCCTACCCGTGGTTTGACCTGGCGCAGATGGCGACCACGCGCCGTGTCTGTCCAGCTCTCGGAGAAGAGGTGGCGGTTCTCGACGCCTTGCAGCAGATGCAGATCGTGGAGATCAAGGGCGACGTCATGATCCTGTCAAATGAAACCGGGCGCGAGATGGTTTTCAAGGCTGCCGACTGAGCAAATCCAAAAAGCGCCCCCGCGCCTCTGGCAGCGGGATGTTGCCCAGCGATGGTGCAAGCCTGTGTTCCAGAAAGAAACCCGTGGTGGACAAAGCCGCCACGATGTCCTGCGTCTCGGCCCCTCCACGTCCCAGTAACACGTCCGGCAAGGGCAACATGCGGTCGGCCCATTCCCCCGCCCCAGAGCGCGACACCGCTCGCCCGCTTTTGGGGGAGACATAGATCAGCTCATGTCGACTGCCAGTGACGGCGCAGTGATCGAGATCCAAGCCGAAGCCCATCTCCTCCAGCAGCGCAACTTCCCAGCGCAGATAGGCCAGCGGCCAGATATCGTCACGCCCCAGAAGGTCCAGAAGCTGCGCGCTGCGCAGATACAGGTCAGGGTGCGGTTCGCGTTCAGGCAGGCAGAAGGCGAGCAGCGCCGTCACCGCGTTCAGCCCGGCAAGCGCCAATCGGCTGGACATTGCCGTGGCGGCGCGGCTGCGGATCAGCTCAGCCTGATAGCTGCCAAGATGGTCTTCGAGCCGCGCGCGCCAGGTCAGGTCCAGTTGGGCACCCGGCTGCAACACCGGCGCCATCCGGCGCCCCGCGCCACCGCGGACGATCCCGGAGTGACGCCCGTGTTCGACGGTAAACGCATCCACGATGGCAGCACTTTCCCCATGGCGGCGCATCGTCAGCAATATGCCTTCGTCGCGCCACTCCATGATCAATCCAGCCCCGGCTCGTCCAGCAAATGCCGCCCATCGCGATCTTCGACCTCGATTACCCAGAGGTCAGGGTCGAAACTGCGCTGTTTGGCGATGGCGGCATCGACATCCGCCTCATCCCCCTCGGCCAGAGTGACCCAGCTGCGCAAGCCGCTCATCAGGTCATAGGAGCGGTGCAGAGCCTGCGCCCGACGGTCCAGCGTGTTCAGCTTCACCAATACGGCCCCCGCTGTGTCATCACCATGAGAGGTCACAAAGGCAGGGATATCGGCGAGCCGCAATCGGGTGAGATAGGCCTGCACCCAGAAACTGGCGGTCAGCCGCGCCATATGGGATCAGTTCCCGTCCTTGAAATCTAGGCCCATCTCGGAATAGCGCTCGGATTCTTCCAGCCAGTTCGGGCGGACCTTCACCTGCAGGAAGAGATGCACCTTGCGGTCCAGGAACTCTTCCAGCTCAGCGCGCGCCGCCTGGCTCACAGCCTTGATGGTCTCGCCACGCTTGCCCAGAATGATGCCCTTGTGACCATCGCGCACGACATAGATGATCTGGTCGATTTTGGCGGAGCCATCTTTGCGCTCTTCCCAGTTTTCGGTTTCGACCGTCAGTTGGTAGGGCAGTTCCTGGTGCAGGCGCAGGGTCAGTTTCTCGCGGGTCATCTCTGCGGCGATCATCCGCATTGGCAGATCGGCGATCTGGTCCTCAGGGTAGAGCCAAGGCCCCTCTGGCAGCTGCTCCGCCAGCCAGCTGCGCAGATGGTCGACACCGTGGCCCTTCTCGGCTGAGATCATAAATGTGTCGGCAAAGGGGTAGCGGTCGTTGAGTTCCTTGGTCAGGCCAAGAAGCACTTCGGATTGAACACGGTCGATCTTGTTGATTGCGAGGGCAATCTTGCGCCCCTCGCCGATGTTCTCCAAACCTTCCAGGATGCGCTCTACCCCTTCGGTGATGCCACGATGCGCCTCAACCATCAGAACAACCACATCAGCGTCCGCAGCTCCACCCCAGGCGGCAGCAACCATCGCGCGGTCCAGACGCCGCCGCGGCTGGAACAGACCAGGCGTGTCGACAAAGACGATCTGGCTCTCCCCCTCCATGGCGACACCGCGGATGCGGGCGCGAGTGGTCTGCACCTTATGGGTTACAATCGACACCTTTGCCCCAACCATACGGTTGAGAAGGGTGGATTTGCCCGCGTTGGGCTCACCAATCAGGGCAACAAAGCCGGCGCGTGTGGTCATTTTTCCTGCTCCAATCGAGCCAACAGAGATTTGGCTGCGGCCTGTTCGGCCTGACGTTTTGATCCGGCGGTTGCGCGGCCTTCGGTGCCGTCCTGCAGCTGCACGGAGATGGTAAATTCCGGCTGGTGGTCGGGCCCCTTGCGCTCAACCAGTACATAGGTGGGCGGCTGCTCTCCGCGCGCCTGAGCAAATTCCTGCAATGTGGTCTTGGGATCGCGCGCATCCGCCTCGACCCGGCCAATTCGATGGCCCCAGAGCCGCAGGATCAACTGCTGCGCGGCCTCAAAACCACCGTCCTTGTAGACTGCGGCGATGACCGCCTCCATTGCATCCCCCAGCAAGGCCAGTTTGCGTCGACCGCCTGACATGGTCTCGGAGCGGCCCAGTTTCAGCACGGCCCCCAGATCAATCTCCCGTGCCACATCGGCACAGGTTTCCTTGCGCACCAACGCGTTGAACCGTGGCGCCAGCTGGCCCTCGGTTGCGGTCTTGTCCGTATCCAACAACGCCGTCGCCATCACCAACCCCAGAACCCGGTCGCCCAGAAATTCAAGCCGCTGGTTGTCCTGCCGGTTCGGAGACGAGACCGAGGCATGTGTGAGTGCGCGCACCAAGAGTGCCGGCTGGGAGAAATGATAGCCGATCCGCGTCTCAAACGCTCGCATTTCTTTAGAGAGTTTCACTCGATCCCCTTGAAGAAGCGATCCGCGCGCCAGGTCCAGAAAAACAGCATCGACCGGCCAGCCGAGGAGAACATGATCCGATCTGCGCGACCAATGAGATTTTCGAAAGGCACATAGCCGACACCACCGGCCGATTGCGGCAGTCGGCTGTCGGAGGAATTGTCGCGATTGTCACCCATGAAGAAATAGTGACCAGCAGGCACCTGATAAATGCCTGTGTGATCCATACCCTGATTGCCGATGTTGAGCACAACGTGCTGACTGCCGCCCGGCAGAGTTTCGATCTGGCGGGATTTCGTGCAGGTTGCCCCTTCACCCACAGGGGCGTTTTCACAAAGAGGATAAGATCCGGCAGGTCCCTGCGGCGCCATCAGCTCCTCGAACTCGCCTGCATCCTGCAGGGCCACAGCCGCGCCATTGATATGCAGGATGCCGTTTTTGACCTGGATCTTGTCCCCCGGCAAGCCAACCAGCCGCTTGATGAAATCGTTCTGGTTTACCGGGTGACGAAAGACAACGACATCGCCGCGTTCGGGTTCATCGGCCCAGATGCGCGAGTTATCACCGTCAAGGAAGCCACAGATATCACTGCTGTCGATGTCGATGCCGACGCTGGGGAATTTCAGGCTGGGGCAGGACGCCGAAGAGTAGCCGTAAGCCATTTTGTTCACGAACAGAAAGTCGCCGATCAGCAGGGTTTCCTTCATCGAGCCCGAAGGGATCCAGAACGGCTGAAAGAACAGGGTGCGGAATACACCCGCGATCAGCAGGGCGTAGACAATTGTCTTGACCGTCTCAAGGATCGAACTTCCGACTGTTGCTTTGGCCGTCATCAGGCTCTCCGGTCTAACTGTAAACAAGGGTCCGGCGCTACATGCGGGGCCGCTCCGGGTAAGTCAAGCATCGCCCGGCGTCGCAAGCGGTTCACTGGTGATTAGGCGCGCTTCGATGACGACAAAAGCCTGCGCCCAGGGATGATCATCAGTCAATGTGACATGGATGATGGCCTCGTGACCCGGGGGTGTCATCTTTGCCAGCCGATCTGCGGCCCAGCCGGTGACATGCATGACCGGCTGGCCGCTGCGCAGATTGGAAACGGCCATGTCTTTCCAGGCGATTCCCATCCGCAACCCGGTGCCGAGTGCCTTGGAGCAGGCCTCCTTGGCAGCCCAGCGTTTGGCATAGGTTCCGGCGACATCCATGCGCCGCTCGGCCTTGCGCTGTTCGATTTCGGTGAAAACACGGTTTTTGAACCGGTCACCAAACCGGTCCAAAGTGCGCTGAATACGCTCGATATTTGCCAAGTCAGTGCCAACGCCCAATATCATGCCCCGATCAAAGGCGATCTGACCGGAACTGGCAAGACCCGTGGGCGTCGGTGGCTGTCCTAGACGCGCGCCTCATCCATCAGGCGGCGCATTTCGGCGATGGCCGGGGTCAACCCTCTGAAGATGGCCTCGCCGATCAGGAAATGGCCGATGTTCAGTTCGCGCACCTCTGGAAAGGCCGCGATCGGTTGCACACAATCATAGGTCAGACCATGGCCCGCGTGAACCTCCAGCCCCAGGGAATGGGCAAAGCTGGACATTTCGCGCAGGGCTGCCAGCTCGGCATCGCGCTTGGCAAAATCGCCCTCGGCATGAGCCTCACAATAGGCACCCGTATGCAGCTCGATCACCTCAGCACCGATGCGATGTGCCGCCTCGATCTGCCGCTGGTCAGCAGCAATGAAGATCGACACCCTGCACCCGGCATCGCGCAACGGCGCGATGTAGTGGGCGAGTTTGTTTTCCTCGCGGGCCACTTCCAGCCCCCCCTCGGTCGTGCGTTCTTCCCGCTTTTCCGGCACGATACAAACCGCATGGGGTTTGTGGCGCAGGGCGATCTTCTGCATTTCTTCGGTCGCGGCCATCTCAAAATTCAGAGGCACGCTCAACGCTTCCATCAGCCCGTCGATATCGCGATCGGTGATGTGACGGCGGTCTTCGCGAAGATGGGCGGTGATCCCGTCGGCTCCGGCTTCCTCGGCCAGCTTGGCAGCGCGCACCGGATCAGGTACCTGGCCGCCGCGTGCATTGCGAACGGTGGCCACGTGGTCAATGTTCACGCCAAGCCGCAGGTCTGTGTTGTGCGAGGAAGTCTGTGCCATGGATCGCAGTTCCCAATTGAGTGCCTTTTGCCTGACACTAGGGGTTGCGCTGGCAAGGGCAAGCCCGGAAACCGCCAAATCGCGCAGTTTGGCAGCGGCTTAGCTGCTGCTGTCGTCTGCGGCGTCCAGCGAGGCGCGTTTCTTGATCACGTCGAACTTAGCCTTGATCTTGGTGCGGCGGCGCTGCTGATAGGCGCGGATGACCGGTACACTCAGCACATAGCAGACGGTTGCGGTGATGAGGCCGGGGATCACGCCACCGACGAGATAAGGATAGAACACATCGTGGTAGAACAGGGTCAGCCCCTGCCAATCCGCCGGTCGATCAGTTACCAAAGCGATCAGGTTGTCAAAAAGATCATTCCCGGCGGCCAGAAATTTCCCGACCAGAGACTTGTCGACATCGGCGTCGAACTCTGTCCCAAGGATCCAGTGGCCGGTCTGCAGAGAGGCAACGCCGATCGGCACATAGGTGAGCGGGTTGCCAAAAAACGTGCCGCTGAGGGCGGCGAGGATATTGCCGTTCATCAGCCGCGCGATAATCGCGGCCACAACGAAATGCATCCCGTAGAATGGGGTAAAGGTGGTGAATACCCCCGCCCAGACACCGCGGGCGATCCGCTCCGGCGAATCGGGCAGACGACGCACACGATGCTTCACATAGTGAAACGCGCGCCCCCACCCGCCCCGCGGCCACAGGAAATCGGCAACCGCGCGCAGAGGCGGACGTCTATCACGGCGCCTGAATACCAAAGGTTCGCGTCCTTCCCAAATCCTACTGAACGGCTACCCGAGCTTTGGGCGGCTTTCCGGCACATCGCGGTACCGTGCAACGGCGGCGACATCGCTCTCTGCTTCCAGCATCAACATCAGCGAATGCAGCTGCTCTACATCCCGCAGTTCGACATTAATCATCAGCCGGTAAAAGTCTGGTTTCCGATCGACAAATTCAAGGTCGGAGATATTGGCCTTTTTTTCGCCGATCAATGTGCAAATACGTCCCAGGACACCGGCGTCATTGCCAATCGTCAGCTCCAGCGTCACGCCGTAGACTGCGGGGTGGGTCCCACTATGCCAGTGCAGATCGACCCAGCGTTCGGGCTGATCCTCGACCTCTCCCAAAGCGTCGCAATCTGCAGCGTGGACCACAACGCCCCGGCCACGATAGGTGATGCCGATGATACGTTCGCCGGGCAGCGGCTGGCAGCAGGGGGCCCGCTCGAAGCTCTGCCCCGGCTCAAGACCAATCACCGCACGACGCGGCGAAACCTCATCGCTGTTGTCAGCGGCCAGTTCCGGATAGACCGCCTGAACCACATCATGCGCGGTGAGTACCGCAGCCCCCAAACGGGCCAGCAATTCATCGACCGTACTGACGCGAAGCGCACGGGCCGCCGTCTCCAACGCCTTGTCAGTGGCCTTGCGCCCGACATGTTCAAACGCGGATCGCGCCAACTCGTGGCCCAGTTTCACGAACCGGGCGCGGTCAGCCTCGCGCAGGGCGCGGCGGATCGCAGTACGCGCCTTGCCGGTGGTTGCAATATCCAACCAGCTTACCTGCGGGGTCTGGCCCTCAGCAGTGATGATCTCAACCGACTGGCCATTGCGCAGGCGTGTCCAAAGCGGCACGCGGATCGAATCCACCTTGGCCCCGACGCAGGCGTGGCCGATGCGGGTGTGAATGGCATAGGCGTAGTCGATCGGAGTCGCGCCCTTTGGGAGCTTGATCACATCGCCTTTGGGAGTGAAGCAGAACACTTGGTCGGAATACATCTCCAGTTTGACGGCTTCGAGGAATTCATCGTGATCCTCCTCCGCATCAAACTGCTCCGTCAGGGACGCAATCCATTTGGCCGGATCAACCGCAAAGGGGTTCTCAGAGCGCACGCCATCGCGGTAGGACCAATGGGCCGCCACACCGGTTTCTGCCACATCGTGCATCTGCCGGGTGCGGATCTGCACCTCTACCCGCTTGCCGTCGCGCCCGGAGACGGTTGCATGGATCGACCGATAGCCGTTGGACTTTGGCTGGCTGATGTAATCCTTGAACCGCCCAGGGACAGCACGCCAACGCTGATGTATGGCGCCCAGGGCCCGGTAACAGTCTTCCTCGCTCGTTGTGATAATGCGGAACCCGTAGATATCGGACAGTCGCGAAAAGCCCTGATCCTTTTCCTGCATCTTGCGCCAGATGGAATAGGGTTTCTTGGCGCGGCCAAAAACTTCGGCTTCGATCCCGGTCTTTTCCAGTTCGGCCCGCATGTCGCCGGTGATCCGATGGATCACATCGCCGGTTTCCCGCTGTAGCGTGACAAAGCGGCGGATAATTGACTGGCGACCTTCTGGATTGAGCACGCGAAAGGCCAGATCCTCCAGCTCCTCGCGCATCCATTGCATCCCCATGCGACCAGCCAGTGGCGCGTAGATATCCATGGTTTCACGGGCTTTCTGGGCCTGTTTCTCCGGGCGCATCGCTTTGATGGTGCGCATGTTGTGCAGACGGTCGGCAAGCTTCACGAGGATAACCCGCAGGTCCTTGGACATTGCCATGAACAGCTTGCGGAAATTTTCTGCCTGTTTGGTTTCGCGGCTGGACAGCTGGAGATTGGTCAGCTTGGTGACACCATCAACAAGCATCGCCACCTCTTTGCCAAAGCGGCTGGCGATTTCGTCGTAAGACGCCTTGGTATCTTCGATGGTGTCGTGCAGCAGCGCCGTGATGATCGTGGCGTCATCCAGCCGCTGCTCTGTCAGGATGGCAGCAACCGCCACGGGATGGGTGAAATAGGCCTCACCCGAATGGCGGAACTGCCCGTCGTGCATCTGTTCGCCGAACGCATAAGCATCAGCGATCCTGTCCGCATTGGTCCTGGGATTGTAGTTGCGGACCAGAGCAATCAGGTCTTCTGGTGAAATCATTTCCGGTCCGCAGCCTCAGCTCATTATGTCTTGCGACGTCTTAACCCTGCCCTTGCGCCTCCATCAGCGCACGCAGCAGTTTCTCTTCCGACATATCATCCGTGGCAGGCTTGTCGCTTTCCGCGCCCATCAGCAGGGCCATGGAGTCATCCTCCGGCTCATCAACCTCGATCTGGGTCTGGTTGCTTTCGATCAGACGCTCACGCAGGGAGTCGGCGCTCTGCGTTTCATCAGCGATCTCACGCAGGGACACGACGGGGTTCTTGTCGTTGTCACGCTCAACCGTGAGCGGCGCACCAGCGGCAATCTCACGAGCGCGATGCGCTGCGAGCATCACCAGCTCAAAGCGGTTGGGAACCTTGTCTACGCAGTCTTCAACCGTCACGCGGGCCATGGGCGACTCTCCAAATCAAAAATAAGTCCAGAAGGGTGACTTCTAAAACCAAAGCTTTCTCTTGACAAGCGCCGAATGGGGCGCATTGGCGGCTCAGACCGGCGAAATCTCGGTCAAATCGGACATTGGCAGCGCCGCACAGAGCTGACGCACGGTCTGACCCAGAATCGGATGGCGCCAATCAGGTGCAACATCGCGCAGAGGCACCAGCACAAAGCCACGATCCTGAAGCCTGGGATGCGGCAACAGCAACTGGCCCGGCGCCTCTTTCATCTGCAGATCCAGTGGCAGATCCCTCCACCGTTCGAAGGTCGCCACATCCGGACAGACCAGATCGTCATAAGCGACCAGATCCAGATCCAGTGTCCGCATGCCCCAGCGCTGCACACGTCGGCGGGCAAAATCCGCCTCCACCTCATGCAACAGATCCAACAGTTCCCGCGGGGGTAGGTTTGTGCCGATCGCAATCGCTGCGTTCACATAGTCAGGACCCGAGCCCGCCGGGAAGCAAGGCGTTTGATAGAAGCGCGAGATTGCCCTTAGCCTGATGTCTGATTCGGACAACTGCCCAACAGCCCCTATGAGGGTATGCTCAACCGACTGTTCGCCGATAGGCAGGTTTCCCCCCATGGCGATAAGCGCCTCTGACCGGAATTCGGTCATTTTTGCCCTCGTTTCTTAATCCCGATACACTTGCGGCAAATGTCAAATAACCTACATTAAGTCCACCCGTTTTAGCGTATTTCAGCATTCACTCACGGAACCTCACTGCTGGGACGGACCTACCGGAAGGACATATTTGATGTTTTACAAGGACGAACGGCTCGCGCTGTTCATCGATGGATCGAACCTATATGCGGCAGCAAAGGCGCTTGGGTTTGACATCGATTACAAGTTGCTCAGGCAGGAATTCATGCGCCGGGGCAAGTTGTTGCGCGCGTTTTACTACACAGCTCTGCTGGAAAATGATGAGTACTCTCCGATCCGGCCATTGGTTGACTGGTTGCATTACAACGGTTTCACCATGGTGACCAAACCAGCCAAGGAATATACCGACAGCATGGGTCGGCGTAAGGTGAAGGGGAATATGGATATCGAGCTGACGGTCGATGCCATGGAACTTGCTCCCCGCGTGGACCATATCGTGCTGTTCTCCGGTGATGGTGATTTCCGCCCGTTGATCGCCAGCCTGCAGCGGCAGGGTGTGCGCGTCTCCGTGGTCTCCACCATCCGCAGCCAGCCGCCAATGATCTCGGACGAGCTGCGCCGACAGGCCGATAATTTCATCGAGCTGGAAGAGTTGAAGGACGTGATCGGCCGCCCTCCCCGCGAACAAAGTGACCCGCGCTCCGTATCAGCCGCCACCGGCTGATACAGATCTCTGGCCTGCCGGAGGCCACCACTACCCAGACATGGCCCGCAGCAGTACCTTCACTGTTTGCGGGCTTTTGCTTGCGCTGTTTTTGGTTTCCTTGTCCCCGGGACCGCCGCTTAATCAATTGCCACGGGGCTGGACCTCGCCGACAGAAAGCCCTAGCTCTGAGCGATAAGGAGACCGCGATGACCAAGCCCCCCCTCACGCTATATCTCGCCGCGCCGCGCGGCTTTTGTGCCGGTGTCGACCGGGCGATCAAGATCGTCGAAATGGCGCTCGAGAAATGGGGGGCGCCTGTCTATGTGCGCCACGAGATCGTGCACAACAAATATGTGGTCGACGGGCTGCGCGACAAAGGGGCCGTCTTCGTTGAAGAGCTGGATGAATGCCCCGATGATCGGCCGGTGATCTTTTCAGCGCATGGCGTCCCGAAGTCGATCCCGGCCGAGGCAGACCGGCGCGAGATGATCTATGTCGATGCCACATGCCCGCTGGTGTCGAAGGTCCATATCGAGGCGCAGCGCCATGCGGAAAACGGGCTCCAGATGATCATGATCGGTCACAAGGGGCATCCTGAAACCATCGGCACCATGGGACAGCTGCCCGAAGGAGAAGTGCTGCTGGTGGAAACCCCGGATGATGTCACCACGGTGACGGTTCGCGATCCTGACAATCTCGCATATGTCACCCAGACAACCCTGTCGGTCGATGACACCAAGGATATTGTTGCAGCACTTCAGGCTCGGTTTCCGAATATTGTCGGCCCTCACAAGGAAGACATCTGCTATGCCACCACCAACCGCCAGGAGGCTGTCAAGGAAGTCGCCCCGAAGGCAGATGCCCTATTGGTTGTCGGCGCTCCCAATTCATCGAACTCACGACGGTTGGTCGAAGTTGGCGCCAAGGCGGGATGCCAATATGCACAGCTGGTACAACGGGCCGAAAACATTGATTGGCGCGCGCTTGAGGGAATTTCCTCGGTCGCGATCACTGCTGGAGCCTCTGCGCCCGAGCTCTTGGTGAACGAAGTCATCGATGCCTTCCGCGAGCGGTTCGAGGTAACAGTCGAGCTGGTGGAAACCGCGATTGAACGGGTTGAGTTCAAAGTTCCCCGGGTTCTGCGGGAAACAGCCTGAGGCGGCTTGTCCCCTGCAAACGATAATGATGCAGCCGCTTTGCCGGTCTGCGGATTTCTTTGTCTTGCAACTGGCCGGCAGCCGATTACCCTTGGCCTGAACCACCTTGTCTATCATAAGGAGCTGGTCAATTGATTTCACTGCAATTTCTGGTCACCGCATTTGTCGTCGTCCTCGCGCCAGGGACCGGTGTGCTCTACACGCTGGCGCTTGGTCTTGGTCAGGGGCGGCGTGCAGCGATTTGGGCAGCGGTCGGCTGCACCTTTGGCATCGTGCCCCATCTTGTGGCTGCGACACTGGGGCTGGCTGCGGTTCTGCACACCTCGGCGGTGCTGTTTCAGGCGGTGAAGATTGCGGGCGTTCTGTATCTTCTGTATCTGGCCTGGCAAATGCTGAAAACTGACGGCGCGCTGTCATTGTCCGGCGCGCCTGCTGCTCCGGATCATGGTCTAAGGATCGCCAAGCGCGGCGCCCTGATCAACATCCTGAACCCGAAACTTTCGGTGTTTTTTCTGGCGCTTCTCCCGCCGTTCCTGTCAGGCGCGGCCGCAACAGCGACACAGGAGATGGTCGTGCTTGGCTTGATTTTCATGGCCATGACTTTTGGTGTCTTTGTGTTCTACGGGCTCTTTGCAGCGCAGGCGCGAAGCTTGATCCTGGGGTCGGACACCGTGATCAAATGGCTGAATCGCAGCTTTGCTGCGCTGTTTGCCGCGCTGGCGGCCCGATTGGCGATGGAACGGGCATGAGCAGGATACCACCGGCACCGCTGGTCTTGGGGCTGGCCGGGCTGATCCCATTCGTCTGGGGAGCACTCACCACGCAGATCCCGGCGTTGCAGGTCTGGGGTGCCAGCCATCTTGGGGCGCGGTTTGTCGGCCCCTATGTGCAGCTGTTCTACGGCTCTGTGATCCTCAGCTTCATGTCCGGCGTGCTCTGGGGATTTGCGACCAAGACATCGGGTATGCAGGCGGCAACTGGTTATGCCCTGTCCGTGCTGCCAGCGCTTTGGGCATTTTTCATGACCGGCGGTGGACCGACCAGCGCGGGCATAAACCTGATCTACGGCTTTGCCGGCCTGTTGCTGCTGGATTATGCCTTTTACGTTTGGCGTCTGACCCCATCATGGTGGATGCAGCTGCGCCTGCTGCTGACCGGCATTGTGGTCGCCAGCCTCGCCGTCGGTGTATACCTGTGAGCGGGCCTGACCGCGAGACACTGGAGATCTACAACAACAAGGCGGCGGATTATGCTGACCGGAACCAGGCACACCTTCGAGAAGACCCACGCCTGCACGAGTTCATTGCTGCCTGCCCGCCGAACGCACGGGTGCTGGATCTGGGCTGCGGTCCCGGCACCTCCAGCGCGGTTATGGCCGCAGCCGGGTTGCGCCCTGTGGCGATGGATGCTTCCGTGGAAATGATCGCACTGGCGGAACATATGCCGGGTGTTGAGACGTGTCTCGCCAGTTTTGATGAGCTGTCGGGGTGCGACATCTATGATGGCATCTGGGCCAATTTCAGTCTGCTACATGCGCCGCGTGCCGATTTTCCGCGTCACCTGAGGGCCATCCGGCAGGCGCTGCGGTCAGGTCGGCCCTTTTACATCGCGCTAAAGCTCGGTAAGGGCGAGGCCCGCGATGCCCTTGGGCGATATTATACCTACTACGAGGAAGACGAATTGATCGATCTATTGCGCACTGCTGGGTTCACACCGGACAACCGCACCACCGGCGAAAACGCAGGGCTGGACGGCGCCATGGCGCGCTGGATTTCGGTGGCCTGTCATGGCTGATCTCTTCGCCTACACGGATGGCGCCTGCTCCGGCAATCCTGGCCCGGGTGGCTGGGGGGTTTTGCTTCGCGCAATGGACGGCGACACTGTTGTCAAGGAAAAGGAACTGCAGGGCGGCGAAGCCGAGACCACCAACAACCGGATGGAACTGCTGGCAGCGATCAATGCCCTGGAAAGCCTGGCGCGCCCCTCTACCCTCACCGTGGTGACCGATTCAGCCTACGTCAAAAACGGTGTCACCGGCTGGATCCACGGCTGGAAACGAAATGGCTGGAAGACCGCGTCAAAGAAACCCGTGAAAAACGTTGAGCTGTGGCAACGTCTGGACGAGGCGCAGCGCCGTCACACGGTCACGTGGGAATGGGTCAAAGGCCACGCAGGCCATCCCGAGAACGAACGCGCCGATGAACTTGCGCGTGCAGGCATGGCCCCGTTCAAGACTGGCAAAGCAAAGGCATGACCATCCTTACCCTTCTGGACTATGCGTCCGTTTTGGTCTTTGCGGCCTCCGGCGCCCTGGTGGCCAGCCGGGCACAGCTCGACATTGTCGGCTTTGCTTTCGTGGCCTGCCTGACCGCCGTCGGCGGAGGGACGGTGCGGGATCTTTTGCTGGATCGCAACCCAGTGTTCTGGATCGGCGATTCTACGATAATCCTGTTGGCGGCGGTGACTGCGGTGATTGTCTTCTTCACCGCCCATTTGGTGGAAAGTCGGCTGCGCTGGATTGTCTGGCTCGACAGTTTTGCACTGGCAATCGCAGTTTCGGCGGGCACCGGCGCTGCCTTGCTAACCGGCCAGACGCCGGTGATCGTTGTGCTGATGGGCATGGCAACAGGCACCCTGGGCGGGTTGATGCGTGATGTGGTCTGCAATGAAGTGCCGCTGGTGCTGAAACAGGGCGAGCTCTATATCTCATGCGCCATGGCAGGCGCGATTACGGCGGTGGTCAGCATGGCATTTGGCCTGCCGACCCGCTGGGCGCTTGTGGCCTGCGCGGTGGTCTGCTGGGTTTTGCGGGCGGGCTCAATCGCATTTGGCTGGCATCTGCCAGTTTATCGTTCACGACCGCCGCGCAGCTGAGCAATAGTCGGCAGGCAGGTTCAGCGGCGCCAGTGAAACGGCACGATGATCAACGCGCCGACGGATGCGGCAATGGCGTTCCAACCCGGTGCGCGAAAGCCGACGCCAAACATGATCACCACAAAATGGAACAGGAACGCGCCGCCAACGCAGATGATGATCGACGAGAGATACCCATTGTGGGTAAAACCGGTGCGCTCCGCCAGGTAGCCGACGATCCCGGCAATAACCACGCTGCCGAACAGGGCCAGAAACATTTCCGCCTCCCTTAAAGCTGTGTGCCGCGCGCTACGGGAAAGCCACGCAGGAAAATCTCGCGTTCCTGTGCTCCCTTGCCTGCCCGCTGCAATCGCAACAGCTCAACCGCGCCCTCACCACAGGCAACCCGCAGCGCATCGTCCAGAACGATTCCCGCCGCGCCGGCCCCGTCGACAACGCGGGATGCCAACAGCTTTACGCGCTGACCCTCGATCTCGCACCAGGCACCGGGAAACGGAGACAACCCGCGGATCGTCCGATCAACCTCCACCGCGGAGCGTTGCCAGTCGATGCGGGCTTCGGCCTTGTCGATCTTATGGGCATAGGTCACGCCCGCGTCCGGCTGCACCTCAGGTGTCAGGTCAGACAGCCGGTCCAGGGCACGGACGATCAGGTCTGCCCCCATTTCCGACAGCCGATCATGGAGCTTGGCGGTGGTTTCCTCCGGGCCAATCTCGGTCGCTTCGCGCAGCAGGACCGGGCCTGTGTCAAGCCCCGCCTCCATCTGCATGATGCAGACGCCAGTTTGACTGTCGCCCGCCATGATGGCGCGGTGAATGGGTGCCGCTCCGCGCCAACGCGGCAGCAGGCTCGCATGGATATTGAGGCAGCCGTGTCTGGGGGCATCCAGCACCGCCTGTGGCAGGATCAAACCATAGGCCACGACCACCGCGACATCCGCCCGTAGATCCGCGAATTCGGCCTGCTGCTCGGCCCCTTTGAGGCTGACCGGGTGACGGACATCAAGACCCAGTTCAATCGCGCGGGCATGAACGGGCGTTGGTCGATCCTTCTTGCCGCGCCCGGCCGGACGGGGCGGTTGGCAGTAGACCGCAGCAATCTCATGACCCGCGTCAACCAGGGCATCCAGCACCGGAACCGAAAACTCCGGCGTCCCCATGAAAACAATACGCATCCGCTGCCCCTTACTCTCAATCCATTCGCCTGAAACAGGCCCCGAACCGCGGGTTTGTCCCCGCACGTGTCTCAGCCATTCAGCTTCTTCGCCTTGCGGATCAGCATATCGCGTTTCACCTTCGACAGCCGGTCAAAATACATACGGCCATTCAGGTGATCGATCTGATGTTGCACGCTGGTGGCCTCGATCCCGACGAAATCCCGTTCGACCACCGCGCCGGTTTCATCCATATATCGCACGGTCACCGCGCGTGGTCGTTTGATTTTGGCCGAGACGCCGGGGAGGTTGGGACTGGCTTCCTCATGTTCCCGCAGCGCTACCGAAGCATGCAGGATTTCGGGATTCGCCAGCCGGACAGCGCGCCCTCGTTCGCTGGAGCCGTCGACAACTGCCAGTCGCTGCAGGACGCCGATCTGGTTTGCGGCCAAGCCAACACCGGGCATTGCCTCCATCGTGTCGATCATATCCTGCCAGAGGGTCAGCGTATCCTCGGTGATTTCGCTCACGTCCTCGGCGCGGCTGCGCAGATGCTTGTCGGGCCAGGGCAGGCAGGGGCGCACGGTCATCGGGGTGTCTCCAGATTAGTTTCATAGGTGGCAAGGGCCGCAGCGCGCGCCTCTGGGTCCACCCGGTCAAAAGTGACACGACCATCAAGATGATCGTATTCATGCTGCACGCAAGCCGCAGCAAACCCGTCAAACCGGCGCTGATGGCGCACGCCCTCCATGTCGGTCCAACCGAGATCTACCCAGGCTGGGCGCGTCACATCGAGACTGAGGCCCCTGATCGACAGGCACCCCTCGGTGCGTGTCGCCATCTCAACGGAAAGGGCGATGATCTCTGGGTTCAGGCAGACCAGCGGGTCGCGCATGCCTTCCTTCCAGGTCGTATCCATAACAAATACCCGTGCCAAAACACCGACCTGGGGCGCGGCCAGTCCACGACCCGGCGCGGCATACATGGTGTCGAGCATATCGCGCACCAGATCCGCAACCTCTGACGGGTCAGTCACCGGCGTAGCTGGGCTACTCAGCACCGGGTCGGGCCAAGCCCTGATCTGGAGAACCGTCATCTTGTCCACCTTTCCGGGTCAAAGCAGCCGACGTACGCCATCTTGTCCACAGACGGAGCCACCCGCCCAACGTCAGCTACCGCGTCCGCGCTCGCGCTTCAGTTTCTGCATTTTCCGTGTGATCATCTGCCGTTTCAGCGGTTTCAGGTAATCAATGAACAGCTTGCCGTTCAAATGGTCGATCTCATGCTGGACGCAGGTCGCCCAAAGACCATCAAAGGTTTCCCGCTGGGGATTGCCGTTGCGATCGATCCATTCGACGTCAACCACCTTGGGGCGTGTCACCTCGGCGTATTGATCGGGAATGGACAGGCAGCCTTCCTCATAGACATTGATGTCATCCGATGCTGCAACCACTTCTGGGTTGAACATGACCAGAGGGCGGGCCGGGCCATCCTCTTCCTTGACACAATCCAGCACGATAAGGCGGTCCAGCACGCCGATCTGCGGCGCTGCAAGGCCGATACCCGGCGCAGCATACATGGTTTCCAGCATGTCGTCGGCCAGCGTGCGCAATGCGTCCGAAAGGTCGGGAACAGCTGCACATACCTTCTTGAGGCGGGGATCAGGATGGATCAGGATCGGTCGTTTCATGCCGCTGATTTAGGCCATTGACGCCCGCCCTGCAACGGCCCCCTTGCGTGTCGCTGGATTGCCGTTAGCTTCGCCCCTGAACAACGGGAGTTCAGACATGGATTTTGACAAGATCATTGACCGCCGGAATACACATTGCATCAAATGGGACATGATGGAGGATCTCTATGGCGTGCCACGAGACAAAGGTCTGTCGATGTGGGTTGCCGATATGGATTTCGCAGTGCCATCGGTCGTGACCGACAAGATGCGGGAAATGGCCGACCATGGTGTCTATGGCTATGTGAACTGCGACAGCCCCTACCGGTCCGCAATCTGCTGGTGGATGCAGAACCGTCATGGTTGGTCGGTCGACCCCGACGCGATTTTCACGACAACCGGTCTAGTGAACGGCGTCGGTATGTGTCTGGATACCTATACGCAAACGGGTGACGGCATTGTGCTGTTCACGCCGGTCTATCACGCCTTCGCCAAGGTTATTCGCAACGCCGGACGTGAGGTGGTCGAATGCGAACTTGCCGTCAACGATGGGCGCTACGAAATGGATTTTGCGGCCTATGATGCGCAGATGACCGGTTCGGAAAAGATGGTCATCCTCTGCTCTCCCCATAACCCGGTCGGCCGTGTCTGGACCCAGGATGAACTGCGCGGCGTTGCCGATTTTGCCAAGCGGCACGATCTGATCCTGCTCTCCGATGAAATTCATCACGATCTGGTATTCGACGGTGCAACTCATATCCCGATGCAAAACGCGGCACCGGATATCACCGATCGCCTGTTGATGCTGACCGCGCCGTCCAAGACGTTCAACTTCGCCGGTATGCACACCGGTCAGGTCATCATTCCCGATCCCGATCTGCGCGCAAAATTCTCCCGCCGGATGCTGGCGCTGGCGTTGTCGCCGAACTCTCCCGGCCAATGGGCAACGGCTGCCGCCTACTCTCCGGAAGGCGCCGCCTGGGTGGATGAACTGGTGCCCTATCTGGACCGCAACCGGCAGATCTTCGATGCCGCCGTGAACGAGATCCCCGGTCTACATTCAACCCGGCTGGAAGCGACCTATCTGGCCTGGGTCGATTTCTCCGGCACTGGCATGAGCCGCGAGGAGTTCACCACACGGGTTGAAAACGACGCGAAGATTGCGGCCAACCACGGGCCCAGTTTTGGAACTGGTGGCGGCAGCTTCCTGCGGTTCAACCTAGGCACCCAGCGCGCACGGGTCGAAGAGGCCTGCGAGCGTCTGCGCAGGGCATTCGCCGACCTTCAATAATTCCGGGTGGAAAATCGGTCTCGCTCAGATACGCGAGACCGAGGAGAAAAAACGGGGGCTCTATTTAAGGCCCCCGTTTTCCAATCAAATATCAATATACCCAAGCAAATTCGCCCGGCTCAGAGCCGCAGGTCATCCTGTGCAATCAGCCCCACCGGCGCGTCCGGAGCACGGTAGAAATCCAATGGTGCCTTGTCCGAGGCCGGTGTTGCGCGTTTGAACTCATACCGCATTTCGCCGCCCTCCTCATCAGAGGCAACGATCAGGCATTGGGACAGATGCCGACTGCCGTCAAACAGATCAACCAGGCCCCGCAGCTGCGGTGCATCTGCTGCCTCGATCGAAAAGCCGTCTTTCCACATGCGCAAGACCGGAAACATGTGATCGTCTACAGCCACGCGCAGGCGGCTCTTGCGTTTCATTCCATCCAGCCGCGCGGCATCCAGCGCGTCCAGCACAGACTTCGGAACAAATGTCGTCATCGCAGTGACCTTTCGATCTGGCAAACGCTGGCGTCATCGCATGGCGATAATTGTTCCAGCGCGAGCGGGCGTTTTGCCCGGTTCACCACAAGTGTGAACTTGGAAAGGATAAAATCAAGTGAACTTTTTGAGTCATTTCCACATCTTGCGCGCAGCACCACTTTTGATCTGCGCGTTGCAGGCTGGATACGCCCCTTGTCGCAGCTGTGCACTGGCGCAGGGATGATGCGCGTAAACTGCGATGGGCGCGCGCCCCCGCTCAACCTAGGTTACCTCTCGACATATGTATTCACAGCATACAGGAGACGGTGATGGGCCTCTTGATTGATGGCGTCTGGCACGACCAATGGTACGACACAGCATCAACCGGTGGCGCGTTCAAACGCTCGCAGGCGCAATTTCGAAACTGGATCACCAAAGATGGTCTGGCCGGGCCAACCGGCAAAGGAGGCTTTGCCGCGGAGAGCGGGCGTTATCATCTCTATGTCTCGCTGGCCTGCCCATGGGCGCATCGCGCGCTCATCTTCCGCCAACTCAAAGGGCTGGCAGATCATATCAGCGTTTCGGTCGTACACCCGGATATGCTGAACTCAGGGTGGAGTTTTGCCAAGGACGACCATGGCGCGACGGGTGACACGCTGTTCGGGAATGATCATCTCCACCAGATATACACCCGCGCCGACCCACAGTATTCCGGTCGGGTCACCGTGCCAATCCTCTGGGACAAAACGCAAAATACCATCGTTTCCAATGAAAGCGCCGACATCATCCGCATGTTCAACAGCGCCTTCGACGGCATCAGCCACAATGATGATGACTACTGGCCCGAAGAACTGCGCGAACCGATCGAAGCCGTGAACAATCGGGTCTATTCCACCCTGAACAATGGGGTTTACAAATGCGGGTTTGCCACCACGCAGGAGGCCTATGACGCCGCTGTTGAGCCGCTGTTCGAGACCCTCGACTGGCTGGAAGACATCCTGTCCGAACATCGTTTCCTGCTTGGCGACGTGTTGACCGAGGCAGACTGGCGGCTGTTCACCACCCTTGTCCGTTTTGATCCGGTCTATCACCTGCATTTCAAATGCAATCGGCGGCGGCTGATCGATTATCCGAATCTCTGGGCCTATACTCGCGCGCTGTATCAATGGCCGGGCGTGGCTGGCACCGTCGGAATGGATCACATCGTGCGCCACTATCATTACAGCCATGAGACCATCAACCCGCATCGGATCATCCCGATCAACCCGCAGATCGACTGGATGGCGCCTCACGGCCGCGACTGACCTGTCAGCCTGCCACTGTCGCATGGTTGCTGCCGTGCCTGCCTGCAACCGCGCATTCGTGGTACGCCGAATGCGCGGGCTACAATCCTCACGTGGTTCACGGATTGTCGCCCATGGATGTTCCTTGCCGCTGTGATCGGCGATCACAACCGTCGATGCGGGAATCGGCAGTTGCTCCCGGACAGCCGGTTTCCGGCAAACGAGATATTACGTCCCTATTGTCGGGTATTCGCCAAGCACACCCATAGCCAGATTTTCCGCGCCGCAATCTCCCCGAGATTAGCGAATTGTTGATTGCATGGGGCTATGGTTGCTTTCTCGTCATTGCTGCTCCATACGGCGGTATTGGGTCAGCGGTTTTCTTGGCCCTCGGTTCTGGTTCATTTGTTAAGGCCCAAGATGACAGGCATGCTGGATCTGACAGAGGTCCCTCAGCGGGACCACGGCGGCAACCTTAGTGCCGCTATTTCGGAATATGGTGGTGTAGCCAGAGATTGGGTCGATATTTCGACCGGGATCAACCCCGTGCCATATCCGATCACTGGCCTGACATCTGCGGATTGGGGTGCCCTGCCCGACCAGGCAGCACAGGCCGATCTGGTTGCCGCAGCGCGCGCCTTCTGGAAGGTGCCGAAAGATGCAAAAATCCTCGCTGCCCCAGGCGCCTCGGCGCTGATTGCCGCCATTCCGGCCTTGGCTGACCCACGGTGGGTGCAGATCACGCCACCGACCTATAACGAACATGCCGCTGCCTTTACCACTCACGGGTGGCAGACCGTCACCGGGGGCCCGGCAGAGGCGCGGGTTCTGGTCCATCCAAACAATCCCGACGGACGCCGGTGGAGTGCTGAGGATGCACAGGCCCCGCTGGTCGTGATTGATGAGAGTTTTTGCGATGTCTGCCCTGAGGACAGCCTTATTCATCTTGCAGATCGCCCGGGCGTTATCATCCTAAAGAGTTTCGGCAAATTCTGGGGCCTCGCGGGCCTGCGGCTTGGCTTTGCTATCGGCGACCCCTGCCTGCTCGACGGTCTGGCAGCTTGGCAAGGCCCCTGGGCGGTCTCTGGTCCGGCCTTGCGCATCGGCGCGCAGGCCTTGCGGGACGAGGACTGGGCCACCACCACACGGCTGAGGCTGCGGCAGGATGCCGAGCGCCTGGATCAGATGCTCATCGCCAAGGGTGCCCAGATTGTCGGTGGCACCGATTTGTTCCGCCTATATGATGTGGACGACGCTGCGGCCTGGCAGACCCAGCTTGCACGCGCACATATCTGGACGCGTATTTTCCCCTATTCAAAAAACTATCTGCGTCTCGGCCTGCCCACAGGGGATGGCTGGGCGAGGCTTGAGGCGGCTCTGTGACAACTGCGGAACTGCTGATACCGGCCTTGCTGCTGGATGCTGTTTTTGGCGAACCACGCTGGCTCTGGACGCGGCTGCCGCACCCTGCGGTTTTGATGGGGCGTGCGGTTGAGCTTACCGACCGGTCGCTCAACACCGGCAAACAACGCAAGGCCAAAGGTGTTCTGGCCATCGTCCTTCTGGTTCTTGGGGCAGGCTGGCTTGGCTGGGTTCTGTCGCTGTTTGGGCCGGTCATGCAGTTTCTGGTAGCTGCGGTTCTGCTGGCACAACGATCGCTTTGCGAACACGTCGAAGCTGTTGCCCACGGCCTGCGCCACGATCTCGCAGAGGGTCGTACGGCGGTTTCTTTGATCGTCAGCCGCGATACCACCGGCATGACAACCCCGCAGATCGCGCGGTCAGCCATCGAAAGCGGTGCCGAAAATTTCTCCGACGGGGTGATCGCCCCCGCATTCTGGTTTCTTGTCGGTGGCCTGCCCGGGCTGATGATCTACAAGATCACCAATACAGCCGACAGCATGATTGGCTATAAAACACCGCGCCACAGAAATTTTGGTTGGGCAGCTGCACGGCTGGATGACGCGCTGAACCTGATACCGGCGCGACTGTCAGCGTTGATGATCGCAGCCGTTGGTCGCGTGCTGCCAAGCTGGCCCGAAATTGCACAGGACGCAGGCCGCCATCGCTCCCCGAATGCAGGCTGGCCCGAGGCTGCGATGGCACGCGCGCTTCAGGTCGCGCTGGCCGGGCCCCGCTCCTACGATGGAAAAATGCAGGATTTTCCTTGGGTCAATGCTGTCGGCTCCAAAAGCGCCAGTGCCCATAGTATCACCCGTTGCGTTCGCCTGCTTTGGATGTCTTGGGCGCTGGGGCTTGCGCTAACGGTTGCCATTGCCGCGCTATTGTAGCTAACAAGGGGCAGCACTCTCAAAAAGGACACGCCAACCGTGTTGCGCCCCAGCCTTCTCGCCCTCGTCTCATTCCTGCTCCCTCTTCAGGCCCAAGCACAATGTGGCGGCGGATTTCGCAATTTCGTCCAGTTGATGAAAGAAGAAGCGCTGACCGGCGGATATGATAGCGCTACGGTGAACCGGTTCTTCGAAGGTGTTCGGCAGGATCAGTCGGTCCTGAAAGCGGACCGCGCGCAGGGTGTATTCCAAAAACCGTTCATCGAATTTTCGCGGCGCCTGATTTCCAAAAACCGGCTGGACCGGGGTCTGGCGATGGCGCGCAAATATGATACGACCTTCCGCCGGATCGAGACGACCTATGGCATAGATCGCAGCGTGCTGCTTGCGTTCTGGGCCTTCGAAACCGACTATGGCGCCGTTCAAGGGGATTTCAACACGCTGAACGCCCTTGTAACCCTATCCCATGACTGCCGCCGACCGGAGCTGTTCCGCCCGCAGGTGTTTGCGGCGCTGGAACTGTTTCGTCAGGGCAACTTTGATCCACGCCGCACCACCGGCGCCTGGGCGGGCGAAATCGGAATGGTGCAGATGCTGCCCGGCGATATCCTCGAAAACGGGGTCGATGCGGATGGTGACGGCCTCGTCAGCCTCAAGACCTCCGCTCCCGATGCGCTGATGTCCGGGGCGAAGATGTTGTCGCATTTGGGCTGGCGGCCCGGCGAACCCTGGTTGCAGCAGGTGACAATCCCCGAAGATCTGGACCTCCGCCTGAGTGGTGTTCATCACAAGCAGACAGTCGGCGATTGGCGGGCTTTGGGCGTGCGGTCCCGGTCCGGTCGGCTGGCAGCCACCGGCACCAAGGCTGCACTCATTCTGCCACAGGGTCACAAAGGGCCTGCTTTCTTGGCCTATCCGAACTTCGACGTCTATTTCGAGTGGAACCAGAGCTTTACCTATGTGCTGACGGCGGCATATTTCGCCACCCGCCTGTCAGGAGCCGCCCCCTATGATGCGGGCGCACCTGATACAGGTCTTGTGGCCAAGCAGATGGAACAGCTTCAGCGCAAACTCATCGCGCGGGGCCATGACGTCGGCAATGTGGATGGCATCCTTGGCGCCAAGACACGGATCGCGGTGCAAAAAGAGCAGGAGCGCCTGGGCTTACCAGCCGACGCCTGGCCGACCGAAACGCTGCTGTCGCGTCTCTGATCAGCTGGTGCAGCACCCCTGATATTCACCGGATCGAGCGCACCGGGAACCTCTGACCGTCGGAGGTGATTACCACCGTGCGGTCACGGTTTGTCACATATTGATCGCAGCGTGAGGCGCCGTTGACAAAGGTTACGCATATGAGGCCGTCCGGCTTGACGCTGTAGCTGCCCCAGGCCGTACCTCCGCCATTCTTCGCAGAATATGTGTAGGCGTAGGCCCCATCCGAGCCGAACAGCGCCTCGCCATCATCGTAAAAGACAAAGGAACGTCCGGGCAGCGCCGCCAAGGCCTCGGCATCAAAAGGTCGATCTCCGCTGCGCATCGCACCGTCTTGGGCCGACACGGTACCGAAGCCGGCAACTGCAGCAAGGAAAACATAAAAGGCCAGCAACATGGGGTATCTCATGCAGCCAGCCTAGCGGTATTTCAGAGTCTGATCTGTCACGTTTCGGTGACGAAACCTTCTGGGTCACCAATCAATGAATTCTTCGAATTCCTGTATGATCCTGGACCAGTAGCTCAAGAGCTCGGCGAAATCGTCCGGGTTCATCCCGCTTTTGCCAAGATAGACGTCCAGCTCAACCCGAGCGGATCCCTCGTCCGAGATATAAGCACGGCCAAAGCGGTTCTCCGTGTTCCATTCGTTGATCTTCGCCACACGCACGCCGCCATCCGTCTGGTAGCCCGAAAAGAACTGTATCGCATCGCAGTTCCTATTGTTCTCGCAGCCATAGAAATAGATTGAGAAGTCATTGCCGTAATAGTCGACCTTTAGCTTGGGGTCGCCCACATCGTCAGTTGTGACCTCAAAATCGACCCCTTCAGTCTCAAAAAAATTTGCAAGCGTGGTTGCATCCTTCGCAAGGATATTTTCAGCGTGCCCCAGACCAGGAATGGCGACCAGGGCTGCGGCTGTCAGTAGAGAAAGAAATTTCATTGCAAATCCTGTCATTGTCGCGACGACGATAGAACCAGCGGCCTTGTTGAACAAGGGTTCAGGCGACCAGAGATTCGGCCTTCTTGAGATCGACAGATACCAGCTGGCTCACGCCTTTCTCCTGCATGGTCACGCCAAACAACCGATCCATCCGCGCCATGGTCACCGCGTGGTGCGTGATGATCAGAAAACGGGTGTCGGTCTGTCGGCACATCTCATCCAGAAGATCACAGAAACGGGTGACATTGGCATCATCCAGAGGTGCGTCGACTTCGTCCAACACACAGATCGGTGCCGGGTTCGACAGAAACACCGCAAAAATCAAGGCCATAGCGGTCAGAGTCTGTTCTCCGCCGGACAACAGTGAGAGCGTTGACAGCTTCTTACCCGGTGGCTGGCACATGATCTCAAGCCCGGCGTCCAGCGGGTCGTCACTTTCGACCATAACCAGATTGGCCTCGCCGCCGCCGAACAGATGGGTGAACAGCATGGTAAAGCTGGCGTTCACCTCCTCAAAGGCGGTCAGAAGCCGTTCACGTCCCTCACGATTGAGGCTGGCGATCCCTGCGCGCAACGTCTTCACCGCCTCTTCCAGATCGGCTTTCTCGGTGACCAGCTGGTCATGCTCTTCCTGCACCACACGGGCGTCTTCTTCGGCGCGCAGATTGACGGCTCCCAGCGCATCGCGCTGGCGCTTGTGACGGTTGACCTCCGCTTCCAGCTCCTCTGCATTGGGCATGTCTTCAGGCGTGGCATCAAGGCGGGCCAACAGGTCGTCCGGCACGGTCTGCTGTTCCTCACGGATCCGCGCCTCCGCATGTCCCACCGCCTCACGGGCGGCATCGCAACGCGCTTCGGAGCGGGCTCGTGCTTCGCGTGCCTCTGACGCAAGGCGCGCGCACTCGCGCTCGGCCTGTACAGCATCGCGCAACACGGTTTCAGCGCCGATCAGCGCGTCCGACGCAGCAGCCTTGCGCGCCTCTGCCTCTTCAATCGCGGCATTCAGTTCGTCATGTCTCTCCGCAATTTCAGCTGGAACCGCATGGGCCTCTTCCAGCTCTTCTTCTGTCGCCGCGCGACGCTCGGTCAGCTCGGCAATGCGCCTCTCGGCGCTGTCCAGACGATGACGCCAGCCGGAGAGCTCTTTGGTCACCTGCTGTCCGCGTGCGGTCCGAGCCTCGCCTTCGCGACGCAATTCATCCTGCGTTGACCGATGTGTCAGCATAGTGATCCGCGCGGCTTCGACCGCTTGCTTTACATCCTCGACCTTGGCGCGCGCTTCGGAGAGGTCTTCAAGGCCCTCCACCGCAGTCTCAGCCTCAGCCAGCTGCGCCTTTGCCGCCGCTGCATCCTCGTCATGGCGGGTCACTGCAATGCTGAGAGTTTCAAGTTTGCCTTCGGAGAGGTTGCGGTGGCTTTCGGCCCTGCTCAGCGCACGCGCGGCATCGGCGACGCGCTGATCCGCGACCCGGCGCGCCTGACGGGCGGCCTGATCAGCGGCGGTCACCTCCTCAAGCTTTCGCATCAGGACCTCATGTGCCGCCCTGGCGCCATCGGCACGCGCTCCTACATGCTCCATGTCCTGTTTCAGCGTCTCGAGACGGTTCATCTGCTCCAAACGCAGCGCTGCAGCACTGGGTGCATCCTCCGCCCAGGCGCGGAACCCGTCCCAGCGCCACAGATCCCCCTCCAATGTCACAAGACGCTGCCCCGGCAACAAGCGAGAATGCAGGTCTCTTGCGGCATCACTGTCGACCAGACCAACCTGCGAAATCCGACGCTGCAGCGCTGCCGGGCAGCTGACATGCAGAGACAGCGGCACAGCGCCCGCAGGCAGAGCCGCATCGCCGTCATAAGGCGGCAGGGTAACCCATCCACTTGGCCCGTCGATCTCTGCAAGAGGCGCACGCAGATCATCTGCCAGCGCCGCCCCGAGTGCCTTTTCATAACCGGCGGCGACACGCATTTCATCCAGAACATGCCCGCCCTCGGCAGTGTCACGTTCCACCAGCTTCGCAAGGGCCGTCACCTCAGCACGCAGCGCACCCAGCTCTCCTTCGGCTTCGGAGCGGCGAGCACGGGCCTCTGCTTCTCGCGATTGGGTGTCATTGCGGGCTTCATCCGCCGCCGCGAGGGTTTCATCTGCCAGTTCAGCAGCTGCGCGCGCCTCTTCTTCAGCGTCGACTGCCGCTTCAAATGCGGCCTCGGCTTCGGCCAGTGTTTCGCGGGCGACCGCCATCGCCTCGCGGGAACTGCCGCCTTCCTCTTCCGCACGACTCAGTGCGCGACGGCAATCCTCAACCTGGCGCTGCGCGGACTGGTGGCGCGCGGCTAGCCGTGCCACATCTTCGGTCAAACTCGTCAGATGCTCTTCGCGCGCCTGAAGAACAGATCCGGCCTCGCGGGATCGCTCAACGGCTTCGGCCATGCGGTCATCATGGCCAATGGCCGCCCGCGCCAATTCGCGCTGTTCCCAGTCCAGCCGCTCGATTGTCTCGCCGGCATCCCGGTTCAGCCCGCTTTCACGTTCGATATCAAGGCCCAACTGCGCCACACGGTTGGTCAGCGTCTCGATTGTCTGGCGTGCCTGTGACTCTTGATCGCTCAGCGCATCGCGCTGCACGAACAGACGTTGCAGGACCGCCGCTGCGATCGCTTCTTCCTCGCGCAGAGGCGGCAATGCGCCCTCTGCTTCTAGTCGCTTCCCATCTGCGACACGGGCCAGCGCCTCGGCCTTGGCGGCCTGCGTCTCACGCGCGCGTAGGACATCTTCTGCCTCAAGCCGCGCGTCATCGGCCTCGCGCCAGCGGCGATACAGCAACATCCCCTCCGCCCGGCGCAGCTGCTCACCGATATCACGATAGCGCTGCGCCTGTCGGGCCTGACGGGCCAGTTGCGAAAGCTGAGCAGCCAGTTGCTCGATCACGTCATCCACGCGCAGCAGGTTCTGTTCGGTGTTCTTGAGCTTCAGTTCAGCCTCATGCCGCCTCTGGTAGAGTCCCGAAATACCTGCAGCCTCCTCCAGAATACGCCGCCGGGCCTTCGGTTTGGCATTGATCAGTTCGGCAATCTGTCCCTGTCGAACCAACGCTGGCGAATGTGCGCCGGTCGAGGCATCAGCAAACAGCATCTGCACGTCGCGGGCGCGCACATCCTTGCCATTGGTCTTGTAGGCACTGCCAACATCACGGGTGATGCGGCGCAGAATTTCCAGATTGTCACTTTCGTTGAACCCGGACGGCGCAAGCCGCTCGCTATTGTCAATTTGCAGGCTGACCTCAGCAAAGTTACGCGCAGGCCGGGAACTTGTCCCCGCAAAGATCACGTCCTCCATGCCACCGCCGCGCATGGCCTTCGGGCGGTTTTCGCCCATCACCCAACGCAGCGCCTCGAGCAGGTTCGATTTGCCGCAGCCATTTGGTCCGACAACCCCAGTCAGGCCATCCGCGATCAGCAGATCCGTTGGGTCCACAAAGCTCTTGAAGCCATTCAGTCTGAGTTTCGAGAAGCGCAAGCCGATATCCTGTGATTCATTGGGGTCCAAGTGTCATGGGTTTGTTACACCACTGTCAATGTGGCCGCCCCCCAAATCCGCTAGCTCAGCGCGATATCGCCACCATATATTGTGGATAACTTTCTATTTCCCGCTTAACCGGCTACGCAGTCCAATCGCCCGACCAGCACGGCCTGATCGCCCAGTACATAGCCCACGCTACACCCACTGGCCAATTCCATGGCACGGGCCGCCCGACCTCTGATCGGTCCAAGCCGCGGCGCATACTGTGGGTTGACGCGAACGGCTTCTGCCAACCGACCGCGCATCCTGACATCAAAAACGCTGCCGTCCACGGCAATCCTCTGCACGGTCTGGCCCCGAAAATGCGGGCTTGCGGTATCGCAGGCGGCAAGTAATACGACAAGGAGGAATGTAAAAATCGAGCGGAATAGAACCGTGGATCTGGCCGGGTCGAACATGCGTATCACCGTGACGGTTGTGACAAATTCTTCGGTCTTGCTCTCACAGCTAGCATGGAACGCGCAGGTTGTCTGCCGAATGGATGCCGCCCTCTTGCAGCCGCACCTGCCGCGTGGTCATATGTTTTGACCAATAACGCACCTCAGAAGGCAATCATCATGCCCTTTCAAAAAGTTCAGCCCGAAAAACTCTCTGCTTCAGTGGTGCGCCAGATCGAACAGTTCATTCTGCGAGGCATCCTGACACCGGGCGAGCGGTTGCCTGCGGAACGCGAACTGGCGGAGCGTCTGGGCGTATCGCGGCCATCCCTACGGGACGCACTGGCAGAATTGCAGAGCCGAGGCCTGCTCACGTCGCGGGCCGGTGCCGGTGTTTTTGTTGCCGATGTGCTCGGCTCAGCCTTTTCGCCTGCCCTGGTGCAGCTCTTTGCCAGCCATGATGAGGCCGTCTTCGACTACCTCAGCTTTCGCCGGGACATGGAAGGCCTCGCGGCGGAGCGCGCGGCCAAATACGGCTCCGACTATGATCTTCAGGTCATTCAGACCATCTTTGAAAAGATGGAACAGGCCGGTGATCCTGCCACTTCAGAGGAAGCGGCAGCTCTGGACGCGCAGTTCCATTCCGCGATCATGGATGCGAGCCACAATGTCGTCATGCTGCATATGATGCGGTCGATGTTCGACCTGCTGCGGGAGGGGGTCTTCTACAACCGCCAGATCATGTTCCAACAGCACACCACGCGCGAGGCCCTGCTCGCGCAGCACAGCGCCATCAACGCCGCTTTGCAGGCGCGCGACCCGGATGCAGCGCGGGCGGCGGTCGAAACCCATCTGGATTACGTGAAACAGGCGCTCAGCGACCATCAGCGCACCCTGCGCAACGCGGAAATCGCCAAGCAGAGGCTTGAGCACGAAATCAGCAAATCCTGAGCCAGGCGCCGACCCCATTCAGCACGGCCGGGGTCAGGCTTCGGGCAAGGACGCGAGCCATTCGGCCACGACCTCTTCGGGGTATCCTCGGTGGAAATGCGACTTCCACGGGTAGGCTGGCCGATCGGTGCCGTCTTTCAGCCGGACCTTATTCGCATCCCCCCTGTCGACCGCCGGGTTCCCAACCGCGATCCGATGATCTGCAACATCTCTCGTGACTGCGCTACAGGCTCCAACCAGGGCACCCTCGCCGACAGTCACCCCGGGGAGGACAGTGGTCATCGTGGCAATCACAGCAAATGACTTGATCCGAGCGCCAAGCAATACCTCGCTGGGCGGATGGGGGTCATTGGTCAGCACAACATAGGGAAAGATCCAGACATAATCGTCGATGACGCTCTTTTGGCCGATATGGACATTGCTGTGCAGCCGGACGTAATCACCAACGGTGCAATGACCCTGGATATCGCCCAGAGTGCCTATCTGGAAACCGCGTCCGGCCGAGGTCAGTTCACGGACGGTGACACGATGACCGGTCACCAGCCCCTCTCCAAAAGTCGAGCTTTCATAGAAAACACTGTGTGAACGTATGTTGGAGCGTGCCGAGATCCGCAGCGGCGTCCCATCCCCAAGCCGGGTTTCAACGCCGAGTTCGCAATTGCTTCCTATGCTTGTGCCCTCACCGATCTCGACATTGTCATGGATGATCGAGAACGGACCGATTTCCACGCTTGGGTGAATCTTGGCATTGGGGCTGACAATGGCCGTCGGGTGGGCGCGCATGTGAGTCTCCTTCGGGACTTGGAGGCCCGAGCTCCGGCTCGGGATCTTGGCTCACTTCTATCGTTCGGCCCGTGTCCGATCCACCATTTAGGTCAGCAACCGCCCCACTCCAATGGCCAAGCCCACAGCTGGGCGAACAAAAAACCCGGCCACATGAGCCGGGTTTTTTAATACGCGCCGATAACAAGTGCAGGTTAGTGCAGCTTGGCGTCCACGTCAGCGATAGCAGCGTCGATCAGCTTGTTGGCTTCTGTCGCTGTCATCTGCTTCGAAATCACAGCATCCGCCGCCGCGATAGCAACGAGGATGGCCTGATCGCGTACTTCTTTCACCGCAGAATCCTGCGCTGCCTTGATCTGCTCCTCGGCAGCCGTCATACGACGGGCGATCGAGACTTCCAGATCCGCCTTGGCCTGCTCAGCCGCCTTGGCAGCATCTTCACGTGCCGAAGCAACGATCCGGTCAGCCTGCGCCTGAACTTCCTGCTGCTTACGTTCGTAAGACGCCAGAATGGTCTGGGCTTCTTCACGCAGGGCACGGGCCTCTTCGAGGTCCTTCTTGATGCCTTCCGCACGGGCGTCAAGCTGACCCCCCAGCAGACCGGGCACCTTGGCATAGAGCAGAATACCGACGAACAGCAGGAACGCGAGCGTCACGACAAAGTCGGTGTTGCTCATCGACAGGAACGGGCCAGACGCCGCAAACGCGGGGCTGGTGGCACCAAAGGTCAGAGCAAGAGCCAATACTGAGCGCATGTTCTTATCCTTTCATCCGGTCGGCAACCGCGGCTGCGACGGCTTTTTCGTCTGCCTTGCCACCAAATGCGGCGACGATTTCGGCGGCGGTATCTACAGCGACGGCTTCGACGCTGGCGATGGCACCGGCCTTGATCTCGGCGATGACGGCTTCTGATTCCGTTGCTTTGGCCGATATCTGTGCGTCTGCCTTGGCAATGGCCTCATCCAGATCTGCCTGGATTTCCGCACGGGTCTCAGCAGCGATGCGCTGAGCCTCGGCACGGGCATCCGCCAGAGCTTGATTGTAAGCGGTTTCGGCCTCAACGGCTTTGGCCTTCAGGTCTTCAGCCGCGGCGAGGTCGTTGGTAATGGTTCCCTGACGCTCGGCCAACACTGCCGCAATGCGGGGCAGCGCGATGCGCGACAGGATAAAATAGATCACGACGAGCGTGACCACGAGCCAGAAGATCTGGTTCGCATAGGTCGAGAAGTCCAGCTGCGGCATGCCGCCCGAACCGTGGGCAGCCTCTGCGGCACCGTGACCTGCGTCCTGCGTCTGAGTTGCCATGTCGTCCTCCTAGGGAACTTGCCGTTACACCGGGCGGCGCAGTCGTCCACACCGCCCGGCCGTAAGGAAAATGGTTCCGAAGGGTCTTAGACGGCGAACATCAGCAGCAGAGCGACCAGGAACGAGAAGATGCCCAGAGCTTCTGCAAATGCGATGCCGATGAAGAGGGTTGCGGTCTGGGAAGCAGCCGCGGAGGGGTTGCGCAGAGCGCCTGCCAGGAAGTTAGCAGCAACATTGCCAACACCCAGTGCAGCAATACCAGTACCCATGCCAGCCAGGCCAGCGCCGATGTGTGCGAGTTCGCCTTCCATTGTGTATCTCCTTACGATTGGAAGTTGAGGATCTTGTTGTTCAGACCTAACCGCGACTTAATGCGACGGATGAAGCGCGTCCTTCAGGTACACGCAGGTCAGAATGGTGAACACGTATGCCTGAATGAAGGCCACGAGAACTTCGAGTGCGTAGACCGCGGTGATGGCAAAGATCGGCAGGAAGCTGAACAGGCCCAATGCGCCTGCAAAACCTGCGAATACCTTCAAAACCGCGTGACCAGCCATCACGTTACCTGCAAGACGAATGCAATGGCTGACGGGGCGCACGAAATAGGAAATCAGTTCGATGATCGCGAGCACCGGGCGCAGCGCCAGCGGTGCGGAGCTGACCCAGAACAGGCCCAGGAACTTGGTGCCGTGCAGCACAAAGCCGGTCACGGTCACGGTCACAAAAACCAGCATCGCCAGAACCGCAGTTACGGCAAAATGCGAGGTGGTGGTGAAGCTGCCGGGGATCAGGCCCAGCATGTTCGCGGTCAGGATGAACATGAACAGGGTCATAATGTAGGGGAAGAACTTCAGACCGTCTTTACCGGTGACGTCTTCGACCATCTTGTAGATGAACCCGTAGGCAAGTTCAGCAACCGACTGAATGCGCGACGGAACAATCGCGCGCTTGGACGATCCCAGTACCATCAGAGCGAAGATTGCGACAATCGCCAGCCCCATCCACAGGGTCACGTTGGTCGGGGTGTAGAAGTTCAGCTCTGCTGCGCCACCCAGCGGCTTTACCAGGAACTGGTCAGTCGGGTGAATCTGGAGCCCCGGAATAGCGGGCGCAAAGAACAGCCCAGACGCAAGTACCAGCAGAAAAGCTGCACCAAAGATTAGTTTGCCCATTGTCCCGTTTCTCCTGTCGCCGGGGGATCAATCCCGGTCTTGCGCATCTTGTTCGGCCATTTCGGCCAGTTTCTTTTCCTGGATCTCTTGCGCGCTGCGGATCATTGTTTTTACCCCGGCCGCCAAACCCAGCATTGTGAACAGCACCAGAAAGATCGGTATGGTCCCAAAAAGAAGATCCAAACCGTACCCGATGCCAAAGCCGATCATCAGACCGGCCACCAATTCAATCACCATTCTCCAGGCATCGCTTGCCGTCGAATAATGTTCGTCCACACGCGGCTTGGGCTCATGGGCCTTACGCGCCTCTGCCAGTCTGGCCTCGAGCTGCGCCAAACGCTGCTTTTCCGGCTCTTGTGACACGGGCACCATCCTCACGTGAATTCTGATGCGGTGCTAAGGAGTCCTAGGTCCAGAGTCAACAACGCAGATTGCACTGCGGCAGGACGCGCAAGATATTGAAAATAATAAATATTAAAGACAGCCCCTCTTGGCCACGGATGACTTTTCGTAGCGGCCCCGTGAAACTCACCCTGAAAACTCATATTCAACCAAAAGGTTGATTTTCCTCAGAGCGCGGGTTTGCGCCGGATTTTGCCAACCAAACGGCCGTCGATCATCACCAGCCCGAGCAAGATCGCAGCCATGCCCGCCAGATGCTCCATTTTAAGAGGTTCCTGAAGCACCCAGGCCCCCATCACCAAAGCCGAAACCGGCGCAATCAAGGTGGGCAGGGTAATATTGGTTGGCCCCACCCGCGGCAGAACCCAGTAGAACAGGATAAAGGCGGCGGAGGTCAGAATGAAGCCAATCACCAGCAGCGCACCCCAGGTCTCCAGCCGTGTGATGACAGGCACGCCTTCGGCCCAGATCGCAAGCGGCGCGATCGCGGCTGTTGCTCCGGTCAGGGCGATGGCAACCAGGACCACCGGATCCATATCGCGAAACTGCCGGGCAATATTGACTGAGAACGCGTAGCACAGCGGCGCACAAAGCGTCACGAGCACGGCCCATATCTCGGACTGCCGCCCCCCTTGCAAAAGCGGCAACGACAGCACCAGAATACCGAGGAACCCAAACATCACACCCATTGATTTCAGCACTGTCGCCCGCTCTCCACCCGGCCAGAAATGCGCCACAACAACTGCTAGCGCCGGGGTAAAGGCATTGAGAATCCCGGCCACGCCGCTGGCAATATGCTGCTGACCCAGTGCGTAAAAGGCAAAGGGCGCAGCGTAGCTCAATACGCCGAAGCCAAACAAAGCCAACCAGCGCGACGGTTGCTCCGGCACCCGTTTGCGGGCCGCCAAAACATAGATCCAGCATCCAAGCGCCCCAAAGCCGACACGGCCCATCGAAACCGACAGCGGCCCCAATTCGCGCAGCAGCACAGCGTTGAACATGAAGGACATGCCCCAACCGATGCCCAGCACAAAGATCGCCGCCCAATATTTCAGTGCCATGTCACATCTCTCCGGTGCTGCAATCTCTGACCCGGGAGTTATGGGGTTCACAGCTTGGGATTGTCGACCCGCATTCTGCGGTTTAGGTGTGTCAGAATGAGCGACCCCCTTGATATTGTCTTTGCCGCGCTTGCGGATCCAACACGACGCAGCATTCTGACCATGCTGCTGGAGGATGATATGGCTGTTACAGACGTTGCGGATCCCTTTGACATGTCGCTGGCGGCAATCTCCAAACACCTGACGATCCTGAGCCGCGCCGGTTTGATCGCGCAGGAAAAACGGGGCCGGGTCAAATGGTGCAAGCTACAACCGGATGCCATGCGGTCCGCCAGTGTCTGGATGCAGGGGTTTGGTCAGTACGAGCCCGTCAATCTGGATGCGTTCGAGCGGTTCCTGGAAACCGAACTCGGAACCCCGGCGAACGATCTGTCATCGGATTGACGCCGATCCGCCAGCCTCTGCCGCTGCCATCGGTGGGCGACCTTCCCGCAGCAGAAGCCAAAGCGCCCAGATCGTGCAGAGCACGCCCAGCGCCACGATACCGCCCGGAGCCGGTCGACCCAATGCGATTTCCCACAGGATGACCCAGCTCGGCGTCAGATAGGTATAGGCCATCACCTTGGCGGACGGCAGATGAAGCGTCGCGTATTGCAGCAAGACAAAGGTCGCGGCACTGGCAATCAGCGCCACATAAAGCAGAACCAGCCAGACAAGCGGTGACAGCCCGACCCAATCCGTCGCGCGGATATCAGCCCAACCCACCACCACCAGGATGATGGCCCCGGCAACCAGCATACCAAAGGTAAACACCACCGCAGGTTCCCCGCGATTCAGCAGCCGCACCATCGGCGTATAGACGGCATGAGCCACGCAGCCCCAGAAATAGATCACCTCTCCGCGACCGACCTCAAACGCCCAGATCGCCGCCAGATCACCACGAAATATGACCCAGATCGCGCCCGCCGCGCCGATCGCCAAAGCCAACGCCATCCGCCAGCTCGTAACCTGGCGCAACAGCAGCCAGCCGAAAATGCCGCTCAGAACCGGTGTCAGCGTAAAGACGGCGGCCGCACTGACCGGCGCTGCCGTTTGCAGGCCATAGAACATCAGAACAAAATAGACCGCAAAGAAGCCGCCCAGAAGGATGAAGCGCCAGGGCGCCTGAAAATTCCGTCGCCGCAAGCCATGAGTCACCTGGGCGGCAATGCCAATCACAACCGCAGCAATTATGAACCGCGCCGCGTTCAGGGCCATCGGAGCGATGTCGTTGGCGACCATGGAGCCAAGCGAAAACGATCCGGCCACCAACGCCGAGAAGAGCAGCATAGCCAGATGGCCACGATGAGCCGGTGTCATTCAGCCCAGGCCTTGGCTTCTGCTTTCAGAAAGCTGAGGAAGCTCTGAACCTTGGTGGTGCGGTGCAGATCCACATGGGTGACCAGCCACAAATCGCCACTCCACTCGGGCAGCGGCTCCATGATCTGTGTCAGCTCGGGATGCCGCGCAGCTTCCCATTTGGTCAGAAAGCCGATCCCCGCCCCGGCCAAGAGCGCGTCCTGTATCGACGCCCCATTGACGCAGCGGAACGACAGCGCGCTCTCGGGGGCATGCGCTCGCAGCCAGCGGGAGTAAGGCGCGCGGCTGTCGATATCATCGTTACAAATGAAGCGATGATTGGGCATATCCTCAAGCCCGTTCAAGGGGCCGAGCCGCTCCAGATAGGACCTGCTGGCGTAAAGCCCATGTTGCTGACGCATAAACGGCTGAACCACGTTGTCAGGCTGCTCAGGCGGAGATCCGGCACGAATCGCCACATGCGCCTCACCGTATTCCAGGCGAAACAGGCGGCTGCCGGTCAGGAACCGGATCACCAGCTCCGGATGCTGACGCTGAAACTCGGTCAGTGCAGGAACCAGAAGCGCCGACATCGACGACAGCGATGTCACGACCAGTTCGCCCGAGACAGCATCGCCGTGCCCCTTGAGCCGACCGACAAGCTGGCCAAACTGATCATCTGTGGCCTGCGCCACGCGCAGCAGATCCTGCCCGGCCTCTGTCGGTGTGTAGCCACGGGCATGGCGTTGGAACAGCTTCACGCCCAACCGCGCCTCAATAGCATCGACGTGGCGGATGACCGTGGCATGGTGAACCCCCAAAACTTCGGCGGCGCCGCTGACCGTCCCCATGCGCGCGACCTGATAGGCAGTGCGTACCTCGTCCCAGTTCTCCATGGCTATCTCTCAACTTGCGCCCCACTTACTGCAAACATGCACATTCCACCAAGGACGGCCAGAGAAAGGTTCGCAATTGCGCAAAGGTCAGCCAGAGTTTGAGCAGTTCAGACCCAGGTGATCGCCACACCCAAACGCTGCATCACATCGAGAAAGGCCGGACGGCTCAGCGCGACCGTCCGATCATTAACCAGCGGGTGCATGTAGATCAGGTCGACCTGCTGGGCAGCCTTGTCCATGTAGAAATGCACATCTCTTTCGACACCATTGATCATCGCAAGCGGCGTCACCGCTCCTGGGCGCACACCGAGGGTCTGAAACAGCCGCTCTGCCGAGCCGAACGACAGCGTCCCCAGCCCCAGCTCAGCGGCGAGACGCTTCAGATCGACGTCGCGGTCCTGTTCCAAGCTGATCAGGTGGTTGCGTTTCTTCTTGTCCCGCAAATAGAGGTTCTTCAACCGCAATGCGGTCTTCCCCGGCTCTACGAACTCCGCTTCGACCGCTTTTGCCTCCTCAACCGTGCGCAGCGGTGGATGGCGGTGCAACCGGTAGCCGATGCCCCAGACATCCAGCTGCGCCAGCAGTTTATCGCAGGAAACCGGTAGGCTGTCCTGTAGCTCGGTTGATGCATCCATTGCGGCCTCATGCTGTTATCGTTCTGCAGATCACGTGATGTCAGCAGATCAATAAGAAACCCACGAGGACGCAAGGGGTAACATCATAGTTCGTCGGCGTTTCACTGTTGGTTGGTCAGTCTGCCATAGACCGGCTACACCCGCCGTGCCTCCTCATAATGATCGAAACCGCTTGAGAACCACGCCGTACCGCGGGTCGCACTGGCCAGGCTGTTGCACAGCTGCTCCTGCGCGGCGACAGGCAGTAGGGTTTCAAACACATCCCACCCGGCGGCATCTGGATGGGCGGCAAAGCCCAGGATCTGCCCCTGCATTCCGCTCACCACGGGGACCAGCCCGCCGGTAAAGACGGAGGGTACGTGAATTTCCACGCGCATAATCGGTTGCAGCACCACAGACCCGGCCTGCGCCAATGCCTCACGCACCGCAGATTTGCCAGCGGTGCGGAAAGCAAAATCGGAACTGTCGACGGAGTGGTGTTTGCCATCCAGCAGGGTTACCTTCACGTCGACCACAGGGTGACCGTTGACACCCGCTTGCAGAGCCTCTCGCGCGCCGGCTTCGACTGAAGGAATATACCCTTTGGGTACGGCACCACCCTTGACCTCATCTGTAAACTGAAACCCTGATCCGCGCGCTGCGGGGGCGATGCTCAGCACGACATCCGCAAACTGGCCCGCACCCCCGGACTGCTTGCGGTGGCGATGATGGATTGTGGCAGGACGGGTGATCGTCTCCCGAAGGGCGGGTGGCACCGGTTCGTCACTGACCTCAATGCCAAACGACCCTTTTAGCAGCGACAGAATCCGGCGCAGGTGTAACGGCCCCTGGAGGTGGAGCAGCGCATGACCGCTCATTTCGTCCTGATCAACTCGCAGCCCCGGATCTACCTCAGCAATTCTTTCCAGAGCAGAGGTAAGGCGGACATCATCGCGATCATGTAAAGGGGTGATGATCCGTTGATAACTTGCCGGGCGTGGCTGCGCCCAGTCCGGCAGTTCCGCAGCGTGGTCTTTAAGATAGGTATATCCAAGACTGAGATGATCAGACTTGACCACCTGCGCGATATCGCCTGGCGCCAACTCACCGGCATCAGATGAGGCACCATTGCTGCCATTCCCCGCAGATCGTGAAGGCGTCTGGACGCCTGCCCCGTTCTTTGCAAGCCCGCCATCACCGTTCAGTTGGGTCATCGCCCCCAGGTTGCCGCCACCGACCTGTGCGCCGATCCCGACAGGTTCGCTGAGCGCGCGGACCACAACTGTCTTGCCAAGATGTTTGACGAGGTCACCGATGCAGCCCACTGCAAGGGGCGTTCCGTCCCCCGCCAACCGCTGCGCAGCAACATCAACTGCCGGGGCCTCATGCCGAAGGGACTTCATAAGCCTGACAATCCCGTTGCGATGCAGCGCCGACCCCAGCAACGCAGGGATCAGGTCATTGTGCTGCAATACCCGCGTGGCGACATCATAGACCGCTTCGGTCAGCGGCTTGCGATCCTCGATCAATTGCTCCAGCAGATCGTCGTCATAGTCCGCCAGCGCCTCCAGCATCTCTCCGCGCGCCTGACGCTCGCGTGCATGGATACTGTCAGGGAAGGCCACAAGGGCCGAGGGCTGCCCCTCCTGATACTTCCACGCCCGCTCGGAGATCAGGTCTACTGCCCCGATCACCTCACCACCCGCCCGCATAGGGATCTGACGCAGTACGATATTGTGCCGACAATAGGTTTGTAGCGCAGCAACAATATCCGCCACCCGCCCTGCAGCCAGATCCATACGGTTGATAAAAAGAAAGGCGGGAACACCCGCCTCTTCGACCATACGCAGATAGGGCGCGGCCAAGACCCCGGCGGCGGGATCAGCAGGCACGCAGACCACCGTTGCATCACTGGCGGCCAAAGCGGGCCCGGCGATGGCCAGGTTTTCAACCCCGCCGGCGATATCAATCACCCCCCAGTTTTCCTCCATGAACTGGAAGGCTCGCAGATCTGCAACGCCCGTGGCGTGCTGTGGTTTTTGCCCAGGCTCCTGAAGTGTCGCCAGTGCCGTTGCCAACTCCGTTTTACCGGATTGGGAGGGGCCGATGATCGAAAATACACGCATCTGTCATGATCCTTCTGATGGCTGCAAAGCCGCCCGATGAAGGAATGCGGCATTAGATTGCCGCAACAGATGCCTTGAGAATAACTGCCTCTCGCGTGGTGCCGCTTATTCGACACCGTAGTTTCGTCATATGGGGGAACACCCGAATAAGCGCCCGTGAAGGTGGTCGCCGAGGTGCCGTCTCCCTGCGATATTCCCTCAGGGAGGTGGCTCGCGTCAACCGTTGCACCCAGCGCATGGCAGCCTCCCCCTCGCTCTGTCTGGGCGCGCCGGGTTGACTCACTCCGGACAAAGGCGTAACGCATGCTGCAAATCCGGGAGCCATGATGAGTCTTCCGGTCCCTGCCCGTGTCAGGGATCGCCCCCCACCAGCGTGTTACGCCCGTGGGGGCGATTGTGCATGGATCATTTGCTCCCTACATGTGGGGCGTCCACTTCGAAACCGGCATAGGAGGCCGCAGGCATGTTTGAAAATCTATCCGAACGCCTATCCGGTGTCTTCGACCGGTTGACCAAACAGGGCGCGCTCTCTGAAGAAGATGTAAAGACCGCCCTGCGCGAAGTCCGTGTCGCGCTGCTCGAGGCAGATGTTTCCCTGCCGGTCGCCCGCGATTTTGTGAAGCGCGTACAGGAGCAGGCAACGGGCCAAGCCGTGACCAAATCGGTCACCCCCGGCCAGCAGGTTGTAAAGATCGTCCATGACGCACTGGTTGACGTGCTGCGCGGCGACGAAGATCCCGGACAGCTGAAGGTCGATAATCCTCCCGCGCCGATCCTGATGGTCGGTTTGCAGGGGTCAGGTAAGACCACGACCACCGGCAAGCTTGCCAAGCGTCTAAAAGATAAAGAAGGCAAGCGCGTCCTGATGGCGTCGCTTGACGTCTATCGCCCTGCCGCGATGGACCAGCTGGCTGTGCTGGGCACACAGATCGGTGTCGACACGCTGCCCATCGTTCCAGGCCAGAAACCCGTCGATATCGCCAAACGCGCCAAACAGCAGGCGGCGCTTGGTGGTTACGACGTCTATATGCTCGACACGGCGGGCCGGTTGCAGATCGACGAAGTGTTGATGCGGGAGGTCGAAGACGTCCGTGATGTCGTTTCCCCCCGCGAAACCCTGCTTGTTGTTGACGGGCTGACAGGTCAGGTCGCCGTTGAAGTGGCCGAAGAATTCGATGCCAAAATTGGCATCTCCGGTGTGGTCCTGACCCGGATGGATGGCGACGGCCGTGGCGGTGCGGCGCTTTCGATGCGCGCTGTCACCGGCAAGCCGATCCGCTTTGTTGGTCTCGGCGAGAAAATGGACGCCATCGAAACCTTCGAGCCGGATCGAATCGCGGGCCGGATCCTGGGCATGGGCGACATCGTTGCGCTGGTCGAAAAGGCCCAAGAAACCATCGAGGCCGAACAGGCTGAGCGCATGATGAAGCGCATGATGAAGGGTCAATTCAATATGAATGACCTGAAGATGCAGCTTGAGCAGATGATCCAGATGGGCGGCATGCAGGGCATGATGCAGATGATGCCTGGCATGGCGAAGATGGCCAAGCAGGTTGAGGATTCGGGGTTCGACGACAAGGTTCTGCGTCAGCAGATCGCCATGATCCAGTCTATGACCAAGAAAGAACGCGCCAATCCTGCCCTGCTCCAGGCGTCTCGCAAGAAACGGATTGCAGCAGGATCCGGCATGCAGGTCTCTGACCTCAACAAGCTCATGAAAATGCATCGCCAGATGGCCGACGTCATGAAGAAAATGGGTAAGATGGGCAAAGGCAAGATGCTGAAGCAGGCTATGAAAGGCATGTTCGGCAAAGGTGGCATGCCCGAAATGGCCGGCATGGATCCGAGCCAGATGGACCCAAAAGCGCTAGAAGCGGCGGCCAAGGCGATGGGCGGCAAGGGCGGTTTGCCCGGCGGTCTCGGCGGGCTTGGTGGTCTCGGGGGTGGCATGGGGCTGCCCGGCGGCCTCTCCGGTTTCGGCAAGAAGAAATAAGCCGCATGATCGCCTCCATCCCTACCCTTCAGACCGAGCGCCTGACGCTGCGCGCCCCCAAGCTTGAGGATTTTGAGCATTGGGCCGCGTTCTTTGCGTCCGAACGCGCCCGCTACGAGCGTGGCATCCTGCCGCGCGGCGAAGCGTGGAGAGTCTGGGCCGGGGATGTGGCACTTTGGACACTTCGTGGGTACGGCCCCTTCGGTGTCGAAATCCGAGAAACCGGCGCCTATGCGGGCGAGGTCGGGATTTACCAACCGGACGGCTATCCCGGCCCGGAACTGGGCTGGTTCGTCGTCCCCGAAGCTGAAGGCAAGGGAATCGCTGCCGAGGCCGCGCAAGCTGTCATGACCTGGGCGCGACAGAATTTCGGCTGGGACAGTCTGATCAATATTATCGACCCGAACAACCACCGATCAATCGCCCTGGGCCAGCGTCTCGGCGGTGTTATCGACCCCGACGCAGAGGGCGAATGCGTCGGCGACGTGGTGATCGTGCATGATCTGCGGGGACTGGCATGATGCAGATCCCGGCTATCCTTCAGCTTGAAACCGAACACTTGGTCCTGCGCGGACCGGAGGCCTACGCATGATGGCCACCCATCTTCCCACACGCGTCTTTACCCACATCCGCTCCGCTGTGGCCGCCTTGCCACAGCGCAACAGCGCCTTAACCCCTTGTTTCCCGGCATCTGGCATGATCGAGCCGTCATTGATGCCGAAACAGGTCACTGGTGCGCGCGCGGCAGGGGCCGAAACGAGTGTGGGTATGCCAGACACAGACAATCGTTTCCCTAGCCTCATGACGAAGAGGCTATTGTTGGTCTCCCCTGCGGAGGCCGGTTTTGACGCGCATGATGCCTTCCTGCGCATTGGTGCGCCGCGCTTCATCGACGCGGTCGACGATCCTGATGCGCTGTGGTGGTCGATAGCGACGATCATCGGCCACTGGCACCTGCGTGGTTACGGATTGTTCGCCCTCATCGAGCGCAATACCGGGCGCCCGGTCGGCATGATTGGCCCCTGGTTCCCGAAGGGCTGGCCAGAGCCGGAGCTTTCGTGGCACCTGACCGAGGATGCCCGTGGTAAAGGCTACGCAAGCGAGGCCGCAGAGGTCGTTCTCGACTGGCTGTTCCGCGAGAAAAACTGGAGCAGTATCGCCTCCTTCATTCCCGAGGACAACGCAGCCTCCATTGCCCTGGCGCAGCGAATCGGCGCCCGCCCAGAAAAATTAGTATCGTTCCGCCTCGCACCTGCACACAATATGCGCACCTGGCGCCATCAGCCCCGCAAACATCTGCTGGACCGGCCTGCAATCACAGGGCGCCTTCAATGATCTATTGCCACTGCGACTTCAGCGCGGGGGGCATCTGATGCCATCGTCCATCCCCGTAATCGAAACCAAGCGCCTGATTCTGCGTGGCCCGGAAGCCGTGGATTATCCCGACTTTAAAGCCACGTTCAGTTCCTATCGTGCGCGTTTCATGGGCGGTCCACTGAACCCCTATGAGGCCTGGATGCTCTATGCCGCCGAAATCGGCCACTGGCAGGTGCGTGGCTTTGGCATGTGGATGATCCACGATAAGACCACCGAGGAAACTTACGGCATGGCCGGTGGCTGGATGCCTGCTGGCTGGCCCGAGCGTGAGATCGCCTGGATCATCTGGCCCGATGCCGCAGGTAAAGGCTATGCGCTGGAAGCAACCCACGCGGCACGGAACTACTATTACAATACGCTCGGCTGGGATGGGGCGGTCAGCTATATTGACCCCAAGAACCTGGATTCGATCCGTCTTGCCGAACGGCTGGGTGCCAAGAAGGACCAGGACGCCGCAACCATTGATGGCAACGACGCCGTCTACAGGCATCCCGCACCAGAAGCACTCAAGAACAGCCAGTTGTCCCATGGGATCGAGATGGAGATAAGCCACTACGCAGATCCCATGTTCAAACCGGAGGGTTGGGCGCTTGACTGATCTATTCACCCAACGCTGCCTGATGCGATATGCCTTCATTGCCTTGTGGAGCCAGAAATGACGACAGAGCCTCAAGATCCCGTCGCCCGCGCAGCGGCGTTGCTGAAAGGCCACCGCGAGAGTATTGATCGCCTCGATGCGATCCTCGTCTACACGTTGGGCGAGCGGTTCAAGCACACCCAGGCGGTGGGCCGACTCAAGGCAGAACACGACCTTCCCCCGTCCGATCCGACGCGTGAGACAGCGCAGATCGCACGGCTCGAAGACCTGGCGAAACAGGCCGACCTGGACCCCGATTTCGCCAAGGCTTTCCTGAATTTCATTATTCAGGAAGTCATCCGACACCACAAGAAACACCAGGAATAACAGGGGCTTCCCTGCAAACGCCATTAAAGGAGACTGAACCCATGGCAATGAAAATTCGTCTGGCCCGCGGCGGCTCGAAAAAGCGTCCCTTCTACCGCATCGTGGCTGCCGACAGCCGCATGCCGCGCGATGGTCGCTTCATCGAAAAGCTGGGCACCTACAACCCGTTGCTGCCGAAAGACAGCGAAGAGCGCGTGAAAATGGACATGGAGCGTGTGCAGCACTGGCTGGACCAGGGCGCCCAGCCCACAGATCGTATCGCTCGCATGTTGGAATCCGCTGGCGTACGCGCTAAGGTTGAACGTAACAACCCTAAGAAAGGCACCCCGGGCAAGAAAGCTCAGGAACGTGCTGAAGAGAAAGCAGCCAAAGCTGCTGAAGCGACTGCAGAAGCGGAGTAAGTTGATGAACATGCGGGACAATTCATTCTCTGAAGACTTCCGCATGCAACTTGATCTGTTGATGCGTGTCCGGCGCGATGTGCGCCGGTTCCGCTCTGATCCGGTGGACGAGACAGTGCTTACGCGCTGTCTCGACACCATTCAGCTGGCTCCCTCCGTGGGTCTCAGCGAACCATGGCGGGTCATTCGCGTCGAAAGTGACGCAGCCCGGGCCGCCGCACTTGCCAATTTTGAAAGCGCAAACGCCGAAGCGCTAGCGGGTTTCTCCGAAGCCAAGGCCGAACGCTACGCCAAGCTGAAGCTTTCCGGCATGCGCGAAGCACCGGTTCAGTTGGCGATCTACTGCGACGATTCCACCACAAAAGGTCACAAGTTGGGCGCCGGCACCATGCCGGAGATGCGTCGCTATTCGGTGGTCACCGCCGTGACTCTGTTCTGGCTGGCCTTGCGCGCCGAAGGGCTGGGGCTGGGCTGGGTATCCATCCTTGACCCACAACGGTTGAACAGGGATCTGGATGTGCCAGTGGACTGGCAGCTGATCGGCTATTTCTGTGTTGGTCACCCGGAGCGGATGTCCAAGACGCCCGAACTGGAACAACTGGGTTGGGAAACCCGGCGCAACGCATTGCCGATCGAAACTCGGTAATCCGCCCATGTGGCGATTGATACGGCTTGCGGTTTTTGTTCTGATCGCCTTTACCGCAGGCGTTCTATATGAACGCAATTACCAAACAGAACGCTGCGGACTCGCGGGCGGCACTTGGACTGCTGCGCGGTTCTGCAAAGGATGGACTGAATGACTGAGCAGATTTGCGTTGGTGCTATTTCCGGCTCGTACGGAGTACGGGGCGAAGTGCGGCTGAAGAGCTTTTGTGCGATGGCCGAGGATATCGAAGACTATTCCCCGCTCAGCACCGAAGACGGCAGCCAGACCTATACGATCACCTTGGTCCGCGCCATCAAGAACGGGTTTACCGCCCGTATCGGCGGAATCGAGACCAAGGAGCAGGCCGATGCTCTAAAGGGGGTCCGCCTGTTTGCGCCGCGTAACCGTCTGCCGAGCCTGCCGGATGATGAATACTACCACACCGATCTGATGGGGCTGGAGGTGTACGACACCGGCGGGGCCCTGCTGGGGACCGTGAAATCGGTGCAGAACCACGGCGCCAGTGATCTGCTGGAAATCGCCATCCCGGCAGACAGCAAAACAGTATTGCTGCCCTTTACGCTGGCTGCGGTGCCGACGGTCGATCTTGCCAGCGGACACATCATCGCAGACCCGCCGGACGGCGTGTTCTGAGCCCGTCAGCCTTCAGCTGCCAACAGCTGCTCCAGCACATGTTCAACAGCGACCCCGAGATCCTTTGTTCTCTGTCGCGGCTCCGATAGTTTGTCGCCCAGCGCTGACCACAGCTTGAACAAGCGCCAAGTAAAGAAGAACCTAAAGATCGGATCCGTCGTCAGTTCTGCACCATAGCCGTCCTCAAATGCTGCCCAATCGGCTTTGGCAACACCTCCGAAACCAGGCGCGCGCCCTTCTGCAGCCAGGTGGTCGGGGCAGTTGGACAACCAGATATCGGCAATATCGCGCTGCGGGAATGTTCCGTCGTGGTTTGAATAGTCAATGAATGACACCTCAACATCGCACATCAAGATATTGCGTAGATGAAGATCTCCATGCTCCAATGCACCACGAAATGTCTGTGCACGGGCGCGCCGTGCCTCCCGGTGAAGCAGCGCGCAGAGGCCCAGATACCTCTTGGGCTTCAAGACCTGGAACTCCCCGGCACGTACCGCCTCCGCCCGCGCTGAGACCTGTTTCAGAAACGGTTTTGGCCAGAATTGCATATCTCCGGCATCCGAAACCCTGTGCAATTCAGCGACCGCATGTCCAATCCGTCGAAGAACCTCTGCCCGGTCACCGAACCCGTATTCGGTCATAGCCAGCTCGCGGTAGGCGGTATCCCCTTGGACAAAGTCCATCAAAACTACAGCACTATCTTGATCTCGCCACAGCACGTCAGGCGATGACACACCGCAGACCGATTGCAGGCCAAGCGCCGCTTGCTGATGCCGGTCAAGAAACCTGATCTGCCGCGCGGCGCTGGCTTCGTCAAAAACCGCCCTCAAGACATAGCTTTGCCCACTGGCCGTTTTGACCTCGAGCACACTGCGACAGTGTTGGCGCCGACTATGCACCTGTAGTCTGCGAAAACTGACCCCATCGGGCGGCAGACCTAGATCCGACGCAATACGTGGCCAGAACGCTTTTGCGCGCGCCTGCACATCGTCGATTGCGGCCTGATACTCGCGGTCGGTAACAATAAGGGCCATTTCCGAATTCATCCAAACACCAAAGCTTTTTATTGCGTGTCGTTCTAACTGGATTAAACAGCACCACATGAGTGCACAAAACAAATCTCATGGCCGCAAAGCCATTCGCCCCTCATTTAAACCGCGCGAGCTGATGACGCCGACGCCGGATCTGGTCGGCGTCTGGAAGGCCAAGATCATGACGCTGTTCCCGAATGCCTTCCCCGGCATACTTGGCGAAAGCCTGACCGGAAAGGCGTTGCAGGAAGGGTTATGGCAGCTGGAAACCATTGACCTGCGCCAATTCGGCATCGGTAAGCATCGCAATGTCGATGACACTCCGGCAGGTGGCGGCGCCGGCATGGTCCTGCGGGCCGACGTTCTTGGCAACGCTATTGAACACACCATGGCAGGCACCTCCGGTAACTGGCCCCTGATCTATCTGTCTCCGCGCGGTCGCCGGATGGATCAGGCGTTGATGCAGAACCTCGCACGCTGCGACGGGGTCACCTTGCTCTGCGGGAGATTCGAGGGTGTCGACGAGCGCGTCTTGCAGCACTATGGCATTCAGGAAGTCTCCCTTGGAGATTTTGTGATGACCGGCGGCGAGATTGCCGCCCAAGCCATGATTGATGCCACCGTTCGGCTGATCCCAGGCGTCTTGGGCAACCAAGCCTCTGCCGAGGAAGAGAGCTTCTCCTCAGGCTTGCTCGAGCACCCGCAATACACCCGTCCGGCAGACTGGAAGGGTCACCCCATACCTGATGTTCTGATGTCCGGCCATCACGGCAAGATCGCTGAATGGCGCCAGAAAATGAGCGAAGAGATCACGCAGGCGCGGCGCCCTGACCTTTGGCAGGCCTTTCTGAACCGCAAAAAGGCCGAGTGAGCGCCCGCGAGTGGACAGGCCGGTCCCAGACTGAACCTGGGCTCTTGATCCGCCAGCAAAACAGGCATAGAAGGCCCTGTCTGGATTCGCTTTTGCGTCTATGGACCGGTGTGCTGTTGCATCATGAAACCCCCGACCCGCCTTCTTCGGCAATCCGGGGGGATGTCAGCTCGCTCTCAGGAAAGAACGGAACGATCTCTGGCGGGCTGCAAATGGCGGGACCCGATGAAGACCAAGAGCTCTCGCAACCGCGCAAAACTTCGTGGACATAACCACGAGCAACCATAGGAGACCTGCGATGGATCTGATCGCACAGTTGGAGGCGGAACAAGTTGCCGCCCTGGGGAAAGAGATCCCCGATTTCAAAGCCGGTGACACCATCCGCGTCGGCTACAAAGTGACCGAAGGCAGCCGCTCGCGCGTGCAGAACTACGAAGGTGTCTGCATCAGCCGCAAGAATGGCTCCGGCATCGCCGGTTCGTTCACCGTTCGCAAGATTTCGTTTGGCGAAGGTGTGGAGCGTGTTTTCCCGCTGCACTCGACCAACATCGACAGCATCACTGTTGTGCGCCGCGGCCGTGTTCGCCGTGCGAAACTGTACTATCTGCGCGCCCGTCGCGGTAAATCCGCACGGATTGCAGAAGATACAAACTACAAAGCCAAAGCGTAAGGAGTGGTATCATGAAAGCCGACACCCATCCCGAATACCACTTCATCGACGTCAAAATGACTGATGGCACCATCCTCAAGATGCGCTCCACCTGGGGCAAAGAGGGTGACACTCTCTCGCTGGACATCGACCCCACCGTGCACCCCGCATGGACCGGTGGTTCGACCCGCCTGATGGACGCCGGTGGTCGCGTATCCAAGTTCAAGAAAAAATACGAAGGCCTGGGCTTCTAAGCCGATCCGGTCTTGTTCTTTCGGAAAACGCCGCTCATTTTGGGCGGCGTTTTTTTATTGGTGCCACGCCTGCCCGCGCAGCGCCCTCTCCGGTTAACGCGGGATGAACCCTAGACCCTAAAACAGGGCCTAACGTGCGGATATCCCGCTTTCCATCGATTCGCGCGGGCAGTATACTCATCCCAAAATGCGCGGTATTTTGCGCAGTGATTGGGGGAAGCGAACGTGGCGCATATTATTGTCGTCGGCAACGAAAAAGGGGGCGCGGGCAAATCCACCGTTTCCATGCATGTGGCAACCACCCTGGCCCGATTGGGATACAAGATTGCAGCCCTGGACCTCGACTTGCGTCAACGTTCACTGGGGCGCTATCTGGAAAACCGCAAGGCGTTCATGGAAAAGGCCGCGCTGGACCTGCCACTGGTGGAACTGCATGAGCTGCCCGAAATCGATCCCGAAAGCCTGCAACCCGGCGAGAACATCTATGACCATCGGCTGTCTGCGGCGGTCTCCGAGCTGGAACCCAACAACGACTTTATCCTGATCGACTGCCCGGGTTCGCACACCCGGCTCAGTCAGGTCGCCCATTCCCTGGCCGACACGCTGATCACGCCACTGAACGACAGTTTTGTCGATTTCGACCTCCTGGCGCATACTGACCAAAAGGGTGAAAAGATCACCGGGCCGTCCGTTTATTCCGAGATGGTCTGGAACGCGCGACAGTTGCGCGCGCAGGCTGGCCTGAAACCAATTGACTGGATTGTGATCCGAAATCGAGTTGGCACTCAGCGCATGGTGAACAAGGAAAAAATGGAACGCGCGATTTCCATGCTGTCGAAACGGATCGGATTTCGCGTTGCCCCCGGATTTTCGGAACGGGTGGTGTTCCGGGAGTTGTTTCCGCGCGGGCTGACCCTGCTGGACCTCAAGGATATTGGCGTCAAACAGCTGAATATCTCCAACATCGCGGCACGGCAGGAACTGCGCGACATGATGAAATCGCTGAATCTGCCAGGCGTGGATGTCGATATCTGATCAGCCACAGGCGTCGCGCCCTATCGACCCGGTGTTGGGCAAGGGCAGCCGACGGTTATTCCTGATCCTCGGGTTGGCGATTGCCGAGCTGTTGCTTGTCATGGTCGCCTACCAGCTGCTGGCCAATGTGCATTGCAAATTCACCGGCGCGGATCTGGCCTGTACCACCGTACGGTCGCTCGCCGGGCGTTTGCTGGCGTTGTTGACTGTGCTCAGCCTTTATCTTGTGCTGGTGCGCAGCGCCTATACTGCGCTGGCCGCATTTGTCGGGCGCGCCTCGCAACGCCCATCGGCAGTTATCCTGAACCTCGTCGGTCTTCTGATCGCGCTGGTCCCGCTGGCCCTGTTTGGACCCAGCGGCATCAACGCATGGATTTCGCCGACCCTTATTCTGGTCTGCCTAGGCGGCGGCATCGCCGGGCTAGGCGGTCTGCTGGCCCTGATGCCACTTCGAGATTGGGTTGTCTGGCTGCACGGCTGCGGCCTGCCTCTGATCCTGGCGCTCCTTGTGGCACTGGTCATGCCCGATATCACTCGCCTGATGGAGCCGATCTGGAACATAGAAGCGCTGACGTCGGTGACGTTCCTCCTCGTGACATGGGTTCTGGAAAGCTCAGGTGCCACAGTCTGGTCCGATCCGGCATTGCATCTGATCCGTGTCGACGGTTTTCTGGTGGAGATCGGCGAACCCTGCTCAGGCGTCGAAGGGTTTGCCCTCGTCACGACCTTTATGGGGCTTTATGCGCTGTTGATGGGCCGCGATCTCAGGCAGACACGATATTGGCTGTTCCTGTTTCCCGCCGCTCTGCTGCTCAGCTGGGGCTTCAATGTCGCGCGTATCGCTATACTGATCCTGATCGGCGCCTGGATTGCACCGGAACATGCGGTCAACGGATTTCACAGCTATGCAGGCTGGCTGATGTTCACCTGTCTTGCGCTGCTGATCCTGGCGATTGCCCATCGCTCTCGCTGGTTGCAGAGCAACCCCGCTAGGGTGGCCGCCGCAACCGCCGACCTGCCACCGCTGCGCGCCGATATGCTGATCGCGAGCATAGTGCCTTTTGTCGTGATGATGCTGAGCGGCGTATTGGTTTCTGCAATCTGGGCAGAACCTGCCGACGGATATCCGCTGCGTACCGCAATGATGGCAGCCACATTGCTGTTGTTCTGGCCTGCCCTTAGGGCGCTGGCCTACAGGCCACGCCCTATGGATATCACCGCCGGGGCCGCAATTGCAGCCGTCTGGATCGTGATGGCCACACCCGACATCAGCCGTGGCAACATTACAGAGCACCGGGATACCCTATGGATTGCGACACGCCTGCTCGGGACCATAATTCTGGTGCCCATCATCGAAGAGCTGTTCTTTCGCGGGTATCTGCTGCGCCGCATGGCCGGGCAGGGTCAGGTTCTACGGGCGGTTATCGCCTTGGTCGTCAGCAGCCTTATGTTCGGTCTGATGCATGACCGCTTCGCGCTTGGTATGGCCGCTGGTGCAATCTTTGGCGCCCTATATTTGCGTGGCGGCGGGTTACCGGCCGCCATATTGGCCCATATGGTGGCAAATGCCCTGATCGCGTATGTTGCCTTTGCGACCGGGAACTGGACACTTATCTAGGTCCAGAATGGTTGACTCAAGCGACGCCCTGGCAGCCATTGGTTCTAGACAGACCGGCGCCGGCGCAACTCCCAGCTCAGAAGCAAAGCAGCGGCGACCGCAGCCACGGCGAGCATACCTGCGCTGACGTCGATCTCAGGCACGGTCTGGCCATTGCCGTTGCCGTTCCCATTGCCCCCGCCGTTGCCCCAACCATTGCCCCAACCATTGCCATTGCCGTTCCCATTGCCCGGTCCGCCCGCGTCAGGCCATTCACCAGCCGCAAATGCCATGGGGGCAGTTGCACACAAAACGGCCGCAACGGTTATCAGGTCATGTATGCGCACTGCCAGTTTCATCACACTTTCCTCGCTGCTCTCTCAATAAAGTCAGGCATGGCAGTTCAAGATTTCTTGCACGAATCTCGTTGGCCATAATCTGTCCCAGCTCTGCTCTACGCGGAAAAAATGCGTAAATTATGGCAATTTTTACCTTTGTTCAGGCTGAACGTTGTTCTGACACCCGATCAGAAAGGCCCGCTCCGCTGCCTTCGTAAATCGTGAAGAGCTCAACCGGCTCGGCAACACCGCGCAGCATATAGCGACCCAGCGACACCAGATCGTGACTGGTCGGCTGGGCTGCCCGTTGAACCTGTTCCGAGACAATGATGCTGCGACCAACAGAGGCGTGCATACCTGACAGCCGTGCCGTCAGGTTGACGGTTGGTCCGATCACCGTGAAATCCAACCGGTTCTCAGATCCTATATTACCATAGAGGATTTCGCCGGCATGCAGGGCCAGCGTGAAATCAGCAACCGGGTTACCCTGCTGCGCACGCTCGACATTGCGATTGCGTATCTTGCTCTGCAAGCCACTGGCCGCCGCGAGCGCTGCTGTTGCATCTTCGCCGATACTGCCAAGGTCAAACATCGCCAATATGCCATCACCCATGAATTTGAGGATATTCCCTGCATGGGTCTGAATGGTCTCGACCGCCAGACCAAAGTAGTCGTTAATCATGTCGATCAATTCGGCGCCCGGAATTTGCTCAGCCAGTTGGGTAAAGCCTTTCAGATCGAAATAGCAGATCACCGCATCAATCTGGCGTGACGAGCCCCGCTGTATTTCTCCTGACAGAACCCGCTGACCAGCATCGCGACCGAGATAGACCTGAAGCAGATCCTTGGCCATCTGCTGGGCAGAGGCCGCCCGCAGCGCCAGCGCCAGATGCGGGTAGATAAAACGGATCAACGTGAGATCAGCATCTGAGAAACCGTCGGGATGATCGGTTGACCAGGATGACAGGATGCCCTCTCCCGGCCGCTTAGGATCAAAAGGGGCATCGGCAAAATCACCAAAGCGCATTGCCAGCGCAAAGTAATCCGTGGCCCCGCGCTGTTTGAACTGCGCTAGTGCAGGAAACCGCTCCAGCACATGCCCGGTCAGTTTGGTGCGAAACTCAGGCACTTGGCGTTCCAACATATAATAGAAGGTGCTGTAGAGCCACTCATCCCGCGGTGTATCGCTGTGTTCATAAAATTCATGCGACAAGCCGTCCGCGCGGGTCCAGCTAAAGCCGATACCACCGTATTTTGGGTGATAGGCACGCTGCGCCAGATGAAACCGCAGGAGCGGCACGCCGTCGTCAGCAAGCCTCTGGCAAAAGCCTTGCAGCATCTCCTGACGGCTTGCCCCTCTTAGTCCTTCAGCAGTCAGCCAGTCGATTATCGGCGTGGCGCGCAGAGCAGCATCCGTCATTGTGCACGGCCTCACATTGTGGTTCCGGCCCAATCTGAAGCCTCAATCAACGGATGTCTATGGTTCAATTCCGGCCAGTTTGCGCAGCATGTGGCGCAGCGCCTCGCTTTCACCTTCGCTGAGTCGGGATGCAAGCTGCCCATCATAGATGGCGGCCTGCTCCCGAAGATCGCGATAGGCGGCCTGCCCCTGCGGGGTCAGTTCCAGATGCTCTGATCGTCGGTCTCGTTCATCCCGGTGACGCAATACAAACCGACGCTCGGCGAGCTTCGCAACGGCACGGCTGATCTTGGTCTTATGGATTTTGGCGCGCTGGCCAATTTCCTTTGCGGTCATGCGCCCGTAGCTGCCCAGATGGAACAGGACCCGCCATTCGGTACGGAGCATCCCGTAGCGATTCTTGTAGTGTTGTTGAAACTCAAGCGAGCTCTCTTCTGCGGCGCGATTGAGGAGATAGGGTAAGAAATCCTGCAGCGCGAAGTCATCTTTTTCGGTCATGAGGGTGACCTATGCCTTGTTAGTTACAAAATCAACTATTACCGAAACAGAGAGTTAAGAAAAGGAGCGCGCCATGAATCGCAAAGTCGATGCCCACGAAATGATCCAGGCCCCGTCCCTTACCGGGCCACACGAGGGCTATATGCCGGGCTTTGCCAATGATTTTGAAACCGAGGCGCTGCCCGGTGCGCTGCCGCAAGGCATGAACAGCCCGCAAAAGTGCAACTATGGTCTTTACGGCGAACAGCTGAGCGGCACCGCTTTTACCGCCGATGTGCCGGAGCGGACCTGGTGCTACCGCATCCGCCCGTCCGTCAAGCATTCGCACCGCTATCAGAAGATCGACCTGCCGCATTGGAAGTCTGCCCCCTGCGTCGATCCGGACGTGATCTCGCTGGGCCAGTACCGCTGGGATCCGGTGCCGCATTCGGATGAAGGCCTGACCTGGCTCACCGGCATGCGCACGATGACCACCGCAGGCGATGTGAACACCCAGGTCGGCATGGCCAGCCACATCTATTTGGTCACCGAATCGATGGTGGACAGCTACTTCTTCTCCGCCGATTCCGAACTCTTGGTGGTGCCACAGGAAGGACGCCTGCGCTTTGCCACTGAGCTGGGTATCATCGACCTCGCACCGCAGGAAATCGCCATCATCCCGCGCGGTCTGGTGTACCGGGTGGAGGTGCTGGAAGGCCCCTGCCGCGGCTTTGTCTGCGAGAACTACGGCCAGAAATTCGAGTTGCCCGGCCGCGGGCCCATCGGCGCCAACTGCATGGCCAACCCGCGCGACTTCAAGGCGCCGGTGGCGGCGTTCGAGGATCGCGAGACGCCCTCCACCGTGACCATCAAATGGTGCGGCCAGTTCCATGAGACCAGGATCGGCCACTCGCCGCTGGACGTGGTCGCCTGGCACGGAAACTACGCGCCTTACAAATACGACCTGACCACCTATTGCCCGGTCGGCGCGATCCTGTTCGACCACCCGGACCCGTCGATCTTTACCGTGCTGACGGCACCGTCGGGGGTGCCGGGCACAGCCAACATCGACTTTGTGCTGTTCCGCGAGCGCTGGATGGTGGCTGAGAACACCTTCCGCCCGCCGTGGTATCACAAGAACATCATGTCGGAGCTAATGGGCAATATCTACGGCCAGTATGATGCCAAACCGCAAGGGTTCGTGCCGGGTGGCATGTCCTTACACAACATGATGCTGCCGCACGGGCCGGACAAGAATGCGTTCGAGGGTGCGTCGAACTCCAACCTCGGCCCCGAGAAGCTCGAGAACACGATGTCCTTCATGTTCGAGACCCGTTTCCCGCAGCATCTGACAGGCTTTGCCGCGAACGAAGCACCGCTGCAGGATGACTACATCGACTGCTGGGCCGATATCGAGAAGAAATTCGACGGCACACCAGGCAAGAAGTAATCCAACGGGGGCGCTGCCCCCTCTGCGGCCTGAAGGCCGCATTCACCCCCGGAGTATTTCGGGAAAGATGACGAGAGCAGCTGCTCTCAAACGAAAAGGACCACGTATGCCTTTGATAAAATCCTGGGTCACCTCCGCCAACAGCGCGACCCATCCGTTCCCACTGAATAACCTGCCTTATGGCGTGTTTTCTGTTGATGGCGACGATCCGCGCTGCGGCGTGGCCATCGGGGACATGATCCTCGATATGCAGGCCGCCGAGGAAACCGGCTTGGTCCAGTTGAGCGATGCGCCACTGTTCGACGTTCCGTATTGGAACGACCTTATGGAAGAAGGTCCGGCCGTTTGGACTGCGCTTCGCAACCGTTTGACAGCGCTGCTGTCCGAAGGCTCTGCCGAGCAGGGTAAGGTCGAACCTTTGCTGGTTCCGGCTACGGACGCCGAGCTGCACATGCCCTTTGCCGTCAGCGAATACACCGACTTCTATGCGGGCAAGAACCACGCCTTTAACGTCGGCACCATGTTCCGCGGTCCGGAAAATGCGCTGCCGCCGAACTGGCTGCATATCCCGATCGGCTATAACGGGCGGGCCTCCTCCGTTGTGGTGTCCGGTACCGACGTGCGCCGACCCTGGGGTCAGCTGAAAGGTCCAAATGACGAGACGCCGCGGTGGGCGCCCTGCGCGCGCTTCGATATCGAGCTGGAGATGGGCGCCATTGTCGGCACCCCCTCCGATGGCCCGATCACCGTGCAGGAAGCGGATGACCATATCTTTGGCTATGTACTGCTGAACGACTGGTCCGCGCGCGATATCCAGGCCTGGGAATACCAGCCCTTGGGACCGTTCCAGGCCAAGGCCACTGCCAACACGATCTCTCCTTGGATCGTGACCAAAACGGCGCTGGAGCCGTTCCGCTGCGACACGCCCGGGCGTGAGGTGGAACTGCTGGACCACCTGAAGGATTGCGGCCCGATGCTCTATGATATCGACCTTGAGGTCACCATGGCGCCGGAAGGCAAAGAGGCCACAACCATCGCGCGGACCAACTACAAGGAAATGTATTACTCCGCCGCACAGCAGCTGGCGCATCACACCACCTCGGGCTGCCCGATGAACGCGGGCGATCTTCTGGGCTCCGGCACCATCTCCGGCCCCACCAAGGAAAGCCGCGGCTCGCTCCTGGAACTCAGCTGGGGCGGTAAGGAGCCGCTAACGCTGGACACTGGCGAGGAGCGCTCCTTCATCGCCGACGGTGACACGCTGACCCTGAAAGGCGCGGCCAAAGGCGACGGCTACACCATCGGTTTCGGCGACTGCACCGGTACCGTGCTGCCCGCGCTTGAAGACCCCTACGCAAGATAAGGAAGACCACAATGGCAAAAGCTTTTGCGTCCCAAGGGGACATGACCGAAAAGAAGATCACCTTTGATGAGATCGGCGAGGGGCTTTATGCTTTTACCGCCGAGGGCGACCCGAACTCCGGCGTGATCATCGGCGATGACTCTGTGATGATCGTCGAAGCGCAGGCGACCCCACGGCTTGCGAACAAGGTGATCGACTGCGTTCGCTCTGTCACCGACAAGCCGATCACCCATGTGGTGCTGACACATTACCACGCTGTTCGCGTACTGGGTGCTTCCGCATTTGGCGCGCAGAACATCATCATGTCGGACAAGGCCCGTTCGATGGTGGTCGAACGCGGGCAGGAGGACTGGGACAGCGAATTCCAGCGCTTCCCGCGCCTTTTCGAAGGCCATGAGAGCATCCCCGGACTGACCTGGCCCTCCACCACCTTCAGCGATTCGATGACCGTTTACCTCGGCAATCGCCGGATCGACATCAAGCATCTGGGTCGCGCCCATACCGCGGGTGACGCGGTGATCCACGTGCCGGATCAGAACGTGATGTTCACCGGCGATATCGTCGAAGACCACTCAGCCTGCTACTGCGGCGACGGGCATTTCGGTGACTGGGGCAGGACGCTGGACAATATCAAAGCTTATGATGTCGACGCCATTGCCCCCGGTCGTGGAGACGCGCTGGTGGGCAAGGACGCGGTGGAACGCGCCGTCGAAAGCACCCGCGATTTCGTTGAAAGCACCTACCGCCCGGCAGCGAAAGTTGCAGCCCGCAACGGCACGCTGAAAGAAGCCTGGGACGCGGTGCGCGCAGAATGCGATCCGAAGTTTGCAGATTATGCCATCTATGAGCATTGCCTGCCCTTCAACGTGGCCCGTGCCTATGACGAGGCACGCGGCATCGACACCCCCCGGATCTGGACCGCTCAGCGCGATCTGGAGATGTGGGAAGCCCTGCAGGGGTGAGGCCCAGGCAAATTTATACTCGGGGCGGTTTGATCCAGATCGTATCGCCCCAGCAATACCTATGAAATGTTTGACCAGAACCTCGGCGTAGCCGCGACCGGGGGCTAGTTGAGCCGTGCCTGACGGCACCCGGATTTGGGAGGAGGCCAGATGAACAAGATCTTTGAAGTTCCCTTGTATTCTTATCAACGCAGTGACGATCAGGATGCGCCCTCGCCGGTGCGTCATCCCGTCGTCGTGATCGGTGCGGGGCCGGTTGGTCTTGCTGCCGCAATTGACCTGGCCCAGCAGGGCATTGGCGTGGTTGTGCTGGACGACAACGACAAGGTCAGTTTTGGCTCTCGCGCCATCTGCTTCTCGAAACGGACACTGGAAATCGCCGATCGGCTTGGCCTCGGGGATCCGATGGTCGCCAAAGGCGTTCAATGGAACCTCGGCAAAGTCTTTTTCGACGACCGCAAGGTGTACGATTTCAATCTCCTGCCTGAGGAGGGCCACAAGCGGCCCGCATTTATCAATCTGCAGCAGTATTATTTCGAGGAATACCTGGTGAACCGGGTCCGAGAGCTGCAGGAGCAAGGCGCGCCGATCGAAATCCGCGGCCGCAACAAGGTCTCTGCCATCGGCACTCACCCCAGCCATGCCGTGCTGGAAATTGACTCGCCAGAAGGTTCCTACAACCTGGAAGCCGACTGGCTGATTGCCTGCGACGGTGCCGGCTCCCCCACCCGGCAGATGCTGGGGCTGGATTTCGTCGGACGGGTGTTCGAAGACAACTTCCTGATTGCTGATGTGATCATGGACGCGGATTTCCCGACGGAACGCTGGTTCTGGTTCGACCCTCCCTTCAACAAGGGGCAGTCGGCACTGCTGCACAAGCAGCCCGACGGGGTCTGGCGCATTGACCTTCAGCTGGGCTGGGACATCGACAAGGAGCGTGAGAAGCGCCCCGAAAACGTGATCCCGCGACTCAAGGCGATGCTGGGCGAAGATGTGAAATTCGAACTTGAGTGGGTCTCGATCTACACCTTCCAGTGCCGCCGCATGGAGAAGTTCCGCCATGGCCGGGTGATCTTCGCCGGCGATGCCGCACATCAGGTGTCGCCGTTCGGAGCCCGCGGTGCCAACTCCGGCCTGCAAGATACCGACAATCTGTGCTGGAAACTCAAGCTGGTGATGGACGGCAAAGCGCCGGAAAGCCTGCTGGACAGCTATGACATTGAACGCGTCCACGGCGCTGACGAGAATATCCGGAACTCCTCGCGCTCCACCGATTTCATCACCCCCAAGTCGGAAGTCAGCCGGGTCCTGCGTGATGCGGTTCTGGACCTGTCCGAACAGTATGAATTCGCGCGTCCTTTGGTGAACTCCGGCCGGCTGTCGGTGCCCTGCACCTATGAGGGCTCACCGCTGAATTCGGCAGACGCGCTCAACGGGCCGGAACGCACCCGGCCCGGCTCACCCTGCCCCGATGTGCCGCTGGTCGACGGGTTTCTGCTTGGCAAGCTGGGCGACAAATTCACCCTGCTGACCATCGACGCCGACGCGCCTGATGAGATTGAGGAATCCGGCATCACGGTCACCCGATTGGCGCTCTCCAGCAAGGACGACAAGACACTGGCGCTGAAGGACCGCTACCTGGGCAAGCATGAAAGCGGTGTCTACCTGATCCGCCCAGACCAGCATGTCGCCGCCCGCCGCCCCAGCTATGACGACAACCTGTTCCGGCATGCGATCCGCCGGGCCATCGGCAAGGAGTGATCACCATGACCGAAGACCAACTGATCCTGGCCGCCAACCTCGAACGCGCCGACGATTTCTATGCCGATCTGCTTGCCGCACATGAGGATTTGAGCAAGGCCGAAAGCGATGCGCTGAATGCACGGCTGGTGCTGGTGCTGGCAAATCACATCGGGAAACGCGCGATCCTGAAACAGGCGCTGGCTGCTGCCGCGCTGAAAACCGGGGAGGACTCCGCTTGAAAATCGAACAAATCCACCACGTCGCCTACCGCTGCAAGGACGCAAAGGAGACAGTCCTGTGGTACAACAAAATGCTGAACATGGATTTTGTTTTGGCCATTGCCGAGGACCATGTGCCGTCGACGCATGAACCCGACCCGTACATGCATATCTTCATGGATGCAGGCAACGGCAACGTCCTGGCCTTTTTTGAGCTGCCGACCAAGCCGGAGATGGACCGCGACCGCAACACGCCGGTCTGGGTGCAGCACATCGCCTTCAAGGTGAAGGACCGCTCGACCCTGATCCAGTTCAAGGAGCATCTGGAGGCCAACGGCGTTGAGGTGCTGGGCGTCACCGATCATTCGATCTTCCACTCGATCTATTTCTTCGATCCGAACGGCCACCGGGTGGAGCTGGCCTGCCCCGACCCGGAGGAACAGGCACTGCTGCAAAAGCTGGACTCCGTGAAATGGGAAATGCTGGAAGAATGGTCCAAGACCAAGAAGGCGCCGAAACATGCCGAATGGCTGCACGCCAAGGAATTGAGCGAGCTTTAGTGATCGGGCCGCGGGGCGGTGTTTCCATCGATCGCTCAGGCCATGCAGGGAGACCGGAATGTCTGATGTCATACTCTACGACTACTGGCGATCATCGGCCAGCTATCGTGTTCGCATTGCCCTCAATCTCGCGGGTATCGCCTACCGGAGCCAAACCGTGGATCTGGTCAACGGCGAGCAAACCGGCCCCGAGCATCTGGCCCGCAACCCGCAAGGGTTCGTGCCGGTGCTGGAAATCGACGGGCTGCGCCTGACGCAATCGCTGGCAATCCTCGACTACCTGGACCAGACCCGAAACCTTGGCCTGCTGCCTGGCACCCCGGCAGAGCGTGCGGGGGTTCAGGCCCTTGCCCACTCCATCGCGGTTGATCTGCACCCTGTCTGCAATCTGAAGGTCGCCCGCTACGCCACCAGCCTTTGTGCAGAGGCACAGCCGCAAGATGCTGAACACTCTCTCGACATGCCCGCAGGCTGGATGCGCCACTTCATTCGTCCGGGTCTCATTGCTTTTCATGCGCTTCTGGAAAGATATCCCCCTGCGCCATATTGCACCGGAGACCGTCCGGGGCTCGCAGATCTCTGCCTGATGCCACAACTCTACAACGCACGACGCTGGGGGGTGGATTTCAACGACCTGTCCCGTCTTGGTGAGATTGAAGCCACATGTGCAAGCAATCAGGCCTTCGCGATGGCGCATCCGGATGCAGTTCATTCCGCCACTACAACGGACAAACAGATAGGATAATCCGCTTCCAGCGGTACGGCTCCTGCCAGACGAGGGGATCATTGATGTCAACCGATTGGACGGGTTTCACCCTTGCCATGACAGTGTTTATCGTCAGCCATTTCCTGCCACGCCTCGCAGATCTGCGCGGGCGACTGATCGCAACCCTTGGTCGCCGCGCCTATTTCTCGGCCTACGGGCTTTTGTCACTCGGAGTGTTCGGCTGGGTCATCGTAGCCGCGGCTGATGCGCCTTATGTCGAACTCTGGCCGCCATCTGATTGGTTGCGATGGGCCCCGATGCTGACAATGCCCTTGGTCTTTGTGCTGACAAGCTGCGGTTTGGGCGTGGAAACCCCCTTTACGCTTGGAGGACGGCGCAGTTCCGATCCGACGCGGGATGATCCCGGGCGCGCCGCGTTCAGCCGCCATCCGATCCTCTTGGCGCTGGCACTCTGGTCGCTGTCACATCTGCTGGCCAACGGCGATTTGGCTCATGCCATTGTGTTTGGCGGATCCTTTCTCCTGGCCGGTGCTGCAATCCTGCTCTTTGACCTTAAGGCACGCGCAACGCTTGGTGCGGACGCAGCGGCTTATTTCGCAACTACCGCCTTGTTCTCGCTACGCCCGATCCTCAACTCAGGCTGGCGGCAACAGCACCTGCGGGATCTGGCCATACGGGCCGCGCTTGGCCTGTTGCTCTGGGCGGCCGCGTTACATTTGCATGAGCGCGTGATCGGCGTTTCACCCTTGCCAGTCTAAAATTTGATTTCGCGCAAAGTCCTGCATTCAGAAATCGGTCATATCTGGCAATATGAAACAGATTGATCGCCTTCGCGAGCTGGGACTTTTTGACAGCCGCGTTCCCCGCTATACCTCCTACCCCACAGCGCCGGTATTCAGCGCAGCCGTCGATAGCGCTTTCCAGAGCCATGCACTGTCGGCGCTGGACCCGGCGGAACCTGTGTCAGTCTATATACACGTGCCCTTCTGCGAACGCTTGTGCTGGTTTTGTGCGTGCCGAACCCAGGGCACTCAGACACTCAGCCCGGTCGAAAGCTATATCGCCACCGTCGAAAAAGAACTGTCCCTTCTCGCCGAGCGACTTCCCAAAGGGTTGCAGATGGGCCGCCTGCATTGGGGAGGCGGCACTCCGACCATTCTGCCGCCAGCGCTGATACACCGGCTGGCGCAAGCGGTGAAATCTGCCATACCGCCGACAGATGATTGCGAGTTTTCAGTCGAGATCGACCCGACAATGGTAGACGGCGACAAGATTGCGGCTCTGGCAGAGGAAGGCATGAACCGCGCCAGCATCGGCATTCAGGATTTTGATCCCGAGGTGCAGGCAGCAATCGGTCGTATCCAGCCCTATGACGTCACTGCCGCCTGTGTCGCTGAGCTGCGTGCGGCTGGCATTCGATCTCTGAATACCGATCTCGTCTATGGATTGCCCCATCAGGACGCGACACGCATCGCGGATACGGTTGACAAGGTGCTGACACTGGCGCCAGATCGTGTCGCCCTGTTTGGTTATGCCCATGTCCCATGGGTGGCAAAACGGCAGAAGCTGATTGATGATACCGCGCTGCCAGGCGATGAAGCCCGCTACCATCTGGCTGAGCTGGCCGCAGAGGCATTTCGATCTGCCGGATTTGCCAACATCGGCATAGATCATTTTGCGCGCCCTCAGGACCGCTTGAACCTGGCCAGCGAAAATGGCGGCTTGCGGCGAAACTTCCAGGGTTACACGGATGACCGCTGCCCGACGCTGATCGGTGTTGGCGCTTCTTCGATCTCGCGCTTTGAAGGCGGCTATGTGCAGAATGCAGCTGCTACGGCCGCCTATGTTCAGAGGATTGAAGCCGGCGAGCTTGCCGGCGCACGCGGCCATCAACTTACCCAGATCGACAAGGTGCGGGCTCGGGCGATTGAAATGCTGATGTGTGATTTCCTGCTGGATCTCACGGAACTGCGCCAGCGGTACGGGCCCATATGCCAGCAGCTGACTGCGGATCTGGAGGAGGTCACCGCGACCTACGGTGAACTGGTGACCTGGGCGGACGACGCCCTCCGTGTCAAACCCGAAGGGCGCGCGCTGACCCGGATCATCGCCAGCGCATTCGACGCGCATAAACCGGAGGGTGTCCGCTACAGCCAGGCCTCTTGACGCTTTGAAAATGACATAGATCAGTCTCGAATATTGGCTTATCTGTCGCGCCTTTCTGCGCGGGACCACCCTGCCGTTGCCAGCTTTCCCCGTTGCCAGCTTTCACGGTCACGCTATCTGCTGCCAGACCAGCGGAGTACCGGGACATGACCAATAATGTGACACCTCAGGACAGCAATGACCGCGGCAGGATTATTCTGATCCTGGGTGATCAGCTGTCGCATGATCTTTCGTCTCTGCAGCAGGGTGACCGACAGAAAGACCGCCTCCTGATGGCTGAAGTTACGGAGGAAGCCAGTTATGTCCCGCACCACAAAAAGAAACTCGCCTTTGTCTTTTCCGCCATGCGGCACTTCGCGGATGAGCTGTCCGCCGACGGTTGGGCCCTGCGGTACATACGACTTGAGGATCCCGACAATTCAGGCAGCTTGATTGGAGAGCTGGAGCGTGCATTGGAGCAGACCCCGGCAACAGAGGTTCTCATCACCGAGCCGGGAGAATATCGCCTCAAAGAGGCGCTGACCAACTGGTCTGGACCGGCAAAGCTGACCATGCTTGAGGACAGCCGCTTTCTCGCCAGTCATGAGATGTTCCGCAACTGGGCGGAGGGGCGCAAACAACTCCGCATGGAGTATTTCTATCGCGAAATGCGTCGCAAAACCGGCTTATTGATGCAGGGTGACGACCCTGAGGGTGGCAAATGGAACTATGATTCTGAGAACCGCAAACCGGCCCAGAACGACATGTTCATGCCCAAGCCTGTTCACACCGATCCGGACAAAATCACGCAAGGCGTACTCGCGCTGGTGGAGCAGCGGTTTTCCAGCAATTTCGGACAGCTAACCCCCTTCTGGTTCGCAGTCACCCGCAAGGAAGCCCTGGCGGCGCTAGATCATTTTGTAGATGAGGCGCTGCCACTATTTGGCGATTATCAGGATGCCATGCTGACAGGAGAGCCGTTTCTCTACCACTCCGTTCTGGCGCAATACATCAATATTGGCCTGCTTGGCCCTTTAGAAGTCTGCCTCCGCGCCGAACGTGCCTATTATGAGGGGCGCGCTCCTCTCAATGCGGTCGAAGGGTTTATTCGTCAGATTATCGGCTGGCGCGAGTATATGCGCGGTATCTACTGGCTGAACATGCCGGGCTACACCTCAATGAATTTCCTGGGGGCAACACGGGACCTGCCAGAGTTCTACTGGAGTGGCCGAACCGACATGGCCTGTATGGCCGCAGCCATCAGTCAGACCCGTGACGAGGCCTATGCACATCATATTCAGCGGCTGATGGTCACCGGCAATTTCGCCATGCTGGCTGGAGTGGGCCCGCACCAGGTCCACGAATGGTATCTGGCGGTCTACGCAGATGCCTATGAATGGGTTGAAGCGCCAAATGTCATCGGCATGAGCCAGTTTGCAGATGGCGGTTTCCTAGGGTCCAAGCCCTATGCCGCCAGTGGAAATTACATCAACAAGATGTCGGATTACTGTGCGAATTGCGCCTATGACGTGAAACAAAAAACAGGGCCCAAGGCTTGCCCGTTTACACCGCTGTACTGGGATTTTCTGATCCGAAACCGTGAAAAACTGTCAAGAAACCCGCGTTTGATGCAGCCCTATCGGACCTGGGACAGAATGTCTTCAGACAAACAGGAGGCCTATCTCAGCAGTGCAAGAAAGGTTCTGAACAGTCTCTAAATAGGCATTTTCGGGGATTTGGCCGAATATTAACCCGATTCAGGATCACGCTCCTTTCACCAAACATGTCCGTCAGAATTGGCGCTTTGCCCTCGACTGGTTTGTTGTGCGGTCTGTGCTGTTGTCAGGGCAGCCACTTTTGCAGGGCGATGTGACACGGTATAAATCGATCATGACCACTTCAACGCTCCCATATTTTCCACTCAAGCGCGGACGCGTACATGAAGTCTGCGGTCCTGGCAGTTTTGGGTTTCTTGCAGCTTTGATGGCCCAGACCTGCGGACCCACGCTTTGGATACGTGAAAGCCACCGTCCAGAATATATCAACCCTATGGGGCTAGGTGAATTTGCAGATCCCTCTCAGATGCTGGTTGCAAATGTGACGCATCAGACCGATGGGCTTGCCAGTGCCGAGGAGGCGTTGCGGGAGCGCGCTGTCGCATTGGTCGCGATCGACATCAGCAAACCTCTCAGCCTTACTGCCGGGCGGCGTCTGCAACTCGCGGCGAAGACAGGAAACAGCACCGGGCTTTGCCTTATCCCTGAAGGGATGGGCAGCAATGCCGCCGAAAGCCGCTGGCGCTGTCGACCTCTATTTCATGCACAGGACTCGACTCATTTTCACTGGAGTCTTATTAAGAACAAATCGGGAACGATTGGATCTTGGCATGTTCGATGGAATCGCACGTCGCGTCGTGTCGATATGGTTTCACCGGTTAGCGAGTGACCGGTTTCTTCGGCAGTACCCGCTGTCCGGCCCTTTTGCGCTGACCATCAAACACAGCAATGCAAATCGGCTGTATTGCCTCAATACTGAAGCCGCGCAGCAAGGCTTGCACCAGGGTATGCCCCACTCAGACGCCCGCGCATTTTGTCCAAAACTACAAACAGCCCCTGCGGATCTCTACCGGGATCAGCAATTCTTGCTGACCCTGCGCCGATGGGCCACCCGGTATTGCCCTTGGGTAGGGTTAGAAGGCCGGGACGGCCTGGTTCTTGATATCAGTGGCTCTTCTCACCTTTTTGGAGGAGAGGACAATATGTTGAGTGATATCCGCACAGGTCTGACACGGGCGGGCCTATCGGCACAGATCGGACTGGCCGACACACGCGGAGCAGCCTGGGCGCTGGCACATTTCGGCGAGGGACAGGCTGCACCAGGGGCTATGTTGCCAGCCCTTAAGGACCTTCCCGTTGCCGCTCTGCGGCTGGATGAGAAGACAACAACCGCTCTGATCAGATTGGGGCTGCGCAAAATCGGGGATCTTGCGACAACGCCCCGTGCCCCGCTGACACGCCGTTTTGGACCAAACGTAGTGATGAGGCTGGATCAGGCCTTAGGGCAGCAAGTTGAAGAAATCACACCTTTGGCCGCACCGCCCCATTACGGTGTCCGCATGACATTGCCAGAGCCTATCGGCCTGATAGATGATGTCATGGCTGGCACGAAAAGACTGCTGACAAGACTCTGTGCAACCTTGAAAACCCATGAGATGGGCGCCCGTGTGTTTGTCGTAACACTGCGGCGAGTGGATCAGGGACACCAAGAAGTGGAATTGCGTCTGGCCCGCCCCTTGCGCGATCCACTCCGGATTCTCCCCCTGTTCGAAAAGGGACTGTCTGAAATTGACGCTGGCTTTGGCATAGATCAGCTGCGTCTCGAAGCGACACAGACCGAGGCTCTGCCCGCGCAGCAGATGACTCACGTTGCCACTGACAGCGACGACCGGCTGGACGATCTGATTACGCGGCTCGGGACACGGATCGGTCTTGAAAACATTCAGCGTTTTCTTCCCGCCGACAGCCATATTCCGGAACGTAGCTTCATTACATCACCTGCGGCCTATTCAACCGCCGCCAGCGGTTGGGTTTGCAGGAACCCACGCCCACTCTGCCTGTTTCACCCAGAACCGATTGCAGGGGGCGGATCTTATCCGCCGACCCATTTCCGCTGGCGACGCATGTCATTGACCACAGGCAGGGCCACCGGACCGGAGCGCATCACCCCCGAATGGTGGTTTGATGACGACAACTGGCGGTCTGGCTTGCGTGATTATTGGCGGGTGGAAACCACGCAGGGGCGACGGCTCTGGCTGTTTTATACGCCTCAGAACCCCGGCTGGTACGTGCAGGGGGAATTCGCATGATTGAGGTCAACCACAAGCATCGGCAGGTTGAGGTGTATCAGAAAGATCTGCCGGATCGACGACTGCAAAAGCAAGATTATGCCGAACTGTGTGTCACCACAAATTTCACCTTCCTGACCGGGGCCTCCCATCCCGAAGAACTGGTTGCGCGAGCTGCCGAATTGGGACTGTCAGCGCTGGCAATAACAGATCACAACTCGCTTGCGGGGGTTGTCCGGGCCTGGAGTGCGTTAAAGGAGCTGACACGGGAAACGCAGGATGCCTTGAAAATCCGGTCCCACCAGCGGATCGATTCCTCCTCTCGGCAAGAGGTAGGCCACGCATCTGCCATTCCCAAGCCGATAGCACCGGTCCTTCCCAAGTTGATTGTGGGATGCCGTCTCATCTTGCAGGACAGCGCAGTGGATTGGCTGGCCCTACCATGCAACCGAACCGCCTATAGTAAGTTGGCAAGATTGCTCACCCTCGGGAAACGGCGTGCGGAAAAAGGTAAATGTATTCTCTACACTGAAGACGTCATCAATGCCTGCCAAGCCATGATCCTGATCGCCTTGCCAAAGGGATCATTGAACGATGCTGTCCTGGATATTCAACGAATGGGGCGGCAGTTTCCGCACCATGTCTTCTTGGGGGCCGCGCCGCGCTATGATGGAAGCGATCAGGCTTATCTCGCGGCCTGCGCCCAGACAGCGCAAAAAACATGCGCTCCAATGGTGGCGATCGGAGATGTCCTGATGCACCGTGCCAATCGCAGGCAGCTTGCTGATGTTTTGACCTGCATGCGCGAGAATATCACCATCGATGATATCGGCACCCGCGCCTTGCCAAATGGAGAACGTCGGCTCAAAGCGGGCGCCGATATGGCACGTATATTTCGTGATCACCCTGCAGCGCTCCGCCGCACGTTGGAGATTGCCAATAGATGTAATTTTGATCTGGGTGAACTCTCCTATGAATACCCACATGAAGAGGCGGACGGTGAAACAGCACAGGCCCGTTTGGAACGCCTGGTTCAGGAAGGCTTGAAACGTCGCTACCCAGATGGTCCTCCGGACAGGGCAATTCAGCTGATGGAGAAAGAGCTTTCTGTTGTCAACGAACTGGAGTTTTCAGCCTATTTTCTGACCGTTCATGACATCGTGCAATTTGCCAAATCCAAGGGGATCCTCTGCCAGGGACGCGGGTCTGCCGCCAATTCAATCCTTTGCTATCTCTTGGGCATTACGGATGTCAGCCCCGATATGATTGCGATGGTTTTTGAGCGTTTCGTGTCAAAGCATCGGGGAGAGCCACCGGATATCGACGTTGATTTCGAACACGAACGGCGTGAAGAAATCATCCAGTGGATTTATCAGAAATACGGTCGCCATCGTGCTGGGCTTTGCGCAACCGTCATCCACTTTCGCACGCGCGCTGCCATTCGCGAGGTCGGCAAGGTTATGGGCCTCAGCCAGGATGTAACTGCAGGCCTGTCCGGACAGATATGGGGCATGAGCAATGGCAATGTGGATCTGGATCGCATTCGTGAACTTGGGCTCAATCTAGAAGACCGCCGCCTGATACAGACGATACAACGGATCGGCGAGATCATCGGCTTTCCACGTCATCTTTCTCAACATGTGGGCGGGTTTGTCATCACCAGTGGACGGCTGGACGAACTTGCCCCGATTGAGAATGCCGCAATGGAAGATCGTACCGTCATCTGCTGGGACAAGGATGATATTGATGCCCTGCGCATTCTGAAAGTAGATGTGCTGGGATTGGGTATGCTAACCTGCATTAAAAAAGCCTTTGCCTTGATGCAGCAACACGAGAACATAACGCACAGCATCGCAACCGTCCCCCAAAAAGATGAGGCGACCTACGATATGCTCTGTGCCGCAGATGCGGTGGGGGTCTTTCAGGTAGAAAGCCGGGCACAGATGAATTTCCTGCCCCGGATGCGGCCCCGCAAATTCTACGATCTGGTTATCGAAGTCGCGATCGTCCGCCCGGGTCCGATACAGGGAGATATGGTGAAACCTTATATTCGCAGGCGAAACGGTTTGGAAAACCCGGATCCCTTCGGACCTGCTCTGGAACAGGTAACCAAGCGCACAATGGGCGTGCCTCTGTTTCAGGAGCAGGCTTTGCAGATCGCTGTTGTCGGTGCGGGTTTTTCCGCAGAAGAAGCTGACCACCTGCGCCGTTCTCTTGCCTCCTTTAGGCGCATGGGAACAATTGGAAAGTATCGCGACAAATTCATCGCTGGAATGCTGAGGAACGGCTATAGCCAAGACATTGCCGAACGGTGCTTCGGACAGATAGAAGGCTTTGCGGACTATGGATTTCCCGAAAGCCACGCTGCAGCCTTTGCCATGCTGGCCTATGTCTCAGCTTGGCTGAAATGTCACCACCCGGCAATTTTTGCCTGTGCCTTGCTCAATTCTCAGCCGATGGGCTTTTATGCTCCAGCACAGATCATCCGGGATCTACGTGATCATGGTATCGAAGTCCGGCCGATCTGTGTAAACTGCTCCGAATGGGACAACACGCTTGAACGCCGCCCGGATGGAACATTGGCCCTGCGTCTAGGGTTTCGTCAGATCAAAGGTTTCAAGGAAGACGACGCAGGCTGGATCATTGCTGCGCGCGGAAACGGGTATATAGATCCTGAGCACCTCTGGCTGCGCGCGGGGCTTGCCCCTGCAGCCCTGGAGCGTCTGGCTGAGGCGGATGCCTTCTCGTCTATGGGGGTCCCGCGCCGAGAGGCGCTCTGGCAAGTAAAATCAATCCGAACTCCTGCACAGCTTCCGCTGTTCAACGATCAGTTCGACGGAGAAGCCATCACCGAGCCGGACGTCATGCTGCCGCGGATGCATCTGGGGGAAGAAGTCGTCGAAGACTATGTCTCAATGCGCCTGAGCTTACGCGCGCATCCGATGGAACTTCTGCGTCCGGCTCTACCCGGCCTGATCTGCCACGACCAGCTGATAACCGCGCCATTACAGCCAGTCTGCGTATGCGGCCTGGTCATTACGAGGCAACGACCGGGCACCGCTTCAGGCGTGATATTTCTGACCCTTGAGGATGAGACCGGCGTTTGCAATGTGGTGGTTTGGAACAGGATATACGAACGTTTTCGCCGCACTGTCATGGGGGGGAGATTGTTGCGCGTAACAGGCTACCTTCAACGAGAAGGTGCTGTGGTGCATGTCATCGCCCAGAATATCGAGGACGAATCTGCGAGGCTATCGGAGCTAGGCCACCCGCTAGACAGTGCAATTCAATCCGAGGGGCCACGTGCGGACGACACCCCGAAACGCACCCGATATCCAGCCCGCGCAATGCATCCAAGGGATCAAGCCAAGAGGCTCTTTCCAAGCCGGGACTTTCATTGAACCGCAGTATCGCCTTTTCTACCACAACTGATGCGTTTCGGCTTTCCAACACCCTATTACTTTGCGACCAGCTGAGAGCTATCGACGTCAGTGCGCATCGAAGTACAAAAGGTATCTCGAAGTACATCGAGCATGGCCCATCTGACGATTGGGACGCCGTGCAAGCGAAAGTAACGAGCGCGATGTCTTTGTCGCTTTTCACGGAGTTCAGTGACGATGACATCCAAGCGCTAGAGAAGCTATTCAAGAAGGAGAGTGACTCGGATTGATTTTGCTTGCGAGGCGTGCGCACGACTAACGACGATCAAGAAGATGCAGGAGCGGCAGTTGGCACCCAGCTAGCCAGCAGATTGGTAGGAGCGTAGCGCATCTCAACTTAAATCATTGATTTATACTTATACAATGGTGCCCGGGGGCGGAATCGAACCACCGACACGAGGATTTTCAATCCACTGCTCTACCCCTGAGCTACCCGGGCACGGGAAGGCTTATCGCCTTGGGTGTGGGCCTTCTATGACGTGGGCGTGACCGTGTCCAGAGGCTTTTTCAAAGAAAATCGCTAATGTTTGGTTTCTCGGTGTTTTTCGACTTCTTCCAAAGCGTTTTCAATATCTTCCGGGTCCGCGCTGGGGGTCGCATAGGCGCCGTTGAACCACTTCGCAAGGTCAATATCCGCGCAGCGGCGTGAACAGAAGGGACGATAATCGCTGGAGGTTTCTCCGTCACAGATCGGACAGCTCATGCAAGCACCTCCGCCAGCGGAATACGGCCTCGCTTACGTTGCAGTTCAAAGTGGCCAAGCGTGGTCCAGCCAACCAGAACGGTGTCTTCGCTGTCATTGCGAAAACTGGCCCGCAACGCGGTTTCAAAAGCGCGACGATCTTTCTTGGGCATAGGAGCCGGATCAATAACGATCTGCCCGCCGAGACCGCGCAACCGCAGCGCCCGGGCCAGGGATTTTGCGCAGGCCATATTGGCTTTCACGCCAGCTGCAAGCGATGTGTCGCTGCCAGTGTTTACGTCGACAGCGATTAGCGCGCGGGTCTGTTCGATAAAAAGAAAGGCACCCCCGCTGAGAGGTTCGCGAATGCCCTGAACCGTTTCCAGTGCATCCAATACGCCAAGACGTTCAAATCCACCGGGATCGCGCTCGATATCTGCCGGATCGGTCCAGTCACGCCATGCAAGAAGATGCGGGGTGTCCCCCTCCGCCAATACTTCTGGTCCGCTACCGGAATCCTCCATGACCTGGGAGGCCAGCGCCACCATGGCGAGGACATCTTCTTCAATCTCCTCCCCGTCAGCGCCATGACAGGCGGAACGCAGGATCAGGCCATAGCCGTGATCCCCCATTGCATCGTGGGCGATTTCCAAAAGGCGGTCCCGCTCATCCTCGTCGCGGATCGAGCGGGAAATATTAAGGCCAGGAGCCTCAGGCGTGACGATCGCGTAGCGGCTCTTGAACAGGAGCTTTTGGGAGACTGGCAAGGCCTTGCCAGCTTCGGCGTATCCTGTCAGCTGCACCAGCAACTCCTGACCGGGCGCCAACCCCTTGACCTGACGCAAAAAAGCAGGCCCGTCCGGTGTGGTCAGGAACATTCCGCCCTGCCCCTTGACGGGGCGATCTGCTCGGGCCCGGTAAATCGTGCCCGGTGTCGGTGCGTCGCTGTCAATCAGCAGATCCTCAAGCTGGCCATCCACCATGAGCGCCGCGGCCTCGCGACCATCGATATGGTCGAGCACAATTGTCCGTCCCTTCATGCTGCTGTCTCCTTACTCTGTGTCCAGCCTGCGCCGCGCAACAGGGCGGCGGTTTCGGCCAATGGCAGACCGACGATTCCAGTGAAGGATCCGTTGATCCAAGGGATCAACGCTCCTGCTGGGCCTTGAATTGCATAGGCGCCCGCCTTGCCCTCCCAATCACCGGTCGCAAGATAGGCATTCAGATCCTCATCCGAGAGGCGTTTCATCTTCACGGCACTGACAACATCACGCGCCCAAATGCGATCGCCGCGGCGCACCGCAACCGAGGTAATCACCTGATGACGGCGTCCAGAAAGCGCCAGAAGAAATTCCGCAGCTTCCCCGGCGTCGGACGGTTTTCCCATGATCCTGCGCCCCAACGCTACTGTGGTGTCCGCACAGAGAACCACATCCTCTGGATTGGCAACGATCGCCTCGGCTTTCTGCCGGGCAATACGCGCGCAATAAAGACGCGGCAATTCTCCCTTCTTGGGAGTCTCATCAATATCGGGTGGGCAGACCGCATCCGGGGTGATTCCCAGCTGAGCCAGCAGTTCCAATCGACGCGGGCTGCCTGATCCCAGAATGAATGCCATGTCCGGACCTCTTGTTCGTGTTTGTCACCCGCGGGCGAAAGCCGCCAGGCATTTCAGACTTGTCTTACTGGCTCTGCCGGACCGGGGAAAGCCCAACCCAGCACGCTGCGAGCTGCACCCAAAACAAAAGCCCGGCTCGAAGGCCGGGCTTTGTTCATATGAGGGATCGCCACGCTTACTTGAAGCGGTAGTTGATCCGTCCCTTGGTCAGGTCGTATGGGGTCATTTCAACCTGTACCTTGTCGCCAGCCAGAACACGGATGCGGTTCTTGCGCATCTTGCCTGCCGTATGTGCGATGATCTCATGGCCGTTTTCCAGCTCGACCCGAAACGTCGCATTGGGCAGGAGTTCCTTCACGACACCGGGAAATTCGAGCGTATCTTCCTTGGCCATGTTATCTCCATAATTGCGGTATCCCGCGAGTCTGCGGGACGTGCGCTTAAATGAGCGCTTTTTCCCAGATTTTCAAGGGCGCAATCACCGCAGCTGACATATTGTGACCGATTTCTCAGGTTCTGCCCTTTCGTCCCAATGCGTGCGGTTGCGTACAACGCCATTGCGGCGCACATGGGCAATCGCCTCAAGATCAATGTCGGCATAGGTCCAGCCCGGCTTGTTCAATATCCCCTCGGCCAAGACACCAGTCGCGGGGAAGCCGGTATCAGGCGGTCCAAATATGCCACCCGTTCCGGTATTCTGATCCACGGCCTCTGACCATTCCGCAGGGCCTACGATAGACGACATCACCGAGACGCACTGATTTTCGAGCGCGCGGGCCATGGCGCCGATGCGGACCCGCCAATAGCCCGCCAGTGCCTCCGTGCAGGACGGCACCAACAATAGATCCACATCTGCAAGCGCCCGTCCCAAAAGCGGAAATTCACTATCGTAGCAGATGAGGATGCCGATCTTGCCCAGTTCGGTGTCAAACACTTTGAGTGGGCCGCCACCGACCACCTCCCATGGATCACGCTCAAACATGGTCATGATCTGCTTGTCTTGAACGCCCTTCCTGCCGTTCGGGGCATATAGGGTCGCACGATTAACCGGACGATCCCGGCCATCAAATACGGGCGCCGATGCCCCAAGAATATGCACTCCGAATTGCGCGGCGAGACGCAGGTGCAAGGCATCGACTTCAGGCATCCGGCTGGAAACCGCATGTAGGGATTGTTCCAGATTTCCGGCAACCTCGGCACCATCGAGCGTGGACAGCTCCATCGCGCCATATTCGGGAAACACCAGCAGCTCTGCTCCCTGTTCAGCCGCTTCTTCTACCCAATGGGTGATTTTGGCATCATATTCGGACCAGTCATCAAACCAATCGAGCCGATAGGCAGCAGTGGCGATTTTCATGAGATTTTCCTGTCGTTTGACATCGAACGGCTGAGAAGAGCTGAGCTGCACGAGACCGCTCAGGTCAAGCTGCGTGACCAGAATTGAAGCGGTTTTCGGGTTTCCTCCACATCTCCCACGTCACGCCACGAAAAACGAGCCATCACACCCGGCATGGGGGAGTAACCCCGTTTGTGCCAGAAACTGTGTAGATCATGGTACACCTCGGGCCTGGCGGGATGGTCGCCCGGACGTTGAACGCTGCAAAACGCGGATACGCAAAAGCCGAGATTTCGGGCATGGGCCTCCCGCACATCAAAGAAACTGTGCCCAAGCCCGCGCCCGCGATACTGTGGCAACAGCACGGATTCGGCGCAGTAGAAAACATCCGTCAGCGCCAAGCCGGTTCCGTCGAACGCAGCGGCAAAATCCTCTGCGTGATCCGCGAGAGGTGCGCCGGTCGAAGCACCAACAAGCGCCCCGCCATCCCATGCCCCAATTACGATAGACCGGTCGCTGTCCAGATAGCTTTGCAGATAACTGCGTTCGTAGGCCAAATCGCCATCATAGAGATAAGGCCAATCGCGAAAGACAGCTATGCGAAGGCGGGCGATGTCATCAATCGCTTCAGCCAAGGCCGCGCCACGCAAAACCTCCAATTGAAGGTCCATCAGCCAGAGACCTGCGCCGTCCAATCCGCCAGGTTGTAATATGTCGTCACGCGGATGATCTTGCCGTCCTTCAGATCGAAGAACGACCCGGCGGGAAGGCGGTAGCTTTGCCGATGCGCTTCGGGCAGACCTGCATCGGTTTCGAGGTAGACGCCGTTCACGATGTATTCGGCAGCCGCCCGGGTACCGTCTTCATTATCGAAAATCACCATATCGGTGAGGTTTTCGTCGTAGCAGCGGCTCATATGGGCGCAAAACTCGGCAAACAACGCCTTACCGGTGCGGATTTTGCCTTCGTTCACGTGGTGGGCCACGTCATCGGAAAGACACGACAGCATGGCTTCGGTATCTTTGGCGTTGAATGCTTCAAAATATCGGGTGACGGTGCGGTTCATTTTGTCTCCAACGGGTTGCCCCAGCGCTCAGTCAGGCGCTGGATGATCTGGGATCGGGTTTGCCTGTAGCTATCTAGCTTGGCATCCCGGGTTTCCCCCAGTCCAGTTGGGTCCATAATTGGCCAATATTCGACATCGAGGTGAAAAAACCGGGTGAGTTCCAGGGCCCGTCTCTGGCTGGCAGGCGACAAAGCCACGACCAGATCAAAAGACGACAGGTCGTCGCCCCATTGCTCCATTTCGTCAAACGACCGCGAGCGATGACGCGACAATTCAACGCCGATCTCCTGGCAGACCGCGATGCAGAAACCGTCGATTTCCATATCATTCTTGACACCGACCGACTGCACATAGGTGCCAGAGCCATAAAATTGCTTCATGATCCCCTCGGCCATAGGGGAACGGACCGCGTTGTGGTCACAGCAGAACAAAATCGACTGTGGCAACTCGCTCACGCTTCAGCCCCCAAAATGCAGAACGCAAATCAGCGTGAAGAGGCGGCGCGCCGTATCCGTATCAATCTCGGCCTTCCCTTCCAGACGTTCCTGAAGAACGCGGCTGCCTTCGTTATGGATACCTCGGCGGGCCATGTCGATCGTCTCGATCTGACTGGGCGGCAGGGTCTTAACAGCTGTGAAATAGCTCTCGCAGATCTGATAGTAGTCTTTGACGACCTGACGGAACGGCGACAGTGACAGATGGAATTCCGCCGCTTTCTCCCCGGCTTCGGACGCCACATCAAACACCAACCGCTTATCCCGGATCGCAAGACCTAGATGATAGGGACCTTCTGGCACCTCGCGCTCGCCGCGAGCAGGTAGGGCAAAGCTGTTGTCCTCGATCAGGTCGAAAATGGCGACCCGGCGCTCCTGCTCAATCTCGGGCGTCGGTGGCGGCAAGTTACTGTCATCAAGGTCAATTTGGCTGATGCGGCTCATGGGTCAGATCTCTGTGCGCGGGTCATACAGATAACTGACTAGCCGATGGCCGCTGCAACGGCAATCCGCGGGGCACGATGTGCCGCAAGGATGTGTCTCTTGGGACAGTCTCGCATCTGAAGGCCGCCCCGCAATTCGTCACGGCCTTCTCCGTTGCATTACCGATTCAACCGATCCAGCCGGGCGCGGATAGACAGACCATGGGCCTGCAGGCTTTCGCTTTTCGCAAGTGTCTCGGCCGCAGGTCCGATAGCCCGCAGCGCCTCAGGCGTGATCTCACTCAGCGTCGTGCGCTTCAGGAAATCCATGACTGACAGGCCAGATGAGAACCGTGCAGATCGCGCCGTTGGCAACACGTGGTTCGGTCCGCCGATATAATCACCGATGGCTTCGGGCGTATATTGGCCAAGGAAGATCGCCCCGGCATGAATGGTCTTTTCGCTGAGCGCGCGCGGATCAGCAACACAGAGTTCAAGATGCTCGGGCGCGATGCGGTTCGAAAGCCGCGCTGCCTCTGCAAGATCCGGCACGGTAATCACGGCACCATAGTCGCGCCAGCTGGGGCCAGCGATGGCGGCACGCTCCAACGTCTTCAATCGTTGCTCGACCGCTTCCGCCACGGCCCGCCCAAATCCTTCATCATCGGTGATCAGGATCGACTGCGCACTTTCGTCATGCTCAGCCTGACTCAGCAGATCCAGCGCGATCCAGTCTGGGTCGTTGTCCTTGTCCGCAATCACTAGGATCTCGGACGGCCCTGCAATCATGTCGATGCCTACCTTCCCGAAAACACGCCGTTTTGCCGCAGCAACAAATGCGTTTCCGGGGCCGGTGATTTTGTCGACAGGGGCGATGCTCTCGGTTCCATAGGCAAGGGCCGCAATCGCCTGCGCACCACCGATACGGTATATTTCATCGACGCCCGCCAACCGCGCCGCCAGCAGAACCAACGGGTTGATCTGCCCATCCGGCGTCGGAACCACAACCGCGAGCCGTTCAACACCGGCAACCTTCGCCGGAACCGCATTCATCAGCACAGAGGACGGATAACTCGCCAGCCCCCCCGGCACATAAAGACCTGCGGCCGATACCGCCGACCAGCGCCACCCCAATGACGCGCCAGTATCATCCTGCCACGCATCATCCGCAGGCATCTGCCGTGCGTGATAGGCGCGAATTCGATCGACCGCCAGCTCAAGCGCTGCACGTTCCTCGCCAGAGACCGCCTGCACAGCCGCGTCAATTTCGGCGTCAGAGATTCGCAGCTGATCGGCTGTCAGCTGCAACCGGTCGAATTTTGCGGTCAGCTCAATCAGCGCGGCATCGCCACGGGCGCGGACATCTGCGATAATATCGGCAACCACAGCATCCACATCGGGACTGTCTTCACGTTTCGCGCCCAGAAGCGCGGTAAAGGCCTTTTCGAAATCAGCGTCGGACGCGTTTAGAAAAACGGGCATCATGGCTCTCCTTTGCGCCTGCAATATAGCCCCCAGCCCTCAGTCTCAAGATGATTGCTTGCGTTGATGTCAGCGCAGCACCCGCCGCGCCAGTTGCGATATCATGTCCGGCGGCAGAGTATCATCCAGCGGACATAGCATCAGCACATCATGTCGGGGCTCACTTCCCAACATCACCGAACGGGGGCGAAGACCGAATGGGCGAAAACCGGCCTGCTGATAGAGCCTTTGCGCTTTCTTGTTTTCCTGATCCACGCAAAGCTCGACCTGGGTCAATCCAATCTCGCGCGCGTGACCCAGAACTTGCGTCAATAGGGCTCGGGCCATCCCCTGACCTTGATAGGCACGTGAGATATAGAAAGGCCCCAGATCGGCGGTATGGGAAATGCGTGACAATCCCCCCTGCCGTAGCACGGCAAAACCCACCAACCGTTCCTCGGCAAACGCGCCCCAATAGGCGCCGCTCTCGAAGCCGCTGATCAGAGCCGCATCCGGAATGCTGTCGGCTTCTTCCACGGTCATCAGAAATGACGCAGGAAACTCTGTCAGCCCCTCGCGCCACAGGGCACGAAGATCCGCAAGATCAGCCTTGACCAGTCGGCGCAACATCATGTCTCGTGCTGCGGTGCCCGACCCGATGGTGCCTGATAGGGACGCGTCACATCGCGCAAGGTCACCTCAATCGCCTCGACAGCCAGACGGATGGCCCCATCACCGGCAAGCGTCAGGACAATATGCCCGTCACCGTCGGTACCGGGCTCAAAACTCAGCGATAGGAGAGACAGGATAAGATCGCGCTCTTTGCGATCCACCCGTTGCGACGCTACAGACAGCACCTGATCGACCACCAGTACACTCTGCACCCGTTCATAAGGGCGTCCGCGCCTTTCAGCGGCGTCCTTGTCCTCCCAGCGGAACCGGTTCAGCAGCAGGGCAAAACGCCGTTCGGTCGGGCGCCAGCTGATTTCCGTCACCGGAAACACCGCATCCTGTGCGAGCGAGGCGATGACCTGCAGATCGTCGGGACCCAGGGCACCAAGATTCAGCGGCGCTTCGCGCCCATCGTCGAAACTGGCATCTGACATCACTGCTCCTGGATCCGTTCGATCTTGGCACCGACCGACGACAACTTCCGCACCACATGCTCGTAGCCGCGGTCCAGATGATAGACCCGACTAACCTTGGTTTCACCCTCTGCCGCGAGGCCGGCAAGGATCAGGGAAACCGAGGCACGCAGATCGGTGGCCATCACCGGTGCTCCTTTCAGTTTTTCGACGCCGGTCACGGTAGCATGGCCACCATGCACGTCGATCTTCGCGCCCATGCGCATCAGCTCCGGCGCATGCATAAACCTGTTCTCAAAGATCTTCTCTTCCAGAACGCTGGTTCCCTCGGCCGTGCACATCAGGGCCATCATCTGCGCCTGAAGATCGGTCGGAAAACCGGGGAACGGTTCGGTCACGACATCCACGGCCTGAACGCGGTTACTGCCGCGGCGCACGGTCAGGCTGTTCTCATTCTCGGTGATCTCGACGCCGGCGGCCTCCAACTTATCACAGAACGCCTCGATCAAGGACCGTTTTCCGCCGAGCAGCTCAACCTCACCACCGCAGATCGCTGGCGCCAGCATGTAGGTGCCCAGCTCAATCCGGTCGGTAACAACCGGATGGGTGGCGCCGTGCAGACGATCCACGCCCTGAATTGTGATCGTCGAGGTGCCTTCACCTTCGATCTGAGCACCCATCTTGCGCAAGCACTGCGCCAGGTCGACGATTTCAGGCTCCCGCGCCGCGTTGTTGATCACGGTGGTGCCTTTGGCCAAAGTCGCGGCCATCAGGGCATTTTCGGTCGCGCCGACTGAAACCAAGGGGAAATCGATAGTGCCACCTTTCAAGCCGCCCATCGGCGCCTTGGCATGGACGTAACCGTCTTTCAGTTCCAGCTCTGCCCCCAGCGCTTCCAGCGCTTTCAGGTGCAGATCTACCGGACGCGCCCCAATGGCACAGCCACCAGGCAGCGAGACAACCGCATGACCATCGCGTGCCAACATTGGCCCCAGAACCAGAATCGACGCCCGCATTTTACGCACGATATCGTAGTCTGCGGTATGATTGTCGATGTCATGGCTGGACATTGCCAGCACTTGGCCATCCTGCAGCGTCGACACCTCGGCTCCCAGCGACTGCAACAAGGTCGTCATGGTGCGAATATCCGAAAGTCGCGGCGCATTTGTCAGCGTCAGCGGCTCCTCGCTCAGCATGGTTGCCGGCATCAGCGTGAGACAGGCGTTTTTTGCACCCGCGATGGGAATCTGCCCCTTGAGCGGGCCATTCCCAGTCACCAAAATCGAATCCATCTGCCCTTACTCCTTGGAACTGCCTGTTGAGAGGTCGTCGGCCCTGCGTTCGATACTGTCGTCTTTCACCGCACGCGCCTTGGCCTGAGCCTTCCGACGGCCCATATTCGCCTTCAATGCGGCCTTCAACCGATCTTCGCGTGTGGGCGCTGACCCGCCGCTTTTTACTGTTTTCTTCTCTGCCATAGATCTTCTGTACCGGAGTGTGAAAAAACCGTCCAGAATGCTCTTGCACCCCACTTCGTTTATGCCTAAAAGCCCCCTCACCGGCGCTGCTGTAGCTCAGAGGTAGAGCACTCCCTTGGTAAGGGAGAGGTCGAGAGTTCAATTCTCTCCAGCAGCACCAGTTTCCAGAACATCGCAATTTTATATGCTTAACAGCATATCTGAAGCCGCCATTCTCGGCCGCTACCCCCTCCGTATGCAGGGATCTTTCGCGATTGCAGAGCTTCTCCCACAGATTGTCCGCCGATAGCCCACCGGTCGAGCACAACGTCCCTCGAGACCGAATCGATCCTGAGCATTCGAACTCCGATTCGTTGCCATTGCAGCAACAACGCCGACCGCTGCTTGAGACTGTCAGCGGTTAACCGCCGTTGAATCAAATTGTCTACAGATTGCGATGCGCGAATCACTCTGGTTAAGGCTGATTTTAATTTTCAGCCGTCATTCTCATTGCCAAGGACCGCAATCCCGCGAGCTAAGCGGGGCGCGGCACCGCAGCAGCACCCGGAACAGGAGGGTTGAATGACAAATCAAGTGCAACACGACCGCCCGCCGACCAGGACAAGGCCGGGCATCGTGCCGGCTGGTGCCAAGCGGTATGGGGTCGATCCAGTCTGTTTGGACCAAAGTGAAAAATGCGGGCCAAGGCTACGGTTTTTCAACCGACAGCTCGCAGGGCAGATCATACAGGCAAGCGTCCAACTTTCCCGGGTCCTCCCCACAGTCAGCGCGTGCAGAGACAGCGTGTTTTCGTTGAGACACAGCTTGAGCGATCTATCGCATCTAGCCGAGCCGACGTTGGCGCTCTGCCTCAGGCCGCGCTGGAAACGACGATGGTGCCGCGCCGCGACTCCAAACTCATAAAAAAATCAAGTGGCCGCCAAAATCGATACTGCCTGAAATCCGCTTATCCATTGGAAGGTTCCCGCCAAAACCGGTGGGCTCACTTTGAGTACGACACCGTATCTGGTGTATCCGCTTTGCTTCAGTCGTGAGGCGCTGCGGAACGGGACCAACGAAATGGACGCGTCATCGTTTTGCACCCCTGCTGGGAACGCCAGTTCGCGGGCCACCACACGACACCAATAACTGCCGACAGGGCAATACCGAACCCGGCCGCCTGGAACGCATCGACATGCAGTCGGTGCGCCGGGTGAGCTGTCCCAAAACCAGCGTGCTGATCTACCTATCAGCCGCGATAGCACGAGGCTGCCCTCGACAAGGAACACGTCATGTCGACGATCTGGAACTCTATTATTCGAAAAACTGCAGTGGCTGCCGCTACACTGACCATGATGAGCGTTTCTGCCGGAATGCTCCCGGCGCAAAGCATCAACAACAATATCAAGAGTCAGCTGGACGAATTCGTCAAACGTGGCACCGAGGTGAGATTCGAAGGGTATCTTACCGGCTACAGCTATTGGGATAACACTCCCCCCGGCAGTGCCGCCATTGCGCGCCCGGTCCTGCGGCGCCAGGCCGGCGGAACCGGCACTTATAATGACCCAATTACCATCGCGGTGGGACATGCCATTCGGCGCGGGCGCCAGACGTTGGACTTCCCGGCAGGCACACGGTTTTACATCGAGCGCCTGCGCAAATACGCAATCGTAGAAGATGTATGTGGCGACGGGCACCAGCCACAAAATGGTCCCTGCCATACCGGCAAGAATGGCCGCCCCTGGCTCGACATTTACATCGGGGGCAAGCGAAACTCTGTCCGCGACACCGAACGCTGCATGAACCGATTGACAGGGATGCAGCCCATCCGCCTCAACCCACGGCGCGGCTATCCGGTTGCACAGGGCGAAATCTCGGCCAGCGGCTGTCAGGTCTTTGGCCCGGTGAGTTAACTTGGTCGCGATCCAATTCGCTAACCCCTAGCGGGCGCGGCGCTTCAGATGCGCAAGCGCCTGCAGGACGATACCATTGGTGTTAAGGTCAGCATGGTTTGCCATTTGCCCATAGCCGTCAAGAAACAGGCCACTGCTCATGCCAAAACCATCAATTCGGGCGCGGCTCTGTGCGGTTTCCAGCATCTTCAGGCTGAACGCGCATGGCCGCACCGCATACCACAGATAAGCCGCTTTGGTTGAAAAGATCCCGTAGGGGCTGGTCGCCACAGGCTCAAAGAGCACATCGCGCCCCTTTCGATAACTGACATTCCATCGCGTTTCATGGCCAAGATCGAACCCCTGATAGACAAACCAGGGCGCTGTATCGATTGGGGTCTCTGATGGCGCCAGCAGTTGCCCGGTCTGATCATAGTGATGCTTCATCGCCCCAAGGAAGATATCGGTGAGGACCGCGCATTCCGCCGAGGGTCCCAACTCGACATATTCCAGCAGCAGCGGTTCGGTGGGCAGAATACCAATCTGATCCACCGTATAGAGTAGACTGACCGTTCTGTCGGCGACGGTATCCCCGACGAAGGCCTCCCGATAAGGAGATCGCGTATCAGGCTGACCCAGCAACGGCAGAATACGCGTCTGATAGTGGGCGCAATGCGACAGATACGACGACTGGATGCGTGTCTTCAGAATATTCTTCAGCACACCACCCTGCATAAGGCCCGCAATTTCCCATTTCTTCATTAGCTGAGACGACGCCTCCGCAAGCGCCGCATGTTTCGCGGCCCGGGTCACCGCACTGCTCAGGCGTGCAAAATCACAGGCATCAAAGCCGCGGCGTTCGATAGACGCATCCCGCACATTGATCAGCGTAGGCGGATAGGCCATGTCCCCGTCAGTGATCACCGGCAGGGACGCCATGATCTTCTTGATGCGGCGATAGATCTTGTCAGCGGGCGCCAGATCCAGATCAATTGCGGCGAGCAGCCCCAGTATCAGGCTGCCGACATCCCACATCGTGATTTCATAGTTGTTGAAAGACTTACCGTTAATCTGCTTCCTGACAGTCAGCGCCAACCCGGTGGCGCTCATCTCTGCCTGTTCCAGATAGCTGTAGGCCAGTTGGGCGTCGGCCATCATGGCCTCATCAAACACAGGCGACTCCGGCGCCAAATCAGTACTGCGCAGTGCCTCTCGCGCCTCCAGCAGCAACTCATGCGCCGGGTCAACAATTCCTGTAGGATAATTAAGGCAGATCCCATTCGCGGCCGGAATCTTGGCGGCGAGCTTGCCAACAGCGTCAACCTTATGAACGAAGACAGCATCCGGATGCCGCACGTCTCCCCGCTGCGGCGCAACCTCATCGGCAAGGAAGAGCGGGCCTTCCACCGGTTCGCCGTCAGGCCCCAGGCCCGGCGCTCCCAGACGACGCTGCTCCCCGTCACGGGTCTCCAACAACAAAGCACCATCCGCGCGACGCTCCCCGCCGCGCACCAGAGTCACACAGTCGACGCCGAGACGTGCCCGCGCCTGGCCCAGTAACGCGTCATAGCCTGCCCCACTCTCAGGGAACTCGGGCAGAATGACATAGTGCCGGGAGTGGTTTGGCAGGAAAGCACAACACCGTTTGTAGAGTTCTCGCGGCAGGACCGACAGAAGATACCCTGAAAGACGCGCGCGATTGACACTCGCGGCGATACGTTGACCGACCTCATAAGCGCGTGCCGGATCAATCGGCAGTTCCGCCACATCAATGGCCAGCACCGTCCCGTCCCCCAATTGGGAGAAAAGCCCGGATGTCATCTTCTGCTGGGCTGATCTCAGATCAAGACGCGCCTTGAGCGGTAACATCAGAACTGCGGCCGGCCCAAGCAGCGCCTCGCGTTCGGCATCAGCAACCGCATCGTATATCACGGTCGTGCACCCTCCGGTCCGCAAGCCATCCTGCCTCAGGTCGCCCTCCATGCCATTTGTGGATACGGTCGAAAAATGCGCAGGCTGGGCCGCCGCCGCCATCGACCCCGGCAAAAGCCGATCAATCTGTGATCGCAGGCTCCAGAGTGCTCGTGCCTTGAAATATCCCGTCTTCTGCATGAGATCGCGCGTGGCAGGGACAATCTCGACGAATGTCCGGTTTTTGGATGCCGTGTCACTCAGCATCGACAAGACCGGATGAACGGCATCCGGGCTGTGTCTGGCGAAGTCATCGAACTCAACTTCAACCGCCAAAGCAACGCCTTGCGACAGGAACGCAAAGATCAGCGAGCCAAGTGCGTTCTCGGGCAGGGATGGATGCACACCTGTCAGCAGTATGGAAAACGCCCGAATTCCCTCTGCGTGATCTGTCTGCGCTTCAGCCGGCCATGCTGCACCTATCAGGCCACCTGAGGCCAACCCCAGAAACTCCCGACGTTTCCACCGCATTACCCTGTCCAACTTTCTGGTTTCGGCGCTGTTTACCATAACTTGAACGAGCCGCGATGCCCATCTTGAATTATCGTTAGGACTTTGTTAAAAACTTAATTAGCGGACGCGGAATCGAAATGGTTCGCGCGAAAGCACGACTGGCGAAAATCGCCTGCCCCCCAAACGAGTAATTGAAAAAGTAACACGTTATTTGAACGGGTTGGCATGTGATGTACACGACGACTGATAATCGGCCGACGCCAGGGCCAAAGAAAAGCAGAGCTAAGGCTCCTGCTGCTTCAACGCGTCGTCACAAGACATTTCCGACTGAGATTCTGCCGGCCGAGATGGCTCTCTCGACCGACGCGGAGAAGCAGATCTTCAAAGCTGGCAACGCAACCCGGCCGTTTCTGGCGGTCCTGTTGTTTGTGATTGCGCTCGCCCTGGCGGCGGCGATGATCATTGCCGTGACACAGAATGTGATCACCGAGTTCAAATTGGCGCGACCATTGTTTCAGAACAGCGCGCCTGCGGATAACATCAGCCAAGATTGGCGCCGTTTCCTGCCGCAGAGTGACAATCTGGAAGGCGATGGGGGCAATGATCAGCTCGACCGCGATTACGCCAGCGCGGATATTGCGGGCGGCAGTTCCTGCGAAACCCAAACAGGCACGGCACGCAGTGCGAGCAATAACCCCTCGAAAGTATACGCTTTTGTCACGGCGGACCTCGAAGACGTTTCCAACTCCGTCCAGCGGACCTGCAACACGATCAATGTGTTTGTCCCCGAATGGCTGATCATCAGCGACAAAGGTGTCGACTGGTTGCAGTCCGGCAATCAGGATTTTAGTACGCCCTATGTCGTGCGGACCAACCCTTTTGGCGATAGTCCGATCCAGCCGCTGATCCATGTGCAGGCCAGCGCGCTCAGCAGCGAGGCGTCTGGTCACTGGTCTAATACCGCAGCGCTTGCGGCGCGGCAGGGATGGTCCGGTCTGTGTTTTGATATGCGCCGGCTTGAGGTGCAAAACCTGCAAAAGGCTCTAATCCATCTCGATGGTGTGAAAGGGGACTTCGCGGCAGCAAACTTGGAAACCTGTGCAGTTATCGCGCCAGACCAGATCGAAACCCTTGGCTATGGCAGCGCATTGCCCGAGCGGGTGATCCTGCCCGCCATTCAGAACAGCTACCGTCTCGGGATCTACGAAGAATCGCCAGCTCCGCTTGATTGGTTCCAGTCCGTTCTCGAACGTGCGCGCACCACTATCCCTCAGGATAAACTGGTGATTGGTCTCGCGGCTGGTGGTGTGCACTGGACCACTGGCACGAGTGCGCCGGAGTTTATCAGCTATGCAGATGCAATGTCCCAGGCCGACCAATATGGCGCCTTCGCGGGCTATGCACCCGAAAAAGGTCATGGGCTGATCTCCTATATGGACGCTGGTGGCGAGCGAAACATGATCTGGTATCTGGATGCCGTAAGCCACTACAGCCAGTTGCTGAGTGTCGCAGAAGCTGGCATCGACGGTGTTGCGATCTGGGGGCTGGGGCAAGAGGATCCCTCCATTTGGCCTCTGCTCGCCCAGGAAGATATCCTGTCGGACGAAGCCTTTGCCACATTGCGTGATATCGATCTGAACAGCTTTGTCTCGTATCGTGGCACCGGCCCATTTCTGCGGTTCAGCGAAACCGAAGTCGTCGGCCGTCGCCACGTGACCCGCGATTCCGAAACGCTCATGGTCACCGATGCGATCACCGATCCGCTGCCCTTGCCGGTCATCGCGGACCGCTACGGGGTCTTGCCAGACAAATCCATTCTCCTGACCTTTGATGACGGGCCGTCGCAGGACCACACGCAGGAGATCCTCGATATCCTGAATGCCGCCAACGTCCCTGCGACGTTCTTCATGGTCGGCAATCAGATGTTTGAGCAAAAGAACGTCGTCAACGCACTCGCCGAAGCCGAATTCGACTTCGGGCTGCACACCTTCTCTCACCCGCAGCTCAATCGCGCCTCCCCTGCGCGGGTGCAGGTTGAACTGGCTTTGCAGTCAAGGATCTTTTCCTGGCTGACCGGCCGCACACCAGTTGTTTTCCGCGCGCCCTATATGCGTGGTCCCGGACCGCTGGAGGGCGATCTGGCGAGGCGGCTGAAGACCATTATCGATCAACGTTATCACCTCCTGGGTGCCGATATCGTGCCACCGGATTGGCGCAGCCTGAGCCCGAAGCAACTGGTAGACTACACTCTGGGAGCCTTGGACGGCAGCGGTCAGGTGCTGCTCATGCACGATGGCGGAGGTCCGCGCAGCAGTACCATCAGCGCCCTACGCCTGTTGCTGCCCGAGCTGAAAGCGCGCGGCTATCAGTTTCTGACGCTAGAACAGGCAATGGCCGGGTTTGGAAGCCCCTACGAGACGCGGCAGGTCGCCAGCCTTGAACCCTTCGAAGCGCTGGCCTTTACAGGTGTGGGCAACAGCGCCACGTGGGTGGCATTTGTGGTTCCATTTGCAGTGCTTCTCGGGGTCATCCGCGCTCTTGTCCTGTTTATAATGGCGATCCGGTCCCGCCGTGCGGACCGCACGGATCTACGCCACCGGACAGGTGATTTTTCCGCCCCGGTGACGGTGGTGATCCCAGCCTATAACGAAGAGAATAGCATCCTGAAGACGATCTACAGCGTGCTGGAGTCAGACTACCCCAACCTATCAGTGCTGGTGGTGGATGACGGGTCGACGGACTCCACCTATGAGCTGGTGACAAAGACTTACAAAGGCAACCCGAAGGTACAGATCCTGCGTCAGCCCAATGGCGGCAAGTGGAAAGCATCCAATCTCGCCTTCTCGCATGTCACCACCGACTTTGTCGTTGCGATTGATGCCGATACCATCGTCGCGCCGGATGCTATCCGCCGTCTGATGCAGCCCTTGCGCAACCCCAACGTTGGTGCAGTGGCTGGCAAAATCATGGTCGGCAACTCTAACAACCTTCTGACAAAGCTGGAAAAGCTTGAGTATACGGTCGCCCAGAACATCGACCGCCGCGCCTATGAAACGATCAATGCGATCATGGTTGTACCCGGTGCATTTGGCGCCTGGCGAACCGACGCTGTGCGCAAATGTGGCTACTACAGCAGCCAGACGCTGGCAGAAGACACCGATCTGACCATCTCACTCCTCGAAAAGGGGTATGAGGTCCGTGCCGCGGAGCGTGCATATGCCTACACCGAGGCGCCCGCATCCGTCGGAACGCTGATGAAACAGCGGATGCGCTGGTCGATCGGGATCCTGCAATCCGCATGGAAACATCGCGGCACCATCCGTCAGGGCCATGCTGTCGGCTTGGTCGGGCTTACGGATCTGGTTGTCTTCGGAGTGATCATGCCGCTTCTTGGCCCGATCATCGACCTGTTGCTGGTGCTCATGTTGGTGCGGTTCGTGTCCAGCTTTGACGGCACCAACTTTGACGCCTTCACCGTTCGTGATTATGCCGTGCTCGCCATTTTCCTTGCGCTACCGCTGCTTGAAATGATCATGGCTGATTATGCCGTACGGTCCGAGCCATCGACCCCGCGTGCCATGGTGCTGCTGTTGCTGTTGAACCGCTTCATTTATCGCCAATTGCTGATCATCAATGTCTATCGCTCGCTGTGGCGGATCCTGACAGGGCGGTTGACGGGGTGGCACAAACTACGTCGATTTGGATCCGTTCAGGCGCCGGTCCGGCCAACAGTTGCAGCCCGGGCGCATCTCAGCTGACCTGCGGACCGCATGACAACCGGCCTGCGGGATCGGGCAAATCGCGGCCTACCCCGCTCACGGGCTCGAGGAACCAGATTGATCTGTCACCAGCCTGGACTGGTCTGGCATGAAATAAGCCCTGCCCAAGAGAGAACCTTGGGCAGGGCTTTGTCGTTTTACACGCAGAGTTGCTCAGTTGCCGTCAGACGTGCTTTCACCCGAGAGCGCATTGGGATCGAACGCGCCACCGAAGGCGGAGTTTCCGCCGCTTGCCGGTGCCGAGCTTTCGTCTTCGCCTTCAGGGGCAGCGCTGTCTCCGCCACCCAGAGCATTGGGGTCAAATACCCCGCCAAACCCAGAGCTATTACCACCGCTGCCAGATGGCTCAGATGTTGGGTCTCCGGCATCAGAGCTCCCGTTTTCGGCTTCTTCAGCTGCTCGGCGAGCAGCGTCTTCGGCACGGCGCTGACGCAATTGCTGAATACGCAGCTCGGTTTCCAGCCGTTTCTGCTCCTTCACTTCGGCGATACATTGGGCTGGGCTGTAAACAGTCGCCGTGCCGACAATCACAATGGTGAAGCAGGCAACCCCAACTAGCCCAACAGCCGCCCAGTTCGAACTGAGGAACCCCGGCAGCCGAAGTCGGCCACTTTCCAGCTCTTCTACCGTCGCGTCCTTGCGGGCCGCCGCGACCAACTCACGCCGACGGATTGTTGCCTCGTTGAACAGCGCCGCAAAAACCGTCAGCACAACGATGATAAATGCCAGAGCAGAGATCGCCGGAGTGATACCGTAGCGCACCTTTTGCGCCAGTTCGATTGTCAGGGTCGGGTATTCGCCGAAGGTGAAAGTAGTGGTGTTGTAGTTCTCAAAACTAGCAAGGAAGGCAAGAACCGCCGCCGACGCAATTGCCGGTTTCATGAATGGCAACAGAACCTTGCGGAACGCCTGCGCATGGGTCGCCCCGAGGTCAAGCGCCGCCTCAGTCAGCGCGATGTCGTAACGCTGCAGACGCGCCACCAGCACCAGCATACAATAGCTGGCGATGAAGGTGGATTGGCCGATGATGGTCAAGAACAGCCCATTGGACAGGAAACTATCCGCCCCCAGACCAACCATACGGTTGATACGATCCCAGAACACCAGCGTCGAAATACCGATCACCACGCCCGGTATCAGGATCGGTGCGATGATGACGGTGTAATAGGTCGCCCGGAGCTTCGGCCAGATCTGCGTTAGCATCAAAGCGCCCGCCAGACCCATTGCCACCGACAGCACCACCGTGCCCGCGCCCACCAGAATAGAATTCCAGATGCCATTCAGAATGCGCTCGTCCTGGAACAGGGCAGAGAACCATTCGAATGTCAGGCACTCCCATGGCGTGGCTTGCGGAAAGCCCGGCGAGTTGAAGGCGGTGACCGACATGATCACCAGCGGCCCCAGAAGATAGGCGAAGAATATCGCCAGATAGAACCAGACGCTCAGGCGCAGAAAGGAGAAATTCTTCATTTGCCGATATCTCCCATATTCACCTTGAACAGGCGCATGACGGCCAGAACCAACAGGATACAGGTCACAAGCAGTACCACCGCATAGGCAGCACCCTGCGGCCAGTCGGAGTTGTCATTGAACTGCTGGTAGATCAACTGCGTGAACCACAAGGACGAGGGGCCACCCAGGATCTGCGGCGCCGCCAGAGCGCCCGCCGAGAGCATGAACACCATGGTGCACCCCGAGCTGATACCTGGTTTGGCATAGGGGATTACAACGCGTTGGTGGATCTTGGCCCAGCTGGCCCCCATGTCTCGAGCGGCCTCGATCTGGTTGCGATCCAGGCTTTCGATCACGTTATAGATCGGAAAGATCATCAACAGGATGTAGGCATAGCCAAGCCCTGCATAGAGCGCGATATCATTGCGAATGAAATCAAACGGCGTATCGAAAACCCCCATCCCGACGAGGGCCGTGTTCAGAACACCGCTTTCCCCGAAAATGATGCGCAGGGCAAAGGCCCGCAGGATTTCATTGATCCAATAGGGGATGATCAGCATCAGGGCAAAAATACGGATGTGATTGCCCTTGGTCTGCGCGAGATAATAGGCGATCGGATAGCAAAGGATCAGGTTGAACACCGTGACACAGACCGCAGCGACGAGCGTGCGGAAGAATACCCGCAGATCAACTGCATTGTAGTCTTGGCTACCGCCCTCGGGGCCAAAGACCAGATATTTGTAGTTCTCCAGCGTATAGACGTCCTTCGGCCCGCCGATCTCTGGTGGAGGCAGGTTCGGTCGGAATGAAAAGTCGAGCATCGACAGCTGCGGCAGAATGATGAGGCCGATAGTCCAAAACAGGACGAGACCAAGCATCAACGAACCCAGTCCGTAGCCGTTGCGATTAAAGAATTCCCTTAGGAATCTTGGCATGATCTGGCCCTCCTTATTCTGCGGCCAGCTCACCCGCGGGCACGACGACGGCATTCTTCGTCTCGTATTCCAGGGTGATGTTTTGACCTGTGTGATCGTCGAATGACTGACCAAGGTTCGGGATGGAAACCTTCAGCTCCTTACCGCCGTCTCCCTCCATGAAGATGTTGAAGGCATTGCCTTCAAATTCCTCGTGGTTGACCTTGGCGGTCACAAAATGATCACCGGTGGCCCCTTGCGGCGCCAAGGCAAAAGCTTCGGGGCGAATAAACATCATCGCATCATCGCCCTCTTTCATCTTCCCCTGATTGGCAGAAGATATCCGCGCGACAAGATTACCGGACCGGTTCGTCGCTATGAGCGCTTCATTCCCCATTACCCGCTTCACCTTGCCGCGGAACACGTTGTTCTCCCCGACAAAGGATGCGGCAAAGGCCGTTGCAGGATCGTTATAGACCGCCTTGCCGTTGCCGATCTGGTCGATCACGCCGGCGCGCATGACGGCGATATTGTCGGACATGGTCAGCGCCTCGCCCTGATCGTGGGTGATATAGATAAACGTAATGCCGACCCGCTGCTGAATTTCGCGCAGCTCGGTCCGCATGTGCTGACGCAACTTCAGATCAAGTGCCGACAGCGGTTCATCCAGCAGGAGCACATCCGGCTCAGCGCAGAGCGCGCGCGCGATGGCAACCCGCTGACGCTGACCGCCAGACAGTTCCGACGGCAGTTTGTCCCCCTGCCCCGGCAGTGCAATCATGTCCAGAAGCTCATCCGCGCGCTTGCGCCGATCCTTTGCCGACGCGCCGTTGATCTCCATGGAGAAGGTGATGTTTTCCCAAACCTTCATCAGCGGGAACAGCGCAAGGTTCTGAAAGATCAGCGCGGTCGGGCGCTTGTTCGGGCCAATCCCGCGCATGTTGTTGCCGCCAATCAAGACGTTCCCTTCGCTTGGCTCCAGGAAACCGGAAACCGCGCGCAAGATTGTCGTCTTGCCACAGCCAGACGGGCCCAGGAACGAAAAGAAATCGCCTCCGTTGATTTTGACATTTGCGTCGCGCACGGCGACGAAATCTCCAAAGCGGATCCAGAGGTTTTCAAGATCTACGCCTACCCCAGCACTCATGTGGCCTCTCCCTCGGTGCAACCGTCCGTTCGGAGGCGAACCCCCGGCCGATGCAGATAGCATCCGGTTGATGATATGTTGAATTTACGCCCTCAGGCGTGTGGCTGGCCCCCGCCGAAACGGGAGCCAGATGTACTTGCCCGATCAGGTGATCAGGCGCTCTTGAACTTGTTGACGAATTCGGTCCGTACGTCTGCGTACCAGGGGGCTTCAGCCGGCCATGGGTTGAGATTGGCAAGGCTGTTGCCGGGATAGGCTTCGGCAAAGTTCTTCTTATAGACATCGCCGGAGTAATCATCCGCTTTCAGCACGGGCGAATTGTACCCATGGCTGTCGATTGCCTTGCCCGCAGGTTCCTGCTGGTAAGCATAGTCGATAAAGGCATAGACCTGCTCTTCGTTCTGGGCGCCGACTGGCATCGACATGCCATCAACCCAGGCCATCGCCCCCTCGACCGGTGCCTGATAATGAACAGGCTCACCTGCGGATTTCAGCGCAAGCGGCGGTCCATCCCAGGTCTGCCCGACAACGACACCTTCGTTCAGCAGGCCGTTTTTCTGGGTATCCGCATCGTTCCAGATCAGCTTGATCCGGTTTTTGCGCGCCACACACCAGTCGGTGACCTGCCCCCAGACCTTGCGCATGGTGTCTTCATCTTCATATGCCGCCCAGATCGAGCCAGGTTCCATTTCGCCGGCGGCCTCCATGTAGAGCCCCGCACCCAGCATCATGGAATGGGCACGGCCCATGGTCTTGCCTGCGTTTTCTTCACTCCAGACATCGCCGTAAGACGGCGCATCGCCGGATGGCAGCCACTTGTCAGTCCGGTAGGCAATTCCCTCAGTGCCCCAGATATGCGGCAGCCAATGGGCGCCATTGTCGCCAAAGTTCCAGGCATCTGTACCAATCTTCGCCATCGCCGGGTTCACCGCGTCAACATTTACCTTATTGAGATCAAACGGCTTCAGAAGTTCCAGTGGCCCCCATTGCAAGGAGCGGTTGTTGGTTGGCGAAACGATGTCGAAGCCTTGCCCCTTCGTGGCTTTCATCTTGTTGATGATTTCTTCGTTCGACCCGATACCTGTGTAGTTCACCTTGATCCCGGTCTTACCCTCGAACCCGGCGATGAACTCAGGTGGCAGATAGTCGGACCACATCAGAATGTTGATCTCGCCGGAGGAGGCCAGTGCGCTCTTGGAATAGAGCGGCGCTGCCAGGGCTGCCGCACCAGCGCTCTTCAGAATCGAGCGGCGGGTTACATTGGACTTTGCAGTCATATTCTTTTTCTCCCTATGGATCTGTTGGTCTTTTGTTTTTCTTTTTTGGTAGTGGAACTCTGCGAAACACACTCCGATTGCTACAGTGACAGATTCAGAATTCGATAAGGCCAGAAGAGGCCCTACAGGCGTATTTATGGTGCCAGTTTCAGTTCCATCCCTAGACATTCGGAACGAAACTTATGCGCGTTTGTCAGCGAAGACGCCGACTCCCACATGGTTCCACCGCAGTCAGTCTGCGCCTTTGGCGCCTCTCACGTCAACGATGCAACACTGTGGAAGTGTTCACAAAATCGCCGAAACCCTCAAACCGCCATGCCGATGAGCGCTACCCCCGCCGCCATGAGCACAGCCGCCCCAAGACGCCGTTTCCAGTTGCCCTCTTTCAGGATCAGAAACCCGATCAGCGCGGCAAAGATAACCGACGTTTCCCGCAGGGCAGATACAGCCCCCAGCGGCGCAAAGTTCTTGGCAAAGAGAACCAACCCGTAGGCGCACATAGATACCAGACCGCCGGCGATCCCCAAAGCCCAGACCCCGACAGGCACATCGGGCAGTGTTGCACGTTTCCGCAGAAGAACAAACGCCGCGACAAAGACATGGAGAAACGCGCCCCAAGCCCAGTAGCTGACCGTGTTGCCAGACAGACGCACGCCAATGCCGTCAACCAGCGAATATAGTGAGATGAAAAAACCGGTGCCCAGCGCGTACCACAAAGCGCTCTGCCCGACCCCTGATCGCAGCGCCTTCCAACTGCTGAGCTGAATCCCCCCAGCAATGAGCGCGATTCCCACCCAGGCCTGCACCGGCAGGATTTCCCCGACAAAGATCATCGCCCAGAGCGAAACCAACGCTGGGACAATGCCGCGCGCAATGGGATAGACCACGCTCAGGTCGCCGTGATGATACGCGCGACCGAGCATGTAGAAATACCCAAAATGCACCACCGTCGACACGCCGATGTAGGGCAGGCTTGCCACATCCGGCAAAGGTAGCGTGGCCACCATGACCGCCCCGGGGATGACGTGCCCCAAAGCCACCAGACCCAGCGTCGTGGTCCTGTCGATCGCCGTCTTTACAATGGCATTCCAGATCGCGTGCAGCAACGCGGCCGACAGAATGATGGCAATCACAAATGGCGTCATATCAGGCTTTCACAGCTAGCGGGCTTCCAGAACACACATCAGTCCATTTCGTCCGCAGGCATATCCTGGATCAAACGGGTCTCCAGCAGCTGCCCGTTGCGGTATAGGATCGGATAGGCGATGGCGGCGATATGGCTGTTGAATTCCCGCAGCGCGCGCAATGTCTCGAGATGGATATCCGAGCTCTCGAAACTTTCCGCAGCGCCGCGCTGCAATCGGCGCAGATGGCGCTTACGGCTGTCACGTTCCATCCGCTTGACCTCGGTTTTCTCAAGGCTCAGCAAGCGTGCGCTTTCCAGATCGTCCGAGATCAGCACATTCGATGCAAGCTGCATATTGGCGACGATCACCTCGTGCATACGGGTGATTTCTGCCCAGCCTTCTTTTGAGAACCGCACCCCCTTCTTGTGCATGGACGCAGCTAGGACGGCGAGCCGTTCATCCACCACGTCGCCGGCCGTCTCCAGCCGGATGGCATATTCAACCAGATCTCGGGCAACCTTGGCATTTTCTTTGCCGAACCCTTCGCTTGGCATGCCAGCCACGTAGCTTCGGATACCCGACAGGCAGCTGTTCACTTCCCGATCCAGAGCCTGCACCGCCTTGATCTGGGCACGGTCGCCGTGCTGATAAAGATCGGGAATTGGTCGGAACATCGCACCGACCAGATCCGACATCCGCAGCAGTTCGCGTTTCAGGCTGCTGATCGCCTGATTGGGTTGCCGGTAATCATCTGTGTTCAATACGCTCACCGGCAGCCCGTGCGTGTTGCCCTGCAGAGGGGTCGGGTTTGGTATCAGGCTGGTCATGACACCATGCAGCATTCCGCAGAACGGCAGCGCCAGGATCAACAGCGATGTGTTGAACAGAAGATGCGCATAGACCAGCATCTGGCCGCCCTCAGGTGCGCCCAGAACACCCGCCCGCAAAGCGATATTGGCGCCAAAGACGCAGATCACTGCCCAGGTTCCACGCAGTCCCAAATTCGCAAGCGGCACACGCCGCCCTGGCGCAGGCATCCCTCGGCTCAGCCAGACCGGAATGAAGGCCGAGCCGAAATTGGCCCCCAGGACCAGGGACAACCCGGCCGCGAAAGGGATCGCATCGATCTGAACGAGGGTGACGCACATGAGGATGGCCGCCACCGAAGAATGCATGACAAACGCCAGCGCAGCGCCCACGAGAAACGCCGTGATGTAATCCCGGGCGAGGTATTCCGCGATTGCCGGTAGGAACGCGCTCTCCCGGATGGGGTCCATAGCCTCGCGCAGGAACCGCAGCGAAATCAGAATAAAGGCGATCCCCATCAGAATGCGCCCCATTTGCCGGGCCTTCTTCGCCTCGACCTTGACGAAAAGATAGCCACCGACAGCCAGCAGCACGGGCACCAGCCAGTCGAGCTGGAACGACAAGAGCTGAATGATAAGCGCCGATCCAAGGTCGCCACCCAAAACAATCGCCAGACCAGAGGCAAAGGACAGCAAACCGCTTGCCGCAAATCCCGAGGTCAGCAGGGCAACCGCGGCAGAGCTTTGCAGGACGATGGCCATGCCAATCCCCACGAAGCTGGCCTGCACAAGGCTGCGCTGCCCGGTCAATAGCCGCTGGAACGTCGCGCCGTAGCTGCGTTCAATACCGGTCCGCACCATCCGTACCGCAAACAGCAGCAACATGACGGCACCGGCAAGGCTGGTCAGAAAGCTCAATATGGCCATAGAGTTATGTCTTGTCCTTTTGTTGGGCAGCGTCGTGACGTTACCGCTCTTTTCTTGGCGCGATGGGAAACCCCAGCTGCGCAGCCCTCCGGGCGCTTCCGCCAATCAGGTTATCCCTTCCTGATCTTGCTCTCGCCCCCTTCTGTTTCCGGGCTGTTCGAACCAGGCGCCAGTTCAAGGTCAATCTCCCAGAGTTCCAATGCACGGCGGTATTTGCGGGCAGGCATGATATCGGTCAACAACAGATCCAGCAGTTCCGGTTGCGGACCGCGATGCGGCGCAGTGCCTTCGAATTTCGGGTGCGCGACCACCAGCATGGTCCATTCGGCAACCTGCGCCACCACAGCTGCCAGCTGTGCTTCTGTAGCACTTTGGTAAAGCGCGCCGTGTTTGGCAGAAAACGCATCTGCCGACAACACCGCCACATCCAGCGCGAACTCCTGGACCTGCTGTTCAGCGACATGTCCAAATGTACCGCGTTCGTTGCTCTGTATTTCGCCGCCGAGGAAATGCACCCTGTTGCCGTTATGATTGGCCAGCGTCTGCGCCACACCAATGGAATTCGTGACCACCGTCAGACCGGCGCGACTACGCAGCGCCTTGGCGACAAAAGCGGTGGTGGAGCCGACATCGAGAAAAACCGCCATCCCGTCGGTAACGTGGTCCAGTGCCCTGGCAGCGATTCTTTGCTTTTCCGCCGTATATTTCGAGATCCGCCGGAAGAAACTATCCGCCGCATCTGGTCCCGCCAGGTAGGCGCCTCCGTGCACTCGCTGCACCAGTCCCTGTTTCGCGAGCGCCTTGATGGTCCGACGCACGGTTTCCTCCGACACCTTCAGAACCTTGGCCATCTCGCCGCTGCGTGCCGATCCGCCCAGACGGCGCAAGGCCTCCAGCAGCTCCAATTCGCGGTGCGAGATTTTCTGGTCTTCGGGCAATAGGCAGCCTTGGTAAGGAGTGAGATTTCGCTGGAGAGTGAACCACAGGGATGCCGAAAAAATCAAACATAAAAACACAAAATTCCACACAAACGGTCAAATTCAACAATGTGATGGCAGGGAAACCCTTTGCCATACTCGTGATTTCAGGCTTATCTGGCCGCAATTGCGGCAAGGAAATTCCACATGAGCCAAGCTTCAGACCAGCGCAGGAATGTCCTGTTTATCCTGATCGATCAGATGCGGGCGGATTGCCTGTTTGGAGCCCTGGCCGAGCACGTTGCGCTGCCAAACCTGCGCGCCTTAATGGCGGATGCCGTTACCTTCCAGAGAAACTATACGGTCGTGAATCCCTGCGGACCGTCTCGGGCCTCGATCCTGACTGGCCAGTATGCGATGAACCACCGATCCGTTCGCAACGGGACACCGCTCCGGCATGACACACCAAACCTCGCGTCTGAGATGCGCAAGGCGGGTTATCTGCCGATGCTGTTTGGCTATACCGACACCTCGCACGACCCGCGCATCTACCACCCCGGCGACCCCGCGATGCAGACCTACGAATACCCGATGGCCGGTTTCCACGAGATGCTGGAAATGCGGATGGAGATGTCGCATCCATGGCGCGCGCATCTGCTGAACAAGGGCTATACCTTCGATCGCTACTGGGACATCTACAAACCGGTATCGCCAACCGGGGGCGCTCCTAGACTGAACGACCCCGCTGTGTACCGGGCCGAGGATAGCGATACCGCCTTTCTCACCGATCGGTTTCTGGCGACAATGCCTGGCTACCGCGATCAGAGCTGGTTCGCACATCTCACCTATATCCGCCCGCATCCGCCGCTGGTCGCGCCTGCGCCTTACAACCGGATGTACGATCCCGCCAGCCTGCCGCTGCCGCAGCGCCTCGCCACTGTAGAGGACGAACGCGCGGTCCATCCGTTTTTCGACCCGACCACCCGCGCTGCGTCTCCCGCCTCCTTTGTCGAGGGTTTTCCGGATCTGGACCCCAGCGACCCGGTAATCCAGACGCTGCGGGCGATCTACCTAGGCCTCGCCAGCGAGGTCGACGCTCATATTGGCCGGGTCATGCAATATCTGCAGGACAGCGACCAATTGGAGAATACACTTGTCGTGCTCAGCGCCGATCATGGGGAAATGCTGGGTGACCGGCACAGCTGGGGCAAATTCTCTGTCTATGATGCCGCCTATCATACCCCGTTGATCATTCGCCAACCGGGCAACGCCATACGCGCCGGAGCGGTCGTGCAAGACATCACGGAGTCGATCGACCTGGCCCCGACTATTCTCGACTGGGTCGGTCAGGCGGTCCCCAACTCAATGGATGGGCGGTCTTTGCTCCCACTGGTTTCCGGGGAAACACCAGACGACTGGCGCAGCTACAGCTATTCGGAACTGGACTTTGGCGAGCCAGAACGCCCCAGTATCTGGCAACACCATCTGGGAACCGATGCTAGCAATTCCTGCCTCGCTATTCTACGGGACGCGCGGTTTACATTGGTTGAATTTGCCGCTGACCTGCCGCCACTGCTGTTTGACCACACCGCCGAGGGCGAAAGGGTCAATGTCGCGGAACACCCCGAGCACCAGGGCGATCTGGCCCGTCTCACCCGCCAAATGCTGCGGCACCGGATGCGCAACATGGACCACACCCTGTCTCTCGACACCATTACGCCGCATGGGCCGCGCAGGCAGGCCCGCCACAGGCCAACGAATACCCCCGGTGTCCAGCATGGCTGACCTGCGAAGCACCCTCGGCGATCTGTTTGCCGCCGCCATCGCCCGAGCCGACCCTGCAATGGCCTTGGCGGAAAGCTTGCGACAGCATCCCCCACCCCTGCCGCGCCCCGGCGGACGCCTGATCCTTATCGCACTGGGGAAGGCCGCCGTTCCCATGATGCGACAGGCCATGCGGATGCTCCCGCCATCCGACAGGGCGGTCGCCGTCACCAACCCGGAGAACCTTGCCGAGATCCCCGGAGCCAGTGTCCTGGCCGGTGACCATCCGGTGCCCAATGACATGAGCCTCGCGGCTGGCGCCGTCCTGCGTCAGGCCGTCGGCGACCTGACTGCCAATGACAGTGTGGTGGCGCTGATTTCCGGTGGTGGTTCTGCCCTCGCCGTGGCGCCGGCTGCAGGGCTTACACTTGCCCATAAAACCGCAGTCACCGATCTCCTTTTGGGAGCCGGACTGGACATCATGCAGATGAATCTGATCCGTCAGCAACTCTCTGAGCTGAAGGGAGGTGGCCTCCTGCGCTCCGCCTACCCCGCACCGGTCTGCAGCTATATTCTGTCGGATGTGATCGGTGATGATCTGCGCGCGATAGCCTCGGGTCCGACGGTGGCACCGCTGGGATCGCGCACCATGGCGCGCGACTGTCTTGTAGCGCATGACCTTTGGGCCTCGCTTCCGGGCGCTGTTCATGCCCATTTGTCCGCACAGGATGACCCTGCACAAACCCTCCTTGATACAGGGTCCGTCATTGCACATCTGATCGGGTCTAACCGTCACAGCCTGATCGCCATGAAGGAACTGGCCGCACGCAAGGGCTGGTCTACCGATATCGTTGATTATGCCCTGACCGGAGATGTGGAGGCCGCCGCGGCACGGATTATCTCCGCAACCCAGGCACGGGTTTCAAACCACCCGGTCGCGCTGATCTTCGGCGGGGAAACAACGGTAAATCTGACCGGAACAGGCCGCGGTGGACGCAATCAGGAACTGGCGCTCCATGTGGCGCGCTTAGGCCGCCAAACGCTGAGCGGAAGCTGGGCTTTCCTGTCAGCGGGCACCGATGGGCGGGACGGTCCGACGGATGCGGCAGGAGGCATTGTCGATGGGGGCACGTGGCAGCGCATTCTGGACAAGGGGGGCGACCCGATGGCCTTGCTCAGGAACAACGACAGCAACCGGGCGCTCAGAGTTGCGGATGATCTGTTTGTAACCAGCGGAACCGGCACCAATGTGGCGGATATTCAGATCATGCTTCTGCCCGCCCGTTAGGGACACCTGTTGCGGCTACTCTTCCAGCTGGTGCAGTTCGTTCAGCAGATCCAGAAGCGCCTCGTAACGCTCATTCCCCATCTGCGCGCGGGTCCGTTCGATCACGGCGAGACTGGCCTGCAAGTTGTCGTCAATCACCTGTTCGCCCGCTTCGGTAATACTGACAATCTGGCGGCGGCGATCCATCTGATCCTTTGCCCGTTGGATCAGCCCCTTATCCTCCAGCTTCTGCAGGATGCGGGTCAAGCTGGGAAGCAGCAGGCACGCGCGCTCGGAAATTTGCGTCGGATCAATGTCACCTGTTTCCTGAACGACCCGCAACACGCGCCATTGCTGTTCGGTCAGCCCCGCGTCGCTCAGCAACGCGCGAATAGGGCCCATCACGCGCTCACGCGCGCGCAGCAGGGCAATGGGCAAGGATCGGTCTGTGCTTGGTAACTGCTTGGTCATGCCAGATTATCGCTGTCTAGGGGCGCAAAGGCAAATCCTCAGTACCCGGAGTGACTAGCACTTACGCTGCTGGGCAATCTAAATCGACCGGGTCTATACCTGTATTGGCGGAATGACGCTGAGCGGATCTCTGACATCGGATACGATCGAGCATGTGGACAGGTATTAATGCACATGTTAATTATATGCTCATCTAAGGTAGCCGGATGCCAAGCCCAAGGACGACACGATGAACTGGAATGATTTTTCTCACTGGGGCCGCAAGGTTGCGGACTGGGCACAGGACTATCACCTGACCGTCGGCGACCGCCCGGTGCGAGCGCAGACGGCTCCCGGCGAGGTGCTGAGCGCCCTGCCCCAAACCCCGCCCGAGGATGGCGAGGGGATGGAGGTGATCTTCCGCGATTTCGAAGACATCGTGATGCCCGGCATCACTCATTGGCAGCACCCGCGCTTCTTTGCCTATTTCACCTCCAACGCCGCCGCGCCCTCGGTGCTGGCGGAGTTCCTCGCCTCCGCCATCGCTCCGCAATGCATGCTGTGGCAGACCTCGCCGGCGGCAACTGAGATGGAAACGCGGATGATGGACTGGCTGCGCCAGGCGCTGGACCTGCCGGACCAGTTCCAGGGCGTCATTCAGGACTCGGCCTCCTCCGCCACCCTCGCCGCCGTGCTGACCATGCGGGAAAAGGCGCTGAAATGGCAGGGCAACCAGCAGGGCCTGTTCGCCCAAAAGCCACTCCGGATTTACTGTTCATCTGAAGTCCACACCTCCATCGACCGCGCCATCTGGGTCGCGGGCATCGGCCAGCAGAACCTGATCCGCATCCCCATCAAGGGCGACTGGCGCGGGATGGACCCGGACGCGCTGGAGGCGGCGATCCAATCCGACCTCGCCGCGGGTCACCAGCCAGCGGGCGTCATTCTCTGCGTGGGCGGCACCGGCGTTGGCGCCACCGATCCGGTGGATCAGGTGCTGAACGTCGCCGAAAAATACGGCCTCTACACCCATGTGGACGCCGCGTGGGCCGGCTCCGCCATGATCTGCCCGGAATACCGCCACTACTGGCCCGGCGTCGAACGCGCCGACAGCATCGTCTTCAACCCGCACAAATGGCTGGGCGTGCAGTTCGACTGCTCCGCCCATTTTGTGAGGAACCCGGACGATCTGGTGCAAACCCTCGCCATCAGCCCGGAATACCTCAAGACCCACGGCCATGACGGCATCATCAACTATTCCGAATGGTCGGTGCCGCTGGGCCGCCGGTTCCGGGCCCTGAAAATCTGGTTCCTGATCCGCACCTACGGGCTGGAGGGTCTGCGCCAGCGCCTGCGCAACCACATCATTTGGTCCAACCAGCTGCACGATAAGCTCAAGTTAGAGCCTGATTTCGAGATTGTGACACCACCAATGTGGTCGCTTTGGTCGTTCCGCTATGCCCCGCAGGGCGCTAACGATCTGGATGAACTCAATCTACAACTGGTGAACGCGATCAATGACGATGGCCGTATCTATCTGACCCAGACCCGCGTCGACGGTAGGCTGGTTATCCGGTTCCAGGCCGGCCAGTTTGAGACAACCGAAGCTGATGTTATGCTCGCCCATGAGGTTATCACCGAGATTGCGCGCGCCCTGAAAGCCCGGTGACCAGAACAAACCCGCGCCACCCGACCCAAACAGGAGATTTGCCAATGCCCGCCACCAAAAACACCTTCAAACAGGCTCTATCGCGGGGCGATCGCCAGATTGGGTGCTGGATGAGCTTTGGTGAGGGTGCCGTAGCCGAAGTAATGGGAACCTGTGGCTTCGATTGGCTGGTGATCGACGGTGAACATGCGCCAAACGACATCCGGTCCATTCGTGATCAGCTGATGGCTCTGGCTGCCTCCAAGAGTCATCCCGTCGTGCGCGTTCCGGTTGGAGAGACATGGATTATCAAACAGGTTCTAGACGCCGGTGCGCAAACGGTCCTGATACCTATCGTCGAAACTGCCGAACAGGCCAGAGAGCTGGTCCGAGCCTGCCACTATCCGCCCACCGGCACCCGTGGCGTGGGCGCAACTGCGGCGCGGGCGTCGATGTTCGGCTCTGTCAGCGACTATACTCGAACCGCCGATCAGGAAATCTGCCTCCTGTTGCAGGTCGAAAACCGTAAAGGCATCGAAAATCTCGACGACATTCTGGAGGTCGAAGGTGTCGACGGGATTTTCATAGGACCTGCCGAACTGTCCACTGACATGGGACATCAGGGCAACTCCGCCCACCCGGAGGTCAGAGCAGTGATCGCCGATGCCATGACCCGGATCAAGGCTGCCGGAAGGGCGCCTGGCATTCTGGGCACTGCCCCCGAGGCGACACAGGCCTATCTGGATATGGGCGCGCAGTTCCTTGCAGTTGGGATTGACGTGATGGTCTTGGCCAATAACGCCCGCGCCCTCGCCACTGAATGGTCTGCGAAATAGACGCCGAACGCCACGTTCACAAAATGAGACCAAAAAATACGTATTTCCGCGCAATTGACCGGTTTGACACCCCGCCGCTAGCCTGCCACCACAGGAGCGAGACCGCGCCAAACATCTTGGCGCGCCACGAGGGAGCTACAGGATGAAACGCACATTTGCTGCGGGGATGGTCTCCGCACTGACGCTGACCTCTGCGCTGGCCACCGCCGCCTTTGCAGATATCAAAATCGCCCATGTCTACGGCAAGACTGGCCCGTTCGAGGCCTATGCCAAACAATCCCATGACGGGCTGATGCTGGGTCTGGAATATGCCACCGGCGGCACTATGGAAATCAACGGCGAAAAGATCGTCGTGATCGAAAAGGACACCCAGCTCAAGCCTGAGAATGGCAAGGCACTTCTGGAAGAAGCCTACGGCGACGACGAGGTGGATTTGGCCATCGGGCCGGTCAGCTCCGGCGTTGCGCTGGCGATGCTGCCGGTTGCCGAAGAATACGAAAAACTGCTGATCGTGGAGCCGGCGGTTGCCGATTCCATCACGGGCGCGAATTGGAACCGTTACATTTTCCGCACCTCGCGCAATTCCTCGCAGGATGCGGTGGCCAGCGCCATCGCCCTAGCCGGTGAAAATGTGCATATCGCGACGCTGGCACAGGACTATGCCTTTGGCCGCGACGGCATCGCAGCCTTCCGCGAAGCCCTGGCCGCTCAGGGCCACCAAATTGTCCATGAGGAATTCGCCCCAACCGACACCACCGACTTTACCGCTGCGGGCGAGCGCATTTTCAACGCGATGAAAGATCTCGAGGGCGAGAAGAAGCTTTTCATCATCTGGGCCGGTGGTGGCAATCCATGGGCCAAGATCAACGCAATGGATCCCGGTCGCTTCGGGATCGAATTTGCCGGCGTTGGAAACATCCTCGCCGCCCTGAAAGGGTTCAAGGATTTCGCAGGTATGGAAGGTGGCACGTATTACTACTACGAACTGCCTGACAATCCGGTGAACGACTGGCTGGTGAAGACCCATTTTGAACGGTTCGACAGCCCGCCCGATTTCTTCACCGCGGGCGGAATGGCCGCTGGCATCGCTGCGGTGGAAGCGATCAAGAAGGCCGGATCCACCGACACCGAGGCGTTGATTGCGGCGATGGAAGGCATGGAATGGCAAACCCCGAAGGGCACCATGAAATTCCGGGCCGAGGATCATCAGGCGCTGCAATCCATGTATCACTTCAAACTACGTGTCGACGACGATGTCGAATGGGCGATCCCGGAACTGGTTCGCGAGCTGAGCATCGACGATCTGCCGATTCCGATCCGCAACTGATCACACAACGCGACCGGGTCCGGGGCGACCGCCACCGGGCCCGGCACGTCGCACAGGATTGCGCGGCCCGCCACGATCACCCGGCCACCGCCCCCGTTTCAGATGGATGCACCCATGCCCGCCCCTCTACTGTCCACCAGCGATCTCACCGTACGCTTTGGCGGACATGTGGCCGTCGATGCTGTGACTTGTGACTTTCATCCGGGCGAACTCACGGCCATTGTCGGCCCCAATGGCGCCGGGAAGACCACTTATTTCAACCTGATTTCAGGACAGATTCCCGCCAGCGCCGGTCGCGTCACGCTGATGGGGCGGGATATCAGCACGCAGTCCGTATCAGCCCGCACCAAAGCAGGCATCGGTCGCGCATTCCAGATGACCAATCTGTTTCCCGACCTTACTGTGCTGGAAAACGTCCGGCTGGTGGTGCAGGCCAAGGCTGCGCGCGGCTTCAATCTTTGGTCGATGGTCACAGGCCACACCGATCTGATTGATCAGGCCGAAAGCATTCTCGCCCAGGTCCGCCTGCTGGACGAGCGTCAGCAGATGGTTTCGGAGCTGTCCCATGGCAATCAGCGCAAGCTGGAAGTCGCTCTGCTGATCGCGCTCGATCCTCTTGTCTATATGTTTGACGAGCCGACAGCCGGGATGAGCGTGGACGAAGCGCCGGTCGTGCTGGATCTCATCGCGGATCTGAAAAGCCAGACCGACCGCACCATCTTGTTGGTCGAGCATAAGATGGATGTGATCCGAACCCTAGCCGACCGCATTATCGTTCTGCACAATGGCGCGCTGGCTGCCGATGGCCTGCCGACGGAGGTGATGGCCTCCGACGTGGTGCAGGAGGCCTATATGGGCCGTGGGCTAGAGGGGATCCTGGATCATGTCTGACTTCGACCGGACCGCCCCCCCTCCTCTTCTGCGGATTGAGGAGATCCATACCAAGATCGCCCAGTACCATATTCTTCAGGGGGTCGACCTCGATGTTCCGCGCGGCGGTGTCACCATGCTGCTGGGGCGCAACGGTGTCGGCAAAACAACGACCCTACGCAGCATTATCGGCCATTGGCGAACCCATCGTGGCCGCATCCTGTTCGATGGAGCCGACATCACCCAGACGCCCACCGCCAGCATTGCACGCGCGGGCATCGGCTTCGTCCCCGAGGATATGGGGATCTTTGCCGATCTGACTGTTGAAGAAAACATGGTCCTCGCCGCGGTTTCCGGCCCGATTGATACGGCGCGGCTCGACTGGATCTTTCAGGCCTTTCCGCCGCTGAAGACCTTTTGGAAATCCGAAGCCGGAAATCTCTCCGGCGGGCAAAAACAGATGCTGTCAATTGCCCGCGCCATGATCGAAGAACGCAAGCTATACCTGATCGACGAACCGACAAAAGGCCTGGCCCCGGCGATCATCTCCACCATGGCACGCGCGATCAAGGACCTGAAAGATCAGGGTGCATCGATCCTGATGGTCGAACAGAATTTTGCAGTCGCCAAGGCGCTTGGCGACACCGCCAGCGTTATGGACGACGGCCGTGTCATCTGGTCAGGCGCAATGGCTGAATTGGCAGGCGACACCGCTTTGCAGGAGCGGCTGATGGGCCTCAGCATGGAGGCGCATTGAACATGCCCGATGTTCAAGACAGACCCCGCCATTGCCTTATCCGGCAGGAGATCAACAGATGACCGCTGCCCCCGAACACGCGCCAACGATGGCTCAATCGTCGCTCCGCGACCGACTGGCCCCCTACGCACCGCTGCTGCTGGTTCCACTGTTGGCTATCGCCGGTTTTATCGCCGTGCAGAACCCTGCAAGCTGGATGACCCTGACGGTTTCCGGGCTGGCCATGGGAATGATGATCTTCCTCATGGCCTCCGGGCTGACGCTTGTTTTCGGGCTGATGGATGTCATCAACTTCGGCCATGGCGCCTTCGTTTCTGTTGGAGCCTTCATCGGAATTTCGGTTTTGCTGACACTGGGCCAGCTGACCAATGCGCCGTCGCTGGCATTGAACCTGCTGGCCATTCTCGCCGCCGTTCTTGCCGCAATGGCGGCGACCGCCCTCATGGGCTGGGCATTCGAACGGGTGATCGTCAAACCCGTCTATGGCAATCATCTGAGCCAGATCCTGGTCACCATGGGTGGCCTGATCATTGCCGAACAGCTGATCATCGTCCTTTGGGGGCCGGAAGAAATCTACTTCACACGTCCCGAGGCGCTGAAGGGGGCGCTGACCCTCGGCGACGCCGCTATCGAGAAGTACCGTCTTGTTACCGTCGCCGTCGGCCTTGCGGTCTTTGCTGCCATGCGCTTCGTGCTGCGCCGGACCAAGATCGGGTTGATCGTCCGCGCAGGCGTACAGAACGGCGAGATGGTCGCCGCGCTCGGATATCGCCTGCGCCTCGTCTTCGTCGGCGTGTTCATCGCAGGTTCAGCCCTTGCGGGCCTGGGAGGTGTGATGTGGGGCCTCTATCAGGAAGTTATCACCGCCCATATGGGCAATCAGGCGATGATCCTGATCTTCATTGTGGTGATCATCGGCGGTCTCGGATCGGTTGAAGGCTGCTTCATCGGTGCGCTGCTGGTCGGGCTGTTGCAGAACTATGTCGCCTTCGTAGAGCCGAAACTGGCCCTTGTTTCCAATATCGCCCTGATGGTCGCAATCCTGATGTGGCGCCCGATGGGCATGATCCCGGTGGTAAAGGCAAAATGATGCACATCCTTCTGTCTGGCGACCTGCCCCGCTCCCGCATTCTGGCCCTGTTGCTGGCTGTCATTCTGATTTGCCTTGCCTTCGCACCCTTCCTGTTTCCGGGCGTGCGGACAGTGGATACGGCTGCACGCATCTGCATATTCGTGGTGCTGGTGGCGAGCTATGATCTGCTGCTGGGCTACGGCGGCATCGTCAGCTTTGCCCACACGATGTTCTTTGGCATGGGCGCCTATGGTGTGGCACTGGCCTCCACCCACATGGGGCGCGGATTCGATGCGCTTCTGGTCGGCTCTCTCACCGGTGCTGGTCTCGCCGCTGGGCTGGCGCTGTTGATTGGCCTGTTTTCATTGCGGGTGCGGGCCATCTTTTTTGCGATGATCACGCTTGCGGTTGCCTCCGCCGTTGCCGTCCTTGTCAGCCAGCTCTCTGGTCTGACCGGCGGCGAAGACGGTCTGACGTTCAAGACCCCGCGCGAGTTGGGACCTGCGTTCAAATTTGGCACGGAGCTGTTTGGCGGTGAACTGTTCGGCGTCAAACTCAACGGAAGACTGCTCACCTACTACCTGATTTTCGCAGGCAGCGCGCTGCTGTTTCTGGCCCTGCTGCGCATTGTGAACTCACCGTTCGGTCGCGTTTTGCAGGCCGTCCGCGAGAACGATTTCCGGGCGGAGGCGATCGGCTACCGCGTTGTTTACTACCGCGTTACGGCCACCTGTCTCTCGGCGGCGATTGCCGCGCTGTCCGGCTCTCTCTATGCGATCTGGCTACGTTACGTGGGACCAGACACCACCCTGTCGATGACCATCATGATTGATATCCTGCTGATGGTCGTCATCGGTGGTATGGGAACGATCTACGGTGCGGTGGTTGGTGCGACCGTTTTTGTACTTGCGCAGAATTACCTGCAAAACCTGATGGGCGTGCTTTCCGGCATGACCGAGGGGTTGCCGTTGCTGCCCGAACTCCTGAGCCCGGACAGGTGGCTATTGTGGCTGGGTGTCCTTTTCATTCTTAGCGTCTACTTCTTCCCTAGCGGCGTGGTGGGCCGCCTGCGCGGGCAACGCTAGCGCCGAGACCGGCAGGCGGCAGGGCTAGCGCAGAATTTGATCTTCAGGCCAGCTCAGATCAGTCTCGATCTGGATCATTTCACGCGCGCCCTGAGCGATCTCCATGTCCCAGGCCAATATCCCGCGCTGTTTCTCGACGTTTTCTTCCGTCGGCGCAGGGCGCGCAGACCAGCGTATCTTAAGGTCGTCCTGCTGGGAGTATGGAACACGGTCAAGAACCCGCAAAGGCCAGGGCTGGTCAGTCAGGTTCTCGATCTCGATCTCAACCCGGCTAAACTGTTCCGCATTGCGCGAAATCAGCCCCTGTTCACCTTCGCTCTGATCCAGAACATCGCGGCGCAGGGTTAGCCCCTTGATCGGCCCAAACCCGATGTCTGCCTCTGCCCCAGGTGCCAGGCCCGGAAACTCTGCAACGGCGACCAGCTTCCCGTCCACGAAATGCGCAGCCTCCGTTGCAGGCAGCAACTGCTCGCCAAATTCGTTTGCGAAACGCACCACGCGATAAGCGACCTCATTGCGCAGTGGCACCGCCTGTGCTCTCAACTCGGCGCTTGCGGTGACACTGTCCATTTCTAGCCGCAACGCATCCACACCCGAGGCAATGGAGACCGGCTCACCAAACCCATAGACAGCCGCAACGCCGCCCGTGTCGACGCTCCATTGCGGAAGTAGCTCATCAACCAACACAGCCGCTTCGATTATCGGTTCGTTGGCAAGCTGCAATTCCATATCAGATGACAGCCGCTGCTTAGGCGTTGGGACAGGCATCGGTTTCTCGATCCGACGCAGCTGTGGGAACAGGCGCGATGGCGCTGATTGCCCCAGCGGTTCCGCCGTCGACAGCGTCAGCGCAATGTCCTGCCAGCTCTCGCCCGTATCCTGCGCCAGCATCACGCTGCGCGCCAGAGTCAGCTCCGCCACATCACCTGTCGCAAGATGCAGCTCATAATGGGGAGACCACCCTATATGTCCCGCTCCAGCTGTCAGATAGGTGAGTGTAACCTCGGCACCCCCAGCCTCCGCAACGTCGACTTCCACCTCAATGAAGAGCCGGTCCTCATCCTCCAGCGCGATGGCGGCGAGTGCTGCGTGGGCCTCCTTCAATTCGTCCTGGAGTGCTGTCAGAGCTTGTTCCTTGGCGCGGGCCTCGGCCTCTGCATCAATAATCTCACGATGGCTTGCAGTAGCCCGGTTTGAGATCATCACCGCGATATCCGCCAGCGCTGAGGCATCCGCCCCCGCCAGACCATCATTACCGCCAAGTTGTTCAAGGAATTGGATTGAACTCTGCGCGGCTCGGCCCGTGGCTCGGGCACGTTCCGCTTCATCCGTCACGGCTGCGATCTGTTCTTCGATCTGACGGATACGTGCCTCAGCAGCGTCAATCTCAGGTGTCGCCACGTCCTGAGGGGGCACGGACTCCTCTCGCATTAGGGTGCTGATACGGCGCCCGCCCGCGATCTGCACCTGCAGGCTGGCGGTCTGCGCGCTTTGTGGCACGTTTTGCAGGATCAGCTGGTGCCGCCCGGCAGGCAGGTCCACCGCCGCAGTGCGGGTGATTTGGGCAAGCCCCGGATAAAGCGTTACCGCGGAAACCTGGCTAGAAACAGGGAACACCTCCGCAACTGCGGATTTGGCAATGCTGATTGTGCCGGTGGTAGCCGCAAGAATGGCAAAAACTGAATGAACAGGTCGCATGATATCTCTCGATTGATCAAATCGCGGACAAGCGGCCCGCCTGTGATCAAATCTACGTATCGTTGCGAGATGTTACCAGCCGTTGCATCCCATCATGACGCAAACTGCCAGTGCTTGCTCAGGCTTGGCTTATGTTGTCCGGCAATGGAGCCCCAAATCGCGCCTCCAACTCTTTCCCAGGAAACCCAAGAAACCGGCAGGTACAGATTTCGACGTGGCTATGCGCATCGCGAAGACGGGTCCGCCCGTCACTGCGCTCCAGATAAAATCCCTTGCTGCGCAGAGCTCGGATCAGATCCAGCCAGTTCTTTGCTGTGCGAAAGCTCTCGCTCAGAACCATCCGCAGCTGCGCCGCCATTTCGGCATCTAGGCGCGAACCGTTGCGTGCGGTGGCCCAAGCCGTTTCCCCCGAGCTGATTACAGTCTCATGTGTCTGCGCCTGCGTCGGCGTTTTTCCCATCATGGTCTTACCCCCAAGTTACCTTCATCCAACTCCCATCAGACTAGTGGAATAAAGGCTGGCAAGAACAGTTGTACAAACGGTAAAGGGGCCGTCTCTTTCGAGACAGCCCCCTCTCTGAATGGATAGGTTTTTAACCTTTTTTCAGAACTTCACGCCCCAGAAGCTCTGCGATCTGGACAGCGTTCAGGGCAGCGCCCTTGCGCAGGTTGTCGCTGACGCACCACAGGTTGATGCCGTTATCAATGGTCGAGTCCTGGCGGATCCGGCTGATAAAGGTTGCGAAGTCGCCGACGCATTCGACCGGCGTCACATAGCCGCCGTCTTCGCGCTTATCGATCACCATAATGCCCGGCGCTTCGCGCAGAATATCGCGGGCTTCATCTTCGTCCAGGAAGTCTTCGAACTCGATGTTGATGGATTCGGAGTGGCCGACAAAGACCGGCACGCGGACGCATGTCGCCGTGACCTTGATCGACGGATCGACGATCTTCTTGGTCTCCGCAACCATCTTCCACTCTTCCTTGGTGGAACCATCATCAAGAAAGACGTCGATATGCGGGATCACGTTGAAAGCGATCTGCTTGGTATAGACAGAGGGCGGAACATCCTGTGTCGGATTGTAGACTGCTTTGGTCTGATCCCACAGCTCATCAATCGCTTCCTTGCCGGAGCCGGAAACCGACTGATAGGTGGAGACCACAACGCGCTTGATCTTGGCGCGATCATGCAGCGGCTTCAGCGCGACAACCATCTGTGCGGTCGAGCAGTTGGGGTTCGCGATGATGTTCTTTTTGGCATAGCCATGCACCGCCTGCGGGTTCACCTCAGGAACAATCAGCGGCACATCGTGATCATAACGATAAAGCGACGAGTTATCGATAACCACGCAACCGGCGCCAGCGGCCTTGGGCGCGTATTTCTTGGTCGCGTCGGACCCGATGGCAAACAGCGCCATATCCCAGCCGCTGAAATCAAAGGTGTCGAGATCTTGGGTCTTCAGTGTTTTGTCGCCGAATGTGACTTCGGTGCCGAGGGATTTGCGGCTCGCCAGAACTGCAATCTCATCCACAGGAAACTGGCGTTCAGCCAGAATGTTCAGCATTTCACGGCCCACGTTGCCCGTGGCGCCCGCGATAACGACGCGATAACCCATTTTGTGTCTCCAATTGTGTCCGGCCTCGTGACCGGCTGCGGTGTCTTATCGGGAAAGCCCGCGCGAGGAAAGGCTAGATCAATCCAAGCTGTCTGGGCTGAGCAGATATATTGCGCATCCGGCCAGCAAAAAGGCGAGCAGGAAACCGAAAATAGCCAAATAGGGCAAGGAAAGGTCCGCACCGGACGTTTCCGCATGCAGGCGCCCACTGGCAAACTGCATGATTCCCACCCCGCCGATGCCAAAGAAGTTGAGCATGGTCACACCGCGACCCACCAGATGCGGCGGCACAAAGGCACGCCCCTGCGCCAGGATCACCGGAAACGCAGCGCCAAAGAAGCCAACGGCCGCCATCAGCGCCACCACTAGCGGCACGGGACCATCCACCCACAGCATCAAGGCCCCCAGCGCGACACAGGCAAGCAGATTGCCGCCAAGCACGACCCCCTTGCGGGTTCCCAGCAGCCGGTCCATCGGACCATAGGCAAAGGTGCCAAGGATCATCGCGACCCCCATCACCAGGCTGGCCAACCCGACCGCCTCCCGCCCCAGTCCAAAAACATCGCTCAGATAGGGTCCGATCCACAGCCCCCGCAAGGCCGCAGAGGGGGCGTAGGCCACGAACATCATGATGAATATCGGCCAGAGGACCGGCAGGCGCAGAATATCGAGAACAGACCCTTTGGCCCCCTCGCCCGCCTCGACCCGCGCCGGATCCTTTACCGTCAGCGCGATGCCCAGTGCGACTGCGGTAGAGATCCCTGCAAGCCCGAACAGCGTGCCCCGCCATCCCAAGACCTCAACCGCCAGCGCCGTTGGATAGGACGCGACCAGATTGCCCAGCGAGCCCACCCCGAGCATCACGGCCGCCAGTGTCGCAAAACGGCGTGGCGGATATTCGCGTGCGAATATGTAATAGGACGCCATGAGCACGGGAGAACAGCCGATCCCGATCAGGACCATCGCAAGGCTGATATGTGAGGGCTGAGCCGCCAGCGCAAAGACCAGCGTTCCGCCGCCACCGCCAAGCAGCAGCAGTGCCGCCGCGGTCCGGCTTGGTCCGACACGATCCAGCGCCCAGCCGACCGGCAGTTGCATCGCCGCAAAGGTCAGGAACCAGAGCCCTGAGGCAAAGGCGAGATCCTCGGGCGTGGCTCCTAGATCGTTTTGCAAGGCGGAGCTGAGCACCGCCAGGAATGCGCGAAAAAACTGACTGAGCACGTAGCCCAGACATAATATGACCAGCCCGGCCTGCATGTTGGTCCCCCCCGGAATGAGATGTCTGCCCCGGCAAACAGCCAAGACCAGCAATCGTAATCCGTCCACAGTGGCGATTTCGCACCAATTCACAAGAGTGCGAAACCACTTAGCCGTGATTGGTCGTGTGCTGCTGTCGCGCTAGGCTATGGTGTCAACAGGATGAACGGATCGCAGATGACACAGGATGGTTTCTACCAAAGCCTAGCGCCCAGCCGCGACTTTGCCGGTCTGACCCGTTCTGGTGCCTTTACGCCGCTGCCGAGGGACTGGATGGTCGGCTGCTGCGATATCGTCAATTCCACCGATCTTATCGCGACCGGGCGCTACAAGACGGTAAACACCATCGGCGCCTCGGCGATTGCCGCGATGATCAACGCCCTAGGAGGCACGCCGTTTCCCTATGTCTTTGGCGGTGACGGCGCCTCCTTTGCAGTGGCCCCTGAACACGCCGATATCGCGCGCGACACGCTGGCGCGGCTGCGCAGCTGGACCAGCGCGGAATTCGACATCGAGCTGCGCGCCGCATTGCTGCCGGTGTCCTGGATCAGAGCCGAAGGCCTGGATGTCGCCGTTGCCCGCTATGCCGTCTCAGACGCGGCCGACTACGCAATGTTTGCCGGTGGTGGCCTCAACTGGGCGGAACGGCAGATGAAGCTGGGAGGTTTCGAAGTGCCCCCCGCACCGCTGCCCGATCCGCCGGATCTGACAGGCCTGTCCTGCCGCTGGAATACGATACCGGCTCGCAACGGGATGATCCTCTCGGTCGTGGTGCAACCCCATAGTCGGGCCTCAGCCAGGGATTTTGCCAAAATCGCCAGCGATGTTCTCGCAGTTGCAGACAAGTTGCAGCGCCATGGTCATCCGGTGCCGGAGGGCGGGCCAAGCTTCAGCTTCCCCCCGCCGGGTCTGACGCTGGAGGCAAAGATGTCACGCGGGAAAACCGCGTTGATTTTGCGAAAGCTGCAGTTGTTTGTTCAGACTGTCTTTGCGGCCTATGCGCTCACCCGCAAGCGTCCGATTGGTGGCTTTGATGCCCAGCATTACCGCAGAATGCTCGTCGCCAACGCGGATTTTCGAAAATTCGACGATGGCCTGAAACTGACACTCGACTGTCCGGCAGAGGTGCGCGACGAGATCACGCATATCCTGGAGAAAGCCGCGGCAGCAGGGCAGGTGCGCTATGGCGTGCATGAGCAGGACGAAGCGCTGGTAACCTGCATCGTACCGTCGGCGATGCGCGACGATCACGTCCATTTCATCGACGGGGCCGCGGGCGGCTATACGCAAGCAGCGCTGAGAATGGCCGCCGCTTCAAATCCGGCGGCGGCCTGAGGTCTGATTGGGACCGTTTTGCGTTGGCGAGATGCCCCCGATCAGACCGGCTGGAACTTGCCGCTGCGCGGCTCATAACACTCCAGACCACCCTCGCCGATATCGGTCCAAAGGCCATGCAGGCTCAATGTTCCATCCCGCACGGCGCTATCAATGAAGGGGAAGGTCATCAGGTTTTCGAGCGATGCAACCACCGCCTGCCGTTCAAACTGACGCGCCTGCGCGTCGGTATCCTCGATATCTTCGACCAGCGGAAACTTCGGCTTCAGGATATCCATCCAACGCCCGACAAAGCTCTCCTTGGCATCCAGCGCTGGTGCATGGCCTTTGCACATGTCGATACATCCCTGCACACCACCGCATTGTGAATGCCCCAACACAATCAGATGTGCCACCTTCAGAACGGTGACTGCGTATTCAACGGTCGCGCTGGTGCCATGGTGATCGCCGTCAGGCTGATAAGGCGGCACCAGATTCGCAATATTGCGGTGAATGAAGAACTCGCCCTGATCGGCACCGAAAATCGAGGTGACATGAACCCGACTGTCGCAGCAGGAAATAACCATCGCGCGCGGGCGCTGCCCTTCGCTGGCGAGCCGCCGGTACCAGCCTTGATTTTCGCTATAGGTCGTGGCTTTCCACCCATGATAGCGCGTCACCAGATAGCTCGGCAGGGGTTTGGCAAATTGCATGTGTCGTTCCTCGATTGACCTCTGGCAGGTCTGTTACCAAGGATTGTTAGCAAATTCGAGAGATTTGGTCATCCGGCTGGAAACCTTTTGACAACTTCTAAGGCGCAAGTTTGGCCCGTGCCGTGGGGGCATGAATAAATTGGGGTTTAATGTGGTGGCTCAAATACTCACTGTAGTACACAAAGAAAATGTGCGCCTAGACTCCGACAAACTGTCGGATCTCTATACGCAACTCGGCGAAGCCGGGGCAGAAGATGTGGTTTGTCGCGCGATCGAGGAACTCGCCGTGCGGCTGTCTCATTGCGAACGTCTCTGGCGCCAGAACGATTTGCCAAACCTACGCAAAAGTGCGCGTTCCCTGATCGCTATCGCCGATCAGATTGGCATGACAGCAATGGCACGGGTTGCCCGTGACGTGACCGGCGCGATCGACATAAACGATTTTGCAGCAGTTTCGGCGACCCTGTTCCGGCTGATGCGGATCGGCGAGCGATCCCTGACCGCTGTATGGGAGCAACAGGACCTTTCGGTCTGACAAGTGATCCTGGGGGGACACTTGCTCGGATATATCTGACAGCGGATCTGCCGCCGATGGAGCCGGTCTCCAACTGTCAGACCAAGGCTTGATGCCAACCAAATGGCAATTTCGTAGCGACGCAGGTTATGCGTCCGGGCTCTTAGCGGGGCCCTTATTGGCGTTGCGCCTGCGGCCGTGACGGATGCAACCTGTTGAAACCACGGGTTGACCGACAATCAGCAGGGCTTGCAGACGGCGCTGTGACAGATACTCTGACCATGAAATCGCCCCCCGGTTCCGGAGTATCCTGTCATGCCCTCTGCCAAGCCATCCGCCATCAGCCGCCTCTCGCGTCCGGCCTTCGCCGACCCGGCGACGGCCAGCCTCGATCTGCATGTGCTGGATCAGGACAAGTGCGAAGACTGGCTTGCCAATGCGCCGAGCGAGACCAGTAACTGGGCCCGCACCAATGGGTTTCGCGGCGCCATCGGGCAGGTGCTCGTCATTCCGGATCGCGACGGTGCGCCCAGACAGGTGTTGGTGGGATACGGCACCGCCAAGGACCGCGCGAGGGGCAGGTTCATTCTGGCCGGCGCCCTCTCTGCGCTGCCCGGAGCAACCTATCGCCTGGTCGAAGGGATCGCCGAGGAGGATCGCCCGGCTGAGTGCCTAGGTTGGCTGCTCGCCCAATATAGGTTTGATCGGTATAAATCCGGGCGCGTCTCCGAAACCCATCTGATCGCACCCGAGGGAGTCGATACAGCCCGGATCGAGGCCTGCGCGGCCGGGGAATATCTGACTCGCGACTTGATCAATACGCCCGCCTCTGACATGGGGCCGCAGGATTTGCAGGAGGCAACACAGGCGCTGGCGGATCGATATGGCGCCGCCCTTGACGTTGTCGCCGATGAAGATCTTCTGACGCAGAACTTTCCCATGATCCACACCGTTGGCCGCGCTTCGGATCGTCGTCCCCGCCTGCTGGATATGCGCTGGGGCAATACTGGCCCGAAGCTCACCCTTGTAGGCAAGGGCGTCTGTTTTGACACCGGCGGCCTCAATCTCAAACCCGGCAGCAGCATGGCCCTGATGAAAAAGGATATGGGAGGTGCCGCCAATGTCCTGGGGCTCGCAGAGATGATCATGGCGCTGCAATTGTCTTTGCAGCTCCGCGTCCTGATCCCAGCGGTTGAGAACAGCGTTTCGGCGAATGCCTTTCGCCCCGGTGATGTACTCACCGCGCGCAACGGTCTGACCGTCGAAATCAACAACACCGATGCCGAAGGTCGGCTGGTCCTGGCCGATGCCCTGTCCTACGCGGCGGAAGACGCCCCGGATCTGCTTATCTCCATGGCCACGCTGACGGGCGCGGCGCGTGTGGCGGTCGGTCCGGATCTGGCGCCGTTTTACACCGATAGCGATAGCGATGCCGATGCGCTCAGCGCGGCTGCCGCTGCCTCAGCCGATCCGGTCTGGAGGATGCCTTTTCACGCGCCCTATGAGGCCATGATTGAACCGCTGATCGCTGATCTGGACAACGCGCCAAGCGGCGGCTTTGCCGGATCCATCACCGCAGCTCTGTTCCTGCGCCGCTTTGCCGACGGCAGCCGGTATATCCATTTCGACATCTATGGCTGGACGCCGACCGCCGCCCCGGCCCGGCCAAAGGGCGGCGCATTGCAGGGCGCTCGGGCCCTGCTCGATGCGTTGCCAACCATGCTGAACCTCTGAGGCACCGGATGACCGATCCCCGCCGCACCCCGGCCAATGACCGCGTGATCGCTGCACATCTTGCGCAGCACTCGCCCGACCGCACGGCAGTGACAGGACAACCCGCCTGTATTCGTTTGCCCGTGGTAAACCTGTTACGGCGCCCGGACGGGCCGCGTGACCGTCAACTGTTGCTTGGCGCCGAGATCACGATCTACGAAGAGCGCGATGGATGGGCGTTCGTGCAGGCTGTGGCTGATGACTATGTCGGATATGTTCCGGCCACAGCCCTCGCAACCGATGCCGCCCCCGCAACCCATCGGGTCTGCACACCGGCAACACATGCCTATAGCGCCGCAGATATGAAATCCGCCGACCTCCGCAGTCTCAGCCACGGCAGCAGGGTGAGCGTCCTAGCTTTCACAGATCGGTTTGCGGAAACCAATCTGGGGTTCATCCCCGCGTCTCATCTGCGGCCGGTTTCAGTGCCCGATACCGATCCGGTCGCGGTTGCACAGCTCTTTCTCGGTACGCCTTATCTGTGGGGCGGAAACAGCCGCTGGGGGATCGACTGCTCGGGTCTGGTCCAGGCGGCGATGCTGGCCTGCGGGGTCACCTGCCCCGGTGACAGCGACCAGCAGGAAAATGAAATGGGCCAGGACATATCGCTCGGCAACACAGCGGTTCCCAGTGATCTCAGACGCGGCGATCTCCTGTTCTGGAAGGGCCATGTCGCCCTGATGCAGGACCACGAAACCATGATCCATGCAAACGCCCATCATATGGCGGTTGCACTGGAGCCGGTGGCGGATGCGGTGGAGCGGATCATGGTGCAAGGCGATGGACCGATCACTCGTCACCGGCGCCCAGACCTCTGAAGCCGCTTCTTCGCGGCCCGGATCATCAGGCAGCGCCGCAACCGGCGGTCAGGTCACGGATCGGATGAGCTTGCGTTCGAGCACACGCAACACGGATTTGAGATCATGGCCGCGCTTCAGAATCTGCCCATCCATACCGACAACCGCATATTGCCCCTGCCTATTACGCAGCTTGGGACGTTTCTCGATACGGTAAAGAGGGTGCTCAGCGGTGCGCCGGAACACCGAGAAAACGGCCAGATCCCGAAGGGTCGAAATGCCGTAGTCCCGCCATTCCCCGGCTGCAACCATACGGCCATACAACGATAGGATCACCGAGAGTTCGGTCCGGTGAAAGGCAACCTGCTGCGGGCCGGAAAACGATGAGAAGGGCTGCACTTGGTCAAAGCTCATAATGACAGCGTTGCGCCAAACAGACAGTAAATCAAGCATTATTGCCACCTTGCGGCGCAGCTGGCGTCCTCAGGAAGGCGAAAGCTCGGGCAGAACAGAGCGTGTGTCCAGACCGATGGTCTGCTCAAAAGCCGCACGTCCAGGGGCGGTCAGCAGCAGCCCCCGTTTGACCGGCTGACGCTTGACCCAGCCCGAAGTCAGCGCGTGAGACAACAGCTGACGCCCCAATTCGCCCGAGATATGAAGGCGCCGCTCCGTCCAGTCCATGCAGGGCTTCGCAAAGGCTTGCCGTGAAGGCCGTGTCGGCAGGGTCACTCCCAGCCGATCCCATTCTGCTGCCGGAATCACTTCGAACCCGCCGTTGCGCTCAACCAGAATTCCAAGATCGAGAAACCGCCGGGTCATCGCCACCGCCAATGGACCGGCAAAGTGGTCGTAGCAACTGCGCAATGGTGCCAGGACACCCGCCTTTCGCTGCTGCGCACGATGCAGATGATCCGACGGCGCAATCGCAGCCAGTTGCTCAAGGGTCTGTGCCACCTCGGCGCTGGCCAACCTGTGAAAAACGCAGCGCCCTCGCTTTTCAGCAACGACCAGGCCTGCGGATTGCAGCAGCTGCAGATGCGCTGTTGCTGTCGGCGCGGTGACACCTGCCGCCGCCGCCAGCTCCTTATTGGTGTAGGACCGACCGTCCAGCAGCTCGCATAACATACGGGTGCGGCTGGCATCGGAAAGCGCCTGGCCCAGAATATCAAATCGAGGAGTGCTCATGGTCAGACGATAACCCGCCGCCCGCGATTGCGACTAGTACAAACGCTTCGACCATCGCCGAAGGGTTCTAGCCAGCCTGTCTGTCCCATCATTAACCGGGATCTAACCTCAACCGCATAGTTTTTTTGCATCGCGCCTGATCAGGATCTGGAGCCAAGAGACCATGCAGCATGACCCCAAACAACGACGCCATCGACCTGACCGGGTTCAGACCCGAGCCGACGAGCACTGGCGTGGTCTGGGGGGCCTCTGCCTTCTCATGGGCAGCGCGCTGCTGATCGCCTCACTTCTGCTGCTGGCCGGCAAGGTCGATGCCGATCCTCAACCGACCAACAAACACGTTGCCCAACGTATCGCTCTGATGGGTGGCCAAAAAACGGCCGTTCAGGATCTTGCGGCGATGACCCGCGACTATATCGCATTCGATCGCGGTGCCGCGCGCGCGGCCCGACGCGCTCTGATCCGGTCGACGCGCCGCATTCCGCGCGAATTCCGCCAGGATGTCACCGATCTGTCATCCCATGCACGCGGCGGGATCTGGGCAAACTGGGCTGATTTCAAACGCCATGCGGAGTCTGCCGAACGCGCGGCACGCGCACTGAATACCCGCTCGGCGGCCGGGTTGAAACGCAGCCTGCCCCGCCTGCTATCCGCCTGTCACAACTGTCACCAGATCTACCGTGAGACACCGCGCGAATTCACCACTCACTGAGCTGCCCTAGCCGGTTCGACCCGATGGCCGATCAGCCAGCACTGTTGCCTGCCGTACCAGCGACCCCGTAGCGGGCAAGAAACGTCTTAATCGCGGCCTCAACCACACGCTCACGCTCGTCATCGTCGATATCGGCGTCGATGTTGAAAAGCAGCCTAAGGAACATATCCGCGCGACACAGTTCCGCAAACTGATCAGCCGCCAGATCCAGATCCTCGATCCGCAACTCGCCCCGTGCGGTCGCTTCTGCCAGATACTCGCGCAGCTGCGCCCGGATGGTTGCCGGTCCGCTTTCGTAGAAGCGGCGTCCCAGATCCGGAAACCTGTCCGCCTCGGCAACGCAGATGCGAAACATCTTAACGCCAAACTCCGACAGGATCACCGACAGAACGTGGTGCCCCGCCTCACGCAGCGCGGTCTCAGGGTCACAGCAACCCGCGCCAATGCTGACCGCTGTGTCAGCCTGACGCGCGCAACCGTGCCGGGCAACTTCCATGAACAACAGCCGCTTGTCCGGAAAGTAGCTATAGAGCGTTGCCTTCGAGACCCCGGCTTGTCGGGCAATATCATCCACGCTGGCGCCCTCAAACCCATGGGCCATAAACACATCCCGCGCACCGAGGAGCACCTGATCATATTTGCGACCCTTGCGGGGAATAGCGGTTGGCTGGTTCATCAATACTCTCGGTCAGGGGGCGACACAGTGATCGGATATCGCGGGTTGCAGGCCCAATCTAGGCATTCTGCGGCAAGGTCAAGCGTGACCTCACAAACGGTTGCGGCGTCGTGATAGTCTATGAGCCAGAGCCCTGCGCGGCGAACAAAAAAACGCTTGCGCCGACGATCTGTCCAACTCATGACATCAGCTTAACGCGTTTGTCGGCATAGGCAAACGCGCGGATGGAAACACACCGGAACCGCTTATGGCGGCGGCTCTGCGGTTGCGCCATGGGGGCCAACGGATAGGTGCCAGCGCGTCAGCGCTGCCCGGCCCAACGGGAAGAGGACCTCACCCGAGATCCGATGACGGGCGGGAGCCCTGCGCGGGGTGAGAAACGCTCTTCCCGAGTTGGTCAAATTAGGTTACCAATTCCCACGATGCTCGACATATTTCTGAGAACACTCCCGTTTTTTGCGATCATCGGTCTTGGATATTGGGCCGGTCGCAGCCGCTTTTTCTCGGAAGAGGCCACCGCCAGCCTCACAAAGTTCGTCTTCTATTTCCCACTTTCGGCAATGATCTTCCGATTTGCCGCCAATCTGTCTTTTTCGGAGATCTTCGATCCCCGGCTGGTGCTCGGGTATCTGTTGGGCACATCGGTGGTTTATGGGGTCACCACGCTGGTGGCTGCGCTGCGTCGCCTCGACATGCAAACCGCCGCAGTAGAGGCGCAATGCGCGGCCATCGGCAACGTTGGCTTTCTCGGCCTGCCAATGATGATCATCTTGTTCGGCCCGGCCTCGGTAGGGCCGATGATGCTGGTTCTCAGCGTCGATCTGGTGGTGTTTTCCTCTCTGATCGTTGTCCTGATCAACCTGGGGCGCGGCAGCGGCCTTAGCGGCGCCACGCTGGGGCTGGTTGGTCGTGGGTTGCTGCGAAACCCGATGATCCTGTCGATCTGCGCAGGTCTGTTCTGGTCGGCGCTGGCGCTGCCGATACCGGCCCCTGCGAATGCGTTTCTTGCCTTGCTGGGCGATGCCGCAACGCCCGGCGCGCTCTTTGCGATCGGCGCGTCTCTGGCCTCCAAATCTGCCGAACGGGTGCAGATTGCCAGCTGGCTCAGCTTCGCCAAGCTGGTATTGCACCCGGCCGCAGTGGCGCTCTGCGTGTTGGTGCTGGTGCCTGTGGATCCCTATGCCGCCGGTGTCGCAATCGCCGCCGCAGCGCTGCCGGTGGCCGGAAACGTCTACATGCTGGCGCAACACTATGGGGTCGCCCCGCACCGGGCCTCAGCCGCCATCCTGCTGTCGACGACACTCTCGATCCTGACACTGCCCTTGGTGATCGCCGGGGTCTCGGTATTGACGCAGCCCTGAGCCGATCCGGCCGCTGACCGGGCGATATTGGCATCAATCGCGGCCATCGGCGTCCGCAGTCTTCAGGTTTTTGCAATGATATGTCGCAAAAACAGGGACCACAGACGCGCAGTCACTGGACCCTATGGCTGACCACAGGTAGCGATAGAGCAACATAGAACAAAGGAGTCGCCCCATGGAAACCGTCTCGGAAAATGCCGCCTTCGGAGGCGTGCAAGGCGTCTATCGCCATGCCAGCAGCAGCACCAATTGCGACATGACCTTTGGGCTGTTCCTGCCGGAGGAAGTCGCCGATGGGCCGGTTCCGCTGCTGTGGTATCTGTCCGGGCTGACCTGCACCCACGAAAACGCCATGACCAAGGCAGGCGCGCAGGCCTGGTGCGCGGAACAGGGGATCGCCATCGTGTTTCCGGACACCTCCCCGCGCGGCGACGGGGTTGCGGATGACGAGGCCTATGACCTGGGACAGGGGGCTGGTTTCTACGTGAACGCCACCCAGGATCCCTGGGCGCCGCATTTCCGGATGTGGGATTACGTCACCGAGGAGCTGCCTGCCCTGCTGGCTGAGCAGTTTGCACTGGATATGGACCGCCAGTCGATCACCGGCCACTCCATGGGCGGACATGGCGCGCTGACGATGGCGATGAACCTGCCGGGCCGGTTCCGGTCGGTGTCGGCCTTCGCGCCGATCTGCAACCCCTCGGCCAGTGACTGGGGCCGCAAGCAGCTGACGGCCTATCTGGGTACTGACGAAGCCGCATGGGCGCGCCACGACGCCACCCTGATGATGCAGGAGAGCGGCTTTGACGGGCCAATCCTGATCGACACCGGCACATCCGATCAATTCCTCGACCTGTTGAAACCGGAGGCTCTGGCCGAGGCTGCGGCGGCCCGCCGCCAGCAGGCCGTCCTGCGGATGCAGCCGGGATATGACCACAGCTATTTCTTCGTCTCTACCTTCATGGAGGACCATGTGTCCTTCCATGCCGAAGCGCTCTACCGGGGCTGATACATGGCAGATTTCAACTACGACCTCATCATTATCGGATCCGGTCCCTCCGGGCGCACCGCAGCGATTCAGGCAGGCAAACTGCACCGCCGCGTATTGGTCATCGACCGCAAGGATCGTCTGGGCGGTGTCTCGGTGCATACCGGCACTGTCCCCTCCAAAACCCTGCGAGAGACCGTGCTGAACCTCTCTGGCTGGCGCGAGCGCAGTTTCTATGGCCGCGCCTATCGGGTGAAGGATCAGATCCAGGCCGAGGATCTCAAGGCCCGCCTGCACATGACCCTCGACCATGAGGTCGACGTGCTGGAACATCAGTTCAACCGAAACCACGTCGAGGTCCTGGCCGGCCTTGCGCGTTTTGTCGGCCCGAACGAGGTCGAAGTCGCTACCGAGGCAGGCGATACCACCCGTGTCACCGGCGAGAAATTCCTGATTGCCACCGGCACGCGCACCTATCGCCCGGAGTATGTGCCATTCAACGGCAAAACCGTCGTCGACGGCGATGAGTTCCTCGAAATGGAGGAAATCCCGCGTTCGCTTGTCGTGGTCGGAGCCGGGGTGATCGGCGTCGAATATGCCACCATGTTCTCTGCCCTTGATGTCCGTGTGACCCTGATCGAGCCGCGCGACACCTTCCTCGACTTCATCGACAGCACATTGATTCAGGATTTCACTCACCAGATCCGCGAGAACGGCGTCGATTTGCGTCTCGGCTCTGCCATCACCAAGATCGAGGACGAAGGCAGCCATATCGAGGTGAGCCTGGAGAACGGACGTCATGTACGCGGCGACATGCTGCTGTTCGCCGCTGGTCGCATGGGCAATACCGAGGCGCTGAACCTTGAGGCTGTTGGTCTGGAAACGGATCACCGCGGCCGTCTCAGTGTTGATCGCAAATCCTATCAGACCGCCGTGCCGCATATCTATGCCACCGGCGATGTGATCGGCCACCCCTCCCTGGCGTCGACCTCATTGCAGCAGGGGCGGGTTGCAGCCTGTCACGCGCTGGAAACACCGACCCTGCCCGAAAGCCCGTGGTTCCCCTATGGCATCTACTCGGTGCCTGAGATGTCAACCTGCGGCATGTCGGAGGAAGAACTCCAGGAACGTGGCATCCACTACGAAATCGGCATCGCGCGCTTCCGCGAAACCTCTCGCGGTCATATCATGGGGCTGGAACACGGCATGCTGAAGATGCTGTTCTCTCTCAAGACGCGCCGAGTGCTCGGGGTTCAGATTGTCGGCGAAGGCGCAACCGAACTGATCCATATCGCCCAGGCGGTGCTCAACCTCAAAGGCACGGTGGATTACTTCGTCCAGAACACCTTCAACTATCCGACCCTGGCCGAGGCCTATAAGATTGCGGGCCTTGACGCGTTCAACCGAATGCCGATCCCGGAGGAGTTCAAGGTGAAGAAGACCGGCCCCGAGACCTCCAAGACCGCCGCCAAGGCGAAACCCGCCGCCAAGGTAAAACCCACCAAGGCCGCTGAGTGATGGCGCTCTATATCGACGCCGATGCCTGCCCCGTCAAAGCCGAGGCAGAGCGCGTGGCAACCCGCCACAAGGTCACGATGTATGTTGTCTCAAACGGTGGGCTGCGCCCCTCGCAGAACCCGCTGGTAGAGACCGTGATCGTATCTGAAGGCGCCGATGTAGCCGACATGTGGATCGCCGAGCGTTGCGGAAACGGCGATGTCGTGGTCACCGGAGATATTCCGCTGGCCGCAAAATGTATCGAGGCTGGCGCCCGGGTGTTGCGGCACAATGGGGACCGCTTCACAGAGGCCAATATCGGCCAGCAACTGGCGATGCGCGATCTGATGGCAGATCTGCGCGCCGCCAATCCGCTTGGTGCCGGGGGCAGCGGCAAAGGCTTTACCAAAGCCGACCGATCCCGCTTTCTCGACGCGCTCGAGCGTGAGATCCGCGCCGCAAGCGCCACCTGAACCGGTCCGGTCGCCCCCTGCTCTTGCCCTTTGCCCATCGTTGCGTCACTGATTGCACCAATCACCGAGGCGGAGAGCAGATGTGACGCAGCAACAGGCAGGCCTCCCCATTCTTGGCGTCCTTGCGGCAGTCGGGGCCGCCATCTGTTTCTCCATCATAGACGTCATCTTCAAATTCCTGTCCGGCGATTACCCGCTATATCAGGTGGTGATGTTCCGCTCCGTCGTGGCCATGTTCGTCTTGCTGGCGCTGATCATCCCTCTGGAAGGCGGCTATGGCATTCTGCGCACGCGGCAACCCCGTCTGCATCTGCTGCGCAGCCTCGCGGTGCTATTTGCCAATCTCTGTTTCTTTACCGGTCTCGCGATCATGCCAATCGCCGAAGCGGTAGCGATTGCCTTTGCCACGCCGCTGGTTGTCACCAGCCTGTCAGTCCTGTTTCTGAAAGAGCGGGTTGGCCCTTGGCGCTGGATGGCGGTTGCCATCGGTTTTGTCGGTATTCTGATGATCATGCGCCCGGGTCCCGGCACCTTTCAGCCTGCTGCAATCCTGCCGTTTCTCGGTGCCTGCGGCTATGCCACGCTGCATGTCCTGACCCGCCGGGCTGGCGGTTCGGACAAGGCGGCGACACTGTCCTTCTACCCGACGCTCGGGTTTCTGCTGGTCAGCTCCCTTGTCGGGCTGCTGGCCGGTGACGGGCGCTTCGCCACCTCCGACAGCGCTGGTCTGCAGTTCATCCTGCGCGCCTGGATCTGGCCTGCCTCTCAGGATTGGCTCCTGTTTCTGACCGTGGGGCTAGCCGGCTCCGTCGGCGGTTATCTGGTCAGCCAGGCCTATCGCCAGTGCGAGGCTGGTCTGGTTGCTCCGTTTGAATATATCGCCATGCCGATGGCCGTGGTCTGGGGCGTATTGGTCTTTGACGAATGGCCAGACGGCCCGGTCTGGATCGGATCGACCTTGATCATTGGCGCCGGGCTTGTTTCAGTCTGGCGCGAAACCCGCCGCAGTCGCCCGGCCCCTCGCCCACGACCGCGTTCGACCGGATAGGAGAGCCTGAAGATGACCATCCAAGCCGTCGTTTTTGACATCGGCCGCGTGCTGATCGAATGGGAGCCTGAACGCTTCTACGATGCCAAGATCGGCAAGGAGCGACGCGAAGCGCTGTTTCGCGAGGTCGACCTGCATGAAATGAACCTGGGCATAGACCGGGGCGACGATTTCAAGGGCGCCGTCTATGCGCTGGCCGATCAGCATCCCGAATGGGCCGAGGAGATTCGCCATTGGCACGACAGCTGGCTCCAGATGGCCAGCCCTGCGATTCCTCACTCCGTTCGCCTGATGCGCGCTCTGCGCCGACGCGCTGTGCCGGTCTTTGCGCTCACGAATTTTGGGATTGGCACCTTTGAACTGGCCAGAACCACTTACCCGTTCTTCGACGAGTTCGACAAAGCATTTGTCTCCGGCCATCTACGCACGATCAAACCTGAGGCAGAGATCTACGCCCAGCTTGAACAGGATACCGGCGTACCGTCTGAGCGTCTCCTGTTCACCGACGACCGCCCCGAAAACATCGAGGCTGCCGCCGAACGCGGCTGGCAGACGCATCTCTTTACCCATCCCCAGACCTGGGCTGATCGCCTGGTAACAGAGGGACTGCTGTCGCCGGAGGAGGCCCAATGAGCGCGATCCTGCAAATCCCATTCGACCAGGGCGAAGCCAATCTGGACTGGCGATCGTTCTGTGATGCCCTCGCCGCAGGACACCGGCTGCCAAAGGCTGAGGTCACCGATAGTTTCCTCTACCGGGGCAAGGACACGCTGCTGAACCGCGCTGCGTGGATTGATGGGCTTGGTCTTGCGGTGAAAAGCGCGACGATCTTTCCCGGCAACCCGGATCGCGGCCAGCCGATGGTCAATGGTGCGGTGTGCCTCTACGACGATCAACACGGGATGCTGGAGGCGCTGATCGACTTCCATCTGGTGACCAAATGGAAAACGGCTGGTGACAGCCTGCTGGGGGCGCTCCGCTTGGCCAATCCAGACAGCCGGGAGATCCTGATTGTTGGGGCCGGCACCGTCGGGGCCTCGCTGATAGAGGCCTTTGGCACCGCCTACCCCAAAGCTCAGATCCGCATCTGGAATCGTACGCTGGCAAAGGCAGAGGCGCTGGCACACCGCTACCCCCATACGAAAACAGCACCCGATCTGGAAACTGCTGTGCGGGCGGCGGATATCATCGTGACCTGCACCATGTCGTCGACGCCTATCATCCATGGGGACTGGTTGCACCCCGGCCAGCATCTCAATCTGATCGGCGCCTACCGCCCAGATATGCGCGAGGCGGATGATACCGCTCTGCAACGCGCCGAGATCTATTGTGACAGCTTTGACACCACCATCGATCACATTGGGGAGTTCAAGATTCCGCTGGCCGACGGCGTGATCCGCCGCAACGAAATCCTGGCGGACTTCTACGATCTGGAGCGCTTTCCCGAATTCGACCCTACCAAGATCACCCTGTTCAAAAACGGGGGCGGCGCACATATGGATCTGATCACCAGCCGCCACATTCTGGACCGCTGGCAAGGAGGGAGCTAACCCCCAGGTCGCAGCCCTCAGGCAGCGGCCATCCGGGCCCGCGGGTGTTCGCGAATGGGCAGGTGCACAATGGCGCTGAACGCGCCGATCCCGACACCGATCCACCAGACCAGCGTGTAATCTCCGTAGATGTCATACATCCGCCCCCCCAGCCACACGCCCAGAAAACTACCCAGTTGGTGACTGAAGAACACGATCCCATAAAGCGTGCCCATGTAACGCAGCCCGTAGAGATGCGCGACAAGACCGGACGTCAGCGGCACCGTCGCCAGCCACAGCGACCCCATCACGATGGAAAAAATGATGACCGAAACCGGCGTGATCGGCACCAGGATAAAGGCCGCCGCCGCAATCGTGCGGCCGGTATAGATCGCCGCCAGCAGGTATTTCTTGGAATACCGGTTGCCAAGCCAACCGGCGAGCAGGGTTCCCCCGACATTGGCCGCGCCGATCAGCGATATCGCAACCGCCCCCAATGTCGAGGTTGAGGTGATCCCCATCGAATAAAGTGCACCTCCCGGCAGGATCGGGCCGCACATCTCTGTCACAAACGCAGGGAAATGCGCCGTGACAAAGGCCAGCTGATAGCCGCAGCTGAAAAAGCCGAGGAAAATCAGCGTATAGGACGGATCCTTGAACGCCTTTACCAGGATTGCCCCCATGCTCTCTTCCAGCTCCGCCTTGGAGGCCGCTTCCGGTGCGCGCATCAGGGGCAGGGTGGCGATCAGCGCCAGAACAACGCCCGCAAACACCAGAAAAACGCTCTGCCAGCTCAAAAACGTCAGCATCCATTCGGCAGTCGGCGCGCCGAAAATCTGCCCGGCAGAGCCAGCGGCAGTGACAATTGCGAGAGACATTGACCGGTTCTCATCCGAACTGGCCCGGCCAACCACGGCCAGCACGACACCAAACCCGGTTCCGGCTATGCCGAAACCCACCAGCCATTCATAAGCCTGCATCTCAAACGGCGTGGTTGCGAAGGCGCTGAGCACCAGACCGGCTGCATAGACCAGCGCGCCGATGATGATCGCCTTGCGGTCGCCGATCTTCTCTGCGATGGCGCCGAAAATCGGCTGCCCGATGCCCCAGGCCAGATTCTGGATGGCAATCGCCAGCGAAAATTCGGACCGCAACCAGCCAAACTCCTCGGCAATCGGGATCTGAAAGACGCCAAAAGACGCACGCACCGCAAAGCTTGCCATAATGATGATGCAGCCGACAACCAGGACGGGGGTAAACAGCGGTGCGGGGCGGGTCATGATCACTCTCCTTGCCGGAGGGGCTCCGGTCAGCCGACGGTACGGAAAAAACAGGGTCGGTCAAATCAGGATTTTTGCGCCTATAGGTAAGAATATTTGATGTATTACAGCCTGCCCTTTTCCATAGAGACTTCGCGACCGCCCGCATCTGTCCTTGCAGCTGCAAAACCGCGATAGGCTGAGATATCTTTCCATCCGAAGGCCCTCAGGCTATCCCTTCCGACATGACCCATCTGACCGCGCTTTATCAGCAGAAAATCGACGCAGGCATGTTGAAGCCCGACCCTGCGCAGGAGGCCGTGCTTCCCCATTTCGACCGCATCGCCGCGGGCCTGAAAGCCCCGCCGGTGAAACGCGGCCTCTTTCGCAAGGCCAGCTATCAGGCGGTGAAGGGCCTTTATCTCTGGGGTGGGGTCGGACGGGGCAAGTCGATGCTCATGGATCTGTTTGTCGACAGCCTTGATGACGTTCCATCGCGGCGCGTACACTTTCACGCCTTCATGCAGGAAATCCACGGCAAAATGCACGAAGCGCGCCAGCAGGGGGTCGAAGACGCGCTGGCACCCGTTGCGGCAGAGGTGGCGGGGTCAGTCCGGCTGCTGGCCTTCGACGAGATGCAGATCACCGATATCACCGATGCAATGATTGTCGGCCGCCTGTTCGAGGCGCTGTTCGCCGCCGGTGTTACGGTGATCACAACGTCAAACCGGGTGCCGGATGATCTCTATAAGAACGGGTTGAACCGGCAGCTGTTCCTGCCCTTCATCGACCTGATCAAGCAGCAGATGCAGGTCCATGAAATGGTCAGCCCGGTCGATTATCGTCAGGATCGTCTGACTGGAGCGCAGGTCTATTTCTCGCCAGTGAATGCCGAGGCAAACGCCAAGATTCGCGAAATCTGGGAGGATCTCTCCGGCGGCCCGGCCCTTCCCCTGACGCTGGAGGTCAAAGGGCGAGACGTAACGCTGCCCGCCTTCCGCAACGGTGTCGCTCGGGCCGGATTTTATGATCTCTGCGGCAAAATGCTGGGTCCCGGCGACTACCTGGCCATCGCCGAGGTGGTCAAGGTTCTGGTGCTTGAGGATATTCCCCGTCTCAGCCGCAACAACTTCAATGAAGCCAAGCGTTTTGTGACACTGATTGATGCGCTTTACGAGGCGGGGGTCCGCCTCATCTGCTCAGCCGCTGCGGAGCCGGAAATGCTCTATGTCGAGGGAGAAGGCACATTTGAATTCGAGCGCACAGCCTCCCGGCTGCGTGAGATGCAGGACCGGGACTGGGGACGCGAGGGCTGAGAGCAACAAGGGGGCGCTGCCCCCTCGAAAGCACGGCTTTCTCACCCCCGGAGTATTTTTGGAAAGATGACGGGCAGCACTGGCACCGATCACCGGCGTCGTCAGTCGTCAGTCGTCAGCCGTTTTCGCGCAGAATGTGACCGGCCAGATAGAGCGAGCCGCAGATCAGCACTCGTGCCTGCGGGTCCTTGGCGACAATCGCCTCCAGCGCTGCCATAGTGCTGTCTGCCGTGCCGGCCTCGATACCCACGGATTTGGCCGCGGCCTCGGTTTCTTCGGCGCTCAGCGTGTTCACCTCATCGGGGATCGAAATCGCGGTGAGACTCGCCACATGCGGTGCCAGTGGTGCCATGTAGCCGCGCACGTCCTTGGTGTTCAGCATACCGCAGATCAGATGCGTGGGGCGCTCCGGCAGCTTGGCCAGCACATCTGCAAGCGCCACGCCCGCCGCGGCGTTATGACCGCCGTCCAGCCAGAGTTCGGCCTCCGGCGCGGCCTCGATCAGCGGGCCGGTTTTGAGCCGTTGCATCCGGGCGGGCCATTCGGCGTTCGCCATCGCCGCCTCGCAAGCCGCCTCATCGGCGCCCAGATGGCGTAGCGCCGCCAGTGCGGCGCCGGCGTTCTGGACCTGATGCGCGCCAAGCAGGACCGGAAGCGGCAAATCCAGCAGGCCGTTCTCGTCCTGAAACACCAGCCGCCCGCGCTCTTCCCAGACATGCCAGTGCTGGCCATAGGCGATCAGCGGCGCGCCAAGACGGGCGGCGGTGGCCTCGATCACCTCCATGGCCTCCTCGGGCTGCGGGCCAACCACAACCGGTGCCCCGCGCTTGATGATGCCCGCCTTTTCGCCTGCGATCTTCGCCAGCGTGTTGCCCAGGAACTGTTCATGGTCGATCGAAACCGGGGTGATCACCGACACCTTGGGCGTGATCACATTGGTCGCATCCAGACGCCCGCCAAGACCCACTTCCAGCAGCGTGTAGTCGGCGGGCCTGCGGGAAAAGGCGAGAATCCCCGCCACCGTTGTTATCTCGAAATAGGTAATGTTCTCGCCGCCGTTCCTGGCGTAGCACTCATCCAGAACCTCACTCAGATGCGGCTCGGAGATCAGCTCTCCGGCCAGCCGGATCCGCTCATGAAAGCGCGCCAGATGCGGCGAGGTATAGGCATGAACGCTCTTTCCCATCCCCTCCAGCCCGGCCCGGATCATCGCCTGGGTCGAGCCCTTGCCATTGGTGCCGGCCAGATGGATCACCGGCGGCAGCTTGTCCTGCGGATTGTCCAGCGCTTCCAGCAGCCGCCAGACCCGGTCCAGCGTCAGGTCGATGATCTTGGGATGCAGCGCCATCATGCGGGCAAGGATCGCGTCGGAGGTCTGGGTCATTCTACAGCTCACTGGCGTTGGTACAGGCGGAAAGATGTGCAAACGGCCCACCCGAAGAACGAGCGGGCCGCAACATCAGAGATTATCAGGATCAGCCGCCTGAGGCCGGTGCATCTGCGGCACCCTTGGTGTCGTTCCCGGCCTGCTCGCTTGCATCCGGGGCGGGCAGGTCGCCGACAATCTGCGGCGGCAGGCCCAGCAGCATGCGGGTGATGGTGATCAGCTCGTCACGCATCTCTGTGCGCGGGGTCACCCGGTCCAACATGCCGTGATCCAGAAGGTATTCGGCGCGCTGAAAGCCCTCAGGCAGTTTCTCGCGAATGGTCTGTTCGATCACCCGGGGGCCAGCAAAACAGATCAGCGCATTGGGTTCGGAGATATGGACATCCCCCAGCATCGCGTAAGAGGCTGTCACACCACCGGTCGTCGGATGGGTCAGCACGACGATATAGGGCAGGCCCGCCTCTTTCAGCATCTGCACCGCAACGGTGGTCCGCGGCATCTGCATCAGCGACAGGATGCCCTCCTGCATGCGTGCGCCTCCGGCGGCGGAGAATAGCACCAGCGGGCGTTTCAGCTTCACGGCTTCCTGAGCGGCCGCGATGATCGCATTGCCTACGAACATGCCCATGGAGCCGCCCATGAAGGAGAAATCCTGTGCCGCAGCGATGATCGGCGTCCGGCCGATTTCACCGGCAGCCACCAGCATCGCCTCTTTCTCCGCGGTCTTCTTCTGCGCCGCTTTCATCCGGTCGGGATAACGTTTCTGATCACGGAACTTGAGCGGGTCGGCCAGAGGTTCAGGCACTTTGACTTCGGTGAAGACACCGCCATCAAACAGCGCCAGAAACCGGTCGCGTGGCGTGATGTGCATGTGGTGTCCGCAATTGTTGCAGACATTCAGATTGTCGCTCAGCTCGCGGTGAAACAGCATGGTGCCGCATTCGTCGCATTTGCGCCAAAGGTTCTCGGGAACTTCGCGGCGCGAGAAGATCGAATTGATCCGCGGCCGGACGTAGTTGGTGATCCAGTTCATAAGCCATGCCTTTGTAGGGGCGGTTTGGACCTTCAAATAAGGCCCCGCGCGTCTAAATGCAATCAGCGCCGGATGGCAAGCCGCGCAACCAACCAGCAGAAGCCCACAACCGCGAGATCCAGCCAGAGCATTGGCCGCATGACAACGGGATCCGACAGCTCAAACGGGACCAGATATAGCGCCAATCCCGACAGGCTGGTGGGCGATCCGAACAAGAGGATAGCAATGATATTATTGGCAAAATGTACTGCGATTGCGGGGCCCAGCGTGCCCGCCCGGGCGGTCAGATCCGCCATCAGCAGTCCAAACGCCCCCGCCCAGAGCGCAATGAAGGGCGCATTCACCCCGGCATCGGCCGGCACATAGTGACCAGCAGCAAAGAGGATCGACGGCACCAGAAGCCAGACCAGCGGATGAGAAAACCGCGCCGCAAGCGCCTGCTGGAGATACCCCCGGAACAGGATTTCCTCGGCGCTGACCTGCACGAATATCGCCATCAGCGCGAATGGTAGCAACAGCAGCCATTTCGCTGGTGGCAGGTTCGGCACCAGATCCGACATCACACCGCCGTCCAGCCCGCCCGGCAGGACCAACCACAGAACGGCAAGCCCCATCATCAGGACCATCAGTCGAACGCCGGTCCGGCAGAACTGTCGCAAGGTCTGCGGTATCGGGCCGATCAGGCTGGTCAGGCCGCGTCGGTGCAACAGGCGCAGCACGCAGGCAACAGCCACGGTCACGGGTAAGAAGCTGCCCAGCAGCACCAGCATGGCCACGGGCGAGCCCCCCGTCGGCAAATCACTCACCCAATCACCCGGCGCGACAGCAATCAGCAGCTGGACAGCGACATTGGTCATCGCGTAGCTGAGTACTGCCACGAGCAGCATACCAAGCAGCAGCCGCCAGATCTGCGGGCTGCGCCGGGCCGGATCGACCAGTTGCACATGGGCAGCATAGGCCGCCATTGTGGGATCAATGGACATTGCCGCTATGCTCCTCCGCAAGTGTATTGGTCGCAGCCACCGCTGGTGCTTGGCTGCCTGCAACATTCTGATCCGCCGCGCGGACAACACCCGCAACCTGCACCAGATGCCGTGAGACCGTTTCGAGCAGCTGCACGGCCACGCCCGCATCCGCCTCGATCACGGCACGGTACTCTTCGGCGCCAATCCTGAGAAAACGGCAATCTTCCACCGCAATCAGGTCCAATTGCCGTGTGTCGCGCAGGATAACAGCCAGATCACCGATCAACCGCCCCGGCTCAACCCGGGAAATCGGCGTGGTCTCCGGCGTTCGATCGGGCCAGTACAGTTCCGCTGTACCGGTCAGACAGAGAAACACCGCATCGCCGCTCTCTCCAAATCGGAACACGTAATCGCCCTTGGCCACATCATGCCAGCGCGCCGAGAAGGCCAACAGACGCTGGTTCCGCGCATCCAGTTTCGAGAACAGATCTGTGCTTTGAATAAGCTCCAGCCGTTTGCCAAGGTCGTTTCGCGCGGCATTCTCCATCGGGTCGGTCAATCCGCCTTCCACCCCGTCGATGCGCCCGTTCTGAATTTTAACAAAAATATCATAGCGTTCGGGGTGATTGAATTGATCTTCCAGAAACAGCATCGTGGTATTTGGCATCAGCTCAGCAAGGCGCTCGCGTGATTTCAGCCGACTGGCGCTGTCATGACTCGCCAGCGCGCGATCCAGGATCAGGACATCAGGCCGTTTGATCGCTGCACGGGTAAAGGCCGCGCGCTCCTGAAACACCGGCTCCAGCGCCGCGCCGCCCAGACCTGCCGGCAGATCATAGAGAATAAGCGCCAGCCGCTTGCGCAGACCGTGTTCCTCCAGCACGTCGGCGACCAGATCCTCAACCTGTTTCGCCTTTGCTCCCGCGCCCAGCGACAGCCGCCCGTATAGAAGATTCTCCAACACGGTGAGACGCGGAAGATAGGCGTCGGGCGAGATCGAAATAAAGAGATCGCCCAATTGCGCCTGCAGGGTCTGCGCCATATCACGCCGCATCGTCAGGATCTGCTGCTTGAAGCGTTCCGGGAACGCGGTGCCGATCTGCTCTTCGGAAATCAGAAACGGAACCGATGCAAGCAGACCCCGCTCATCCTCCCGCAATCCCAGCACACCCAGAGTCTTCTGCCGGTCGGCAACCTCAGCGATACGTTGATAGAGCGCCTCGTCCAGCCCCAGCCGCTTGAACAGCGGATGGTCGGTATCAGCCAGACCAAAGGTCTGCCGCAGTGTTTCCATAACCCCGAGGCCAAAAGCGATCACATCCTGCTGCAAGCCATTGTCACGCAGCGCACTGATAATCGGCCCATCTTCGGCAATCAGCTCTTCCGGGGCGATGGCGCGCGTGGGCGCGGCAAACAGGATATTGCCGCCCAGCGGCACCGCCGGGTTGAAACTGTCCGGGTCGAAACGGTGCACGACGTCAGACAGCCCGGCACGCTCCAGCCGTTCAGCAACCAGAGCTCGCAGCCCGATGATCTGCTGGACCAGCCCCAGATGCGGTCCGATCTGAAAACGCGTGTGCAGGGTGCGTCGAAACAGCTGCTCATCAATGCCCATCGCCTCAACCAGCTGGAACCACCAATCGCGCAGCTCGCTTTCCGATCCGAGCCCGGCCAGCGCCGGATTGATCCAATCTGCCGTCAGCGGGTCGGGGCTGTTACCCGCGCGGCAGGCTTCGGTCAGCGCCCGGTTTTTGCCGCGCGCCTCGGTGTGCGCTGGCCTGTGAGGTTGATCACGCAGCGGCATCAGCACATTGTCCCCGAGCGATCCGTCAAATAGGTAGGGCCGCGAATAGGCATAGCCGACGCGCGTCGCGATCACGCCTTGGTGCAGCTGATCCAGCCGATGGCCTGCAATGGTCACCGTACCTCGAAACGGCATCACCTCACGCGTCAGCAATGCGGCAAAAGCTGCGCGTTCGGCCTCGCTGCCGCTCTGGATCGCGACACGTCCCCCGGCGGGAATGGTCAGCGACAGATCTTCAAGCACCATATTGCCATCGGCGTCCTTCACCGAAACATTGCGCAGCTCAATCTCCCCGCGCAGATGGGGAATATCGGCGGGCACACCGTCGATCAGCGTCTCCGGGATCATCCCCTTGGGCGAGAAACGATCGGTCATGATCGACCAGCGCAGGCTCATATCCTGCACCTGATTATAATAGGTCAGCAACTCCCGCCACGGCGCGGAAAGGTCCTTATAAGCTGCCAGCGCCGCCACCAGAGCGCCCACTGTGATATCGCCGCGGATCGCCAGCACCCCTCCGGCGGAATAGAACACAAAAGGCGTCAGATGGCCGATCATGTTGTTGAGGAACTTCATGAAGTATTTCTTGCTGTAGATGCGTCGCCGAATATCGAACAGTCGCCCCAAACGCGTCGAAATCTGCGCCAGCCGGTAGCGTCGTCCGCCATTGATCCGCAGATCGCTGATCCCGGCCGCCGTTTCACCGATCTCGGCCGAGAAAGCCCGCACCTCCTGGATACGATCCTTGTTCAGCAGGTTGATCTGCCGTTGCAGCATCGGGATGAGCCAGGCCTGTAGCGGGATCAATGCGATGGACGCGAGACCGAACCACAGACTCTGCATGAACAGGAACACGACGATCGTCAGCATCTGCCCGGCCTGAAACACCGGCTGGGCGACGGCATCCCCCATCAGCCCGCCCATCGGCTCCGACTCCGAGGTGATCATCGACACAAGTTCACCTTGGCTCGTGGTGCGGAAATAGGGCGTGGGAAAGCGCATCATCCGGTTGATCAGCGTATAGCGCAGACGTCGCAGCAGTCGCTCCGCCACAACCCCCTTCATGGTATTGAGACGCATCTTCAGCAGCCCGCTGATCAGAACCGCAGCAAGGAACCCAAAACAGAGCAGCAGCAGGTAATCGACCTGGCCAATCTCCTGGCCCAGTACCTCAACCTGATCCATCGGTGCCCCGATGGCGTCATTGATGATCCGCTTGGGCAGTTCCAACGCAGCGTAGAGAAAGGGGAATGTGACCATGGTCAGCGCCAACAGACCTATCTGCTGGCGCCGTGAATAGGTCCAGATGAATGAAAACAGGGTGGATTGCATCCCCTGCTCCTCTTACGTGTCGGAAGGTGTCAGCGCGAAATCGCCTGCTGGCTCTGCAGCGGTCAGACCCTAATCACTGCCCCCTGACATTACAAGGCAACACCCGGCCGACTTTTGCGTGGGCTGCTTGCGACAGAGGCGCCCCCGGACTATTCCGGAATCGAGCAAGACAACGACAGGCAGAGACCACCGTGACCATCATAAGCGACGGAAAAATAGTATCTATTTCTGATGGAGCGCAGTCAGAGGCACAAACGGAAAACGGGTATCGGTCCGCTCAACCCCGGCTATCCGGTTGTTGCTTTTCTACCGCGATTGCACAGTGGCTTTGCGATGGCGCACGCACGACGTTGCAGGTGACCGGCTGCCACCGACTGTATCGGCGTGCTCTGACCCTGCTTGCCGCCGCCGCCGTTCTGGCCGCCTGCACCGCCGATTCAGGTCTCTCGCTGGTGGGGGCCACGACTGAGCCGCAGCCCGGGGATATCACCCGGATGAGCTTTGCCAGTGACACCATTCATCTGGTGCCACCAGCCGGCTTCTGCATCGATCCCCGCATGACGGGCCATCGCGCCGAAGGTGGGTTTGCCATCGTCGTTCCCTGTTCCAGTCTGCGTCCAGGCCCCGCCAGTCGCAACCGCGCCTTGATCACCGTCGCTGTCGGACCCGCTGGCCCAGCGGATGCGGCATTGACCAGCGCTGATCTGTTAAAGACAGCACCCGGCGCCCGGCTGGTCGCTGAGCGCAACGACATGATGCTGCCGCTGGTCAAGCTGAACATGCCGGACCACCGCGCTCGTGGCGCCAGCCCCGTGCACTGGCGCGGCGCCTTCGTGCTGAACGACCAACTGGTGGCCGTTGCGCTCTACGCGCCCAGCGGCAGCCGCAACCTTGGTCGACGCGGCGCACAATTGCTGAACGAACTGACCGCAAAAACGCTCGAAGCCTCGGTGACTGCCGATCTTGATCCCGCTACCGATGGTATCACCCGGTGATATCCACGCCAGACCGGCGGGCGCGATGACACGGCGACGGTAGCTGCCAAGCACCAACCATCCAAACGGATTTCCGCTTCCGAGTTTGTCAGCGGTCACCGCTTTGGCTAGGGTCGAAGAAAACAATGAAACGCTGCTGCTTTGCCGCATCGCCGAAAAGCATGACTCGCAGGACAGGATATTGAGCCAATGGGCAGGACAATAGAAAAACTGCTGTTCGCGCGCGTTCTCAGGCGTTGGCGTCGGCTGGCACAGCAGGCGTCGAAAATGCCCCTCAGCCGTCTGAGGGAACAACGCAATCGCGCCCGAACCCTGCGCCTGCATCTGGACCGGCTCATTCACATCGCCGAAGGTCGGCTGGCGCTGCCGCAGGTGGGCTCGAACGCTTTTCCCCGCCCTCACGGCACCGACTGGGGCTGGCGGCCCGAACTGTGGCGTGGCCCGCTGCCGGTTCCCGGTGCCTCGGCCGTCGCCAGCAAAACACGGCTCGGCGGAGAGGTGGAGCTGTTTCACGACTGCACCGTTTCCGAACTCACCCTACGCCAGCTGCGCAACAACCGCGAGGAAGACCTCGCCCCTTATGGTGTGCGTCTGGATGTGTTCGGGTTTGACGGCTCGTTCCTGTCACTGGTCATCGAGTTGCCGCAAGACGTCACCGCAGGGCTGAACCGTGACCATCTGCTGCGGGTGGACTGCACGCTTGAGACGGAAAAACCGATCGAGATCTTTGCCCGGCTCAATATCAAACATGGCCCGAATACTGAACAGATGGTGCGGGAACTGCCGATGGGCGACAAGCGCACCCATGTGGAATACGACCTAGCCTATGCTGAGTTGAACGAAAAACGGGTCGAGCGGCTTTGGCTGGAGCTGATCTTTGAAGCCCCGGAAATGAACCAGGTGACCCTGCGCGATGTCACTCTGTCGCGCAGTCGCCGCGCCAGCCTGTAACCCACATTCGAAAGGCCGGACATGAGCCAACTGACATTGACCAAAATTCGTTTTCGCGAGGGGCTCTGGGAAGGCCGGATCACGGGGTCCGGTCACAGCGCCTCCGCCCCGCTGATTGAGGTCCGGCACCTGGATCGCCCGGTTCGCGATGTTGCCCTGACCGAAAGCGACACCGCAGGCGAATGGTCGCTGACAATCCCGATCCCAACCGAAGCGATCGCCGACGGCGTGCAGAGTTTTGTGATCTACGACCTCAAGAGCGATGTCAAACTCGGCGATTTCACCCTGATCTGCGGTGAACTCACGGGCGATGACCTGCGAGTCGAGGTCGAGCTTTTGCGCGCCGAACTGGACATGCTGAAACGCGCCTTTCGCCGCCACTGCGTCGAAACGCAATAACCGCGTCACGCCGGGCTGGGCTAACTTATCGTCTCTAACACGAGCCCCGTTGCCTGCAGCCAACAGCGCGACTGCTTTAATACGCGTCTCAGCTGCGCGACGTCGTCAGCGCCAGGAACACGTCTTCCAGATCCGCCTCCTCGGTCTTCACATCGCGGATGGAGATCCCTGCGGCGCGCACCGCTGAGAGCACCTCCTCGGCGCTGGTTGCGTTGCCATGATAGCGCAGGATCACTGCCCCATCGCCGCGCAACTCCGATGTGATCCCCTTACCGGCTGGCAGTTTCGTCACCGCCGCCGCCGGATGCACCACCATCGCCTTGGCGTCCAGACGCCCCAGCAGATTGGCGGTGGTGTCGCGGGCAACCAGCTCGCCCTGGTTGATGATTGCGATCTCATCACACATTTCCTCGGCCTCTTCGAGGTAATGGGTCGTCAGGATGATTGTCATGCCTTGCGCGTTCAGCTTGCGGATGTTCTCCCACAGCATCTGGCGCAATTCGATATCCACGCCTGCTGTCGGCTCATCCAGCACCAGAATATTCGGATGATGCACCAGCGCCTTGCCCAGCAACAGCCGCCGCTGCATTCCACCGGACAGGGTTCGCGCATAGGCATGTGCCTTGTCCTCAAGCCCGACCATACGCAGGATCTCATCGCTGCGCCGCTCGGATTTTGGCACACCATACAGCCCGGCCTGCACTTCCAAGGCGCCACGTGGACTGAAAAACGGATCAAGATTCAGCTCCTGCGGCATCACCCCGATAGCCGCCCGGGACTGACGCGGATTTTCATCCTGGTCAAAGCCCCAGATCGTGACCTTGCCTGCGGTTTTCAGAACCAACCCGGCCAGGATGTTGATCATCGTGGATTTGCCGGCACCGTTGGGACCAAGAAGACCAAACACAGAGCCACGCGGAATGCTCAGATCCACACCTTTCAGCGCGGCTTTCGCGGGTTGCCCCCTGCGGCCCTTGTAGGTTTTTTGCAAACCTTCAATACGGATTGCGTCCTCTGTCATCGCGGCTCTTGCCCCCGGTTTTCCCTTGGCTCATAAAAGCCCCTAAACGATAACCAAGAGGACCGCCAGAGATGACCATCGAAGCGCCGGAAACCAAGATCGTGGACAGCTACCGCGTCGCCTGCGACGGCAGCGAAGGTGCGCTGGGACATCCGCGGGTCTACCTGCAAATCCCCGAAGCCGAAGGCTTTGTCGAATGCCCCTATTGCGACTGCAAGTTTGTCCATAAGGATGCAGCACAGAACCAGGCGTAACCGCCTGAAAAAAATCATAAGATTGGAAACGCCGCCGGAACGGGCGGCGTTTTGCGTTTATGCCAACACCTGCGCCAGCTCGTGAAAAGTGCGACGAGGTTGAGGCGAATTTTAGTGATCAAGACGGCGTCGATCCGGTCGCGGTAGCGGATTCTTTACGATGATGATGCACAGGATAGAAGGTGTATCTGCTGCTACCGGAGACTGTGATGTACAGCGTCGTTCAATGCATTACGCAAGAACACAGCCTCGGCCTTGTGACCGTGGCTGCGCTTGTCTGCGTCATCGGTTCCTGTCTTTCCGTCCTAATGACACAGCGGCTCGGTCAGACCGTCGGTAATCGCAAAATCGTCCAGCTGGTGCTGACCAGCCTGATCAGCGGCGGCACCGTCTGGACCACCCATTTCATCGCCATGCTTGCTTTTGATCCCGGATATGTCCACGGATATGATCCGCTGATCACGGCACTGTCCCTGGGTGCAGCCGTTGTCGGTATGCTGATGTCAAACGGTGTCTACGCCATTGCACATTCGACCAATTACCGCGTTGCGGCCAGCGGCGCGATGTTTGGCCTCAGCGTCTCGACCATGCATTATCTCGGGATGAGCGGCTATCTACTGCCAGGAGAGATCGTCTGGCAGACCACACCGCTCATATCCTCCATTCTGCTGGGCACGGTGTTCGGAATGGCGACCTACCAGTATCTCACCCGGTTCAACACCGGACGGCATTGGCTTGTTGCCGTCGCCCTGATGACGCTGACGATCTGTACGATGCACTTCACCGGCATGTCGGCCATCACCGTACAGCTCAGCCCACTGTATTCCGTCCCGCCCGAGGTGATCTCGGATGCGACACTTGGCCTGTTTGTTCTGGGTACGATGACGATCATCCTGGTGATCGGCTTTGCGGCGCTCAGCATCGAAACAAACGTCGAAAGCGAGGCCCGCGACCAGCTGCAGCACGCCGCCCTGCACGATCCCCTGACCGGACTGCCCAACCGGATGTCCCTGACGCGCAAGATGGCCAGTCTGACCGACTTGCTGGCGCGCGACGAGACCGAACGCGTTGCCGTGCTGACCCTTGATCTCAATCTGTTTAAGGAAATCAACGATCTTTATGGTCACGCAGCCGGGGATGCTGTTCTGATGACCGTGGCCGACCGGCTGAATAGCGTTCTGGAGAAAGATGAATATATCGCGCGCGTCGGCGGCGACGAATTTGTCGCTCTAAAGCAAGGGTTTCGCCGGGTCGATCAGGTCATGGCCTTTGCCGAGCGGCTGCACGCCTTGACCGTCGAGCCGGTGGATTTTGACAACACATCGGCGATCGTCGGTGTCGCCATCGGTGTTGCCACCAGCCTGGAAGACGGCCGCGACCTGCGCGATCTGCTGCACAAGTCGGATGTGGCCATGTATCGTGCCAAATCGGACGCAGACCGGCACATATGCCTGTTCAATGCGCAGATGGAAAAACACAACCGCGACCGTCTGGAACTGGTCAACGATCTGCGGCAGGCCTGCATCGCGGGCAATCAGTTCGAACTGGCCTATCAGCTGCAGAACGATCTGCGCTCTCTCGCTCCCATCGGGTTCGAGGTTCTCCTGCGCTGGAACCACCCGGAAAAAGGCCGCATTCCCCCCGACACCTTCATTCCCATCGCCGAGGAAACCGGGCTGATCCGCGAAATCGGCCTTTGGGTTCTGCGCACGGCCTGCCGTGAGGCAAGTGGTTGGCCCGAGCATTTCAACATCGCGGTCAACGTGGCGCCACAGCAGCTGATGCAGCCCTCTTTCGTCGAACATGTCTCCGACATCCTGCTGGAAACCGGCCTTGCTGCTGAACGTCTGGAACTGGAAATCACCGAGGCCAGCATTATCGACGATCAGGTCCATACCCTGAAGGTCATGCAACAGCTGAAAAACATGGGCCTGCGGATCGCCATGGATGATTTTGGCACCGGCTACTCGTCGCTCGCGATGCTGCAAACCTTCCCCTTTGACAAGATCAAGATCGACCGCAGCTTCGTACAGGACGTCCACAAAAACGATCAACGGGCGGCAATCGTCCGATCCACCCTGCTCCTGGGCGCTGCGCTCAATATCCCGGTCCTGGCCGAGGGTGTCGAGGTAGAGGATGAATTGCAGTTCCTGCGCACCGAGAAATGCGCCTCCGTACAGGGGTTTTACTTTGGCCGACCAATGGCACGGGACGAAATGCGCCTGATCGTCGAGGCGAACAAACAGGCAAAAACAGCCTGACGCCAGCCGACATCACAAAGGCCGAGAATGGGCAATTGCTCTCCCTCCGCTGATCACCGATAACGGGGGCCAACGCGCAACACCCGGAGCATCGGCCATGACCACCGCATCTTTTGGCAAGGGCTGCCATCTGCACCTGATCGACGGATCGGCATTCATTTTCCGCGCATACCACGCGCTGCCGCCCCTCACCCGCAAGTCCGACGGCCTGCCAATCGGGGCGGTTGCCGGTTTCTGCAACATGCTTCAGCGCTATGTTGAGGGCAATGGTGGTCCCGATGCACCAACCCATGTTGCGGTGATCTTTGACAAGGGGTCGCATACCTTCCGCAACGATCTCTATGATCAATACAAAGCCAACCGCGAGGCCATGCCCGAGGATCTGCGGCCGCAGATTCCATTGACCCGCACCGCGACCGAAGCCTTCAACATCGCCTGCAAGGAACAGGAAGGTTTCGAGGCCGATGACATCATCGCCACCCTCGCCTGCCAGGCCCGCGACGCCGGTGGCCGCGTGACCATCATCTCCTCCGACAAGGATCTGATGCAGCTCGTCGGTGGCGGTGTTGAAATGCTGGATGCGATGAAAAACAAGCGGATCGACAGCGATGGCGTTGTCGAGAAATTCGGGGTTGGCCCGGACCGTGTAGTGGACGTGCAGGCGCTGGCGGGCGACTCGGTCGACAATGTGCCCGGCGCACCCGGGATCGGGATCAAGACCGCCGCGCTGCTGATCAACGAATACGGCTCCCTGGAAGAGCTGCTGGACCGCGCCGAAGAGATCAAACAACCCAAGCGCCGACAGACCCTGATCGAAAATCGCGAGCAGATCGAACTGTCCAAAAGACTGGTTCAGCTGGACAGCAACATGACGCTGGATTTCACTCTGGATGACCTAGAGGTTCGCGATCCGGACGCCGATCACCTGCTGGCCTTCCTCGCCGAAATGGAATTCCGCACCCTGTCCAAACGCATCGCGGACCAGCTTGGTAAGGAACCACCCACAATCACGGACGCCCCGGCCAAAGATACCGCGGCAACGGACGCTCCGACCGTAACCGACCTGCCGTTTGACAGCGCGTCATATGAATGCGTCCGCGATGCCGAGGCGTTAAAGAAGTGGATTGCCCGGATCCGCGAACGCGGCTGGGTCGCTGTTGATACGGAAACCACCGGCTTTGATGAAATGGTGGTGGATCTGGTCGGCATTTCACTCTGCGTGGAGCCGGGGACCGCCTGCTATATCCCGCTCACCCATAAATCCGGCAATAGCGACGATCTGTTTGGCTCGGACGAGCTGGCGGAGGGGCAGATGCCTTTGCAGGAGGCGCTCGATCTGCTGAAACCGGTGCTTGAGGACGACAGCATCCTCAAGATCGGCCAGAACATGAAATATGACGCCAAGATCTTTGCCCGCCGTGGCATTGATGTGGCGCCGATCGACGATACAATGCTGATGTCTTATGCCATGCACGCAGGTCAGCACGGGCACGGTATGGACACGCTGTCAGAGCGTTACCTGAACCACACTCCGATCCCGATCAAACCGCTGCTGGGCAGTGGAAAATCCGCGATCACCTTCGACCGTGTGCCCATTGGCGATGCGGTCGCCTATGCCGCGGAAGACGCCGATATCACCCTGCGCCTCTGGCAGCTGTTCAAACCGCAATTGCACCGGTCAGCGGTCACCACGGTCTATGAAACGCTGGAACGCCCGCTGGTGCCGGTGCTCGCCCGGATGGAGCGCGAAGGCATCAAGGTCGATCGTGATACGCTGTCCCGCATGTCGAACGCCTTTGCCCAGAAAATGGCCGGGCTGGAGGCGGAAATTCACCAGTTGGCAGGCCAGGAATTCAACGTCGGATCCCCCAAGCAGCTGGGGGAAATCCTGTTTGACAAACTCGGTCTGGAAGGCGGCAAAAAGGGCAAGACCGGCGCCTATGCCACCGGTGCCGATATCCTGGAGGATCTCGCGACGGAACACGCCTTGCCTGGTCTGGTGCTGGATTGGCGCCAGCTGAGCAAGCTCAAATCGACCTATACCGACGCGCTTCAGGATCACATAAATGCGGAAACCGGGCGCGTGCACACCTCCTATGTGCAGACCGGTGCCAACACTGGCCGCCTGGCCTCAACCGATCCCAACCTCCAGAATATCCCGGTCCGGTCCGAGGAAGGGCGCCGCATCCGCGAAGCCTTCGTGCCCGAGGATGGCAATGTCCTGCTGTCGCTTGACTACAGCCAGATCGAATTGCGCATCCTGGCCCATGTCGCCGGGATCGATACGCTGAAGCAGGCCTTTGCTGAAGGTCAGGACATCCATGCGCTCACCGCGTCCGAGATGTTCAACGTGCCGCTGAATGAAATGACCCCCGAAATCCGCCGTCAGGCCAAAGCGATCAACTTTGGCGTGATTTACGGGATCTCCGGCTTTGGTCTGGCCCGCAATCTGCGCATCCCGCGCGCCGAGGCGCAGGGCTTCATCGATCGCTATTTCGAGCGGTTCCCCGGCATTCGCCGCTACATGGATGACACCGTCGCCTTTGCCAAGGAACACGGCCATGTCCAGACCCTGTTCGGGCGCAAGATCCATACTCCGGAAATCTCCGCCAAGGGACCACGTGCAGGTTTTGCCAAACGCGCGGCGATCAATGCACCGATACAGGGCACGGCTGCGGATGTGATCCGCCGCGCCATGATCCGTATGCCCGCCGCAATCGCCCATCTGCCCGCGCGGATGCTGCTACAGGTGCATGACGAATTGCTGTTCGAAGTGCCCGAGGCCGCTGTCGACGACACCATCGAAACCGCGCGCAGGGTGATGGAAACCGCCGCAGATCCGGCCGTGCATCTCGACGTGAAGCTGGTAGTGGACGCAGGCAAAGGGCGGAACTGGGCCGAAGCTCACTAGCTTTGGCCGAGGCTTGATGCCAAAGATCCGGGCCGCTTTCAAAACCTGACCGAAGCGGATCGGATCGGACGCCCGCCTCGCATTTCAGCGGCACGCCATGCCTTAGGCATGGCGCCCGGCCCAACGGGAAGAATAGCATCCATGATGCTGTGATGACGGGCGGGGGCGCTTGCTCGGTCAGGACATTGTCGGAGGGGCTTCGCTCAGCGATCCTGCCGGGGAGAGGAAACCGTACCCTTGCTGGCTTCCTGCGGCGGCTTCACCATCCATGCCACCATGCGGCGCACGGCGGGTGCAACAACCAGCACCACGCCAAAGGCCACCGGCCAGCCAAAACTCCAGGCAGCCATCCACAGTCCCGGCGCTTCGGAACTCAGGCCCACCGCCTTCAGCGTGGCCACCCCGGTGACGATACACGACATGATACCCGACAGAATCAGACCAAATAGGATGGGGGCAAAACGCGCAGGCAGCATGGAGGTCTCCAGATCACGACTTACTGCCTTATGCCCAGCGCTCAGTCATATTTCAATTCACGAATATGTATTTCTGTCCCGCTGGACGTTTGGCCGCAGCCCTCCCCAAGCCTCAGGGTCCGCCAGCCCCCCTCACAGGGTTCGGCCCGCTCTCACCCCATCCAGGCCAGACTGTCCTCTGTCCGCTTGGTACTGGGGGTGTATTCCGCGCTGACCCAACCACCATAGCCGCTCTCGTCGATGGCCGCGAACAGCTGCTCGAAATCGACCGGCCCGGTTCCCGGTTCGCAACGCCCCGGCGCCGCACCGATCTGTACATGGACAGCCCGGTTACCAAAGGCTTCCCAGACCTTCACCGCATCGCCGTGGATCAACTGCGCATGGTAGGCGTCGTATTGCAGTCCCACGTTCTTGCGATCCACCGCCTCCAGCACCTCTACGGCGAGATTGTAGTCATCCAGAAAATACCCCGGCTGATCACCGCTGTTCAGCGGCTCGATGGTGAACTGCTGGCCCGGCGCATAGTCGGCCGCCCATTGCAGATTGCGGATCAGCGTTTCCTTGGCGACATCCCCTTTTGCGTAGCCGGCCATGATGTGGATCATTCCGGGCCGCAACACCTCCGCATAGCGCAGCACCCGCCGAATATCGCGCTGAAAGCGATCCGACCCCATCGGCAGCGCGGCATAGCCCGGCATCCCGCCGGTATAATTTGGCGGCGGCGCATTGATCAGCAGCAGTTCCAGACCATTGGCCAGCAGGGCGCGCTGGGTTTCCTTCGCAGCCAGCTCATAGGGAAACAGGATTTCCACCGCCTCAAATCCGGCCCGCGCCGCCGCCGGAAAACGATCCAGATAGGGCAATTCGGCAAACAGCAATGAAATATTGGCCGCAAACTTCGGCATCGAAAACCTCCTTTGGAGCCACCCCCGATTGGCGGCCAAACAGACATGCTCCGGGCAAAAGTCACCAAAGGCTCGTCCCGGCCCCCGCCGGTTGCGCCATTGATCGACCCGTTTTTGCACGCCCCCAATCTGCCCCATATCTCCGCCGATTTTGAGCGGGTTTTCACAAGAATTTTCGGTAATTTAACAATATACTCAAGCGGGTCAGCGACTTCCTGCCGCTGCCCTTTGCCACCGGCAAACCCCTGCCGACGAGCGCCGGGTCGGATGCGCCGTGGTCAGCCCTCCGGCAAATCAGCCGACGGGATCATCCCAAAAAACTCGCCGCCCGACCACAGCCCGAACCAGCCGTCCCGGTGGCATCCCAGCTCGACCAGCCGATAAAAGCTCTTGCGATCAATCAAGGCCTCCAGCCCGGCACGCACCATCACATAGGGCGAGGGCTCGCCGGTTGCATCGTCTCTTACCACACGAATCTTATGCGCGGGCCCGGCTTCGACCCTGTCGCCGACATGTGTCTCGAACCGCAGAACCTGCGCGGCGCCGTCGCCCTCGACCTCGAAATCCACCGCAACGAAAGGCGCATCCTCGACCGTGATGCCCACTTTCTCGACCGGGGTCACCAGAAAGTATTTGCCGTCTTCCAGCTTCAGAATGGAGGAAAACAGCTTCACCAGTTCAAACCGGCCAATCGGCGTGCCAAGGTAGAACCAGGTGCCATCACGGGCGATCCGCATGTCTAGATCGCCGCAAAACGGCGGATTCCACAGATGTACCGGCGGCAACCCGCCTTTGCTCGCCGTCTTGGCAGCGGCCGCCAGCCCCTCGGCACTGGGCGGTTCTGATCCTGTTTCAGGGGATTTGCTGCCGGAAGTCACGGGATTTTGTCCGCTCATTGCTTTTGCCATTTTCTCTCAACGCGATACAGTAACACTATATATTCGCCGTGAAGGGAAAGTCATGTCCGAACCCGACGATCTGCTGGCCGAGATTGAAGCGCTTGAAGACAAGCTGACACAGGCCAGATCCTCTATCACCCGGCGCTTTATCGGTCAGGAAAGAGTGGTTGATCTCACTCTGAGCACGCTGCTGTGCGGTGGTCATGGGCTGTTAATCGGCCTGCCCGGGCTGGGCAAGACCCGGCTGGTCGAAACCCTGTCCACCGTTATGGGGCTGGCCGGCAACCGGGTGCAGTTCACCCCGGACCTGATGCCTGCCGATATTCTGGGCTCCGAGGTCCTGGACACCGCCAGCGATGGCAGCCGCGCCTTTCGCTTTGTGCCGGGGCCGGTGTTCTGCCAGCTGCTGATGGCCGATGAGATCAACCGCGCCAGCCCACGAACACAATCGGCACTGCTGCAGGCGATGCAGGAGCGTATGGTGACCGTGGCGGGCGCCGACCGACCGCTGGGGATGCCCTTCCACGTGCTGGCCACCCAGAACCCCATCGAACAGGAGGGCACCTATCCGCTGCCCGAAGCCCAGCTGGACCGTTTCCTGTTCCAGATTGATGTCCCCTATCCGACGCGGCAGACCGAACGCGATATCCTGCTGGCCACAACCGGGGTTGAGGAAGGCAGCGCCTATCAGGTCTTCACCGCCGATGAACTGATGGCCGCGCAGACCCTGCTGCGCCGGATGCCCGTCGGTGACGGCGTGGTCGAACTGATTCTCGATCTCGTGCGCGCCTTCCGCCCGGATGATCCGGCGGCCTCCGAACAGGTGCAGCAAACCGTTGCCTGGGGGCCCGGACCACGGGCCGCTCAGGCGCTGATGCTGGCGGTGCGCGCCCGCGCCCTGCTCGAGGGGCGCCTCGCTCCCAATGCCGACGACGTGCTTGATATGGCCCAGCCCGTACTCAGCCACCGGATGGCGCTGAACTTCGCCGCGCGTGCCCGTGGCGAGAACCTGAGCGCTCTTATCACAAGCACAGCCGAGGCGATGGCCCGGCCCGGTGTCGCCGCGTGACACAGCCGCGCGCCCTTCAGCCGGCCCGGCCGACCGGTAGCGCGCTCCAGCCGGCAGCGGCGGATCTGCGCCACCGCGCCGAAAGCGCCGCCAGCCGGTTTCCGCCGCTCCTGGTGCAGGCGCAACAACTGGCCGGATCTGTGCTGATTGGCGAACACGGTCGCCGCCGTGCCGGGCTGGGCGATGATTTCTGGCAATATCGCCCGGTTCAGGCCGGTGACAGCCGCCGCATGATCGACCACCGGCGCTCGGCCAAGGGCGACCAGCAATTCGTACGCGAGCGGGAATGGCAGATTGCGCAGACGGTGCATCTCTGGGTCGATCAGGGGGCGTCGATGCGCTTTGCCTCCGGCAGTGCCCTGCCGCAGAAAATTGACCGGGCGCGGCTATTGGGGCTGGCGACGTCGGTGATGATGCTACGTGGCGGCGAACGGGTCGGCCTGACCGGTGGGCATCTGCCACCCCGGCGCGGCAATGCCCAGATCCTGCGACTGGCCGAGTATCTGAGCAGGGACGACGCCACGGATTATGCCCCGCCGGAAGATCGCGCCATGCAACCCAACGCGCGGGTTCTGTTCCTGTCGGATTTTCTGGGCCCCTTCGCGCCACTGGAACAGGCGCTGTCCAAGGCCGCGGATCGCGGCGTGCACGGCGTGCTGATGCAGGTGCTTGATCCGGCAGAGGAGGAGTTCCCCTTTGACGGGCGCACGATATTCGAAAGCATCGGCGGCGGTCTGCGGCACGAAACCCTGAAGGCAGGCGCGCTTAGGCAACGCTACCTTGATCGCCTGGCCGAACGGCGCGACGCATTGGAGCACCTCTGCCGCGTGGCAGGCTGGCGCCTCGGCACCCATCACACCGGCGACAGCGCACAGGCGGCCCTGATGTGGCTGTACCATGCCATGGAAAGATCCGGCACATGACAACGATTGCGGGCATCGGCTTCACGGCCCCCTGGTTGCTTCTGGCACTCCTGGCACTGCCGTTGCTCTGGCTGCTTCTGCGGGCAGTCCCGCCTGCCCCGCGCAAACGCCTGTTTCCGGCGGTCACACTGCTGCTGGGGTTGCGCGACGATGACAGTCTTTCGGATCGGACCCCCTGGTGGCTGCTCTTACTGCGGCTGATGGCGGTGGCAGCGGCCATCGTTGGTCTGGCCGGGCCTGTGCTCAACCCAAGCACCGCACCCTCGGGCCGCGGCCCGCTGCTGATGGTGCTTGATGGCAGCTGGGCCGGCGCCCCGGAATGGGAGCGCACCCGCGAGGAGATCGACCGCCTCCTGGCCGAGGCCGGACGTGCCGATCGGCCCGTAGCCGTGCTGCGGCTCACCGCACCGCAGCCCCCGCAGTTCCAAAGCGCAGTCAGCTGGCGCCGACAGCTGATCGGCGAAACGCCACAGGCCTGGCAACCCTCGCAAGACCAGCTCACGACGGCACAGGCGCAGATAGCAGCAGTTGACGGGGGCTTTGACAGCCTGTGGTTCAGTGACGGCTTGGACTATCCGGGTCGCGATGCGTTGATGGCGACGCTGCGCCAGCGCGGCGAGTTGACCGTCTATCAACATCCCACCCCAAGGCTGGCCCTGCGTCCGGTGGTCTATGTCGACGGCGCGATGGAAATCACGGTCACTCGCAACCACACCCAGATCACCCCCGGCAGTGACCAGACCGTCACCGTGCTTGCCCGTGGGCCGGATCCGGGCGGCACCATGCGGACTCTGGGCGCGGCGACGGTGGATTTTGCCGATACAGATACCGCTGCCGCCAATGGGCTTGAAGCCACCGCCCGCCTGTCCCTGCCCGCTGAGCTGCGCGCACGTATCCGGCTCTTCGAACTGCAGGGTCACCGCAGCGCCGGGGCTATATCGCTTACCGATGACGGTCTGCGCCGCCGCGAGGTGGCGCTGATCTCCAGCCAGAGCGGCAACGAAGGCCTCGCCCTGCTGTCGCCCCTGCACTATCTGCGCAAGGCGCTGGCGCCAAACGCAGACCTGCTGGAAGGCGGGCTGAACGATCTCTTGCCTGCCAACCCGGATGTGATCGTCCTGGCCGATACCGCACGTCTGCCCCCCGATCAGGAGGCAGCGGTGGTGGACTGGGTCAACGAAGGCGGATTGCTCCTGCGGTTTGCCGGTCCCCGGCTGGCCGCCAGCGATACCGCCCGCACCGACGAAGAGCCGCTGCTGCCGGTGCGCCTGCGGATCGGAGGCCGCAGCATTGGCGGCGCCATGAGCTGGGGCGAGCCCAAGACGCTGGCCACCTTTGCCGAAGGCTCTCCTTTCTTCGGGCTGACCATCCCCGAGGACGTCACCGTCAGTTCACAGGTGGTCGCACAACCCGATCCCAGCCTTGCGGAGCGGGTGATTGCGGAACTCTCCGATGGGACGCCGCTGGTGACACGCAAACCGCTCGGCAATGGTCAGATCGTGCTCTTCCATGTCACCGCCAATGCGGAATGGAGCACCCTGCCGCTCTCGGGCCTATTTGTGCAGATGATGGAGCGGCTGGCGGTTTCCTCCGGTGCCAAACCGGCCGAGGCTACGGATCTGGAGGGCACCACATGGGCGCCGCTTCAGGTGCTCGATGGCTTTGGTGACCTTTCGGATGCCGATGCCCTGCCCGGTGTCGCAGGGCCTGATCTGATTGCCGCCCTGACCGGCCCCGGCCTGCAACCCGGGCTGTACCAGAACGGAGATCGGCGGATTGCCCGCAATGTCATGCGGGCCAAGGATCAGCTGACGCCAATTGGCTGGCCCGTTGGGCTGCCAATCCTTGGCTATGGTGGCACGCCGGAGCGCCCGCTTGGCGGCATCCTGATCAGCCTCTCCCTGCTGCTGCTGGCGCTCGACGTGATCGCCGCGCTGCTGCTGTCGGGATTACTGACGCGTCGGACACGACCGACCGCACCCAAGGCGCAAAACCTCGCATCGGCCCTGGTCCTCGCCACCTGTATCTGGGCCACCGGCTCCGGCAGCGACCTGCGCAGCCACGCCCAGGGCAACGCCTTGGTGATCGAGCAAACCGACAGCGCGGCCCGGTCCGACGCATCCGATCCCGCAGCAGACGCCCTCGCCGCAGACCGCGCGGCCGAGCTGACGCTGGCCCATGTGCTGACCGGCAACCCGCAGATTGACCAGCTGGCGCGCGACGGCTTGCAAGGGCTGTCCAACACATTGCGATTCCGCACATCGGTTGAACCCTCTCCCCCCGCCGGCGTTGATCTGGAGCGCGACGAGCTGGCGTTCTACCCGCTGCTCTACTGGCCGGTGACCGCCAATCAGCCACTGCCCTCGGGTGCGGCCTACGACCGGCTCAACACCTATCTGCGCACCGGCGGGATGATCCTCTTTGACACCCGCGACGCCGACCTGACCCGCGCCGGTGCCAGCAGCCCGGCAGGGCGGCGCCTGCAACAACTGGCCCTGCGGCTGGACGTGCCGCCACTCGAACCGCTGCCCGCAGACCATGTGCTGACCCGCGCCTTCTATCTGCTACAGGATTTCCCCGGACGCCACAGCCGCGGCACGCTCTGGGTCGAAGCCGCGCCCGCCGATGCCCAGCAGGTGGAAGGCATCCCCTTCCGCAACCTAAATGATGGTGTCACACCGGTTGTCATCGGCGGCAACGACTGGGCCTCCGCCTGGGCCGTGGATGACAACGGCCGCCCTCTGCTGCCAGTGGGGCGCGGCTATACCGGCGAGCGTCAGCGCGAATTGGCCTACCGCTTTGGGGTCAATCTGGTCATGCATGTGCTCACTGGCAACTACAAATCCGATCAGGTGCATGTCCCCGCCCTGCTCGATCGGCTGGGGCAATGACATGAGGCTGGACAGATGACACAGACCATCCTCTTTGACCCACTGGTCCCCTGGCCGCTGATCGGCCTGCTTGCGGCGCTGTCGGTTGCGGTGCTGGCTCTGGCGGTCTGGAAACGCCTTGCGGGATGGCCGATGCGTGCGCTCGCCGCTCTGGTGCTGATCGCGGCCCTCAGCGGCCCGGTGTACCAGATCGAAGACCGCGCCGCGCTCAGTGACATCGTTCTGGTGCTTGAGGATAAGACCGCCAGCCAGGCCCTGTCCGACCGCCCCGACCAGACAGGGGCCGCCCGTGCCGCATTGGAGACCGCCCTCAGTCAGCGCCCGAACACCGAGGTTCGCTGGATTGCCGTCGACAGCGTCCCGCCGCGTGATGGCAGCAGCGACAACAGTGGCACCCTGCTGATGGGCGCTCTGGCCGAGGCGCTTGCCAATGTGCCGCGCGGTCGGGTTGCCGGGATGATCGCGCTCAGCGATGGCCAGGTCCATGACATTGCGCAGACCCCGGCCCTGCCTGCCCCGCTGCATCTGCTGCTGACCGGTCGCCCCAGCGATTGGGACCGGCGGCTGATCGTCAAGAACGCCCCCAGCTTTGCCATCATCGGTGAACCCGTGACCCTGACCCTCAGGATCGAGGATCAGGGCGAGGCCCCCGCAACCGGCAATCTGGCAGAGCTGGCGATTTCCATCGGCGGCGCCGAACCGCAGCGCTTCAACCTGCCTGTCGGTGTCGATTTCGACCTGCCACTGACCCTGCCACATGGGGGGCGCAACGTGATCCAGTTCACCGTCCCCACCGCCGAGGGCGAGCTGACCGATCGCAACAACGCCGCGCTGGTCCAGATCAACGGGGTGCGCGATCGGTTGCGCGTGCTGCTGGTCTCGGGCGAGCCGCATCCGGGCGGGCGCACCTGGCGCAATCTGCTGAAATCCGACAGCGCGGTGGATCTGGTGCATTTCACCATTCTGCGCCCACCGGAAAAACAGGACGGGGTACCGGTCGATGAGCTGTCGCTGATTGCCTTTCCAACGCGGGAGCTGTTTCTGGAAAAGATCAATGATTTCGATCTGATCATCTTTGATCGCTACAAACGGCGCGGCATCCTGCCGGCGATCTACCTCGACAATGTGGCCGATTATGTTGAACGCGGAGGCGCGGTTCTGGTGGCGGCAGGGCCGGATTTTGCCAGCGCCGACAGCATCTATCGTTCTCCGCTGGCCAGCATCCTGCCTGCCAGCCCCTCGGCGCGGGTGCTGGAGCGCGCCTATCGCCCGGAAATCACCGATCTGGGCCAGCGCCACCCGGTTACCGCCGATCTAACCGGCACCTCCGACTGGGGCCGCTGGCTGCGGCAGATCGAAGTCGACGTCCCCCAGGGCAATGTCCTGATGAGCGGCCTGGATGACCGCCCGCTGCTGGTTCTGAACCGGGTCGGCGAGGGGCGCGTGGCGCTGCTGGCCTCCGATCATGCCTGGCTCTGGAGCCGGGGATACGAAGGCGGCGGCCCGCAGCTTGAGCTGCTGCGGCGCCTTGCCCATTGGATGATGAAAGAACCCGAGCTGGAAGAGGACGTCCTGTCAGCCGAGGCAACCGGACAGCGTATGCGCATCCAGCGCCGCAGCCTGGGCGAAGATGTCGGCGATGTCACGGTCACAACCCCCGATGGCAGCACAGTCACCGTCACGATGACCCAAACCGCGCCCGGCCGCTGGGAAGGCCGCTACGAGGGGCCGGAACCCGGTCTTTACCGACTGGAAGAAGGCAGCCAGTCCACCGTCATCGGCCTCGGCCCTGCGGCGCCGCGTGAATTTGAACAGACCATTGCCACCGGCGATATCATGGCCGCCGCCGTGGCCCAGACCCGTGGCGGCGTGCGCGCGCTGCACGACGGTATCCCGAGCCTGCGCGATGTGCGCGAGGGACGCGTTGCCGCTGGACGTGGCTGGATCGGACTGACCCCGCGCGACGCCTATCGCACCGTCTCGGTCAACCAGACGCCGCTGCTTCCCGCTTGGCTGGTGCTGCTGCTGGCCAGCGCGGCGATTCTCGCAGGCTGGCTGCGCGAAGGGCGGCGGTGACCATCAGCCTTTGCGGGGTGCCGGATCTGCGCTACTCACCTGGGCGGGTGATCCGCACGCGGGCCTGATCGGAGCGACCATTGCGATCAACCACCACCAGTGTTGAAAATCCGCGCTCCATCCCCGGCAGATCAATGCTGCGGCGGCGGGCGCCGGTCACCACCGGCTTTTGATTGGCCAGCACCAGAAACGGCGCCTCGCCGCCTTTGATCCGCAGGGTGACCTGTCCATCCTCTGCCAGCATCAGCGCCGCACCGTCCGGTGGAAACGCCAGCTGCACCGCGTCAGCGGGCTGGCCACCCGCCCGACCGCCGTCAAAGCGCTGCAAGGGCAGCGGCAGCTCCGAAGTGGCCACCCGCAAGGCCGGGCGAGGCGCCGGAGGGAGCGGTGCAAAACCGGTCCCGAGCCGCCCGAAGGCCTCAAACAACAGTGGGGCCGCCAGCTCCGCGCCAAAGGCGCCCGGCACCGGCGTGCCATCGGCCCGGCCAAGCCAGACACCAACCACATGGCGACCATCCCAGCCAATCGCCCAGGTATCGCGGTGCCCGTAGGACGTCCCTGTCTTATAGGCCAGCACGCCAGCAGGCGCACCTGCTGGCGGCGGCACATCGCGCAGAACATCGGTGAGATGCCAGGCTGAGACCTCGCTCAACAGGCGTGGCATCCGTTCAAACGACGCCTCCATACGCACCCGCAACCGAGGCCCCTGCCCGCCCGCCGCCAGCCCGGCATAGACCTGCATCAGATCATGCAGCGACAGGCCCACCCCGCCCAGCGCAACCGCCAGTCCCGGCTTGCCGCCGGGCAGTTGCGGTCGCGCGCCTCCGCGCCGCAGGGCTGACATCAACCGCGCCGGACCCAGCGCCTGCATCACCCGTATTACCGGCGTATTCAGCGATAATTGCAGCGCACGCCGCATCCGCAGGTCGCCGCGATAACCTCCGTCAAAATTCTGTGGCGCATACCCGTCGATATCAATAGGCCCGTCGTGGATCATGGTTTCCGGGTGCGCCAGCCCCTGATCAAAGGCAAGACCATAGACCAGCGGTTTCAGCGTGGACCCCGGCGAACGCGCCGCGCGCGTCATATCCACAAACCCCTGTCGCAGATCATCCTGATATCCGGCTGAGCCGACCGAGGCGAGGATCTCGCCGCTCTGGTGATCGGCCACCAGCACCGCCGCCGACAGCCGGGCGTCCTGCCGCGCGACGGTCTGCGCCACCAGCCGCGCCAGCCGGTGCTGTAATCCGGCCTCCACCGTCAGATCAATCCGCGCAAGCTCCGGCGTCTCGGCTATCACGCGATCCGCCAGATGCGCGGCCATCTGCGGGAAGCGGCGCATTTGCCGGGGGATCCGCGCCCGCTGCGCAGCCTCGGCCGCCTCCACCGGCAAGACGCCTGCGGCTGCCATCCGCGCCAATACCCGGTTGCGGGCCATCTCTGCAGGTTTCGGAGCGCGATCCGGGCGGCGCGCCTCCGGTGCCTGCGGCAAGGCGACCAGCAGCGCCGCCTCGGCCGGAGACAACCGCGACGGCTCCTTGCCGAACCAGGCATAGCTCGCCGCCCGCACGCCTTCCAGATTGCCACCAAAGGGCGCGTGAACCAGATACAGCTCAAGGATCTGCGCCTTGGTCAGGCGCCGCTCCAGCGCCAGCGCCAGCCGAATCTGGCGCAGTTTTCCTGCCCAGCGCCCGGTGCTGCCATCCTCCAGCAGCCGCGCCACCTGCATCGTCAGTGTCGAGCCACCCGAGACCACACGCCGCTGCCACACCGCCTGCGCCGCCGCCCGCAGCAGAGCAAGCGCATCAACGCCGCCATGGTCGTAGAACCGCTTGTCCTCATAGCGCAGCAACATCGCGCGATAGCCCGCGTCGACCTGATCCGGCCGCACCGCCATCCGCCAGATCCCATCGGCAACCGGATAGGCCCGCAGCAACTGGCCGTTTCGGTCGCGCACCTCGGTGGCTGTCTCCGCCAGTGTTGCGGGCATCGGCGTCCGGGCGATCCAGGTCTCGACCCCCAATCCCAGCGCAGCAATGGTCACGCATAGGGCAACTGCCCCTCCCAGCAGCCGCCAGGAGGAGCGCGCCCGTAGCCGCATCTTTGGCGCGCGGATCACCGGACCTGCACGCGCCCGGTGCCGGTACGGGCCCGGCTGGCGGGCCGGTACATATCCTCAACCGACGCCGCCGGGTGGTGGAACAGTCCGGGCGTCACCGCCCGCGCCACATAGGCCAGCGTCACCGGCGCCCCGGCCTCGTCGCCGCGGCCCCTCCGCAGATCGACAGCCGCCAGAAACCGGTCCGCACGGAATTCTGCATGTCGCGCGTCGCTCAGCGTCAGCCAGTCTAGCCCGCTCAGATCACCGGATCGCAGCAGGCTGGGATTATCAATCTCCAGCCCCGCAGGCAGCGGATCATTGATCATCAACCGCGCGCCACCCGGCTCAAACGGGACCACCCGCAGCACGGTGACAAAGCGGTCGCCAACCGTGAACTGATCCGGAGCCAGTGCCTCGCCCTCCAGTGTGTAATAGCTCCGCTCGATGCTGTAACCAGTTCCCCCTGCCGGCGCCGCCACCAGCGGAACGCCAAGGGTGGTGAGGGTTATATCGACCTCCTTGCCCGTGGCCGCCGTCAGCGCCAGCGGATCGCGATCCTGATCTCCATCCAAGACCTCAACAAATGGACCGTCCGTCGCCTGTCCATTGACCAGCAGACCGGAGCCACCACCGCCCTCGATCAGCGCATGAGCCGCCATCAGCGTCCAGGCGCTTTCCTGCGTGGACAGCAGCCGGCCATCGGCTGTCAGGCCCGCGCTCAGACGACGGCTGTCTACCGCCTGCGAACCGGCCTCGCTGGCCAGGGCCAGAACACCGGCCTGATCGCGGCGCTGGCTGCCATAGTCGGCGCGCCACAGGGTCGGATCGGGATCATCCCCCTGCAACATAGAGGCCGCCCGGGCAAACATCTGATCGGCCCGGCGCTGATCGCCATAGGCCGCCAGCGCCGCCCCGATCTGGGCAACGGCCAGGGGTGTGGCGAAATCCGCAGCCTTAACGTCTGCGTAATAGCGCAGATCGCCCATCGCCGCCTCCCCCTCGCGCGCCAGCACCAGCAGCGCATAGGCGATGTCCTCACCTCCATTCTCGAAATCGGGGGCATAATTCACCCGGTTGCGCAGGTTGTCCAAGGCCTGCCGGAACCGGGTGTCAGCGACCTGATAGCCCTGCACACGCGCGCGGCTCAGAAAATCGCTGGCATAAGCATCCAGCCAGAAATCACCGCTTTCGGCGCGCCACAGACCAAAACCGCCATTGCTGGCCTGCCGCGACAGCAACTGCTGAATGGCGCTGTCAATCCGGGCGGCAACCTGCGGCCCGTCACCCAACCCGGCAGCCTGTGCCACCGACGACAGATACAGCAACGGCAGCGCCCGGGATGTGATCTGCTCGGTACAGCCATAGGGGTAGAGGTCGAGGCCCGTCAGCAGACCCGGCACGTCGAACCGCGCCAGCGGCCCCGCGGACATCACTGCCCGCGCGCCGCCCGGTCGCAGCCCGGTAAAGACGTCAGATGAGAACAGAAAACTATCCCCCGCCGCCAGCCTGAACCGTCTGGTTGTGGCAACCATCGGATCATTGGCCCGCACCGGCAGGCGCAGCGTCTGGATCAGCGTTTCGCCCTCTGGTGTCGTCACGGCGAGCTCAATCTCCGGATCTCCGACAGCCAGCGCTTCGACCGGCAGCATCAGGGTGGTATCTGCGCCATCGGCCAGCTCCAGGACTTGCGGCAATGTCCCGATCTCAAGCCCGCCGCCAAGGACCCGCGCCGCAAGGCTCAGTTGGCCTGCGGGCCCATCTGCATGAGTGAGCTCCACAAGAACCCGGCTGCTGTCTCCGGGCGCCAGAAAACGCGGGGCATTGGCGCTCACCACGATCGGATCGCGCACCACCACGTCCCGCTCCGCCTGTCCAACCGCATCTTGCGACCAGGCGACAGCCATCACCCGAACCGTGCCGTTAAACGCTGGCAGCGCGATCGGCACCTCGGCCGTTCCATCGGCCTTGACCTTCACGGGACCGGAAAACACCGCCATCAGATCCTGCGTCGGTGGCGGCGACTGCAGTCGCATCCCCGCCCCAGCATCGCCGCCGGAGCGCACCCGGCCCAAGGCGCCGTTGCCACTCTCGATCAGGCGACCGTAAAGATCCCGCAGCTCCATCCCGAGCCGCCGCTGGCCATAGTAATGCGCCAGGGGGTCCGGACTATGAAACCCGGTGAGGTTCAATATCCCAAGATCAACCGCCGCCAGCGTCAGCCAGACCTCTTCACCGGGAGCGGCCCCCGCGACCTCGACGCGGGCCAGCTGAGTCCGGCGGGGGCGGGCCACCTCGGGGAGGTCCAAGGTTACCTCCAGCGCCTGGCCAGGGCGAATGACGCGAGCATGGGCAAGCCCCAATGCGCGGGTCGGGGTCTGATCCGCCTTGCCAGCAAGCGGCTGCACCACCATCGCCGAGACATATGCCCCGCTGCCCCAGTCGGCACCAACTGCCAGTGGAATCACCGTCTCCCCGGCGGGAACCTCGACCATCTGGCGGCTGATCAACCGGTTCGACATCACCGAAACCAGAGCCGTGCCAGCCGCGCGGGTGACCAGCCGTAACCGCGCTGTATCGCCGGGCTGATAACTGTCGCGATCAAGAAAGACATCCAGCTGGTCGGGCGTATCAGCCCCCTCGTCAGGCACATACCACCCTGCATAGAAATCGGTCGAAGCCGCCACATAGGGCGTGCCCCGATGTTCGATCACCAGCTCATACCGGCCCCAGTCCACCGGCTGCTCCAGCACCAGAGGCGTCGCCGCGCTCAGGGTTGCCTCACCCGTCGCGATCCGGCTGCGCCGGGTGGTCGGCTCCCAGTTCCAGTTGCCGTAGAGCTGATACCACTGGTAGCGGGTTTCCACCCGGTTCAAACTCCATGTGACCGGCATATCCCGCGTGCTACCGTCCGGGGCCAGCGCAATCACCGAAAACCGCGCCGCATCGCCCTCTGCGACGACCTCTTCAAAAAGCGGCTTGATACCAATCACCGGCCCGTCAGGCTGCATGGGCACAGTCATCTGCCGTTCGACGGGTCGCGCGCCCCCATCGGCCAGCCGGGTGGTCACCTCCGCAATCAGAGGCTGACCCGGCGCGTCAATCTCCGGCAGTGTCACGGTAACCACGCCCAGACCCGAGGCATCGGTGCTCATCCCGCCGAAATAGCGGCTCTGCGGCGCGACGACCTCGTCATGGCGACCAAAGCGATAGCCCGTCCAACCGCTCACCTGTTCCGCCGGGCGCAGGGTCACCTCGCCCTCGATAGTCAGGTCGCGGCCCGGGGCACCAAACAGATACCGCGCTTCGATCCGCAAGGGGGCGCTTGTGCCCGGACGCAGACCTTGGTCGGTTCCTGCCGCCAGCTCTTGCGTGAAATCAATGCGTTCAGGCAGAAAATCCTCGACCAGAATTTGCCTGCTGGCCAGCGCCGGGGCTTCGGGGTCCGACAGGATCGACAACCGCCAGGTTCCGCGCGGTGCCGTATCGCCAATCGGCAGGCGGAACACATGGCCGCCCAGCGCCCCCTGATCGGAAACCACCCGGGCGTATTCGACCCCGTCCGGGCGGTTCAGAACCGCGATCAAGGGCACGCCCGGAAGCGCCTCGGCCCTCGGATCACGGGCAAGGGCGGTCGCATGAATCACCTCACCCGCACGATAAGCCCCCCGATCAGTGGTCAGGAACACGTCAATCGGACCCGGCGCCAGACGCCCCTCCACCCCCCGGTCCGACAGATCAAAGGCGGCGTCCCGCAATGAGAGAAAGGCAAAATCGACCTCCGCCGCGTCCTCATCGCCGCTCAGCGCCATGATGACAGCCGGAGCCGATGCCCCCTCTCCACGGGTCAACCCCGCGTCGAAACGGGCATAGCCATCAGCGTCGCTGACTGCCGTCCCCAGCACCGCGTTGGCATTGGAGACCAGCTGCAAACGAACGCCCCCGCGCGGCGCGGCATCTGCCAGTCCCTGTACCTGCACATGCAGCCCATCACTGCCCAGCATGGTGCTCAAACCCAGATCGGTCAGCACGAACCATTGGGTTGCCGCAGGCGCCTCATAGGGATCGGCCCCGGGAACCTGCGCGCTCAGCGCATAAAGACCTACCGGCTGATCCGCCAGCGCCTCATCAAGCGGCAGCCGTGTGGTCACCAATTGGTTCAGATCCTGCTGGACCTCCGCGGTGCCGGTCCAGATTTCCTCGGCAATATCGCTGGCGAAATGTTCATCCTGCCACTGCGACAGCGGCCGGGCAAAATAATCCTCCTGTAGGGTTCGCAGCAGGTTGCGATCGCTCACACGGCGCAGGCGCAGATCGAGCGTGGTCGCGTTTACCGTCTCAACCGGCACCGCCACCTGATCTCCCTTGGGCAGCACATAGGACCGCCCGGAGAAACGCACGTTGGGGGCGCGATCCCGCACGTAGTGGGTCAGCGTTACATCCTTGGCCAATGTCTCGCCGGTTGCCGCCGGCAGCCCGCGCCGCAGCATCACCCGGTAGCGGGTGCCATGCTCCACACCGTCAATACACAGCTCGCGCGCGGTCGACTCGGCAACCAGACGCGGATCGGCAAGTTTTACAAAGTCGCTGTAGTCGATCCCGCTGCGTACCAAATCTTCAGAAAATTCGACACAAATGCGGGGCGATGCGCTGTCGCTCTCAACCCGGCTCCCGGTGACACGAAATCCATATTTGGCAATTGCCTCATCCAGACGCAGTGACAGTTTCGCGCTGGTGTCACGATCTGCCGCCAGCCGCAGAACCGCCAGCGCGGCACGTCCCCGCCCCAGCTGTTCCAACGCCTCTGCGGCGGTGATCAATCCGGCCGCCTGCGCCGCCGGCTGCGAACTGCGCAGATAGGCATTGAGCGCCGCGGCAAAGGCCTCTTCATGGGCGCGGCGTTGAGCGGATCCGTTGAGTTCCTGACGCAGCAGCCTGCGGGCATAGTCCAGCCACAGATCGCCGCGATCGCTCAGCACCACAGCCTCGGCAACCCACCGCAGCGCCGCTGCCGACGGCGCCCCCTGCGCCGCAGCAATCAGATCCTCAACGCTGGATCCACCCGTTGGAAAGCGCAGGCCAAGGTTTTCTGCCTGTTTGGACACCGCAGCCAGATCCGCAACCTCCAGCCCCTGCAAGGCCGCGGCGCGCTGTTTGGCCGCCTGCTTCTCTGCCGCACCGGCGAGAAGCTTATGCGCTGAAAACGCCCCGTCATAGGGCGACGGCTGATCCATCGCCGATTTTGGGAAACAGGCGTTTGATCGGCTGTTGAAGGCAAACCCGACACAATCGGTCTGAGCCGAACAAGCCCGCGCGCAACTGCGCATATCGGTGTCAAAAAGCGGCCCAAGATCGGCCCCGAAATGATCGGTGTCGCGCTGAATGACATAGCGCGTTTCCGGAAAAATTGAATCAGCGAAAACAACTAATGGTTGAACAAGCCAACCGCACAAAAGTACAACAAATGAAACAGGCACACGCACAATAGAACCCTCCAGACCTGCCAAGAGGCTGGCACGGGGTTAACGCCATAGCAAGATATCGCAACGTAACAGATGAACTAATCTCAATTTAATCTCTGCCCGCCAAAGTAGGGCAGACAGGTCGTGTTGGTTTTATGTGGAGTTCGCAGGGATGAACCTTGCTGACAGATTGACGGAAGAACGACGCGCGCGTCTCGCGGCGGAGCGCCTGCTTGAATTGAAGCAGGCGGAACTTTCGGCAGCCAACCGCAAACTCGGGCGCCATGCGCTGGCACTGACCCGCCAGATCGGCGTCACCCAGGCCGAGGTCGCGACGGTGCGCGACGAAAACGCCAAGGTGAAATCGGACCTGTCCACCGCCAACGAAAAGGTTGAGCGCGCCGAGCGACGGCTTTGGCATTCGATCCAGGCCTTTCAGGACGGCTTTGCCTTCTTTGATGCTGACAGCAAACTGATCGGCGCCAATGGCGCCTATCTCGACCTGTTCGACGGGCTGGAGGAAGTGGCGCCGGGCGTCTCCTACGTGCGGATCCTGCAGATTCTCACCGATGAGGGGCTGGTGAACACCGGAGAACAGGATCCCGATCACTGGCGCGCCCAGATGTCGGAGCGCTGGCTGTCGCCCTCCCCCGAACCTGTGGTCGTACGGATGTGGGACGACCGCTACCTGCGGCTGCTGGATCAGCGCGGCCATGGCGGCGATATGGTCAGCCTGGCGCTCGATATCACCTCCACCGTCCAATACGAGGAGGAGCTTGAGGCCGCCCGCGAGCGGGCCGAGGCCGCAAATCGTGCCAAATCCGCCTTCCTGGCCAATATGTCCCATGAGATTCGCACCCCGATGAACGGTGTTGTCGGCATGGCCGAGCTGCTCAGCGACACCAATCTGAACGAGGAACAACAGCTCTACGCCAACACGATCAAAAACTCCGGCGAGGCGCTTTTGGTCATCATCAATGATGTGCTCGACTATTCCAAGATCGAGGCGCAGAAACTGCAGCTGCATCCTGAACCCTTTGATCTGGAGCGCAGTGTGCATGAGGTGCTGATGCTGCTTCAGCCCACCGCACGGGACAAGGGGCTGACACTGCTGCTGGACTACGATCTGTTCCTGCCAACCAGCTTCGTCGGGGATCCCGGACGCATTCGCCAGGTGCTCACCAATCTTGTCGGCAACGCGGTGAAATTCACCTCAGAAGGTCATGTTGCCCTGCAAATCACCGGCATCTCCAATGCTGACGACAAGATCTGTTCGATCCATGTCACCATCGAAGACACCGGCATCGGCATCCCCGCAGAGAAGGTGCAGGACATCTTTGGCGAATTCAATCAGGTCGAGGATGAGCGCAATCGCCAGTTTGAGGGCACCGGCCTTGGCCTTGCGATCTCAAAGCGGCTGATTGAACTGATGGGCGGCGAGATCTGGGTCGAAAGCGAGGAGGGCAAGGGGTCCTGTTTCGGTTTCCGCATGGAGCTGCCACTGGCAGAGGGCGCTTCAACCAGCATCCCGACGCTGCCCAAGGGGCTGTGTCAGGTCGTGGTTATCGAGTCCCAATCGGTCATGCGCGACGTGCTCAGCAAACAGCTGGCGACGCTGGGGCTGGATGTGACGGTCTTTGACAATGGCACCACCGCAATTGCCCAGATGCCTGAGGACGTCGATCTGGTCATCTGCGATGAACAACTGCCCGATCAGGATGGGGTCGAACTGGCCCGCAAACTGCGCTCCGGCTCCTTTGCCAGTGTACCGATCCTCATGCTCAGCAGCGACCCCACAGCAGCCAGCAACGCGGTTGTACAATCCGTGACAGACAGCGTGCTGCTGAAACCGATCCAGCGCGACGAGCTGTTCCAGCGGCTTGTCGACCTGCCCAAGCGTGGATCAGCGGCGCGTGCCGCAGATATGGTTGAGCCGGTTGCAGCCACACCGCAGGTGCTCGACACGGTGGCCACACCGCTGCCGTCAGCGCAGCCAACGGCCCCGGCGCCCTCCCCGACCGTGGCGCCGACCCTGGCTCCGGCCCCGATCGCCGCGGCGGTCGATGCCACCCCGACGCCCCGGCTGATGCGGATTCTGGCAGCAGAAGACAACCGGACCAATCAGCTTGTGTTCCGCAAAATGGTGAAAGATCTGAACATAGATCTGCAATTTGCCAGCAACGGGATTGAGGCGGTGGAGGCCTATCAGTCCTTCCAGCCTGACCTGATTTTCATGGATATCTCGATGCCGGTGATGGACGGCAAGGAGGCAACGCAGAAAATCCGCGCGCTGGAACACGGCACCGGCATCTACACGCCGGTTGTCGCCCTCACGGCCCATGCCATGGCCGGAGATTCAGACGGGATTCTCGCCGCAGGTCTGGATCACTACCTGACCAAACCCCTGCGCAAGGCGCTGATCCACGAACGTATTCACGCCTATCTGCCTGCAGAGGCGGCGCCGCTGGCGGATGACGACCTCACCCAGACCGGCGCCGCCTGATCTGCACCGGCCCCGCTCAGCCCGCGCGTAGGAACACCGGCTGATCCGGCTCCGACATCTCCGGCATGTAGCGATAGCCGCCGCTGTCAAAATCCAGCAACGCCGCAGGATCGCTTAGCCGGTTCTGAATGATGTAGCGCGCCATCGCGCCCCGCGCCCGCTTGGCGTAAAAGCTCACCACCTTGGGCGTGCCGTTCTTGTCTTCCATGAAGACAGGCGTCACGACCCGCAGCGCCAGCGCTTCGCGATCAACCGCGCCGAAATACTCCTGGCTGGCGCAGTTCACCAGCACATCGCTGCCCACTGCCTCACCTTGGGCATTCAGCGCATCAGAGATGTCCCGCCCCCAGTAGTCATAGAGATTCTTGCCCTTTGACGTCTTCAGCCGCGATCCCATCTCCAGCCGGTAGGCCTGCATCGCATCCAGCGGCCGCAGCAGCCCGTAAAGGCCCGACAGAATGCGGAAATGGTCCTGCGCCCAGGCCATTTCCTCCGCGTCCAGAGATCCCGCCTCCAGCCCCTGATAGGTGTCACCCGCAAAGGCCAGCGCGGCCGGGCGCGTGGCATCGCTGCCCGGATCGGCGTCAAAGCTCTGAAATCTCTCGTAGTTCAGCTTGCCCAGATCCTCGCTGATATGCATCAGCTTCATCAGCTCGGCGACCGACAGATCGCGCGCCACGGATGCCAAATCCACCGCCGCGTCGTGCATGGCGGGCCATGTCATCTCAACGTCGCGTTCGCTCCAGTCCAGCTTTTTGGCCGGAGAAGTCACTACCAGCATATTCTGCCCCCATCTGTTCTGGACAAGACCTAGCCCGCGCCGCGCAAGACGTCCAGAAACGCCGCTGCAAAACGTTCCGCGCGGCGCTCGCCTAACAGCCTTGTGATGGCGATTTCAGTCTGCGGACGGACCTGCGCCAGCTTCGCCAGCTGCGCCGCAGAACAGCTCAGCGGTTTCTCGGTTCCGTCGCTGCCCCGCGCCAGCTCCGCCTGCACAGCCATCAACGCATCATAAACCGATCCGGCATCGCGCCCGGCCAGCTTGCGCCGCATCGGGTGCAGCGCCGCGCTCTCGCCGGTGATCACCGACAGGAAATCGCTGCCATACCGCTCCAGTTTCTTCGCCCCGACACCGCCGATCCGCGCCATTTTATCCAGCGTATCGGGCCGGGTTTCGGCCATCTCGATCAGCGTGCGATCCGCAAAGATAACATAAGCCGGCACTTTCTGCGCCTCGGCCAGCGCGCGCCGCTTGGCTTTCAGTGCCGACAACAGCGGCGCGTCCTCATCCGACACCAGCGCCTTTACCGCAGGGCTGCGCTTGGCAGAGCTGATGGTGTCGCGGCGCAGCGCAATGTCCTGTTCACCGCGCAGAACCGGCAGCGCCGCCTCGGTCATCCGCAGCGCGCCATGGCGTTCGGGATCGGGGCGCACCAGATCATGCCCCATCATCTGCCGGAACACCGCCTGCCACTGTCGCTTGCCATATTCCTTGCCACAGCCAAAGACCGACAGATCGTCATGCCGCTTGTCACGCACCCGGTCGGTGGCATTGCCCACCAGAATGTCGATCAGATGTCCCGATCCATAGGTCTCGTTCGTTCGCAGGATCGCCGACAGCGCCTTGCGCACCGCCGTGGTGCCGTCGAACACATCCACCGGCTGGTCGCAGAGATCACAGTTGCCACAGGGCTCAGCCGCCTCGCCGAAATAGGCCAGCAAGGTCTGGCGGCGGCATTTCAGCGCTTCGGCCAGTCCGAGCAGCGCATTCAGCCGGGCATGGTCTGCACTGCGGCGGTCCGGCGGCGCCAGACCCTCGTCGATCTGACTGCGACGCAGTCGAATATCTTCCGGCCCGAACAGCGTCAGCGTCTCGGCAGGCGCGCCGTCGCGGCCACCGCGTCCGATTTCCTGATAATAGGCCTCGATGGATTTGGGCAGATCCGCATGGGCGACCCAGCGAATATCGGGCTTGTCGATCCCCATGCCAAAGGCCACCGTGGCCACAACGATCAGACCGTCCTCGCGGGCAAAGCGCGTCTCCACCCCGCGCCGGTCCTCGGCGTCCATGCCACCGTGATAATAACAGGCGGCGTGGCCCGCCTCGCGCAGCCCCGCCGCCAGCGCTTCGGTCTTGGCACGTGTCCCACAATAGACGATGCCGGATTGACCTTTTCGGGCGGCCGCAAACTCCAGAATCTGACGGCGCGGGCTGTCTTTGGTGGCAAAGGCAAGATGGATATTGGGCCGGTCAAAGCCGCGCAGGAAACTGCGCGGTGCGACACCATCAAACAGCTTCTCGACAATCTCTTCGCGGGTTTCCTGATCTGCGGTCGCGGTAAAGGCCGCCAGCGGCACGTCCAGCGCCCGCCGCAATTCACCAATCCGCAGGTAATCGGGGCGGAAATCATGGCCCCACTGGCTGACGCAATGCGCCTCATCCACCGCGATGAGGCTGACACCGATCCGCCGCAGCATCCCCATCGCCGCCCCGGAGGCTAGCCGTTCCGGTGCCATATAAAGAAGCCTCAGCCGCCCCTCCTCGATGGACTGCCAGACCGCCTCGGTTTCTTCGTCGGTATTGCCGGACGTCAGCGCCCCGGCGGTCACGCCAACCTCCTGCAACGCCCGCACCTGATCGCGCATCAATGCAATCAGCGGCGAGATCACCACCGTGACCCCCTCACGCAGCAGAGCAGGCAGTTGGAAGCATAGGGATTTGCCGCCGCCGGTTGGCATGATCGCCAGCACATTTTCACCGGCGGTCACGGCGTCGACGATCTCCTCCTGCCCCGGGCGAAACCCGTCAAAGCCAAAGATTTCCCGCAACAGCGGCGTCGCGCCAGTAGCACAGGCAGCGGTGACGGATGTGCCAGTGGAGGTCGCCCCGGTCGGAGCGGTCATTTCCGGCTGCAATGCGGACATGGGGGCTGGGGGCCTCGTTTTGTGATCTGCTCGTCTTGGCAGCTACAATCCCACAACGGGATTCGACCCACAAGGGTGCGCACCCCCGACCGTCAGACAAGTGGCACCGAAAAGACCGCCGCAGGCCGATGCCTGGGCGGTCCATCCGCATCAATCGCCGCGCCGCTATCAGAGCGATCGCCGCGCCTCGGCCCATTGGCTCAATAGAACATGGCGATATTGTTGGTCAGAATAATCCGCAGCGCATAAACGGCGATCAGCACCACCAGCGGCGCCAGATCAAGGCCCTGCATATTGGGCAAAATGCGGCGCACTGGCGCATAAAGCGGCTCTAACAAGCGGTTCAGACCATACCAGACCTGCGCCACAAATTGCTGATTGAGGTTCAGAACCTGAAAATTGATCAGCCAGCTCATGATCACATGGGCGATGATGAAGAACCAGACGATGTCCAGGATCAGCATCAGAATTTGAAACAGCGACAGCATCTCTTTGATTTCCCTTTTTGGAGCCTGTCCACAGGTAAGCGCGCCCGCGCAAAATCGCAAGACTGCCGCGAGGTTGCGGTTGACGCGCTGTAAACAGATGGCAACACGGGCACATCACACAGGAGAGCGCGCCCATGTTTCCCATCGTCCGCCTGATCAAGGATCTGCTGGTTGCCCGCCGGATGCCGCCGCTGGATCTGACCGACACCCATGTTTCCCGCCACATCTGCTGGCCCTGGGATCTGGATATCTGGATGGAGCTCAACAACGGCCGTGCGATGACGCTCTATGATCTGGGCCGTACCATGCTGGCCCAGCGTGTCGGCCTGATCGGTGCCCTGCGCAGCCGTCGCTGGGGCATGACGGTTGCGGGCACCACGGTGCGGTTTCGCCGCCGCATCCGCGGCTTTGAACGGTTCGAGATGCGCAGCCGGGCAGTGGCTTGGGACGATCGCTTCATCTATCTGGAACAATCCATGTGGAAATCCAACGGCGACTGCGCCAGCCACGTGATGCTGCGCACCGCCATCACCGATGCCAAGGGGATCGTCGCACCGCAGGAGGTGCTCAAAACCATCGGTCGCACCGACAGCCTCGCCCCCGAGATGCCCGCCTGGATCAAGGCCTGGTGCGAGGCGGACGCAGGCCGCCCCTGGCCACCGATGATGGCGGATCCTGCCCGTGCGGCGCCCGAAACCCTCCAAAACGGCTAGGGTCGGCCCGCAGCAGCATCCGGCCGCACAGCATATGGCTGCACGAAGGACCAGCGCGATCTACCACAGGTCAACGCAGGACACGCTTGCCTAACCCCATACCGGCCTGTCATACCAAAAGGTAATGACAAAAGACCACGACAGGCATCGGGCAAGGGACGACGAGGCATGACGCAGATATCCATGCGCAAGCGCATCTGGGGCTGGTGGGCCTTTGACTGGGCCAGTCAGCCCTATCACACGCTGCTGGTCACCTTTGTCTTTGCGCCCTTCTTCGCAGCCGTTGCCGCCGAGTATTACCTGACCCAGGGCCTCGCGGATGAGGCGGCAAAGGCGCAGGCGCAGACGGTCTGGTCGATGTGCCTCACCATCACCGGCCTGATGATCGGCCTTGGCGGGCCGTTTCTGGGCGCGCTTGCGGATATCTCCGGGCGCAAAATGCCCTGGATCATGATGTTTTCGCTGATGTATGTGACCGGCGCCTGGGGCCTGTGGTTCATGGATCCGGACGGATCAAACCTCTGGTGGATGCTCATCAGCTTTGGCTTCGGCTTTATCGGCGCGGAATTTGCGCTGATCTTTGTCAATGCGCAGCTGCCCTCTCTCGGCAACAAGGAAGACGTCGGCACCATCTCAGGCACCGGCTTTGCCATCGGATACCTTGGTGGGGTGATCGCGCTTTTCCTGATGCTCACATTGTTCGTCGAACAGGGGAATGGCAAAACCCTGATCGGGATTGATCCCATTCTGGGGCTGGATGCGGAGACCCGCGAAGGCACCCGCGCCGCAGGTCCGCTGACAGCGATCTGGTTTGCGCTCTTTATCATCCCCTATTTCCGCTGGGTGCGCGACGATGCCATCACCGGCGCGCGCGGGCGGTTTGGCGATGCCATCCGTTCCGTTGGTCGCGCCGTCCGCAGTCTGCGCCATCGCGCCAGCCTGACCGGCTATCTGATCTCCTCGATGCTCTACCGGGATGCGCTGAACGGGCTTTATGCCTTTGGCGGAATTTACGCGCGGCTGGTGCTGGGCTGGGAAATCACCCTGATCGGCGTCTTCGGCATCATCGCCGTGATTTCCTCTGCGCTGTTCAGCTGGCTCGGCGGGCTGGCGGATCGCCGCTTTGGCCCGAAACCGGTCATCACCACCGCAATTCTGATCCTGACAACCGTCTGTTTCCTGGTCGTCAACATGTCCCGCGACCAGTTCTTTGGCCTCTCTCTCGCCGAAGGCTCCGGCCTGCCTGACGCCGTCTTCTTTGCCTGCGGTGTGCTGATCGGTGGCTTTGGTGGTATCCTTCAGGCCGCCAGCCGCAGCCTCATGGTCCGCCACACCACGCCCGAGAACGCGACCGAGGCCTTCGGTCTTTATGGCCTTTCGGGTCGCGCCACAGCCTTTCTGGCACCGGCCCTGATCGGAATAGCCACCACGCTCACCGGCAGTGCCCGCCTCGGCATTGCACCGGTTATTCTATTGTTCATTATCGGGCTCATCGTTCTGCGCTGGGTCAATGCAGAAGGAGACCAGAGTTGAAGTTCAGTCGATACATCACCCTCACCGCCCTCCTGTTGACAGCCTGCGCCCCCGCCGGGGACAGCCGATCACCCTCCGCCAATCCGGTGGTCAGCCGCTCTGCACACTCGGACGTACCCGCAAAGCAGCTGTTCGGTGCCAAACGCGCAGGCTCCGCGCAGAAACCCGCACCGCATGGCTCCTACGCCAAGGGCTGCGTGGCCGGGGCAGAACAGCTGCCCCAGACCGGCCCGACCTGGCAGGCGATGCGCCTGTCGCGCAACCGCAACTGGGGCCATCCCGAAACCATCGACTTTATCAAGGATCTGAGCCGCGTTGCCGCCCGCCAGAGCGGCTGGAACGGGCTCTATGTCGGCGATATCAGCCAGCCGCGCGGCGGCCCGATGCTGTCCGGGCACCGCAGTCATCAGGTGGGTCTGGACGCCGATATCTGGATGCTGCCGGCCAAGCGCCTCGACCTCTCCGTCGCCGAACGCGAGAAAATCTCCTCGATCTCCCTGCGCCGGGCCAATGGTGCCTACACCAATTCCAGCTGGTCACCCCAGCACCACGCCATCCTGCGCGCCGCCGCCAAGGATGACCGCGTGGCGCGGATCTTTGTTTTCCCCGGCGCCAAGGTCCAGATGTGCAACGACGAGAAGGGCAACCGCGACTGGCTGCGCAAGGTCAGGCCCTGGTATGGCCATCACTACCACTTCCACGTCCGGCTGAAATGCCCGGCCGGCGCGCGCGGCTGTGTCGATCAGGATCCGCCCCCGCGCGGCGACGGCTGCGATGACGCGCGCCAGTGGGTGAAGGACATCCTGAATCCGCCGCCGCCAAAACCGCGCGACCCCAATGCGCCGCCGCCCAAACCCCGGCGTGAATACACTCTTTCGGACCTGCCTCAGCAATGCGCCGCCGTTCTGCAATCAAACTGAGCCTCGGGCTGGCAGCGGCGCTGACCATCTCTCTGACGGCGCTGCTGGCCTATCGGCCCGTCGCCTCGGCCGCACAGCCGGGCGGGGCGCAGTTCATCGCGGCCTATCGCTGGACCCACCCGGCCAAATGGTTCGGCGGGTTCTCCGCCCTGTCGCTGTCGCCGGACGGGGCGCAGATGACCGTGGTCAGCGATCGGGCCACCATCGTCACCGCCCGCATTCAGCGCGGAACCGCGGCACTGCACCCCATCGAGGCCATCACACCGACCGAGGCCCATAAGCTGCGCGCATCAGACGGCGCGATCCTGCGCGGGCGGATCGTCGACGCAGAAGGCCTCGCCATCGCGCGTGACGGCACCCTCTTCATCTCCTTTGAAGGCGTCTCGCGCGTGGCCCGGCACCGCCGGGGTGACAGTCGCGCCGAGGTACTGCCCCGCCCAAAGGCCTTTCGCCGCCTGCCCCTGAACAAGGCGCTGGAGGCCCTCGCCATCGACGGCAAGGGCCATCTCTACACGCTGCCGGAACGCGCCCTGACCGAGGCCGGAGATATCCCCGTCTGGCGGTGGAATGGCAGCCGCTGGGACCGTCCCTTTGATCTGCCGAGCCGGGGAAAATTCCTCCCTGTGGGCGCCGATTTCGGCCCTGACGGCCGCTTCTACCTCCTGGAACGCGACTTTGGCTTCATCGGCTTTCGCAGCCGCCTGCGGCGCTGGGACATCACCGCCGATGGCATCAGCGGCGAGGTCACATTGCTGCAAACCGGTCTCGGTCTGCACGACAATCTGGAGGGCGTCTCGATCTGGCGCGACAGCAGCGGCGCGCTGCGCGCCACTATGGTCTCCGACGACAACTTCAAATCGCTGCAACGCACCGAACTGGTGGAATACCGGCTGCCCGATTAGGCCACCACCGGTGCGACAGCAGGCAATACCTGACAAATCTCTTGCCCAAACAGGGGCTTTTCCGCTATTGGGCCTGATCTTTCGCATCGGCGAAACAAGTCTCCGCGACCTTGTCTAAAAAACGGACTGCAAAATGACACGCTCTTACCTTCCTGGCATTCTTGCCATGGCCGCTGTTGTTGTGGCCTCCAACATCCTGGTGCAATTCCTGTTCGGCCAATGGCTGACCTGGGGCGCCTTCACCTATCCCATCGCCTTCCTCGTGACCGATGTGACCAACCGCGTCTATGGCACCGGACCCGCTCGCAAGGTGGTGCTGGCCGGTTTTGTCGTTGGCGTCATCTGCTCGCTGATCGGCACCCAGATCATGGGCGAATTCGGCCCCCTCGTGACCCTGCGCATCGCCATCGCCTCCGGCCTTGCCTTCCTCACAGCACAGCTGCTGGACGTCTCGATCTTTGCCGCCCTGCGCAATGGCGCCTGGTGGCGGGCACCGCTGGCCTCGACCTTGATCGGCGCCACGGTCGACACCGCGCTGTTCTTCAGCATCGCCTTTTCCGGCGCTCTGGTCTGGCTGGAACCCGGCAATGATGTCAGCTGGGCCGGTGAAATGCTGCCGATCCTCGGCACTGGCCCCGTCGCCCCGCTCTGGGTCTCGCTTGCTGTTGCCGACTGGGGCGTGAAAGTGGCACTGGCGCTGCTGGCGCTCGTCCCCTTCCGCCTGATCGTGGCACGTCTTACACGGTCGCAGGCCAGCGTTAACTGACAGCCGTCTTTTTATTTGGAGATCTTCCAGTTCCGTGCCACCATCCAAGACAGCGGAAACAGAGAGAAAAGGAGGTGATCCAGTGTCAAGAAAGGTATTGGAGCAAGGCGTAGCAACAACCGGAGCGGCGGCCCTCTGAGGCAGCCCTCTCTGGCAATCGCCATCCGGCTGGGTTTCAGACCCTAACCTGCCTTTGCTCTTACAGACTTTCGGAAAGGGCCGCCTCCGTCGGGGCGGCCCTTTTTGCGTCACGCGATGCCCTCCCGTGACCTCCCAGCCACGGCTTTCGCTTGGACCTTGGCGATACGGCAGATTATGGTTCGCCCATGTTGCACATTACCGACACCATCGCCCTGCAGGACTGGGAACTGACCGAAAGCTTTATGCGCGCCTCCGGTCCCGGCGGGCAGAACGTGAACAAGGTCTCCTCCGCCGTCGAACTGCGGTTCGAGGCCGCACGCTCCCCGGCGCTCAGCCCGGCGGTGAAATCGCGCCTGAAACGGCTGGCCGGCCGCCGCTGGACCAAGGACGGCGCGATCATCCTGCAATGCGACGAAACCCGCTCGCAGCAGCGCAACCGTGATCTGGTGCGCGAACGCCTGGCCGAACTGATCCGCCAGGCCCTGATTGTCCCCAAACGCCGCATTGCCACCAAACCCACCCGCGGCTCGGTACGCCGCCGTCTGGAGGCCAAACGCCAGCGCGGCGACATCAAGGCGACGCGCGGTAAGATCGACCCGGACTGAGACAGGCGATTGCGCTGCTCCCCGGTCTCCGCCAAGCTGCCGCCGAGTCAATTCGGGGAGAGAACATATGCGGCTGGCAGGGAAATGCGCCATTGTAACCGGCGGGGCCTCAGGCTTTGGCGCCGGCATCGTCACCAAATTCCTGCAGGAGGGCGCGCGGGTGATGATTGCCGATATCAACGCCGACGCCGCCGCACAGGCCGCAGAACAGGCCCGCAACAGCCATGGCACAGATCGGGCATTTGCCCAGACCGTCGATGTCTCCGACCGCGCCTCGGTCGATCAGATGACGGCCACGGCGCTGGATCAATTCGGACAGGTCGATATTCTGGTCAACAACGCTGGTGTCAGCCACCTGCCGACGCCGCTTGAAAACGTCAGCGAAGAGGATTTCGACCGCGTCTTTGCCGTCAATATGAAATCCGTCTACCTGACCGCCCGCGCATTGGTGCCGCATATGAAGGCGCGCCACTCCGGCGCCATCCTGAATGTCGCCTCCACCGCCGGCATCTCACCCCGTCCCAATCTCAACTGGTACAACGCCTCCAAGGGCTGGATGATCACCGCAACCCGCACCATGGCGGTTGAGCTTGCCGCCGCCGGGGTGCGGGTCAATGCGATCAACCCGGTCGCGGGCGAAACCCCGCTGCTGAAAACCTTCATGGGAGAGGATACGCCGGAAATCCGCGCCAAATTCCTCTCCACCATTCCAATCGGCCGCTTTTCCACCCCGGAGGATATGGGCAATGCCGCCTGCTACCTCTGCTCGGATGAGGCCAGCATGGTGACCGGCGTCGCGCTGGAGGTCGACGGCGGGCGCTGTATCTGACCGCCCAAGCCCGACCAAATATCCGACCCGCCTGTCATCTTTCCCGAAATACTCCCGCCGGAGGCCGCGCGCGCCAGCGCGCCCCTGCCATAAGCTGCCCCAGATGCCCGCCCCAACAGGAGACACCCGATGAAACCCGGCCCGCGCAACCTGATCACCGATGTCCCCGGCCTCAAGGTTGGCAATGCCCAAGACCGGCGGCTGAAATCCGGCACCACCGTGCTGACCGCCGATCGGCCCTTTACGGCCGGGGTGCATGTGATGGGCGGCGCGCCGGGCACCCGCGAAACCGATCTGCTGGCACCGGACAAATCCGTCGCTCAGATTGATGCGCTGGTGCTCTCCGGCGGCTCCGCCTTCGGGCTGGATGCCTGCTCCGGCGTGGTCGCAGGGCTGCGCGCCGCCGGGCGGGGCTTTGCCGTGGGGCCTGCGCGCGTGCCGATCGTGCCGGGTGCGATCCTCTTTGACCTCCTGAACGGCGGCGATAAGGACTGGTCGGAGAACCCCTATGTCGCCCTCGGTCGCGCCGCCTATGAAGCGGCTGATCACGGCTTTGCCCTTGGCACCGTCGGGGCGGGCACCGGAGCTCTTGCGGCACGCCTCAAGGGTGGGCTCGGATCAGCCTCCTTTGTCCTGCCGGACGGCACCACCGTCGGCGCGCTGGTCGCGGCCAATCCGCTCGGTTCGGTTACCACACCGGGAGACCGCCATTTCTGGGCCGCTCCTTATGAAATTGACGGGGAGTTCGGCGGTGCAGGCGTCGATCCCGCCACCGGCTTCACCACCCCCGCCCCGAGCCTCAAGATCGCCGCCATGCAGGCGCTGGCGCAGGGCACCGAACTGCCGACCGAGGGCAGCAATACCACCATTGCCATTGTCGCGACCGACGCGGCGCTGAGCAAATCGCAATGCCAGCGGCTCGCCATTGCCGCCCATGACGGCATCGGACGCGCCATCGTACCGGCACATTCCCCCGGCGACGGCGATCTGGTTTTTGCGGTCAGCACCGCAGATCCGGCAAAGACCATCAGCGACGGTGATCTGGGCGCTGATCTGGGCGCCATCGGACATGCCGCCGCCCTCTGCCTCAGTCGCGCCATCGCCCGCGCTGCCGCGCTCGCGCATGCCGAACCCGGCGATCTGCTGCCCTCTTGGCAGGACATGTGACGCCACAGCCTCCCCTTGACCTCGGCGCGATCTGACACAGGTGAACTGTCGCAGCGCCCGACCGAGAGCCAACGCGGCAATACGCCCGTTTGACTTTCCTGCAGATCCGGCGCGTATTGATCGAGCCAACTCAATTTTGGAGCAAGCGACATGAAACTTCTGACTGCTGTAGCGGCCCTTGGCCTGATTGCGGCCCCTGCCTTTGCCGAAGGCGACGCCGACAAGGGCGAAAAGGGCTTCAACAAGTGCAAATCCTGCCACATGGTTGTCTCGGACAGCGGTGACGTGATCATCAAGGGCGGCAAAACCGGCCCGAACCTCTGGGGCGTTGTCGGCCGCACCGCCGGCACCGCGGACGGCTACAAATACGGCGACGACATGGTGGCCGCAGGCGAACAGGGGCTGGTATGGGACGAAGAGAGCTTCGCCGCCTATACCGCCGATCCCAAGGCTTTCCTGCGCGATTACCTGGATGATTCCAAAGCGAAATCCAAAATGTCCTTCCGCCTGAAGAAAGGCGCCGAAGACATCTATGCCTTCCTCGCGATGCACGGCCCCGCTGATGCCGCCGAAGGCGACGCAGACGCCACCACAGATGAGACCGCGACCAACTGATCCCGGTCCCCTGACACGACAGCAAAAGCCGCGCGCCCCTGGCCGCGGCTTTTCGCACAATTGCCTTTCGTTTTCTGCTGGGATATTGACCGTTCCGCGTCGGCACCCGCAACCACGCACCCGCAACTCTGGCCAGCCTTGGTTGCGGGATTGATCTCCACCCGATGACAACCATATCTGCCCGATGGCCGCACAGCCCAGCCCCTTGCACAATCCTTGCGAGCTCCAGCAATGACCCACCTGATCCCCGCCTGGGTGAATGGCACCCTGACGCCGGTTGAAAAGCTGGCTGCCCATGAACAGGGGCTGAAGCACAAGGCCGTTTCGGTCTTTGTGGTCAAGGGCGGCGAAATCCTGATGCAGCGCCGCGCTCTGGGCAAATACCATACCCCCGGTCTGTGGGCGAACACCTGCTGCACCCATCCGCAATGGGATGAATCCTCCTCCGCCTGCGCGGTCCGCCGGATGCAGGAGGAGTTGGGCATCACCGGCCTCTACCCCGAGTTTCGCCATCACCTCGAATACCGCGCCGATGTCGGCAACGGGCTGATCGAACATGAGGTGGTTGATGTCTTTCTCGCCCATGCCCACCGCGCGCCGCAGCTCACCCCCAACCCGGATGAGGTGATGGAGACCCGCTGGGTCGATTACCACGACCTTCTGGCCGAGGTGAAGCGCCACCCGGATCGCTTCACACCCTGGCTCAAGATCTACCTCAACAGCTATTCCGACGTGATCTTCGGCCCCGACCTCAGCCTCGGCAGCAGCGAGGACAGCTGACGCATCCGGGGCTATCAGGCTCTAGCAAAGGCATCTGCCCCCCTTGCCCCGATGCGGGTGCCGTGATTCTAATATCGGCATTTCGACAGCGCACAAGAGGACAGGCCAGATGACAGTGATGATTGCGGGGGCCGGGATCGCGGGGCTCACACTTGGCCTCACCCTGCACGAGCTGGGTGTGCCCTTCCACATCTACGAGGCCACCGAAACGCTGAAACCGATGGGCGTCGGCATCAATCTGCAACCCAATGCGGTGCGCGAGCTCTTCGATCTGGGGCTGGAGGCCGAGCTCTCCGCCATCGGCGTCCGCACACGGCAGCTGGGATTTTATTCCAAACTGGGCAACACCATCTGGGAGGAGCCGCGCGGCCAGGCGGCGGGCTACAGCTGGCCGCAGTTTTCCGTCCATCGCGGCGCCTTGCAGATGATGCTCTATCACGCGCTCCTCGCCCGCGCGGGCGACAGCGTCCTCACCACCGGCGCGCGGGCGGCGGGATATGAGCTCACAGATCTCGGCGTCACCCTGCATCTGGACGGCGGGCGCGGCGCGCAGGGCAATCTCCTGATCGGCGCCGACGGCATCCATTCCGCCATCCGCGCGCAGATGTATCCGGGTGAGGGCGCACCGATCTGGAACGGTCGCATCCTGTGGCGCGCCACCACACAGGCCCCGGCCTTCCACGGCGGCGCGGCCATGGCAATGATCGGCCATAACCACCTGCGGCTGGTGGCCTATCCGATCAGCGCGCCCGACGCCGACGGCAAGGCGGTAATCAACTGGATCGCAGAGAAACAATTCGATCCCGGTGTGCCCCGGAACAAGGAAAGCTGGAACCGCGCTGCCGACATAGATGACGTTCTGCCGGATTTTGCCGATTGGCGCTTTGACTGGATCGACGTGCCCGCGCTGATCACCGGAGCCGAAACCGTCTATGAATATCCAATGGTGGACCGCGACCCGCTACCATGCTGGCAGGATGGTCCGGTCAGCCTGATGGGCGACGCCGCACATCCGACCTATCCGGTCGGGTCTAACGGCGCCAGCCAGGCCATTGTCGACGCCCGCGTGATTGGCGCCCAGATGCTGACCCATGGCGCAACACCTGAGGCCCTCACCCGCTACGAAAACGCCCTGCGTCCCGTCACCACCGCCGTTGGCATGGCCAACCGCGCAGGGGGAGGCCCCGACGGCGTGTTGCAACAGGTCGAGGATCTCTGCGGCGGGGAGTTCACCGACATCAACGACGTGATCCCGCAGGATCAGCTCGCCGCCCATGCCGCGAAATACAAATCCATCGCCGGGTTTTCGATCGAAGAGCTGAACGCCCGCCCCCGCACCATACCCGCAGGCACCCGCATCAACTGAGGCGACCGGGCGCCGCGCATCGCGCGGCGCCACCCCCAACTGCGCAGACACAGTCCACGACTGTGACGGAACAGGCGGGAGCGCCCGCCTGCGGCAATGTCAGACGCCGATCACTGCCTCAACCGCGCGTTTCCAGCGCCCATAGGCAGCGCTGCGCCGGTCTTCATCCATCGCCGGGGTGAATTGCTGATCCAGCGCCCAGGTCTCGGCAAACCCGGCCTGATCGGGATAGACACCGGCCCGCATCCCCGCCAGCCAGGCGGCCCCAAGCGCGGTAGTTTCCTGCATCACCGGCCGATCCACAGCCGCCCCCAACAGATCCGCCAGGCTCTGCATGGTCCAGTTGCTGGCACTCATGCCGCCATCCACCCGCAGGGTGACCAGACTCTCGCCTTGCCAATCCGCCCGCATCGCCTCCCAGAGGTCACGGGTCTGATAGGCCACGCTCTGCAACGCCGCGCGGGCAAATTCCGCAGGCCCCGAGCTGCGGGTCAGACCAAACATCCCGCCCCGGCAATCGGGTTTCCAATAAGGCGCACCAAGCCCGGTAAAGGCCGGCACCAGAATGACGTCCTGACCGGGATCGGCATTGCGCGCCAGGGCACCGCTCTCCTGGGCCGAGCCGATAATGCCCAGACCGTCGCGCAGCCATTGCACCGCCGCACCGGCGATGAAAATGGACCCCTCCAGCGCATAGGTCGGCGCGCCGTCCAGCTGATAGGCAATGGTGGTCAGCATCCGGTTCTGCGACACAACTGGCGTATCACCGGTGTTCAGCAGCGCAAAACAGCCCGTGCCATAGGTCGATTTCATCATCCCCGGCTGGAAACAGGCCTGCCCGATGGTGGCCGCCTGCTGATCGCCGGCAACCCCCAGAATGGCGATCTCGCCGCCCAGGAACTCTGCCTTGGTGGTGCCGAAATCTGCGGCACAATCCTTGACCTCCGGCAACATCCCGCGCGGCACCCCGAGAAAGCCGCAGATCTCGCTGCTCCAGCGCCCCTTGCGGATATCATACATCAGCGTCCGCGCCGCATTGGTCGCATCGGTCACATGGGAGGCGCCACCGGTCAGCCGCCAGATCAGAAAGCTGTCGACAGTGCCAAACAGCAGATCTCCCGCCTCGGCCCGGGCGCGGGCATCTGGAACAGTGTCCAGAATCCACTTCAGCTTGGTGCCCGAGAAATAGGGATCCAGCAGCAGCCCGGTTTTCTGGCGCACGCTGTCCTCGTGGCCCGCGGCGCGCAGCTCTTCGCAGATGGCGCTGGTGCGGCGGTCCTGCCAGACAATGGCATTGTGGACCGCCTTGCCGCTGTGGCGATCCCAGACCACCGTGGTTTCGCGCTGGTTGGTGATACCGATGCCGGCAATATCCGCCGCCTTGACGTCCTGCGCCTGCATCACCTGCCGACAGACATCCAGCGTCGTGCTCCACAGATCCTCCGGGTCATGCTCGACCCAGCCGGCCTGCGGAAAATGCTGCGGGAATTCCTGCTGCGCGGATCCCACCGCCTGCATCTTATCATCGAACAGGATCGCTCTGGTCGAGGTCGTGCCCTGATCAATCGCCAGAATATACGTCATCTTGCCCCTCCCCTGGGTCGTTTGGAGCAGAGATTAGACGTAAAACTGCGACCGCTACCAGCCCCTACTAATCATTTAGTTGATCAACCGCGATATTGTCGATCAACCGGATGCCATCCAGCCAGGCAGCCGCCAGCAGCCGGGCCGGGCGGTCGGGGCGGACAAGTGGGGCCAGCGTCTCGGCACAGCGCAGGTCCAGATATTCGATCTCGCCAAAACCGGCCGCGGCCAGTCGCGCACGCGCGCTCTCGACAAGCGCACCAAACTCGGCCCCACCGCGCAGCTGCCCGGCCAGGTCGCTAAGCACCGGATAAAGCTGCCCCGCCTTGCCCAGCGCCTCGGCTGACAGGCGCATATTGCGCGAGGACATCGCCAGCCCGGAGGCTTCGCGCACCGTGGCACAGCCCTGCACGGTGATCGGAATATCCAGATCCCGCGCCATACGGGTGACCACCATCAGCTGCTGATAATCCTTCTCGCCGAAAAATGCCTGATCGGCGCCGCTTTGCAGGAACAGCTTCGCCACGACCGTCGCCACCCCGTCAAAATGACCCGGACGAAACTCGCCCTCCAGCACATCGGTCAGCCCCGCCACCGACACCGTGGTCGCATAGCCTTCGGGGTAGATCTGATCCGGGTCGGGCACATAGATGGCATCGACCCCGTAGGGCGCCAGTTTCTCCGCGTCGGTCAGTTCAGTGCGCGGATATTTGGCCAGATCCTCGGCATTGTTGAACTGTTTGGGGTTCACGAAAATGGTGACGATCACCCGGTCACAAGCTGCCTTGGCCGCTGCCACCAGTGACAGATGGCCGTCGTGCAGCGCCCCCATGGTGGGCACCAGGCCGATACGCGCGCCCTCGCGGCGCCAGTCGGAATGCAGCGCACGCAATTCGCTCAGGCGGCGCAGGATCGGAGCAGTCATGATGGGATCAGTCCTTTTGCGGGGCCTTGGCCGGTGCCGCCGTCGTCGGTGCCGGGGCCTGGTCTGCAAATACATGTTCAGCCGCCGGGAAGCTCCGCGCGCGCACCTCGGCTGCATACTCGGAAATCGCCGCCTCTGCCAAGGGGCCGAGATCGGCATAACGTTTCACGAATTTCGGCTTAAAGGCGGTAAAGAATCCCAGCATGTCATCGACAACCAGAATCTGACCGTCACAGCCGGCACTGGCCCCGATACCGATGGTCGGAATCGCCACCTCAGCGGTGATCCGATCGGCCAGCCCCTGCGGCACCTTTTCCAGCACCACGGAAAACGCGCCTGCATCCGCCACCGCATGAGCATCCGCCAGCACGGCATCGGCCTGCGCGTCGCGGCCCTGCACCTTGTAGCCCCCCAGCGTGTTGATCGACTGCGGCGTGAGGCCGATATGCGCCATCACCGGGATGCCGCGCTTCACGAGAAAGCGGATGGTCTCGGCCATCTCGACACCGCCCTCCAGCTTGACCGCCCCGGCGCCGGTTTCAGCCATCAGCCTTGCGGCATTGCGAAACGCCTGCTGCGGACCTTCCTCATAGCTGGCAAAGGGCATGTCGATGACCATCATCGCCTGTTTCAATCCGCGCGCCACCGCCTGCCCGTGCAGGATCATCATCTCCATCGTGACGCCAAGCGTCGAGGGCAAACCGTGCAGCACCATGCCAACGCTGTCGCCGACCAGCACAAAATCGCAATGCGCGTCCATCAGCTGCGCCATCGGCGTGGTATAAGCCGTGAGGCTCACCAGCGGGGTGCCGCCTTTGCGGGCGCGGATATCCTCGGCATTGGGAGCCATTTTGCGGGCCGTTGCACTCATGATGCTGTCCTCTCCGTTCGCATTGCGCACCGCTAGCAATTTACGCTGCGCGCTTCTAGGGGGCGAAATGTCCCGCTAACCTTGATTACCTGACGGAAAACGCGGAACAGTTTTCCGAAAGGTCACAAAATGCGGCCACCACCCAGAGGGAGAGACCACCAATGACACGATTGCCATTCCTGTTTGCTGCCAGTTCCGCACTGTCCATTCTGGCGGGGGCGGCTGCGGCGCGAGAGACCGTCACCGTGGCCCTGCAGCTGGAACCGCCGCATCTGGACCCCACCAGCGCTGCCGCCGGGGCCATTGATCAGGTGCTCTATTCCAACGTCTTTGAAGGGCTCACCCGCTTCATGGGCGATGGCTCGGTTGTACCCGGTCTCGCCGAGAGCTGGGAAATCTCCGAGGATGGGCTGACCTACACCTTCTCTCTGCACAAGGACGTCCGCTTTCACGATGGCTCCACGATGGACGCCGAGGATGTGAAATTCAGCCTTGATCGCGCCCGCGCCGAGGATAGCACAAATGCCCAGAAAGCGCTGTTTGCAGATATCGCCAGTGTTGATGTGGTCGATCCGCTCACCGTCAGGCTGACCCTGTCGCAGCCCAACGGTATGATGCTGTTCAACCTTGCATGGGGCGATGCCGTCATCGTGGCCCCCGAAAGCATCGAGAGCATCAAGACCATGCCCGTCGGCACCGGGGCCTTTGCCTTTGATGGCTGGGTTCAGGGCGACCGGATAGATCTTGTGCGCAACCCGGATTACTGGGGCACGCCCGCCATGCTGGACGGAGCAACCTTCAAATTCATCTCCGACCCCACGGCGGCCTTTGCGGCGATGATGGCCGAAGATGTCGATGCCTTCTCCAGTTTCCCCGCGCCGGAAAACCTGCCTCAGTTTGAGGCCGACCCGCGGTTTCAGGTGCTTGTCGGCTCCACCGAGGGCGAGACAATCCTTTCGATCAACAACAAACAGGCGCCCTTCGACAATCCCAAGGTCCGCGCCGCCGTCGCCCATGCGATTGATCGCCAGGCCATCATTGATGGTGCGATGTTCGGCTACGGCACGCCGATTGGCAGCCATTTCGCACCACATCACCCCGCCTATGTCGATCTGACCGGCAGCAGCGCCTATGACCCGGAGAAATCCCGCGCCCTCCTGGCCGAGGCGGGTCTGGCCGATGGCTTCACCACCACGCTGCACCTGCCGCCGCCCTCATATGCGCGCCGGGGCGGGGAAATCATCGCCGCCCAGCTGGCCGAGGTCGGCATCACCGCAGAGATCATCAATGTGGAATGGGCGCAGTGGCTGGAAACCGTGTTCCGGGGCAAAAGCTTTGGCCTCTCCATCGTCAGCCACACGGAGCCGATGGATATCGGCATCTATGCCCGCCCCGATTACTACTTCCAGTATGACAATGCCGCCTTCCAGCAGCTGATGACGGATCTCTCGGGCACCACCGATCCCGACACCCGGACAAAGATGCTGCAACAGGCGCAGGAGATCATCGCAAACGACTATGTGAATGGCTTCCTGTTCCAGCTGGCATCGCTGAGCGTGGCCAAGGCGGATCTGCAAGGTCTCTGGGCAAATGCCCCCACACAGGCCACCGACCTGACGGCGGTCAGCTGGGCAAAATAGACCATTCCCCCAGTGTTAGAGACTGAATAACAGCGCCCCAGACCGGGGCGCTGTTGCCGTTTGCTCAGGCCTCAGCGCAGCCCCCGCCGCCTGCGCAGCAGCGTCACAGCCTCGCGGATCTGATCGCGCACGGGGCCGGGACGCGGTTCATCGCGCAACGTGGTGAACCAATGCTCCGGCGGGTTGCGCCCCAGACGATGCCCCTTGAACTCCAGCCCACGCAGCACCCCCTCGGCCGCCGGTGGCAGACGCTCGGGGATCTGATGCCCGTTCAGCACAGCCCAGACCCCGGTCCACAGCCGCCCGACGGACCATGGATTATAGCCACCGCCACCCAGCACCAGATAGCGCGGCGCAAGCGGGCGCAGCGCCGCCACCACCGACCAATGCGCGTTGTTGGACAGATCCAGATGCGCCAAAGGATCCTCGGTGACCGCATCCGCCCCGCATTGCAGGACCACCGCATCAGGCGCGAAATCCGCCACCGCCGGCAGGATCAGCTCTTCCAGCACATAGCCCAACTCGCTGTCATTGAACCCGCGCGGCACCGGCAGATTCAGCGCGCTTCCGCCTGCGTCATCGTCCAGCCGACCAGTCTTCGGCCAGAGGTTCTCCTCATGGGTGGAGATCATCAACACATCGGGATCCCCCGCAAACCCATGCTCGACCCCATCGGCATGATGGGCATCAATATCGACATAGGCGATCCGCTCTGCACCGTGATGGCGCAGTGACAGCATCGCCAGCACCGGGTCGTTCAGATAACAGAACCCATTCGCCCGATCCGGCATCCCGTGATGGGTGCCACCGGCCGGATTGTAGATCACCCCACCATGTGCGAGCTGCTCACCGGCCAGAATAGATCCGCCGGCAGCCGTCGCCGGCCTGCGAAAAATCTCGGGGAACACCGGGTTGGAAATGGTGCCGATGTGATGGCGTGCCTTGACCTCATCGCTGACAGTCTGCGCCTGCTCGGCAGCCTGAAGCGCCGCGATATACTCAGCGCTGTGCCAGCGCCGAAGGGCGGCAGGCTTTGCCCGGGGAGAGATCTGATACTGCGCCGCAGGCAGCCAGCCCAGCGCCCGTGTCAGATCCATCACCGTTGAGACCCGCGGCACCCGCAACGGATGCGCACGCCCGTAGCTGGAACCACGGTAAATCTCCGAGCCGATAAAAACCGGCGCCTCCAGCGCCTTTGGAACGGACCTTGTCCGAGCAGGATCAGACAGTGAAATGGCGGCGGCTCTCGGTGTCATGCGACCAGAGATAGCCCGGAACCGCGCGCCGCCAAACCCCGTATCTGCAACCGACGCGACAGCTGCGCGATAGCCGCACGCCTTCGCCTAATGCGATCCTGCGAGACAACTGGAAAACAATGCCTTTGACGAATTATCAAGGTCGATGCCCGCCCGCTCTGGACCCCCGCCCAGCGCCCCCCTAACCTGCCGCCAATGGGACGCTATATCGCCAAACGCCTGCTGTCGCTGATCGTCAGCCTTGTCATCGCCTCTTGGGTGATCTTCTTCGTCATCGAGATTGCACCGGGCGATCCGGCCTCCTTCATGCTGGGAATCAACGCACAGCCCGACACAATCGCTGCCCTGCGCAGCGAACTGGGCTTGGACGAGGGGAAATTCGCCCGCTACATCAGCTGGTTCACCGGCATGTTGCAGGGCGATTTCGGCACCTCCTATACCTATCGCACACCGGTAGCCCAGATGGTTGCGGATCGGCTCTGGGTCTCGCTGCCGCTTGCGGTCTATGCGCTGACACTCTCGACACTGATTGCCTTGCCCGCAGGCATCTATGCCGCCGCGCGCCGGGGCAAATCAGGGGATATTGCCGTGATGGGCGCAACCCAGCTGGGGGTCGCTGTCCCGAACTTCTGGTTTGCGATGATGCTGGTGCTGGTGTTTGCCATCAATCTGCGCTGGTTCAGTGCCGGCGGGTTTGTCGGCTGGGAGGCCGGCCCGCTGGCCGCGCTGCATTCCCTCACCCTGCCCGCCATTGCGCTGGCCCTACCGCAGGCGGCTATTCTGGCCCGCGTCATGCGCTCGGCTCTCTTGGATATTCTGGGCGAGGATTTCATCCGCACCGCCCGCGCCAAAGGGTTGAGCCAGCGGCAGGCTCTGTGGCGTCACGGGCTGCGCAATGCGCTGATCCCGGTGCTGACCATCATCGGGTTACAGTTTTCCTTCCTCCTTGCCGGCGCGATCATCATTGAACAGGTGTTCTACCTGCCGGGTCTGGGGCGGCTGGTGTTTCAGGCGATCTCTGCCCGCGATCTGATCGTGGTGGAAAGCGTCGTGATGCTTCTGGTCTTCGCGGTGATCCTGGTGAATTTCCTTGTCGATCTGACCTATGCGCTGGTCGACCCAAGACTGCGGGGGCGCGGATGACAAACCACATGTCTCACACATGCCCCGCACAGCCGGGCAGCGTCCGACCCTCCCCCCGGGAGGGCGCTTTGCACCTACTCAGGGTCGGACGCAAGCCACTCCGCGACACGCGAGGCCCCCGATGACCCGTAGTCTCATCCTTGGTGGTGTCCTGTCCGCACTGGTTCTGCTGGCAGCACTGCTGTCGTTCATCTGGACGCCTTACGACCACACCGCGATGAACATCCCCGCCAAGCTGCAAGCCCCAAACGCCATACACTGGCTCGGCACCGATCACTTTGGCCGCGATATCCTGTCGATGATCATGGTTGGCGCACGCACCTCGATTGCTGTGGCACTGGTGGCGGTGGGCATCGGCATGGGGCTTGGCGTGCCGCTTGGCCTCGCCGCGGCAGCCAAACGCGGCTCCTGGCTGGACGAAGGCATCATGCGGGCCAATGATCTGGTCTTTGCCTTCCCGTCGTTGGTGATCGCCATCCTGATCACTGCCGTCCTTGGCGCCGGTGCGATCAATGCGATCATCGCCATCGGCATTTTCAACATCCCGGTCTTTGCCCGCGTCACCCGTGGCGCGGCGCTGTCGCTCTGGCAGCGGGAGTTCATTCTGGCCGCCCGCGTCGCAGGCAAGGGCGCGACCAGGATTTCAGCCGAACATATCCTGCCCAATGTCGCCAACCTGCTGATCGTGCAGGGCACCATCCAGTTCTCGCTTGGCATTCTGGCCGAGGCGGGGCTCAGCTACGTCGGCCTTGGCGCACAACCGCCGGTGCCCAGCTGGGGCCGGATGCTGGCCGATGCGCAGACCATGGTCAGCCTCGCCCCCCATATGGCGCTGGTGCCGGGCTGCGCGATCATCCTCACCGTTCTGGGCCTCAACCTGATGGGGGACGGGCTGCGCGACTGGCTGGACCCGAAATTGCAGGGAGGTCGCGCGTGACCCTGCTTGAGATCACCAACCTCTCGCTCTCCATCGGCACCTTCCCGATCCTGCGTGATGTCTCCCTGTCGGTAGATCCGGGCGAGATCCTAGCCATCACCGGCGAAAGCGGGTCCGGCAAATCCCTGACCGCGCTGACCATCCTGCGGCTTCTGCCCAATTGCACCCGCCTCTCCGGGCATCTGAGCCTTGAGGGCCAGGACCTGCTGGCGCTGAGCGAAGAGCAGATGTGCAATCTGCGCGGGCGCAAGATTGGCATGGTATTTCAGGAGCCGATGACCGCGCTCAACCCGGTGCAGAGCATTGGCGATCAGGTGATGGAAACCCTCCTGCTACACAGCAGCGTGACCAAAGCCGAAGCCGAAGCAGAGGCGCGCAGCCTGCTGGACCGGGTGGGCCTGCCCGCCGAACGCTTCCCGCTCAGCCGCTATCCGCACGAGCTGTCCGGTGGCCAGCGCCAGCGCGTGGTCATCGCCATGGCCATCGCCATGCGGCCGGCGCTGCTGATCGCAGATGAGCCGACAACCGCGCTGGATGTGACAACACAGGCGCAGATCCTCGACCTGCTGCGCGATCTGGTGCGCGACTACGGTATGGGGATGATCATCATCACCCATGATCTCGCGGTGGTGGCTGATATGGCCGACCAGATCGTCGTCATGCGAAAAGGCGAAGTGGTCGAGACCGGCAGCACGACGCAGCTTCTTGCCAATCGCCGTCATCCCTATACGCAGAAACTCTTTGCCGCCTCGAACCATCAGGCCGCCCTGCCCCCGGTGGTGGATACCGACCCGCAGGACACCCCCCTTCTGGAGGTGCGCGACGCGGTGCGCGACTATCCCCTGCCACGCAAACGCCTGTTTGCGCCAGCAGACCATATGCGCGCGGTGGATCACGTCAGCTTTGCCCTGCATCGTGGCGAACGGCTGGGGCTGGTGGGCGAATCCGGCTGCGGGAAATCCACCCTGACCCGCGCCATTCTGGGGCTGGAACCTCTGCAAGGCGGCGAGATCCTGCTGGATGGTACCCCGCTGTCGCCCAGGGGGTTGAGCGCCGAGCAGCGGCGCAAGATGCAGGTGGTGTTTCAGGATCCCTTTGGCAGTTTCAACCCCCGCCACCGCGTCGCACGGCTGATCACCGAACCCTTCCACGGCGTTCCAGACGCCCCCAGTGGGCAAGACCGGGACGATCGCGTGGCTGAGGCACTAAGTGCCGTTGGCCTCAACCCCGAGGACGCAGGTCGCTATATCCACCAGTTTTCCGGCGGGCAGCGCCAGCGCATCGCCATTGCCCGCGCGCTTATCACCCGGCCGGAGCTGATCCTGTTTGACGAAGCGGTCTCGGCGCTGGATGTCTCCGTGCGGGCGCAGATCCTTGACCTTCTGGCAGAGCTCTGCACTTCCTATGGGCTCAGCTATCTGTTCATCAGCCATGACCTGCATGTGGTGCGCAGCATGACCGACCGCTGTCTGGTCATGCAAAAGGGTCAGATCGTCGAACACGGCAGGACAGAAGATCTGTTTGCCAATCCGCAACATCCATATACGACATCTCTGATCGCAGCCGCTCCGGTGCTACCCGATCTGAAAACGGGGGCTGCATGAGCTTTAGACTGACCTTGATCCTGCCGCGCGAACGGGCGCGGCTGGCAGCGGCGCTGACCCGCTACTACTCCGAAATTGCCCCGGACCTGCGGATCGACCCCAGTGAGCGCGCAGGCCAGATGCTGCACCGCAAGGATGTGACGGCGTTCTGGATCCGCCAGGAGCAGGACCGCATCGGGTTTGCCATCGTACTTAACCTGCCCGATGATCGCCGTGAACTGTCGGAATTTGCCATTGATCCGGCCTATCGCAGGCAGGGGTACGGCCATGCCGCGGCCAGCCTGATCTTTGCCGAATTTCCTGGGTATTGGCGGATGGGCATTTCCGCAGGCTCGCCCAATGCGGTGGCGTTCTGGGGCACCTGTCTCAGCGCCGTGAAGGGGGTCGAGCAGCTGCGTGAAGGCGCGCCTTTTACCGAGCATCAGATCAAGAGTTACAGTTTCCACATCGCAGGAGCCCAGAATGACTGACGCAGCGCCGCTTTGGTTTGATCCCGCACTCTGCCTGATCGGTGGCAGCTGGCAGGCCCCTGCCGGGGGCGGAACGCTTCCCCTCACGAACCCGTCTGATGGCAATATCCTCTGCCAGATTGCCCGAGGTGACTCCCGCGACATTGACGCCGCGGTTGCCGCTGCCCGCACCGCTCTGAATGGTGTTTGGGGAGAGATGACCGCCACCGAACGCGGGCGGCTTCTGACCCGGATGGGCCAGATGGTGCTGGAGCGCTGCGAGACCCTCGCCCAGCTGGAGGCACTGGACGTCGGCAAGCCACTGACACAGGCGCGGGCGGATGCGGTGGCGCTGGCGCGGTATCTGGAATTCTACGGCGGCGCGGCGGACAAACTGCATGGCGAGACCATCCCCTATCAGGCCGGTTATACCGTCTACACCCTGCGCGAACCCCATGGGGTCACCGGTCATATCGTACCCTGGAACTACCCGATGCAGATCATCGGCCGTTCTGTCGGTGCCGCGCTGGCAATGGGCAATGCCTGCGTCCTGAAACCCGCCGAGGAAGCCTGCCTGACCGCGCTCGCCTTTGCCCATATCGCGGTGGAGGCCGGGCTGCCCGCAGGCGCGCTGAACGTGGTTCCGGGCATCGGCGCCGAGGCTGGCGCGGCGCTGGCGGGACATCCGGGTGTTGATCATATCTCCTTTACCGGGTCGGTCAGAACCGGCGCGCTGGTGCAACAGGCGGCAGGGGCCAATGTGGTGCCGGTCACGCTGGAACTGGGCGGGAAGTCTCCACAGCTGGTGTTTGACGATGCCGATCTCGAGGCCGCCCTGCCGTTTCTGGTGAACGCAGGGATCCAGAACGCAGGCCAGACCTGTTCCGCCGCTTCGCGCATTCTGGTGCAACGGGGCGTCTATGATCAGGTGCGCGCCGCCATGGCCGAGGCCTACAGCCGACTGACCGTGGGGCCGGCCCTGTCCGACCTGCGTCTGGGACCGCTGATTTCCGCCCGGCAGAAAGAGATCGTCGAGGGCTATCTGGCGCAGGGCGCCGACCTCACGATTGCGGCGCAGGGTGTGCTGAGTGAGGCGGCCAGCGACAAAGGCGCCTATGTGCGCCCAACCCTGTTTGCAGATGTTGCGGCGGATCATCCGCTGGCGCAGGACGAGATATTCGGCCCGGTGCAGGTGCTGATCCCATTTGAGGATGAAGCAGAGGCGGTCAGGATTGCCAACAGCACCGACTACGGGCTGGTTGCGGGCATCTGGACCCGCGACGGCGCCCGCCAGATGCGGCTGGCCAAGCGCCTGCGCGCGGGTCAGGTCTTCCTCAACAACTATGGCGCCGGTGGCGGGGTTGAGCTGCCCTTTGGCGGGGTGGGCAAATCGGGCCATGGCCGCGAAAAAGGCTTTGAGGCGCTCTACGGGTTTTCGCAGCTGAAAACGGTTGCGGCCTATCACGGCTAGGCCGACGCCCGCGATCAAGGTCAGCAGGACTCACCCATTGTTTCGCGTGCGAAACATTGGGGCAGATCTATTGCCGCAACTTATTGGGAAATCCGCGCCCAACGCCCCCAGATGGGCGAAGTATTTCTAGACTATTACCGCCTGGCTTTGCTGTTCACCGACACCAAACACCCGCTTGTAACGGTCGATTTCAGCCTGCGGGCCCATCGCCTTTTCCGGGTTGTCGGAGAGTTTGACGGTGGGGCGGCCATTGGCCGACACCGCCTTGCACACCAGGGAGAACGGCGCGAGGCCGTCATCCGGCACCAGCCCGCGGAAGTCATTGGTCAGCAGCGTGCCCCAGCCAAAGGACACTTTGGTACGGCCTGAAAACTGCGCATGCAGTTCCTTGATCTTGGCAACATCCAACCCGTCGGAGAAGATCACCCGTTTGTCCTGCGGGTCCTCGCCCCGCTCCTGCCACCAGCGGATCGCGGTTTCGGCGCCGCTTGCGGGATCGCCGCTGTCGATACGGATGCCGGTCCAGCCCGCCAGCCAGTCCGGCGCGCGATCCAGGAACCCCCGGGTGCCATAGGTATCGGGCAGGATGATGCGCAGATTGCCTTCATGCTCGTCATGCCAGTCGGACAGCACATCATAGGGGGCCTGCGCAAGTGCGGCATCATCTTCGGCCAGCGCGGAATAGACCATCGGCAGCTCATGGGCGTTGGTGCCAATAGCCTCGACCTCGCGGCGCATGGCAATCAGGCAGTTCGAGGTACCGGTGAATTTATCGCCCAGCCCCTCCATCATCGCCTGCACGCACCAGTCCTGCCAGAGAAACCCATGACGGCGGCGGGTGCCGAAATCGGCGATGCTGAGGCCGTCTATGTCGCGCAGCTGTTCAATCTTTTCCCAGACCCGGGTCATGGCGCGGGCATAGAGCACCTGGAGTTCAAACCGGCCCATGCTGTTGATCACCGCGCGGCTGCGCAGTTCCATAAGAACCGACAGGGCCGGGATTTCCCAGAGCATGACCTCGGGCCATTTGCCTTCAAACGTCAGTTCGTATTGGTCGCCCTTGCGCTCCAGCTCATAGGGCGGCAGGCGCAACCCCTCGAACCACTCCATGAAATCGGAGCGGAACATCTGGCGCTTGCCGTAGAACGTATTGCCGCGCAGCCAGGTGCTTTCGCCACGCGACAGCGATAGCGAGCGGATGTGGTCGAGCTGTTCGCGCAGCTCGCCTTCGTCGATCAGATCGGCCAGCGGGATATGTTTGGATCGGTTGATCAGCGAGAAGCGGACATTGGTGTCGCGGCGATTGCGATACACCGACTGGCACATCAGCAGTTTGTAAAAATCAGTGTCGATCAGCGAGCGCACGATCGGATCGATCTTCCACTTGTGGTTATAGACGCGGGTTGCAATGTCCACAGGCGGCCTCATCCATCGTGTTTCAATGGTTGATAAAACAGGCCGCAGCCAGGAGCAAAGGAAATCAGACTGCTGCGCGACGACCCTGAGGAAGGCTGTGTTTGCACAGAACCGCAAGCAGGTCATCGCGGTTGATCGGCTTGCTGAGGAAATCATCCATGCCCGCGGACAGGCAGGCCTCGCGATCGGAATCAAAGGCATTGGCCGTCAGTGCCGCAATGACAGGCTGGCGGATCTCCATCTCGCGGATCATGCGGGTGGCCTCCAGCCCGTTCATCACCGGCATCGACATATCCATCAGAATGACATCGGGATCAAACTCCGGCGTTTTCTCGACCGCCTCGGCGCCATCCACGGCAAATTCCAGCGTAACCGGTTCGTCCTGAAGGTATTTCTCAACCAGGAGGCGGTTGATCCTGTTGTCCTCAGCGACGAGGATACGCATCCCCTGCAAACAGCCTTCTTCCTGCGGGATGATGCCGTCGGTGTCGGACAGGGCGGAGCCGGTGGCAGGCTGCATGCGCAGGTGGACGGAAAAACAGGCCCCTTTGCCAAGGTCAGAGGTCACGTCGATCTCACCGCCCATCGCCTCGCACAGGAGGCGCGATATGGTGAGGCCAAGACCGGTGCCGCCAAACCGCCGCGTGATCGCCGCATCGGCCTGAGAGAAGCGTTCAAAGATCTGATCCTGCTTGTCCTTGGCGATGCCGATGCCTGTATCGGTGACCGAGAAGCGCAGGCGCAGCCGGTCGCCCGCCTCCGTGGTGGCCACCGCGACGCGAACGCCGCCGGTCTCGGTGAATTTCACCGCATTGCCGACCAGATTCAGCAAGACCTGGCGCAGGCGCCGATCGTCGCCATTGATCAGCCGGGGCACGTCCGGCGCGATATCGAGATCAAGGCTGATGCCCTTCTCCTGCGCCTGCGGTTCAAACAGCTTCAAGGTCTGCTGGAAACAGGCGCGCAGATCAAAATCAACCTCGCTCAGGATGACCTCGCCCGCGTCCATCTTCGAGAGATCAAGCACATCGTTGATCAGCGACAAAAGGGTGCGGGCCGAGCCGAGGATCGTATCGGCATAGAGCTTTTGCTCGTCATCCAGATTGGTCCGTTCCAGCATCTGCGCCATGCCGATAACCCCGTTCATCGGGGTGCGGATCTCATGGCTCATGGTGGCGAGGAATTCGGATTTCACCCGCGCGCCCTCCTCCGCGGCGATGCGGGCATCCTTCAGCTGCTGTTCGTATTGTTTGGCGGCGGTGATATCACGTTCGACGGCAATGATGGTCTCCACCGTCCCGTCGTCGCGCAGCATCGGCACCTGATTGGTCTCCAGCCACAGACGCTGACCATCCTTGCGACGATTGCAGATCTCAAGCCGAAACGGTTTGCCGGTGGCGCGCCCCTTCTCCAGTGCCTTGACCACCGCCATATCGGTGTCTTCACCGTTCAGCAGCTCACCCGGCATCCTGCCGATCGCCTCATCGTAGCGGTAGCCGGTGATCCGGGTGAACGCCTCATTGACCCATGTGATCCGCCCCTCCTGATCCATGAGGAAGACGCTGTCGTTGGCATTCTCGGCCACCAGAGCAAGCTGTTGGGATTGCAGCTGCTGGGCCTGTAGCTTGGCGTTGATCTTGGCCAGCTGCTTATGTTGCAGGGCCATCGCCAGGGTGTTTTTGCGGCTGCGGTGGTAGCGACCCGCGATAAAGCTGACGAAGAAGAAGACGCTGACATAGAGCACGCCCAGACCGGCGAATTGAAAGGACTGCACCTCGATCACGGCAGTGCTGTGATCGGCAAGGGTTTCAATCGCGATGCTGACCAGAGGTGTCAGCGCATAGACCACCAGCCGCACGATACCGGCAGAGATCTGATAGGGCAGGATCACCGTGGCATTGATGGCGGCCCCGACCAGGATACCGACGGTGAACAGCGGCGTGGCATGGGCCTGATGCAGGTGGTTTTCCGCGTGGATGAAATACGATGGTGAACAGGCCAGAAAGGAGAGGGAAACCGCCTGCACCCCAGCGGTGAGGCTGCTGATGGCCAGCACGCGCTTATAGGGGGCATTATCCGCAATCGGCGTTGCCCGCATAAGGTAGAGCGTATCAACCAGGTCGCCGAGAAACGCGACCACAAAGACCAAGAGACCAGCCATTGGCGATATTAGCAGACCGATCAGCGCCGACAGCCCTGCCATGATCAGCTGGCGGAACGCAAAATACCGGCACCGCCCATCCGCATAGCGGTTGAGCAGCCCGCGCTGGCTGTATCGCCTGCTATAGGTTTCTAGCGGCCCAGTGTTGAGCGCATCGGCCTGCGGCATCTCTTTGCAAGGTCCCTGATGACGACGAGTCTCTGAATATCGTCAATTCGTTAATAACTTACCCAAAGGCACCAACCAGCCGCACGCCTGCCGATTGCATATGCGTCACTGCGGTTGTCAGAGAGCCATCCAGATCAATCGCGCGGCAGGCTGTCAAATCCACTGTCACGTCGTAGCCCAAACGGGCGGCATCCAGTGCCGAAAATGCGACACAAAAATCGGTGGCAAGCCCGACCAGCGTCAGATCGCGGATGCCGCGGTCCTGCAGATAGCCGTGCAATCCGGTGGGCGTGCTCTGGTCGTTTTCAAAGAACGCCGAATAGCTGTCGATATGACGGCGGTAACCCTTGCGCAGAATCAGGTCGCCACGCAGGTCCAGATCCGGGTGGAACTGCGCCCCGGCGCTGTCGATCACGCAGTGATCGGGCCAGAGCACCTGCGGGCCATAGGGCATGTCGATGCTGTCATAGGCGGCAGCGTCGCGGTGTTGCGAAGCAAAGGAACTGTGGTCGACCGGGTGCCAGTCCTGTGTCATCAGCACCGCGTCGTAATCAGGCATCATCGCATTGATTGGCGCCACGACCTGATCCCCGTCCGGCACCGCCAGGGCACCGCCGGGGCAGAAATCCAGCTGAACATCAATCACGATCAGGGCTTTGGTCATCGGGTTCTCCACGTCTTGCCTGACAGGGGTACGCCCCCTGCGCCCACCCGTCAACAAAGCTGCGGCGATGCGGCATTCCACGACCTTGCAGCGCCTTGCCTGCTTGGTGTAGAGCGGCGCCATGTATACGATTGCCGCTCTCTACCACTTCACCCGTTTCGACGATCCCGCCGCTCTGAAACCGGCGCTTCTGGCCCTTTGCGAGGCGCAGGGGGTCAGGGGCTCATTGCTGCTGGCGCAGGAAGGCATCAACGGCACCATCGCTGGCCCGCGCGCCGGGATTGATGCGGTGCTGGCCCATATCAAGGCGCTGCCCGGTTGCAGCGATCTTGAATGGAAGGAAGCCACCAGCGACAAGCCCCCCTTTGGCAAGATGAAGGTGCGGCTGAAGAAAGAGATCGTCACTATGGGCCAGCCGGACATCGACCCGCGTGCCCGCGTCGGCCATTACGTGGAGCCGGAAGACTGGAACGATCTGATCCGCTCGGACGATGTCGTGGTGATCGACACCCGCAATGACTACGAGGTTGCCATCGGTACCTTCGAAGGCGCGATCGACCCCAAGACCGAGAGCTTCCGCGAATTTCCGGCCTGGTGGGAACAGAACAAGGACCGGTTCCACAACAAGCGTGTTGCGATGTTCTGCACCGGTGGCATCCGCTGCGAGAAATCTACCAACTTCCTGATTGGTCAGGGCGTGGAGGATGTCTATCACCTGAAAGGTGGTATCCTGCGCTATCTTGAGGAGATGCCGCAGGAAGACAGCAGCTGGACCGGCGAATGTTTCGTCTTTGACAGCCGGGTGTCCGTCGGACACGGGTTACAGGAAGGTCCGCATGAGCTGTGCAACGGCTGCCGCAGGCCCATTCTGCCAGAGGACAAATCCAATCCGGCCTTTGAGCAGGGGGTGTCCTGCCATCTCTGTATCAATGAGACCTCTGAGGCCGACAAGGCCCGGTTCCGCGAGCGGCAGAAACAGATGAGACTGGCGCGGGAACGCGGCGACGACCACCTGGGCCATCTGCCGCTGCGCTGAGGCCAGCGCCGGCCGCCGCGATACCGATCACATCGCCACTGATCTGCGCATTTACGGGCCCCTTTTCGGCGGCGCTGCGTGGAGTCGCGCAAAAACTGTTTGGCGAAACGCCACACTCGCCTAAAGTAATTGGTAACCATGATTAAAGAGTGAGCCGGGTGAGTGATGGCGACGCGCAAGAACCAAGACTTCTGTTCCGATCTAAGAACACGCTGCGGCACAGAGGTGGACGCGGCGGAGCGGCAGTTGGCCGAGGCTGAGCTTGGCTCCGGGGCGATACGGTACAAGCTCAATCCGGCAGGGCTGCGCCATCTGTTCAAATCGCTGTCGCAAGACGATAGCGGATCGCAGGGGCAGAGCTAGATGCCACAGTATACCGTCACAGCCTTCAATTGGAGCGCGGCTGGCTACAACGCCCAGTACAATACATCCTATACCGCGACGCTGGATGACGATGACGGGGCCTATCAGGGCGGAGCCGACGGCAACGAGAGTATCAGCATCAACGGGGGCGCCTTCGGCGGATCTGCAGGGGAGCCTTACGCCATTGACGTCTCCTTCACCGACACCGGCGGCACCCCCCATGTCGAGACCTTCTATTTCTTCAACACCGGCGGCAGCTGGTATTTTGTCCCCGGCCCGGGTTCTGAATTCACCGTTGGTGCGACACTTGGCAGTTACCAGAGCCACACCACGGGCTGGAATTATTCCGAGATCACCTGTTTTGTCCGCGGCACCCTGATCGAAACCGAACGGGGTCGGGTGGCTGTCGACTCCCTGACCGCCGGTGATCGCGTGCTGGTCGCTGATGGCAGCTACCGGCCGCTGCGTATGGTGATGAGCCGCGCGCTGACGGCGGATGCGCTGCGCGCCAACCCCAAGCTGCGCCCGGTCAGGATCACCGCCGGGGCGCTGGGGCATGGTCTGCCGATGCGCGATCTTCTGGTGTCTCGGCAGCATCGCATGTTGGTGTCGTCAAAGATCAGCGAACGGATGTTTGCCGACGCCGATGTGCTGGTCGCCGCCGTGCGGCTGACCGAGCTGCCAGGTATTGATATCGAGCAGACCTGCGAGCCGGTGGAGTATTTCCACCTGTTGTTCGACAGGCATGAGGTGATTTTTGCCGAGGGCGCCCCGACCGAGAGCCTGTTTACCGGTGCCGAAGCGCTGAAGGCGCTGACGCCGGAGGCCTATGAAGAGGTCACCCTGCTGTTTCCCGAGCTGCTTGCGCCGCAGGCCGCATGCCGCACGGCCTGCCATATCCCCAGTGGCAGACAGCAACGCCGGTTGGTGGCGCGGCATCTGAAAAACAACAAGCCCATTCTCGCAAGCGGCGCCGTCGCAGTGCCATAAGCATCGCACAGGTGAAGTTGTCTCAGGCGAAGGTGATCTCCACCGCGCCGAAGGGGCCGAAATCAGCCCTGATCGCAGTGCCGGAGGGGCATTCGACGGGGCGGATAAAGCTGCCGGAAAGGATGATCTGACCGGGTTCGATGCGCTGGCCATATTGCGCCATGCGGCGGGCCAGCCAGACCACGCTTTCGACCGGATCATCAAGCACGCCTGCGCCAAGCCCCGTTTCCTTAACCTCGCCATTGCGCGAGGTGATTGCCCCGACCCAGCGCAGATCAAAGGCGTCGACCGCGTGGCGCTGCGGTCCCAGTACGACACCTGCATTAGCCGCATTGTCGCTGATGGTGTCGAATACGTTGCGGCTTTGGCCCGTTTCCCTGTCCTGGCGCGCGATGCGCGTGTCGAGGATCTCCAGCGCGGGTGCCACATAGTCGGTGGCGGCAAGCACCGCAGCACGGGTAATATCGCCGCCACCGAGGGCGCGTTTCATGACAAAGGCGATCTCCGCCTCGATCCGCGGCTGGATGAAACGACCGGCGGGAACTGTCGTGCCATGTGAAAACACCATGTCGTCAAACAGGATACCGCTGTCGGGTATGTCGATGTTCAGCGCGTATTGCATCGCCTTGGAGGTGAGGCCGATTTTCCAGCCGACGACGTTGTGCCCCTGCGCCAGCTTGGCTTCGCAGATCGCCTTCTGGATCGCATAGGCATCGTCCATATCCATCTGCGGATAGCGTCTGCTGAGCAGGCCGATCTGCTGTCCCGTTGCCTCCGCCCGCAGGAGATCCTCTGCGGCCCTCGCGTGATCCTGCGGTGTCATGGGGCTTCGTCCTCGATCGTGTTGCGCAGCGTGCCGATGCCGGAAACCTCGATCTCAACCACATCGCCGGGTTTCAGGAACTGCGGCGGATCCAGCCGTGCGCCGGACCCGGTGGGGGTTCCGGTCACGATAATATCGCCCGGCTCAAGCGTCATGAAGGTGGAGATATATTCGATCTCCCGCCGGATCGGGTGCATCATGCGCGACAGGACATCATCCTGCCTGACCTCTCCGTTCACACGGGTGATGATGCGCGCCTCATCCAGCTGCGCCGGGTCCCGGAACGGCACCAGCCAAGGGCCGATGGCACCGGAGTTGTCCCAGTTCTTGCCCTGGGTGACGTTGAATTTCGCGTGGCGCACCCAGTCGCGGATGGTGCCTTCGTTGCAGATGGTGAGCGCGGCGATATGGTCATAGGCGTCGGCCGGTGCGATGCGCCGCCCGCCTTTGCCGATGACAATCGCCACCTCGCCCTCATAATCGAGCATATGGCTTTCGGGGGGGCGGATGAGCGGGCGATTGTGGCCAGTGAAGCCACTGGCAAAGCGGGGGAACAGCGACATGTATTTCGGCTGCTCGCTGCCGTCTTTGTATTCGGCATTGCGATCCGGGAAGTTGACGCCGACACAGAGGATCCGCCGCGCATTGGGCAGCACCATGTCGTACTGCACATCTGTGTGGGTGACGGATCTGCCCTCGGCCGCGACCATCAGCTGATCCAGCCCGCCCGCGCGCACCACATCCAGCAGGGTCGGCCATTGCGGGAAGTCCGGGCTAAGCGCGATCATCCCGTCATCGGTTGCGGCCCCGTAGAAAGCCTGCCCGGCTGCGCTGTAACTTGCAAACTTCATGGGGCGATGATCGGGCTGGCTTGTAACTCCGACTCCCTCGGCGTGACGCCGACAAAACGGCTGCCGTGTTTGAACCAGCTTTCCGGGGCCGGCGCCCCCCAGAGCGTCTGGCGCTGCGGATCCTTCAGATCCCATTTGATCGGTTCAAGGTCGGGATCGACGGTCTGATAATCGGAACAGTAGATTTCGATCCGGTGGCCATCGGGATCGAGGATATAGAGGAAGAAGGCGTTGGAAATGCCATGTCGACCGGGGCCGCGTTCGATATTGGTCACATAGCCGGTGGTCGCCATCAGATCGAGCAGGTCGATGATATTGAGCGGGTTCGGCACCCAGAAGGCCACATGGTGCATACGCGGGCCGGTGCCATTGGTGAAGGCCATGTCATGCACGCCACCTTTGCGATGCAACCAGGCCGCCCAGAGTTTCTTGCTGTCTTCGTCTTCGGTATATTCCGTCACCCGAAAGCCGAAATCGCTATAGAAGGCGACCGAGGCATCGACGTCATGGCTGAAGCAGTTGAAGTGGTCGATCCGCAAAGGTTTCACACCGCGATAGAGCGCGTATTGCTGGTGGATCGGCGCCAGCCGGTCCATCTTGTGGTAGAACTCCAGCGGGATCCCCATATTGTCCGAGGTCAGCAGCGTACGCCCCTGATACGGGCGCTGCACCCATTCTGTTGGCCGTCCCTTCTTGCGGAAATAGGCGTCGGCGCGGTCCAGATCCTCCTCGTCAAAGGTCTTGAACCCCATCACCTCAACCGTGCCCGGCTGATCTGATTGTTGCAGGATCACGCAGTGGTGACCGCGCTCCTCCATCGCGCGCAGGTAGACGCGCTGTGTGTCCTCGTCGCTGACCTGAAGACCGAGGATCTCGGTGTAGAAACGCTTGGAGGCGGCCAGATCCTTGACGTTCAGGCAAACGTGGCTGAGCCGGATCGTGTTGAAATCGGGATAGAGATTTGGGGCGGGAACAGGCATCAGAGCGCTCCTAGCTTGGTGATCTTATGGGAGCCGGTGGCAAAACCGATGTGTTTTTGCTCCATGTAGAACTCAAACGACCAGTCGCCGCCGTCGCGACCGATGCCGGAGGCTTTGACGCCACCAAAGGGCGTGGGCAGATGGCGCACATTCTCCGAGTTCACCCAGATCATGCCCGCTTCCAGCTTGTCGGTGAAGCGCAGCGCCCGCGTCAGATCGTTGGTCCAGAGATATCCGGTGAGCCCATAGGCGGTGTCATTGGCCAGCGCCAGCGCCTCCTCCTCGGTCGCAAAGGGGATTGAGGTCAGCACCGGGCCAAAGATCTCCTCCTGCGCGATCCGCATATCGTTGCGGGCACCGGTGAACAGTGTCGGGCGGACGAAATACCCCTCGTTGCCCAGCACCTCGCCGCCGGCGGCAATCGTCGCGCCGTCGTCTTTGGCAATGCCGAAATAGCTGGTGACCTTGTTGAAATGCTCCTCGCTGACAAGCGGGCCGATCTCGGTCGCGGGATCCAGGGGGTGGCCAACCCTGATATTGTTGATGCGCTCGATCAGCCGGGTTTCGAAGTCGGCGCGGATGCTGTCTTGGACCAGAAGCCGGGAGGAGGAGGTGCAGCGTTCGCCATTGATCGAATAGATCATGAAGATCACCGCATCGAGCGCGCGCTCAAGATCGGCATCCTCAAACACGATGACGGGGTTCTTGCCGCCCAGTTCAAGATGGTTGCGCTTCAGCGTATCGGCGCCCTGTTTGACGATCAGGCTGCCGGTGCGCGACTCCCCGACAAAGGCGATGGCCCGGATCGCCGGGTGTTCGCACAGCGCCTTGCCCACCTCATCGCCGAACCCGTTGACAGTGTTCAGCACACCCGGTGGCAGTCCGGCCTCCTCGGCGATCTCGACCAGCAGCCGCGCGGTCAGCGGTGAGGCTTCGGCGGGTTTGTGAACGACGGTACATCCCGCCGCTAGCGCCGGCGCAATTTTCCAGGTCGAGAGCATGAAGGGTGTGTTCCACGGCGTGATCACCCCAACCGGGCCGATAGGCACACGGGTGGTCACATTCATCAGGGTTGGGGATTTGAGATGCTGGCCATCGCGCGCTTGCACAACCTGATCGGCAAAATACCGGAAATTCTCGGCTCCGCGCAGCGCCGCTTTGGACATGAATTTATAGGCCTGGCCAGTATCCCAGCATTCACAGAGCGCGATTTCTTCGGCGCGGGCTTCGATGCCTTCGGCGATCCGAATGAGGATCTTCCTTCGTTCAGAGGCCGACAGGTCGCGCCAATCTGCAAAGGCCTGCTGCGCGGCGCGGGCGGCGGCGTCGATATCTGCGGCTGAGCCCTGGGCAACATCGCAGATCACGCTTTTGTCCACCGGCGAGATGGTCTGAAACACCCCTGCTCGGCCGGCCACATCGGCGCCGGCAATCCGGTTCTGGATCCCGGAGGCACGGAACCGCTCCAGATAGCTGTCCAATTTGCGGATATGGCTGTCGAGCTGGCTCATGCCGGGTCCTCCAGATGATCACGGATATTTCCGAATTTCGGTGAAAGCGCTGCGTTGATGTCGCGCATCTCTGCTGACAGGGCAATGGAATGGCGATCCATCGCCGGGGCCACGAAGTTGCGCAGCACGGCAAAGATACGGGCGGTTGCGTCTTGCTTTACGGTGTCGCTGCGCCCCTCCCGCAGGCGGATGGACAGGTCGATGAAACCATGGTCCGGGTTGCCATCGGCAATTGCCACATGATCGACGCGCAGCGCCCGCACCCGGATCCCTGCAATGGGAAAGGTGTCGATCGCGGCCGCCTCTGCGCGGATCGCCTCGCACAGTGCAGAGATGTCCAGCACGTCCTCTAGATTGGCGGAATATTCGATCTGGAAATGGGGCATCAGGGCACCTTGGCGACTTATTGCTTATCAAGTTAAGTAAAAAGCACACGGCGAGTCAAGCGCAGGATCCGGGCGGCAGGCGTTACGGCGAAACAATGCCGTCGGCGCACCAGCGGTCGAAAATCTCCAGCGCCTTATCGGCGAAGGCACGGTCGTTGATATGGCTGTCGAGGCGGTGCACGGAGACATGCGCGGGCAATGTCGCCTCAAGCTCCGCCAGAAACGCCGCCAGCCCCGCGCTGTCGTGCAGGTCGGCGCCTTCGCGGTCCCATTCGCCGAGTCCACGCTCCGGCAGGATCATCGCCACAGGACCGTCGGCGTCAGCCAGCTGTTTCGAATGGGCGCGGGCGACCTGGCGCCGTTCCTCGGTGTTGAGGACAATCGAGGTCAGCAGCCGGTTGTGCGCGTGTTTCGGATGGTCCGACCATTTCTCGGCGATTGGCTGCCAGCCGACCACATCAACCAGATCATAGCAGCCGGGGGCGACAATCTGCGGCGTCCCCCTGGCGCCGGCATTGGTAAGGCGATCCGCACCGGCGGAAATCGACGATCCGTGGATATGGTTGCCAAGCTCCTGGGTGCAGAAGTCAAACACGCAGGCAAAGGCGCCCTGCTCTGCGAGGCTCTCAAAGGCGCGCCCTCCCATGCCGGTGGCGTGAAAGACCGCAACCTCAAACCCGCGTGCCTCAAGCGCCGGTTTCAGCGGAATGACGTATTTCAGCGCCGATGTGCCAAGGGACATGATACCGATCAGCGGTTTATCCGGGTCCGGTATCTGCGCGGCCCTCGCGGCGCCCAGAACGGCGCCTGCGGCCTGGCTGAGCGAGGCCTTGCAGACGGAATTCAGCCCGTAAAGCCCACCAGCCCAGAGGATCATCTGGGTGTCGGCCGCCAGTCTTTCGGCCGGGATCAGCGGCGAGAAGGAAACGGTTGAGACAATGTATTTCGGCACCCCAAGCGGCAAGGCCGAACAGACATCAAGCGCCAGATCGGTGCCCATCGTGCCGCCAAGGACGATCACCCCGTCAATAGCCGCCATCCGGTGCAGCCGCGCGGTCAGCAAGCTGGCACCATGCGCCATGATCTGCATGGCGGCGTTTTCATCCCCGCTATCGATGGCCGCCCGGATCGAGCTGCCACCGGCCTCGGCGACGTCGTGTTTGGAATAGTCGGTCGGCGTCGATGGGTCGCCCAGAACCGAGACATCCATGGTCAGGACCCTGCCCCCCTGATCGCCGATCACACTCGCCAGAAAACCAAGCTCATCGTCCTTGGTGTCATAGGTGCCAACCACCAGAATGGTTTTCTCGGTCATTGCCCCACCTTTCAGAGTTTGATCCATGCGGTTTTCAGGTTGATGTATTTGTCGATGGCATGAAGCGATTTGTCCGACCCGTTCCCGGACTGCCCGACCCCGCCAAGCGGGACGGTGCCATCCGCGCCGCCATAGGTGTTGACATGCATCACCCCGGTTCGGACACGCTGCACCATGCGATGGGCGCGGCTGAGCCCGGATGTCCACACCGCACCGGCGAGACCGTAGACCGTGGAATTGGCGATCCGCACGGCGTCGTCCTCGGTCTTGAAGGGGGTCACGGCAAGCACTGGGCCAAACACCTCCTGCTGTGCCAATGTCGCCGCTGGCGTGACATCAGTGACGATGGTTGGCGCCATGTAATAGCCGCCGGTTTCCGACAAAATACGCTGCCCGCCGGTGACGATCTGCCCGCCTTCCTGCTGGGCGGTGGCGACAAAGGTCAGGTTCTGCTTCAGCTGTGCTTCGGAATTGATCGCCCCGATCTGGGTCTCCAGCCGAAGCGGGTCGCCGACCTGCATCGCCTCTGCTGCCCGCGCGACCTCCTGCACAAATCTGTCGTGGATCGAGGCCTCGACCAGCAGGCGGGAGCCTGCGACGCAGACCTGACCCGAGTTGCGGAAGATACCTGCGGCGGTCACTTTTGCGGCCTCTGCCAGATCCGGCGCATCAGCGAAGACAATATTGGGAGATTTGCCGCCCAGCTCCAGATAGACACGTTTCATGTTTGAACGGGCGGAATAATCCAGCAACCGACGCCCGGTCTGCCCCGATCCGGTGAACACCAGAACGTCGACGTCCATCGAAAGGCCGAGGGTTTCGCCGACCACCGCGCCTTCGCCGGTGATCACGTTCAGGACGCCGGGTGGCAGGCCCGCCTCAAGCGCCAGTTCCGCCACCCGCATCAGTGAGAGAGAGGCGGTTTCAGCGGGTTTCAGCACCACGGAATTTCCCATCGCAAGCGCCGGGCCCAGTTTCCAAGCCCCGATCATCAGCGGAAAATTCCACGGAATGATCGCGCCGACCACACCGACGGGATCCTTGTGGATCAGGCCCAGTACATCACCCGCCGTGGGCGCGATTTCGCCATAGAGCTTGTCCAGTGCCTCGGCGTAGTAGCGGATCGTGGCTGCGGCTGACCCCGGTTCGGCCTTGAGCGCCATATTGATTTCGGTGCCATTGTCGCGCACGCCCAGAACGGCGAGTTCGAGCGCGTGCGCCTCGATCAGCTCGGCCCATTTCGTCAGAACCTTCTTGCGGGCGGCGGGCGGCTGCCCGGCCCAGCGGCGATCCTCGAAGGCGGCGCGGGCGGAGGCGATGGCCGCCTCCATATCCGCCGCAGTTCCCCGCGCGATCCGGGTCAGCACGCACCCGTCGATCGGCGACAGCACATCCAGCATCGCCCCATCAGAGGCCGCAACCTGCCGACCGTCAATGAGATGTGAAACCGGCTGCACCGGTTGTGACCGAAGGGCGTCGATCTTGCTTTGGTCCATGGGGCTACCTTGTTTGGCTGTCGTGCAGATCGTGGTCTTCGTCGGGCTGATGCGCCTGCCATTCACGCATCAGCGCGCGCAGGTGCAGGGCCAGAACGATCAGGATCAGAACGAAGAGGAGAAAGGAAATCGGGCGGTCGATCATATCCAGCGGCGTCTTGAGGCGCGGCAGGGCCGAACGCAGCTTCACCTCCATGATGCCGCCCAGAACCATGCCCAGGATGATCGGGACAATCGGCAGGTTCAGACGTTTCAGGATCAGGCCAAGCACCCCGAACCCTGCCGAAATCATGCAGTCCGTCAGGGAATTTCGCAGCGAATAGACGCCGACAAAGGACAGCAAAAGGATCATCACCCCCAGAAACCGGGTTGGGATGCGAATGATCCGGGTCAGCAGATTGGTGGAGACCATTAGGAAGGCGAGCACGATCACATTGAGCAGGATCAGCGCCAGATAGAGACCATAGACCAGGTCGATATTGTTCTGAAACAGCTGTGGGCCGGGGATGACGTTATGAACATAGAACACCGACAGCATCATGGCCGTCAGCGCCTCTCCCGGGATGCCGAGCGCGAGAAGCGGGATCATCGCCGCAGCCGGAACCGCGTTATTGGCAGCCTCCGAGGCGATCAGACCTTCGGGGGATCCCTTGCCAAACAGCTCCGGCGTCTTGGAGGTTTTCTGGGCGTAGGTGTAGCTCATGAATTGGGCGGTGAACTCGCCGGTGCCGGGGATCATGCCCAGGATCACGCCACAGGCGGAGGCGACGGTTGCTACCCGCTTGTGCTGCATCAGCTCCCTGATGCCGGCCCCCATCCGCCCTGATACCGGCTTTGCATCCGGCTGGCTGTCGGGGGCGGTCAGCAGGAAAAACGCCTGGCTCAGCGCAAAGAGGCCGAGCACGACAACAATCAGGTTCACGCCAGAGCTGAGAAAGGTGAGGCCGAAGGTATAGCGCTGGGTGTAGGTCACCGCATCGAGGCCGACGGTCTGTAGAAAGATGCCGAACATCGCCAGAACGCCGGCGGCAAAGATCTGGCCCCGGTGGGCAAGGATGACCAGGATGATCCCCAGAAGTGCAGCAAGAAAGATCTCTCTGGAGCCGAACATCGGAGCCACGAGAGCCAGGACCGGTGACAGCAGGATCAGGCAGAGGATGCCGAATATCCCACCCCAGAACGACGCGCTATAGGCCAGCGACAGCGCCCGATGGGCCTGCCCCTGTTTCGTCATCGGATAGCCGTCATATGATGTGAGCGCATTCACCGCCGTGCCCGGCGTATTGATCAGGACCGCAGGGATGGCCCCGCCATACATCGAGGATCCGTAGATCCCCAATAGCATCGTCAATCCTACGATAGGCTCGAAGGCAAAGGTCGCCGGCAGCAGGATGGCGATCGCCACTGCGGGTCCGACGCCCGGAATGGCCCCGATGATCACGCCGCCGATTGACCCGATCAACAGCGCGACGATCACATCCCAGCGGGCCAGCATCTCGGCCCCGGCGAGGAGATTTTCCATTGGTTGCCCCGATCAGAAATAGGTCAGCATGATTTGGCGTAGCCCGTCGGGCAAGGAGTCATAGGCGAGGCCTGCGGGCAGATTCACCTTCAGCAAGGTCTTGAACAGCACCACGATCAGCAGCGCCGAAAGCGCCGCGACCGCCAGTGTTGCGGGGCGCCGGTAGCCCACCCTCAGCGCCAGAGCGACCGCGCATATCACCGTGGCCGGCAGGTAGCCCGCATAGGGAACCGCAGCAGCATAGGCGATGAACCACCCTGCATATTCCAGCGAGGCGATCCAGAGCAGGACCTCCTGCCAGCGTCCTTCGATCCGTTCGGATAGCGCCGAGCCAAGCAGGTGAAATGCGGCAAAAGCCGCCATGCCACCAAGAGACACCGCTGGCCAGAACCGAGGTTGAGCAAAAAGCGCGCTGCCTTTACGCCAGACGGTCTGCTCGAAGATTTGCGACAGGAGCAGGAGAGCACCGACCAGCACAATCCAGGCAAAGACGATATCCCCCGGTCTTCGGTAGCGTTTGAACAAGGCTTGAAGCGTTTTGACCCGCGACATTGGTCGCCCCCTTGCTAGAGCTGCGCAGGCCCGGCGATCGACGCCGCCGAGCCTGCGAGATCCGTTAGTTGCTCAACATACCGTCGATCCGGGCCATTGTCTCGATATCGGCCTTGATCTGAGTGGCTACCTCAGCGGCGGGCTGCCAATAGACCGCCGCACCGGTTTCTGCGGCCAGCGCCTGGGCGCGCTCCGACATCACCGTCTGCTCCGCGACAGCGATGATCTTATCGCGCACATCCTGTGGCGTGTCCTTGTGCACAAAGAGCCCGTTCCACAGCGAGACATTCAGATCCGGCGCCAGCTCTGCGACGGTGGGCGCATCCGGCGTTAGCGGGATCCGCTCGGCGCCGATGGAGGCAAGCACCTTTACACTGTCGAGGCATGGCAGGATCAGCTGAAGCGTGGTGTTGATCACATCCACATCCCCGGAGGCCAGCGTGTTGCAGTCCAGGGCGTCAAAGGCAGCGTCGGAGGCGTAGGAGAACCCCATCTCCTTGGCCAGGCCCAATGTGACCTGCGTCGGCACCAGAGGAGCGCCAAAATGGCCAAGCACCACATCGTTCTCCGCCGCATGGGCCGCCAGCCCGGCCATATCATCATAGGGCGCATTCGCCCCGGCAGCGATTACGAAAGGGTAGGTCAGGAAATTGCCCAGCGGTACAAATGGATCCGGGCTCAGCTCCGGGATGCCGATCTGCGGGCCGACCACGGGAATGGCGATGATGAAGGATCCGACCGTATAGCCGTCAGCAGGCGCAGTGGCGACCTCAACCGCACCGGGAAACGGGCCGCCGCCGCCACCGGGTTTGTTCACAACTGCAGTGGGCACATCATAGGCGGCCGAGAAATCCTCCGCGATCATACGGGTCAGGACGTCCTCCAGGTCGCCGGGCGGCCATGGCACCACAAATTCAACGGGTTTCTCCGGGTATTCGGCATATGCCGCACCGGCAGCAGCCATCATGGCCAAGGTAAGCGCAGTGGCAGAAATCTTGAACTTTGACATGTTTCCCTCCCTGTCATCGGTTCATATATCGAACCGACGTTACGTAAAAAAGGTTGCCTTGCTAAACATCATGTGTCAAATTTTTTCTGAATTCGCTTGAAGGGTGACCGAAGGCATGTCCTCTGCAACCAAAACGCTGGCGCTCTTGTCGCACTTCTCTACCGACCGGCCTGAGATCGGGCTGTCGCAGCTGTGCCGGATCGCGGGACGGGACAAGGCGACCACCTACCGCCACCTCCAGGCCCTTGAAACCGCTGGATTTGTCGAACAGAATCCAGTGACAAAACACTATCGCCTGGGGCCTGCTATCCTGCAGCTGGCACAGGTGCGGGAGGCCACCGTCCCCCGTGAGATGGGCGCTCAGCTGGCGCTGTCGCAGCTGGCCGAGGTCACCGGCGAGACCGCGCATGTGTCAGTGCTTTCAGGAACGACGCTCTACGCGCTGGCGTCCTGCGAATCCCCCCGGCACGGCACGAGGGCGATTATCGACATCACGACCTTTCCGCTTCATGCGACGGCGTCGGGGCTATGCGCGCTGGCCTTTGGCCCGGAGGCCCTGATGACCTCTGCCCTCGCCCGGCTGGATCGGTTCACGCCCCATACCACAACAACAGCTGAGGCGCTGCACAAATTGGTCGCGGCGGCACGCACCAGCGGATTTGCCTGCTCAGACCGGAGTTTCGAAGCGGAGATCCATAGCCTGTCTGCGCCCCTCTACGATCAGACCGGGCTGTTTGTCGGAGCGGTATCGGTGGCCAGCGTGGCCGCACGGGTCACACCGGAACAGCAGCGGCTGATCAAGACAGAACTCACATCCGCCAGCCGCGAGATCACCCGCAATTGGGGCGGCGCGGTTCCCGCAGCGGTGCAGGCTGCCTGGGCAACCGCGCTTGAACCGTCCCCGTCACACATACATGTATCGGATATCGCATCATGAAAGACTCTAACTTTCTCAAGGAACAGAACGGTCGGCTGATGTGGCATCCGATGACCTCGCCGCAGGACAGCATCAACCAGCCCCCGAAGATCATCACCGAGGCCGAAGGCGTGTCGATCACGGATATCGACGGTCATCGGGTCATTGATGGGGTGGGCGGTCTGTGGAATGTGAACCTGGGCTATTCCTGCCAGCCGGTAAAGGACGCCATGGCCGCGCAGCTGGATAAGCTGCCCTATTATTCGACCTTTCGCGGCACCTCCAACGATGCGGCGATCGAGCTGTCCTATGAGCTGAGCCGGTTCTTTGCCCCTGACGGGCTGAGCCGGGCCTTTTTCACCTCCGGCGGTTCCGATTCCGTCGAGACCGCGCTGCGGCTGGCACGGCAATATCACAAACTGCGCGGCGATGCGGGCCGCACCAAGTTCCTCAGCCTCAAGAAAGGCTATCACGGCACCCATATCGGCGGGGCCTCGGTCAACGGAAACGCCAATTTCCGTACGGCCTATGAACCATTGCTGCCGGGCTGTTTTCATATCCCCGCGCCCTATACATATCGCAACCCATTCAATGAGAGCGACCCCGAGCGTCTTGCCCAGCTCTGCGTCGCGGCTTTGGAAGATGAAATCGCGTTTCAGGGGGCCAATACGATCGCTGCGATGATCATGGAGCCCATTCTGGGCGCCGGAGGCGTCATCCCGCCTCATAAGTCATTTGCCCCGATGGTTCAGGAGATCTGCAATCGCCATGGTATCCTGCTGATCACCGATGAGGTGATCACCGCCTATGGCCGCACCGGCGCCTGGTCCGGCGCCCGGCTCTGGGGCATTCAGCCCGACATGATGTGCACCGCGAAGGCCATCACCAACGGGTTCTTCCCCTTTGGCGCGGTTATGCTGGGGGATCGGATGATCGAGGTGTTCGAGGATAACCCGGACGCCAAGATCGGCCACGGCTACACCTATTCCGGCCATCCGGTCGGCGCCGCCGCAGCGCTGGCCTGCCTGGCGGAAATGCAGCGGCTGAAGGTGACGGAGACCGCCGCTGCCCGCGGCACCCAGCTCTACGAGGGCTGTCTGGCGCTGAAGGAGCGTTACGAGATTGTCGGGGATGTGCGTGGCGGGCATGGGTTGATGACGGCCATTGAACTGGTGAGTGATCGCCAGACACGAGCGCCACTTGACGGGCGCAGGGCCTTGGCCGTCCAGGAGGCCTGCTATGAGGCCGGTGCCCTGGTTCGGGTTTCGGGCGCAAATGTCATTCTTTCGCCGCCGCTGATCCTGAGTGAGGGAGAGGCCAGCAGCCTGCTTGAGGCTTTGCGCATTGGCCTGGAGGCCGCTTGACCGGGTGACGCTGTCGCCCGTGAATGCCCCCGGGCTGCTCCCAGCGGTATTGCCGATCTTTATCTGCGGTTGATTGCAGATATCCTGCGGGTGAGGAGCGCCGAACCTGTTCCGGCATACTGCTTCATTCTGCCTGCGGAGTGCCCGATTAGAGAAATTTTCAGTATTATTGGCTTATTTTGGTCTTGGTCCCCTTACCGACGCGCCGGCGGATGCTGCCATGCAAAAGTACAACCAGAGGCGGCAAGGCAGCGCGTAGAGATAATTATTTGAGAGATTGAACAGTGGCACATACTTATCAAGAGACCCAGGATCCTTCGTCGCAGCATATAACGCCCCAAAACAAACAGATCGCACAATGGAACCAGCAAAAGGAAGCACGCCGCAGCGCTTTCTCTCAAGGAATGAAGCTACGCCCTCAGACCAGTGTTCTTCTCAGCGCCGGTATTTTCGGCAAGGCGGAGAAAACGGATCAGATTGGGCTGGTCGACCTGAAATCCATTACCCACTTCGACGCTGGCACAATCTATATTCTGAACAGTAATGACATTATTCAGGCCGGTATGAATAAGTATGCGGCCATGTTTGCCAATCAGCCGCGTGCACATGTGTGTATCTGGGATTTCGACAACCATCATCAGATTACCGAATCCGTGAACTTTGCGCTTCTGTCGGACTTTTACGTCCCATGCCATCCGCATAACAATGAGACCTATGCCCAGATGACGGCGGCGATGAGCGCACCGATCAGTGCTGCGGTCATCCAATGGACCCGGTCCTTTTTGACAGAGCACCGTGGTCGCCTTCTGGCCTCTGTTCGGGATCCGGAACCTCTCGGGCGTCATATCGTCTATCCCCAATTCCCTGAACGCAACGCGATGCTGGAAGGGTTGAACACGCATTTCAAACATGTCGGGCCCGCAACACGGCTGTATCATAATCGAACCGAGCTGGACCGACTGGATGAATGGGCAGCCCATATGAGCCATTGGATCATTCCAACGCGCGACGATCTGCCGATCCGGGTATTTGATGCGCTGATCACCGGCGGTGTTCCAATCCTGCCAGCCAGCCTCAGGGAACTACCTGCGCTGGCGCCGCTGCAGGAGCATCTGTCCTATTTTGAGCCGAGTGATCTGGAGAACCCTAGAGCCATAGCAGAGGCGGCCAACGATCATTTCCGGACACAGGGCGAGGCGGGTTTGATCGCCCGTCATGAGCTGGCCATGGAAACCAGCCACGTGGACAGGCGCGTTCAGGAGATCCTGACGCAGATCTATCACCACCTTAGCCGGGCCAATTGATCGCCACCCGGGCGCCCCTTTCGCTGACGGAACGGGCAACCGCGTCCAGGCTGCGCATGACATCTTCTGCCGCGCTGAGTGATGAGGCATTCTCGCGCCGCCCGCCGATCATATCGACAAAGGCACGCAGCTCGCGAGTGAGCGGTGGCTCCTGCCCATAGGCGAGCGGTGTACTGGTGCCCTCTCGCGTTAGTACAACCTTCTCCTCAGCCTTGTCATCGAAGATCAGCGTCGCGTCGCGGCCCCTGGCGATGATGCGAAAGGCTGGCGTCGATGCGCGCCAGCTGGCCTCCAGAGTGAACTTTCTTCCCTGATAGAAGAGCTCGGCCCTGACATGCTGCGGACGATTGCCACCGTGCAAACTATTCGCCCTGGCATGGTCTGCCGGGCTTGTGAAAATCTGCCGGGCCAAAGAGAGAGGATGCGGTAACCAGTCCCAGATCACGGATGTGTCGTCGCGTGGTTTGTTGTTGGCGCAGTAGGCTGAAGCCGATTGGACCGGTCCAATCTGCGACAGGGTTGCACAAAAGACTTCGGCGGCTGGATTGAACCGATGAAGGTGCCCGGCAAAGACCGGGCAGTTCGCTGCATCAGCGGCGGCCTTCAGCTCAACAAAGTCCGCAAGGCAGGTGGCCAGAGGTTTTTCGACGAAACACGGCACGCCGGCTGCCACAAAAGGCAGCGCCGACGTGACGTGATCCCTGCTTCTGTTGGCGATGACAACGCCATCTACAGGTTGGCCGGGATCGGTAATTGGCAGCCAGTTCACGTCGGGCAGACTATCCAGTGTCATGCCAATCGTGCGGGCCCAAGCGCCTCGCCCGATCAAACCCAAGGTTGTCATGAGGCCTTAACCGGCCAGTTTCACTGCCGTCTCAGGTTCATAGTCGATGTAGCTGTGCTCAAGCCGCGCCCAGTCGATGAATCTGCTCAGACCATCCTCTACATCAACTTCGGACGTATACCCAAAGGCCTCGTAGGCCTTGGTGATATCCGGGCAACGCCGGTTGGGTTCACCCGCCGGATATGTGTCCGGATAATCGATCGTGGTGAAGGTCGCGCCCGGTACCAGCCTTGGATACATTGCCGCAAGCTGGTTCATCGAGATTTCATTGTCGGGGTTGCCGATATTGTAGGCCTCTCCCCGTTTGCCCTCAAGAAGCGTCATCAGGAAACCGTAGATCGCATCAGTGATGTAGCAGAACGTACGTGTTTGCAGCCCCGTGCCATGCACTGGAATCGTGCGGCCGTTCAGCGCCTGATAGGTGAACATCGGGATCACGCGGCGATCATTGTGGCCCATGCCCGGGCCAAAGACGTTGAACGGGCGAACGATCTTTGTCGGAACGCCATGATGCTCATTGTAGATGGTACAGAGTGTTTCACCGAGGCGTTTGGATTCATCGTAGCAGGCACGCGGACCAACGGTCGAGACGTTGCCGTGGTAGTCTTCCTTGATCGGAACCGCTCGGGGATCAGGATCACCGTAGATTTCCGAGGAACTGAAGAACAAGAAACCTTCGAGGTTCTTGTTGCGAGACGCGAGATCCAGCAGGTTACGGGTGCCATGAACCGCGCTTTCGATCGTCTCCAGTGGATAGCGCATGTAGTAGACTGGCGACGCGATGCCCGCGCCATGAATGATAAAGTCGATGTCTTCGCGCACCGGCAGCGGATGGGTCACATCGGCCCAGACCTGCGTGATGCTGGGGTCGCGTTCAATGCTCTCATCCAGGTTCTTGGTCCCGGTGATATAGTTGTCCACCGAAATGACCTGGCAGGGCTGGCTCAGAACATCGCAGTTCAGCTTCTGAAACACCTTTAGAAAATGTTTCCCCAAGAAGCCGGCACCGCCTGCAAGCAGGACGGTCTTTCCTGAGAACCGATGGGCATGAGCACCAAGGCGTTCGACAATTCTTTGAATTTCTTCAGACATTTTGGTCCCCATTCTAATAATCAGGAGGCTGTGAGTTCAACAAGCGGAATAGGCATGTAGTAATCGTAGGCGTTACCCGTCTTTCTCCGAATGTCGTCGATATATTCATAGGCAAAGACCACCAGCACCTGAGGCTGGTAGCTCTCAAGTTCCGACGCAGCCACAACCGGAATATGCGCTCCGGGCGAAGTGCGCCCCTGCTTCAGCGGGCTGTCATCGATGGTGAAGGGCAGCAATTCGCTATCGATGCCGCCAAAATTGGTAATGGTCGATAGCCGTGCGGGAGCGCCATAGCCGGCCACCTTTATCCCCTCTTGCTGCCAACGTCTGAGCCCCGATACCAGCTTGTCGGTCAAGGCCCGGCAGCGTTGACCGAAATCGGTCAAGGCATCGGAATTCAGGACCTCGAGCTCGGTCGCGATCAGGTCCTCAAGGTCTGGCGCTTCGGTGCCCACGGTGTCACGCATCAGGGTAAAGCGCAGCGAACCGCCATGCTGCTCAACCGGCTCGACGCAGGCAATCACCATACCATGCTTGCCAAACAGCGCCTTCATCGAAGAGATCGAGTAGTAGAAAATCCGGTCGAGATAGAACCGCTCGAACTGCACCTGAGTGACCATGTTGAGGATATACTCCACCTCGATCACCAGCTTCCCGGTCTCGGCAAGTAGGATGTCTGCTGCCCTGATGAACTGATCCGGCGCATCAAGATGAGTAAACACACTGCTGGCGACGATCACATCGGCGGGTCCGTGGCGATCCAGGATCTGTTTCGCCGAGGTTTCCTCGAAAAAGGCACAGAGCGTCTCCAGCCCCTCGTCATTTGCGATCTTGGACACGTTCACCGAAGGTTCGACGCCTAGCGCGCGAACGCCAAGCCTCTTCAACGGCCGCAACAAAACACCATCGTTTGATCCGACATCAACAACGAAATCGGCATCCTTCAGGGTCGCCGCAAGGTCTTCGAAATGGCGAACCAGCCCGCCATTGACCGAACTCAGATAGTAATAATCCTCGAACATGATGGTACGTGGGACCATCTCGCCAAGCTGAACATTCTTGCAGGTCTCGCAAAAGAAGACCTCCAGCGGGAAATATCTCTCGCTATCGAACTCATCCGGTTTTGGGTATTTGTTGGCCAGCGGCTGGCGCCCCAGATCCAGGAATTTGTTGAGACGCGCACCCTGGCACAGAGAACAACACATAGACATTGGCAATCCTTGACCACTTGCTTCGTAAGCCTCCTTGGCCCTGCATTTCGCAGGCCGCGGCGGCAGCGCAACTTGGTAGAATGTCTAACGATTCAATTATAATAAAAGGTAAAAGATCCAGTCAGAGCACTGACTGCTCTGGATATCTCTGCCGAAAACAGCCGAACCAGGCGACCTGAAACGCCGTATTTTTTTTAGATTCGCTTTGCTTTTCGGTTTTGTTTTTGCGTTTTCGTGAAGCTTTTACAGCTGATGATCCCAACGCGACTGTGCCTGCATTTGGCGGGGTTCTGTGCGCTGTTTGTGTTTGGATTTTGGTAAGCGTCCGGCCTCGCTGCTCTGACGGTTCATAGCATGTGTTGATAGTGTCCACCAACGATGGTGGACGTCTTGAGTGCAGATACGGCGGGTAAGAACGGTCGGAAGAAGCGTTTCTGGTCGGATGAGGAGGAGGTGTCGATCTGCACGCCGGGGGGATCGGTAGCGCAGGTCGTGCGGCTTTACGCGATGAACACCAATCTGATCCACAATTGGTTGCGTGACGCTAAATTTGCGCCGGATCTGCAGGGCGTCGAAGATCAGGCCGCCCCATCACCTTGCTTTCTTCCAGTTGAGATCGTCGACAGGCCTGTTGCCGAAGAACCCCCGACGCTTACGTCCAATGGCACCCCCGGCGACAGCATGATTGAGATCGACATCGCGGGTGGTCATCAATTGAGGATTGATCCCAAAGCCTTGGCGCGTCTCATTCGAGGCGTTTGTGCATAATCCCTGTCCCGGCAAACACTAAAGCGGGACCCGTTTGCAGGGCATCTGTTTGTCATTCGTGGGCCGCGCGGTGATCTGATCAAGATCATCTGGTGGGATGGCCAGGGCGCATGCCTGTTCAGCAAGCCGCTTGAGAAGGGTCGGTTCGTCTCGCCATCGGCGAAAGAGGGCAAAATCACCGTGATCGAGAAGCTGCGGCATCAGTTGGCGGGCCATTGAGCGCGGACATCCCGGTCCGGGCCTACTAGCGCATGTGTTGGTCAATAAATACGTGGGTCACCTGCCGCTGTACCGCCTGAGCGGCATCTTCGAGCCCGACGGGATCGACATTGATCGCTCGACGCTGGCGGATTGGATCGGCAAGTCCACGGCTCTTTTAGAACCACTGGCGGATGCTATTGGGCGGCATGTGTCGGCCGGTCAGGCCATCTTCGCTGATGATACGCCAGTTAAGATGCTGGCACCCGGCACGAGCGAAACAACGACAGCACGCATTTGGGCCTATGGTCGGGATGAGCGGCCTTGTGGTAGTCGCGTTCCACCTGTCAGTCGGTATCAGCTCTCGCCAGACCGCAAAGGGCAACATCTCAAGGATCATCTGGCATAGTATTAAGGCTGGATGCATGCTGATAGATACGCCGGTTTCCAAGACCATTGCCGATCCGGCATGACCTGACCCACGAGGGTCACTCATTCACAACGAGAGTCTGCGGGTTCGATTGTGGTAGTCGTCGGCCTCGGGCTTGGCAAGCGCGGAGCCCTCAAATTGCTCAAGCGGCTGCCGCGCGTGCCTTGGTGTTATGTTCCCAACTGGAGAGTGCGGCTGAGACAAGCGCCCGGGTCGCCATCGAAACGTGACGGATACATTCTGGGTTGCTCTTATGATTGTAACTTTTGCATGTTGAAGGGTGAGGCGTGAGGCTTTCTGTTCGCTTTTAGAATTTCGCTGGATTTTCCATCAGAACCGACGGCTGACGAGTGGAAAAATCGGGGATCGTGGGCGTAAAATATCAAATATATAGGTAGCTTAGGCTTCATGACCGATACCGTAAAGCATCCCGATGCCGGAAACCAACTTCAGATTGGAGACCATTTCTATGATCCCGTCTCCAATGAACTCTTAGACCCGTCTGGGAACACGGTACCGTTGCGGCCTCAGTCTGGCCAGGTCTTAGCAGTATTGGCCAAACAATCGGGTACAGTGATTACAAAATCTGAACTGTTTGCTGCCGTCTGGCCGAATACGAGTGTGACGGATGACAGCCTTACACAATGCATCTCGGAAATTCGCAAATCGCTGGGGGATAGTGATCGCAAGTTGCTTCGCACCATTCCAAAACAAGGATACCTACTGGATAGTCGATCCGTTGTTGCCGCCAGCACTGCACAGAAAACTCTGCCTCACCATATCAGCGCTGACCTGATAGAATGGGAGGCGACACGCCAGCGTACTGTGGTGATCATATGTCGACCTGCGGGAGGGCCTGACGAAACCCCGCTGCATGAAGCGGTACAATCGGTGGTACGGCTGCACCGGCCCACCGGGGCAAAAGCAATTGATGGAAACAGTGCAACTCTGACCTTTGCAACCCCAATCGAAGCAGTTCGATGCAGCAGGGCCTTGATCAGGAGTGCACGTGCGTTGGGAATTGGCGTTCTTCGCACCGCCCTCGATACTCTTGAAAGAAGCCGGATAGCAGCCTTGTCAAAATTGCTGCTAGAAACGAGCGATGAGTGGGAATACGCCACCGTTGAGGTGAGGGATCAGCTACACTTCAGTCTAGAATGCGAATTCGAGGATCTGGGAGATCAGCATCAGCTGGCTGAGGTCAATGGTATTCGCTTGTATCGTGTGCACCGATACGGATCGGCATACTATCCTGCTGCGCGCACCAATCTGGACGATGTATTGCCAACGGTGGCTGTCCTACCGTTTACAACACGCGATCGCAGCGCTCATGATCCTGTTCTGGCCAATGTGCTGGTTGACGACATCATATCGGCATTATCCCAATCAACCGACCTCAACGTAATTTCACGCCTTTCAACTTTCGGAATCCGAACCGAAAACATGACGTTGGAGCTTTGTAAAAAGACGTTCAACGCAGAATTTTTAGTGTCCGGCGTCTGCGACGACGATGGCTCACGGGTGATCGTAACTCTTGAATTGATCGATGTTTCATCCGGCAAGATTTTGTGGTCAGAGCGGATCTTGAAGCCGTTAGAAAGTTGGATCAACAATCTCGGTGTTATCGACGAGATTGTGATGAGCATTCGCAAAGCGATCAGCCTCAATGAAGTACGAAAATCACGATTGCAGCCAATCACATCGTTGAAGAATTCGACGCTTCTGCTGGGTGCGGTGGCTCTCATGCATCGGTTATCCAAGTCCGATTTCCAAGCGGCGCGAGTGATGCTGGATGAGTTGATGGACCGAACTCCGGATCACCCATTGGTTTTGTCTTGGGTGGCCCGCTGGTATGTTCTTCAGGTGCAGCAAGGATGGACAGAAACTCCCGAAAACGATGGTCAGAGTGCGCTACAGTATACGTCGCGTGCGCTCGAAATTGATCCGGAATGCGCATTGGGGCTGATTAGTGAAGGTGCTGTTTTGGTCAACCTCTTTAGAGATTTGGAGCTTGCACAAGATCGATACGATACAGCGCTGGAAGTGAACCCGAACGATGCAAACGGACGCCTGCTGCGGGGTACACTCTATGCGTTTCAAGGACAGGGAGATCTGGCGGTCAGCGACACCGAACTGGCCATGCATCTTGCCCCACTCGACCCGCACCGCTTTATGTTCCTGGCGCTTTCTGCCGGGGCGAGCCTCGCCGCTGATAATTTGCCCCGTACCATTGAACTGGCGGACGCTTCGCTTCGACTGAACCGGTCACATGCCTCTACCTTGCGGATTAAAGCTGTAGCACAATTGCGCTTGGGACGTGAGAGCGACGCACGTAAAACTACCAGGGAACTGCTGAGAGTGCAGCCTAATCTGACTGTCGACGGGTGGCTCAGGCGGTCTCCCAGTTCCTCTTATCAAGTCGGTCTACGTTTTGCGGAAACACTGAAGGACCTCGGGATTCCCGAAAGCTAGGCACAATCTCCAGCAGATCTGCCGTTCTGACGGCACCTTGGCGCGATGACAAGGCGTACAACTTTATTTTGTTTCATTTTTGCAGGAACACCCTAAGGTGGTGACTACTGCGCCTTGGCGCACAGGGGTCGCATCGGTCGCCAGTGTTGGTTTCCGGTAATTTTTGACGCAGCAGGGGGTGTGAACGTCGGTCAGTGTGAGAACGGCAGGGTACGCGCAGCCAATAGCGTGGCGTCATTTAAGCATACTTCTTCATACGAGCCTTGCCCCAATCAATTTAAGGCCGTGACATATCATCTGATCTCTTCCTGATCGGGTATTTATCACTAGCACCCTATGATTTATCAAAGGAAAGTTGAATTGCCCTTAAATGCCAAAGGTTCGCCCGAGAATAGTTTTAACAGCTTCAATAGTTTTAATAGCTTCAACAGCTTTAATAGCTTTGAAACCTCTGGGAGCACGGTCGCAGCTGAGGCTTTGTTGACGACGCGCGATGGTATTGTCGGTGCGCCCTTAGATCTGAATCCCCACATTACTCCGGGTAGTCCCCATGATCCGCGCAATCTGGCGCGGTTGTCGGCAGATGTCCGGGCCAGCCTATACTTGTCCGAACTAGGATCGCAGGTTGCATTTTCGGATGCCATGGATGAGACGGCTATCGCCAACCTTTGGCGGCGGGATACTCGGCCAGCGGGTCGTTCGCCTCAAGCAGATAGCCTCCTGGTCCAAATCACAGCCCCGACGATTGATCAGTTCAAGGAACAGATGGCCTATCTCACAGCCTATGCTGACCTGCGCGGCGATCGGGCTGCGGAGATCCTTTCGCAGACCAGCGCAATTACGCCTTTTTTGGCGTCGATTTCCTTTATGGATCCCGCAAGAACCCCATTTACGCTGGAACTGATGTCTGCAGCACTAGGGTTCACCAACTATTGTTGCATGCGTTTGAAATACAGTATTTCCGCCAAACGCCCGATAGAGTTTTCGCCACAGGTTCAACCAATAATCCCAACGCCCACTCACGGCTCTTTGCCGAGTGGCCATGCTACGGAATCCTTCGTGACTGCGCGCCTCCTATGGAAACTGCTGCGGGCCTCCAACTCGGAGCAATATCACGAAGACGGCGTCTGGGGCGAAATGTTCATGCGTTTGGCATCCCGGATTGCCACGAACCGAACTGTCGCAGGCGTTCACTTTCCAGTTGATAGTGCCGCAGGGGCAATGCTGGGGCTCACGTTAGCGGACTATCTGCACGCGGTATGTGACCCAGAGGCAAATGAGCTGACAAGTGCCTGTTTCAATGGCCCCGCGTTCAATGCTGCGGAGGACTTTGATTGGCACGCGCTGTATCTGGCACGCGAAGATCGCCAAACGAAAAAGGCGGGCAAAAAACGCAACCCTTGGGCCACCAGCGAGCGTCACCCGACGACACCGGACATGGCTTCTCCGGTTCTGACATGGCTGTGGAAGAAGGCGCAGGCCGAGTGGCAGGATTTTACCTTATAACTCCAATGCCTTGCCGGAAAAGGAGCAATAATCATGCCATTGCATTGGGAAACATTTCATTCGCAGGATCTGCTGTCTGACGTTGCTGACTATCGATTGTCACGTCCACTTATGCACGTTACATCAGCGGCGTCTCAACCTTGGTGGTCCGCCCTTGTTGAGTTGCAAGATATTAGTATCCGCGAGTTTGAAGAGCGTGCGCAAAGCCGGTTCCCGGACGACCTGGTCATCCCAGCTGATTATGATGCAGATGATCGTGATAGGGTCGAAGAAACGCAATTCGTTTCAATTTTTGCCCGCAAACCGCTGTTAGATGCGTTCAACCGTCACGCCGCCGATTATTCAGTGATAGGTTTGACGTTGGGAACAACTGTTACGGACTCTGATCTGTCTGGCGTTGATACAAATGATGACGACAGCAATCGTCGTAAGATCATTGAGGTGCCCGAAGGAACGGTCATCACAGCCGTCATCGACGATGCGATTGCCTTCGCCCATAACCTGTTTCGAGATGGCCTGGTGTCGTCGCGGGTGGAGTTTGCAACAATCCTGTCAGCGTCTCCTGAACAGCTCTCTCGGGTGGGGGCGTCGGGACGCAGCTATAGTAAAGCCCAAATCGACGCCCTCTTGCAGGAATTTACGACCAACGGCTTGTTGGATGAGCCTGCATTTTATGCAGCGGTAGGTCTGGTAAATGCGCGTAGCAAAGCACTCTCCGCCGTCGCCTTGCGTCGTTCGCATGGCACGCATGTGATGGCGCTGGCCGCTGGATATTCGATGAGCAATGCCCCGAGTAACCGGCCAATTATCTGCGCGTTGTTGCCCTCCCGGGTTACTGAGGATTCTACCGGACAGAATACGCTGCCCAGCTTTAAACTAGCGCTCAAGCGCCTGTGCAATCAGGCGGCGCGGTTCCGGCTGCCTGACAAAAGTAAACCTCCTGTCATATTCAATTTCAGCTATGGGAATTTCGCGGGGCCTCACGATGGAACCAGCGGTATTGACCGCGTGATTGACCGGTATTTCGGGCCACAAGCAAAGAAGCCCGATGCAAATCAAACACGCCAGATTGTGCTACCGGCGGGTAATGGTAACCTTAGTCGTATTCATGCAGACCTGAATCTTCAGAATGCGAAAAGCAAATCCAAGGACCCATCGTGGAAACTGGATTTTGTTGCTCAGCCGGATGACCGAACGTCAAGCCATCTCCAGATGTGGATGCCATACCACGCAACCAATCCGCCGCCCCGGCTTGTGGGGGTCCGTGTCACGGTTCCATCTGGCCCTGCGAGCAAGACAGTTTATGTATCCGGCAATACCGGGCAGCGACTGGTTGACGAGCAGGGCCAGGAGGTCGCACGCCTGACGTATCGGTTCGACGGGGGGCATACACGTCGCGGGGTGATAACCTTCAGTATCAATCCTACTGCGCATCAATCTGCTATCGACTTAGCCCGAGCTGGCCGTTGGCGGGTCGATATTATGTCCTGCGATATGAACAGCAGTGACGACGTTCAAATCTGGATAGAGCGTGACGAAACCTTGCCCGGTTTTCTGCCCGGTGGTCGGCAAGGGTATTTTAACAACGCTGACTATGTCTATTATAATGCACTCGGCGCGCCCCTTCCGGTGGATCCGGCGGGAACAACCAGCCCAATCCGGCGCGCCGGCACGTTGAACGGTTATGCCTGCGGGAAAACACCGATGGTGGTTGCCGGCTTCACCCAGAGTAATCGCTTGCTGTCAGACTATTCCGCTGCAGGGCCGATTACCCCTTCTCGGGGGAAGAAAAAGGTAAACCGACTGGGACCGGATGCGGCGGCACTTGCGGATGACAGTCCGGTCTTGACCGGCGTATTGAGCGCGGGATCCAACAGCGGCAGCTTGACCCGCATGGGCGGCACCAGTGTCGCCGCACCCAGGGTTGCGCGCCTCGCGGTTCAAATGACCTCCGAAGGGGTTGAGACTGACCGCAAATGGCTGCGCTCCTTGGCGGAGGCCGAAGATCCCAACAATAAGGCTGCCATAACCCGAACAGGTGGCGGCCAAGTTGATATTTCAGTGGATTTTGGTTGGCCTGAAAGAGGTTGAGCAACATTGCCCTGGTAGGGGCAATGTTCACGAGCTTCTGGTCAGTTTGCGATCATAGTTTTTAGCTTGATCATCAGGGACTTCGCGCTTTCCTTATCAATACCTACAAGGGTAGAAAATTCGTCCGTTTCTGTCTGTGAAATCATATGATTCAGACAGTTAGCCAAAGCCATGCACTCTGTTGCCGTCAACGTGTTTGGAGATTTGTCAGGCATTGCGCTTTCCTCATTAAATCTGCCGCCCTCCTCAAATCGGAGAGGCGGCATGGATTTAGGACTGAACTCAACTTAGGTTGTCGTAGTAGGTCTTGCCGGTCAATGGACGAAACGCGGTGCCGCAGTCGTTGGCATTATCATTTGTGATGATGACCGTGCCGGTGGGCGTATGCCAGTATGCATAGCGACTGTTGGCCAAGGGCTTGGACTCCGTCGGAGCGTTCATAATCCCCAGAAGGAATGTCGCGAATTCATCCGCATTGGCAATCGTCGGATCGGGGAATGCCAAACCATCGATTACCTTTCCATGTACGAATTCGGCTGAGTGCTTCGTGTATGCGTGGCCATGGGCAATGGCGGCAGAATATTCGGTATTATTGGTTGCTGTGCATGCAGCATGCGCAAAAGCAGGCAAGGCAACCAACAGCACGAGGGTGGCAGCAAGTCGTTTAAGAAGTGTCATATCTAAATTCCTTATTCGCCATAGATTTGAGGGAGATCGCCATGCGGCGAAGTGTTTCCCGGGGCCCAACAAGGCCCCGCAACAAGTCGTTATTGGCGGTGGACTGTGAATGTGCCGTCTGACTGATAGTCCACGTTGCAGGTGGAATAGCCCTGAGTGAAATCGCACAGAACAGCCCCTGCGACCGAAAACGAAATGGGTGATCCGACGGGGTGATTGCCTGTCTTTACGTAGAATTTCGGTTTTGGCGCGCAGAATATGTGACTGACTGGTGCGGGGGTGACGTAGCTGGACAAGACGACCTGCGTGTTTCTCACCTTGATCCCATTGCCGCAGTGGAGCTTCAAACCACCAGTGGGAGTGTAGCTTGGTATCTGGATACCAAAGTTCCCTTCAGGGATGCCTGACGCGTAGGTCGGCATGGATAAACCGAGCGACCCGACCGTCAACTGAGTATTATTAGGCACCTGCTTGGTCTGGTCTTTTGGCGTCAGAGCAATTGGCCATTTGGCAACAACGGACGTTTGAGAAGCGTTTTCATAAGGTTGCGGCTTCACAAGCATGGCGAGTTTAGCTTGATTGCTAAATGCGGCCACATAAGGTTGTCGTTCAAATTGAAACTGAAGCGTGGACCCAGATGATTTGTAGGGGAGGACTGCACCCGTAGCCAAGCTGGCCGATGACGACTGAAGTACACTTCCTGAACTCTGGTAATTTGCAGGGTGCTGAAACGCATAGAACTGCATTTTAGATTGAGACAGGTTCCTGATTACTATGGTCAGCGTGTACGGCATGAGTGCAGTCCATTCTACGGCCCAGCCTAAACTGCTCCGAAGTTCCACCAGGGACAAAGAAAGATCAGCCTAGGTCCGGCTGGTGATGTTCCAATCCCCATTAGCTGCCAGCTCCACGTCAATCACAGTGTAGCCCCCGGTGAAATCACACAGTGCCGAGGTTTTTGACGCAGCGGTGAAATCCATCACCGTGCCAGGCGTGTAGGTCCCTGTCGCAACGTAGTATTTCAGGATCGGCTCGCAATCGACGTGCGACTGTGGATTTGCCTGAACGAAGTTCGACAAGACGATCCCCCCGTTTACAGATACCGCCGAGCCGACGTTGTAGAAGGGCGGTGAAGAGAAGCTCGGTGTGTTGATCCGGAATGCGCCAGGCTGTACGCCGGCCTCGTTCGTCGGTGTCGATAGGCCAAGTGCGGGGCTTACGCTGGCGGTCGTGGAGTCATTGGCAGCGCCGCCACCAGCAGGCGCAAGATCGATCGCACGGCTCGCAGACGAATAGCCTGAGGACTGGCCAACGGCCGGCGCAGAATGGGCCTCCTGAATGCCCGCATAATACTGCAGATCAACCTGAAAGGTCAGGATTGAGCCAGACGAACCATAGTTGGCAAGGTTCTCTGCAAAGAGACTGTTCGAATATACTGTTGCACCGCCAGTATAGTTTGCCGGCTCTTGGAAAAAGAAGAAGCCCTGTGTTGCCGGCTCAAGATTTTTTACGTTAATTGTCAAAAGGGTAGACATAGTGAGTTCCTCGCTTTGATGATTGGCAGCAGGCCCTGTCTTTATGAACCTTGCACAATCATCATCAGGTCGCTGAGGTCAGATGTCCTGAAACTGGTGCTGAAATTTTCTGAAATTTTCTGAAGGTCATCTTTCAGTATTGAATGTGAGCTACTCCCCAATCTTTGAACAGGATCTGGCGTAATTTAAGCTAATCGTTGCGACCTGCCCCCACTTGTCCCTCGTTCATAGCGAGAGTCTTCGGGCTTGGTTTTGATAGTTGTCGGTTTCGGGCTGGGCAAGCGCGCCGGGCGTGGAGCCCTCAAATTGCTCAAGCGTCCGGCGCGCTTCGGACGGTGCTTTGTCCCCGAGCGATGAGTGCGGCCTGACCGTGTTGTAATCGTAACGCCAGAGCGCCAGCTTCAGCCGGGAATGTCTGGCTGCCATCGTTGACACATCCATTGGCGGTGCGCGAGTCGCCCGAGACTTGAATCGGATCGCCGAGTGGCGCGGGTACGGACCACAAAATCACACGTCTGAATGAACTTATGCCCCATGGCGCTACGCCGCTGACGCAGCGTAGCAGGCAGCATCGGAACCACACCAGAGCGCGTTCGCCGGACGGTCCCCTTCCATAGTGTTTCCACACATCCAGTGCTATGAACGCCAGAAGCGCCCCTTGGGGCGCTATGTTGTTTGTTTTATTTTTTTGTTTTGGTTGCGGGAGCGGGCTTTGCAAAGTCGGCCGTTTGAGGCAACCAGCTGAGATTTTATGCTGCTGCGCGGCCCGCCGTTCCTGCCGTTCGCTGCGGCTACGAGGTGTTGGACCTGGTGAATTCACACACAGCGGGACAAAGCGCCTTTTCGCAGCGGCTGCGCCAATGACTGCTCTTGAACACTAGGGCTCGTCAAAGATCCAATAGTTCTTGCGTATCGGCCCTACGGGAGTGTTATTGGTCGACATGCTTCTATATATTTTTCTTGGATTTCTCATCGGGTTTGTACTTTCTCTGCGGTTTATTCGAAACCCGCGCAAAGCTCTCAACTGGGGAGTAATATTGGGTGTCGTCCCTTTGGTTTTGCTGCTGGGACCAGCCAATGCTCCTATGCAGGGCATTGGCTCGGTTCTGAACTTTGCTTTCTTCGCGCTTGGACCCATCATGCTAGTTCCATTTGTGGCAAGCAGCGCTGCACTCGGCATGGCTGGCGCTTCGATTGTGTTGTGGATCGGGCACCAGCGACTAAGGTGGGCCTCGCGGGCAAATGGGGTTGCAATCCTGGGGCTGACAGCATCAGCAACACTTTTGCCAGTCGCGCAGCGTGAATTAGCAAAGCGCCATTTAGTTGAGGATCAAGATGTTCGGGCCGCAGAAATCATCCGCGCGGATTTCACGGGCACCTTGGCAGAGCATCAGGTTGCTTTTCCAGCGAGTCCTCGCCTCCGCGTATTCGACGACTGTGCGCCGGATGTTCAAGCTGGGCTATTCGGATGCTCAACAAACCTAACCAACCCCGTTTCCGGTTTCACCAAGCCAAACGACGTACTCCTGCATGAACGTCGCGACCCTATCAATTTTCGAACCATCAGAGTTTCACCTGTAGAGCATGACTGTCGCCTAGGAAACGACTACTGCCTCACACAAGAAAAAGTGGATCATTGGTGTCGCGAAATCCGCCCAGATCAGGCCGATAGTATCTGGTGCCGCGACATGCCGACGATGCAATTTGAACTACGTAGAGATGCGACGTCTGGCCCATCTGACCGAGACGAACCGGAACTGACCGCACAATACTCTGACACTGCGCTCGGGCCTGGACGGGTCACATGTTTCTATAGCCCCGACCCGGCCGAAACTGACAGGCAAGGCGTAACCTGCCGTCTTGTTTTCGAGTTAGCGAATAGAGTAAGCGCCACCCTAAGCGTTCGCCGTGAGCAAATAACTGCAGGCGATCCGGAATTGATTAAAACGATTGAGTTGATCCCTGATTACTGGGCAAGTTTGACGGAAACTCGCTAGCGGACCTTTGTTGGGTCTGCAGCATCGGGAAAT
>NZ_JAYMVV010000009.1:0-693 GCF_048056635.1 Phaeobacter sp. JH20_08 | reverse complement strand
TGACTGGTTTTGCTTTGGGTTATGGACGCGCGTTCTCTCACGTTGCCTGCTGCATAAACGTCAACAACACGCAAACGGACGAGATCACATCCTCTGAGTTTGCTGTCTATTGCCAAGTTGAAGAGTGCCAGATCACGCACCCTATCGGAGAGTTCAAGGCGAACGCGAATTGCCCAGACATGCTTGGGACGCAAAGGACGTTTTTGGCCTATGATACGCCCTTTGTTCCAGGGAGCGTGACGCATGCGAATTGCGGGAAGGTTAGGAATTGACATAGTTGGTCCTCCGACCACCGCAACCCTCCACATCCTTGGCATTTCGCCAACGGTCTATGGATAGCATCTGAAGTCCATCCGTAGGTCGAAAGACTTCGAAGTATTCTTCGTTAGAGGATTACAATGCAAAGAAGTCTGCTTTGCTTCACTGCAATGCAGCAGAGCGGCGATAGGAGCATGAAAGAAGCTCTGACTTTGCAAATGACGCTTCCTGCGCAAAGGTACCCCTGGTGCTGACCACAGCATCAGCCAGAGCCACCGCCGGTTGCTGAATGGCGGCTTTTGGAAAAATGGCCCAAATGCTTCGCGCCTGCAGCGAAGTGCGCGCTGCGCTTAGTGCGAATGTCTCCTTCGGGCTGCCTGGCGTCGTCTGGTAGAAGCGTCCTGGTGAAGTTTCGCTGCAACCCTGCCGCCGCAT
>NZ_JAYMVV010000008.1:0-27723 GCF_048056635.1 Phaeobacter sp. JH20_08 | reverse complement strand
CTAGAAAATCACCGAGAGCCACTCAGGTGAGAAAATAGAAAGGCCGCTCCAACCGGGGCGGCCTTTTTCTATGCGATGACGCTGGAACAGGGCAGGGGGCGACCTGACCGCCAGGCCTCTAGCCATGTCTATCTGCGCGGAGGCTGCCCGACGGCCCGGTCGGCCGTGTCCGTAATCTTGTCCAGCGAAGCCTGCAGGCTCAGCCGCAGCGTCTCAACCTGCTCATCGCTTGGCTTCTTCGGCACCTCATCCGTCCATTCCTGACAGAGGAGAACACCACGTGAGAACGGCAGAGGCAGCATCTGCTGATCCCAGGTTGGCAGCTTAATCACTTTCCGTTCTGCAAACGCGACAGTGAACACACGGCATCCGGTCATCCGCGCCCAAGTGATCGGTACGCCCGAGGAAATACGAGCCGGCCCTCTTGGTCCGTCAGCGGCAATGCCTATAGAACACCCCTCCTTGGTGCGGCGCAGGACTTCGCGGGACAGTGCCACATGGCGTTTGTGGCTGGACATCGGGATGGTCTCAAACCCCAGACGCACCAGAATCTGTCCCGCCAGCCGCCCGGCCCGCGCCGCAGAGGTCAGCGCGCAGATCCGGCCCAGAGAGGTGTCAAACAGATAGGGGGCCATGATCAACCGCTGGTGCCAGAGCACAAAGATCACCGGCTCTCCAGAGGCGACACAGGCATCCATTTCCTCGAACCCGCGGCGCTCCCAGCGCGAGGTGCGATGGGCGAATCGCACATATCCCGCCAGCAGGGCCTCGACGGCGCGGTTCACTTTCGGACTGTCGGCGATCTTTTTGCGCAGGCTCACTCTGGGATCTTTCCTCTGGACATTTTTCTCTGTCATACTGAAGCATGGCGAGTGGGGCCAGTCATCGCGGGAGGACGCGCGGAAATCCGGGCGATTTCGTTGATTTCCCTCTTGCCAGCCGCGCAGCTCTGGCTTAGGAACTGCCGCACCGTAGGGGTATAGCTCAGTTGGTAGAGCGACGGTCTCCAAAACCGTAGGTCTCGGGTTCGAACCCTGATGCCCCTGCCACTCTCTCATCTCAGGCAGAAGACATCCCAGCTCGGGCCTCATTTCGATTGGCCGCCCAGCAGCTGCGCCTGTCCGCTCTCTCTCGTCGTGGATCAGTCCCGCCGGATCCAGTCCATATGGCAGGCAAAACGCCTCCGCCGCCTTTCTGGGGCGGGGGAAGCGTTGGGTTTCAGGGTGAAGATTGCCCTGATCAGGCGGCGTGAATGGGCGTGCCTGCGGTCTGTGCCGCGCTGTAGCTGTCGGTTGGTTTTGCAGGCACCACATCCTCGGCCGGAACCGTCACATGCTGTGGCAGCAGTGCGTCGCTATGGCGGGCAAAAACCATGTCCAGCCCGCGTTCCAGATCCCGCATGTAGCGCGTGGTATCAAACAGCGGTGCTTTCGTCTGCATCAGCCGCAGTTTGCTGCGCAGTGCCAGCAGCTGATCCCGGTCCTCGGCCAGTTCCAGCGCCCGTGCCTCATAGGCCTGGGGCGTGGTGGTAAGCAGGTCTTCCATGTCGGCAGCGGCCAGCAGGCTTGCGGTGGTGCGGGCAGCGAACTGGCGCCCCGCCATTGTCAGCACCGGTAGCCCGGCAGCCAGTGCGTCGCGCGCTGCCGGACCGGCATTGAGGGTGAAGCTGTCCAGGAACAGATCTGCGACCATGCTGCGCGCCATACGCTCCTCGCCGGTGCTGGCGGCGGCAAAGATCACGCGATCCGGGTCTACACGGCGGTCGCTTGCGGCCTGTCGCAGTGCAGCCTGTGCCTCTTCTGGGTAGTCCGGGAGCCACAGAACGCTGCCCTCCACACGGGCCAGCAGGCGCATCCAGATATCAAATTCACGTGGGGTTAGCGCATGGCTAGCGGTAAAGCTGCAGAAGACGAAGGCATCATCGGGCAGGCCGCAGTCGCGTCGGCTGAACTGGTGGCCGGAGAGGTCCTGCAGGGCTGTAATACTCTGATAGCTGTGCGGCATGCGGATCACATGTTCCTCGAAATAGCGCTCGCTGCCGGGCGGGCAGGTAACCGCATCGCCGAGGATATAGTCATACGCCGGAGTGCCCATGGTGCCCGGAAAACCGGGCATGGCAATCTGAACCGGCGCGATCCGGGCCGAAAACACGGTTGCGTCGGCTTCGTGGGTATAGCTGGTCAGGTCAATTGCGATATCCAGCTGATCCGCGATGACCTGTGTCTTGATGGTGGTTGCGGACAGTCCGCGGATATCGCGGTGGTGGACGCCGACCAGATCCGCGCGCGGTGCGCTGGCCCCATAGACGTAAAGCGCGAATCGGCTCTGATCGTGGCGGGCCAGCAGGCTGTCGAGCAGTCGCAGCGCATCGAGATCCTGGGCCGAGCTGACGAAATAGCCGACACGCAGCCGCTGTGGGCGTGTTTCTGCCCTCGGCCGTTGCGGCGCCGGGTCAGATTGCGGGCGGGAGCTGGCATGGGCCTGCATCCGGATGCGCAGTAGGTCTGGATTGTCCTCAAGCGCGATCTGCGCTTGCGGGGCGCAGGCGGACCCACGCAGCCCAAGGTGCCGACGGTGCTCCTGATATTCGTCCAGCCAGCGCCAATCGCACAGCTCCGCCATCAGGCGCAGTTTCTGGGCGCGGGCGCGATCGTCATTGGGGCGGGCCAGCAGAATCTGGTCCAGATGACGGATCGCCTCGCTCTGCTGGCCGATCATACCGGTGAGCTGGGCAAGATTGTACCGCGCTTCCAAGAAGTTCGGGGCAAAGCGCGCGGCCTGACCATAGAGGTCGCGGGCGATCCCCATGTTCCCCAGCTGACGCTGGATATTGGCACGGTTGTAAAGCAGTTGCGCGTTGTCAGGCGCTTGATCAATCGCGGTGGCGAAACACTGATCGGCCTCGATGATGCGATCCTGCTCCAGCAGCGTGTTGCCCAGATTGTTGAGCGCGGGCAGGCAGGTCGAATCCAGTGTCAGAGCCTTTTTATACAGGGCAATCGCATCCACTGGCCGGTTCTGGCGCCGGTAGACATCACCCATCGCGGCAAAGGTCGTGGCGGAGGTCGGGTTCAGCTCGCAGGCTTTGTTCAGGCAGGTCGCCGCTTCATCCAGGGCGGTCTGCGCAAGATGGCAGCGGCCCAGCAATTCCCACAGGAATGCTGATCTCCGATGGCTGTTCAGCAGCTCTGCGCAACGGGTTGCGGCCTGCTGGAAATGTCCATGCTGAAACAGCGCGGTCAGTTGCTCCTGATGTTCTGGGTCCAGCTTCGCATTGTCTTGCGGTGGCAGCCGCCGACTACGGCCAGAGAGCTTGCTGGAAATCTGCATTGTCAGCGGCGGGGTTGCCTGCGCTTCGCGCTGGGTGGCAGCCCCTGCCGGGGTGGTTTGGCTCAGGCTGGTCGCCTGCTGATCGTTCTGTGCGAGGGTCATGGAATCCTATCTCATAATCGCGCTCGATAACGGGCAGGGCGCGATGTGCTGACATCTGCGGTGCCCCATGGCGGATATTTATGGCCCGCGAAAATTAAGATAGAATTGATTGCTTCTCGGTGGATGCTGCGGCGCGGACCTGAAGAACCCGCCCCGAGCCATCGGTGAAGGTGCAGCAGGGCTTGAAATTGCCATGGTCTGCGGTTAAATCGCTGCTTGATTGCAAGCAGAGAGAACCCCGCCTCATGGCCACCACAAACCCCGTCCAGTTCATCCAGCAGGTTCGCGCCGAAGTTTCCAAGGTCGTCTGGCCGACCCGCCGTGAGGTGCTGCTGACCACCGTGATGGTGTTTGTCATGGCGGCGTTGACGGCCGTGTTCTTTGCCATCGTGGATATCCTGATCCGCTTTGGGCTTGAGGGCATTCTGGGCATGTTCGGCTAAACCCGTCTGGCAGCCCCGATCGCGCAACCCGTTGTGGCGAAGGGCAGCTTGGCTTCGCAATTGGCGGCTCACCTCTTGATCTTGGACTCCCGGGGCGGTAGGTGAGCGATTAACTCTGACGTAGGCGTGTGGCGATTCGTGTCGCGCGCCGCTTTTTGTTAGAGCGCAGCCCCAAGGCTGTATCTTATTTTAGCAGTGGCCCGACGCACTTGTCGGCCAAGAGACACAAGGACGATCAGGTTCATGGCGAAACGGTGGTATTCGGTCAGCGTTCTTTCGAACTTCGAAAAGAAAATCGCAGAGCAGATCCGCACGTCGGTCGCAGAGCAGGGTCTGGAAGACGAAATCGACGAAGTTCTGGTCCCCACCGAAGAGGTGATCGAAATTCGTCGCGGCAAGAAAGTCTCTACAGAGCGTCGCTTCATGCCCGGCTACGTGCTGGTGCATATGGAAATGTCCGATCGCGGCTATCACCTGATTTCCTCGATCAACCGCGTCACCGGTTTCCTCGGCCCGCAGGGCCGTCCGATGCCGATGCGCGATGCCGAAGTGCAGGGCATCCTGGGCCGCGTTCAGGAAGGCGAAGAAGCGCCGCGCACGCTCATCTCCTTTGAAGTGGGCGAAAAGGTCAAGGTCAACGACGGGCCGTTTGAAGATTTCGACGGCATGGTCGAAGGCGTCGACGACGACAATCAGAAACTCAAGGTCACCGTGTCCATCTTTGGCCGGGAAACCCCAGTGGAATTGGATTTCACTCAGGTGACCAAGCAGGGGTGATTGGGTTGGCGGGCAGGTTGCCCGCGCTACGGGATTTGAGGCGCCGCGTTGGGTTCAACGCGGCGTTTTTTGTTTGGTTGCGAAGAGGCGATAATTGTTAAGCGACTAAACCCTGCTGATACTCTGGAGGGTTAGACGGAATGGAGAAGTTCGCGAATTTCTTTAACAGAAAGAGGTGCTTCGCGTCTTGAATGAGCAATTCTGTGACAGTTTGGGCAAAGACAAACCAAATCATCAAGTGAGTTAATCACTGGCCCCGTGGAAGCTGACAGCGGTGTAAGGTGGTGTACGTCAATTATGTAGTGACCGTTCGACACTTCCTGATGAAATCCGCACGCTTGGCATGTGAACTCGTCTTTTTTCTTTCTTTCCTGAATCAAAACTTGGTCTCTAAAGCGACGCAAATATTTTGTTTCCTTTAGGATGCCCTCTAGTCCCCAAAGATACAGGCTTTCATCGGAGTTTTCTCGTTGCTGCTTAGAATTCGAGAAGTATTCGCTTCTTAATCCCCAGATGCCCTTGTTGGCTCCTGCAACGGCGTAAAAGACGTCTGGAGCATTTTTTGCATCCATTCTCTTGCGGCTGTTTGAATCGGAAGAATGCCGCTGCACGCAGTCCCGGATGGTTTCTCGGGACTTGGTTGTCCAGTCCAGCCCTTTCAGTTGTCGAATTCTCTGTGCTTCAGGGTACACTTCATTCCAATGTGCTTCACCTCCGAGAGACATGTAGGTCTCGATGAGGGTTTCGACCCAAGTACCTTTCTTGATCTCATTCATGACGCATAGCTTTCTCTATTAGGCTGTACTCCAAATGCAGAAGTATTCGCTTGTTAGGGATAACGTGCAAGTCGCAAGGTACAGAGCAAGTGAGGCTTATAAAGCTCGTGAGTGTGAGTTCTTTCGTGCCGTTTCATGAGGCCCCGCCCACTTGCCAACCCGGCCATTCCCCTGTAAACGCGCCCAATCGTCTTCGGGCGAGATTCTCTCGTGGGAGATGGAGGGATCGCGATCCTGATATCGGACCACGCAACATACATAGGGTGAAACGCGTTTCACCCGAGTTGAAAGGAACACCAAATGGCTAAGAAGCTTGTTGGCACAATGAAGCTGCAAGTGCCCGCCGGTAAGGCAAACCCATCCCCGCCGGTTGGCCCGGCACTGGGTCAGCGCGGCATTAACATCATGGAATTCTGCAAGGCGTTCAACGCCAAGACTGCAGACATGGAGCCCGGCGCGCCGTGCCCGACCGTGATCACCTACTATCAGGACAAGTCCTTCACCATGGACATCAAGACGCCGCCTGCGTCTTACTACCTGAAGAAGGCCGCCAAAGTGAAATCCGGCGCGAACAACCCGTCGCGCGAAACCGTGGGCACCGTCAGCGTTGCTCAGGTGAAGGAAATCGCCGAAGCAAAAATGAAAGATCTGAACGCGAACGACATCGAAGCCGCGATGCAGATCATCCTGGGCTCTGCCCGCTCCATGGGCATCGAGGTGAAGTAAGATGGCTAAGCTCGGTAAACGGACCCGCGCTGCGCGCGAAGCTTTCGCTGGCAAGGACAACCTGTCGGTGGAAGAAGCGGTTGCCCTGATCAAGGCAAACGCAAACGCAAAATTCGACGAAACCGTCGAAATCGCCATGAACCTCGGCGTTGACACCCGTCACGCAGACCAGATGGTTCGCGGCGTGGTTGGCCTGCCCAACGGCACCGGCAAAGACATGCGCGTTGCTGTTTTCGCCCGTGGCGCGAAGGCTGACGAAGCCAAGGAAGCTGGCGCGGACATCGTCGGTGCAGAAGACCTGATGGAAACCATCCAGGGCGGCACCATCGATTTCGATCGCTGCATTGCAACCCCTGACATGATGCCGATCGTTGGCCGTCTGGGTAAAGTGCTTGGCCCCCGCAACCTGATGCCGAACCCCAAGGTCGGCACCGTGACCATGGACGTGAAAGCGGCAGTGGAAGCAGCCAAGGGTGGCGAAGTTCAGTTCAAAGCTGAAAAAGGCGGCGTTGTGCACGCGGGCGTTGGCAAAGCTTCCTTCGACGAAGCCAAGCTGATCGAAAACGTACGTGCCTTCATCTCTGCGGTTGCCAAGGCAAAGCCGTCGGGTGCCAAGGGCGCTTACATGAAGAAAATCGCTCTGTCCTCCACTATGGGTCCGGGCGTCACCGTTGACGTGGAAACCGCTGTTACCGAGTAATCTCGGCAGGCGGGGCGAGGGCTGACAGTGCGCCGAGTCGCATGTGTCAGAAACGCCGCATTGACGATAGACCGGGGTCCCTGATGGGGGCCCCGGTTTTGCCTTTTCGGGGGTGTCATTGTGGCGATCTCGGCTGATCCTGGCCTTGGTGGTCTTTCGGACGATTTTGCCCTTGGAAATCCCTAAAAATGGGACTAACTACGACCCCGAGATAAAGCGTGCGATTCGTCGTGCGCTTTATTTCATTTCGTCCAAGATGGTGGGTGGCCTGTCGATCGGGTCTTAATTTCCCTCCTGAGACGGGAACGACCAAAGGATCGAGGGAATTCCTACCCTCGGGTGATTTTGGCTCACCCCGTTAAAACGGACTTGAACGCCGGGCAGCAATGTTCGGCACATCAATGAGCCGGGATGCGCAAGTGTCCCTAAACTTGGAGAGAACTGTGGATAGAGCCCAGAAAGAGAGAGTGGTCGAGGAACTCGGCCAGATCTTCGAAAGCTCTGGCGTGGTGGTCGTAGCCCACTATGCCGGTCTGACAGTTGCAGAGATGCAGGATCTGCGGGCGCGTGCAAGCGACGCTGGTAGCTCCGTGCGTGTTGCCAAGAACAGGCTCGCCAAAATCGCCCTCGAGGGTAAGCCGTGTGAAAGCATGTCTGACCTGCTGACAGGGATGACCGTACTGACCTATTCCGAAGATCCCGTGTCCGCCGCTAAGGTGGCCGAGGATTTCGCCAAGGAGAACAAAAAGTTCGAGATCCTTGGCGGCGCGATGGGTGAGAACGCTCTGGACCGTGCCGGCGTTGAAGCCGTGTCGAAAATGCCTTCGCGCGACGAGCTTATTGCTCAGATCGCAAGCTGCATTGGCGCACCTGCTTCCAACATCGCTGGCGCAATTGGCGCACCTGCAAGCAACATCGCAAGCATCCTTTCGACCATCGAAGAGAAGGCGGAAGCTGCGTAAGCGGTTGGCACTGAATGACTGGCGTCGGGCATATGCCCGCACGTTGGAACACACACACTGTAAACGGAAAGAGCTGATAAAATGGCTGATCTGAAGAAACTCGCAGAAGACATCGTTGGTCTGACCCTGCTTGAAGCACAAGAACTGAAAACCATCCTGAAGGATGAGTATGGCATCGAGCCCGCAGCTGGCGGCGCCGTTGTCATGGCAGCTGGCGGCGACGCCGGTGGCGCAGCGGAAGAAGAAAAGACCGAATTCGACGTCGTTCTGAAAAACGCTGGCGCATCCAAAATCAACGTGATCAAAGAAGTTCGCGGCATCACCGGTCTTGGCCTGAAAGAAGCCAAAGAGCTGGTCGAAGCTGGCGGCAAGATCAAAGAAGGCGTCAGCAAGGACGAAGCCGAAGACATCAAAGGCAAGCTGGAAGCAGCTGGCGCCGAGATCGAACTGGCCTAAGCTACGCGATACGGGACAACATGGGGTGTCGGTTTCGACGTCCTCTGAACATCCCGGAAATTTGGCTGGGCCCGGTGAAAACCGGGTCCAGCCGAACCTGTCTTAGAAAGGGCCCAACTAAACGGGCGTTTTTTCAGGCGAGGTTCAAAGGATCGGGAGGCCGCCATTCGGGAAGGTGGTCATGAATTGATCCGAACACGCTGTCTCGTATGGACAAGGTGCCGGGGCCCGGCGGCATCCTTGTTCAGTGAGAATTGGAAAGGTGACATCTGACATGGCTCAATCGTTCCTTGGCCAGAAACGTCTTCGCAAATACTACGGTAAAATCCGCGAAGTCCTGGACATGCCGAACCTCATCGAGGTCCAGAAATCTTCTTACGACCTCTTCCTGCGCTCTGGTGATGCAGAACAGCCGCTCGACGGCGAAGGCATCATGGGCGTGTTCCAGTCGGTATTTCCGATCAAGGACTTTAATGAGACGTCGGTTCTGGAGTTCGTGAAATATTCCTTTGAACGTCCGAAATATGACGTCGAGGAATGTATGCAGCGCGACATGACCTATTCGGCTCCGCTGAAGGTCACTCTGCGTCTGATCGTCTTTGATGTGGACGAAGACACCGGTGCAAAATCGGTGAAGGACATCAAGGAGCAGGACGTCTACATGGGCGATATGCCCCTGATGACGCCGAACGGCACCTTTGTGGTCAACGGCACCGAGCGTGTGATCGTGTCCCAGATGCACCGTTCGCCGGGCGTGTTCTTCGATCACGACAAGGGCAAGACACATTCTTCGGGCAAGCTGCTGTTTGCCTGCCGCATCATCCCGTATCGCGGCTCCTGGCTGGACTTCGAATTCGACGCCAAGGACATCGTCTTTGCCCGTATCGACCGTCGTCGTAAACTGCCTGTGACAACCCTGCTTTATGCGCTGGGTCTGGATCAGGAAGGCATCATGGATGCCTATTACAACACCATCTCCTTCAAGCTGGAGAAGAGCCGTGGCTGGGTCACGCCGTTCTTCCCCGAGCGCGTGCGCGGCACCCGTCCGACCTACGATCTGGTTGACGCCGCCACCGGTGAGATCTTTGCCGAAGCTGGCAAGAAGGTCACACCGCGCGCCGTCAAGAAGATGATCGACGAAGGCAACATCAGCGAGCTGCTGGTTCCCTTTGAGCATATCGTTGGCAAATATGTCGCCAAGGATATCATCAACGAAGAAAACGGCGCCATCTATGTCGAGGCCGGCGATGAGCTGACCCTCGAGTATGACAAGGGCGGCGAAATCATCGGCGGGACCGTCAAGGAACTGCTGGATGCCGGTATCACCGACATTCCGGTTCTGGACATCGACAACATCAATGTCGGCCCCTACATGCGCAACACCATGGCGCAGGACAAAAACATGGGTCGCGATACCGCGCTCATGGATATCTACCGTGTCATGCGCCCGGGCGAGCCGCCGACCGTCGAAGCTGCCTCGGCGCTGTTCGACACGCTGTTCTTCGATTCCGAGCGTTACGACCTCTCCGCCGTTGGCCGTGTGAAGATGAACATGCGCCTTGCTCTGGACGCCGAGGACACTCAGCGCACCCTGCGCAAGGAAGATATCATCTCCTGCATCAAGGCGCTGGTTGAGCTGCGTGACGGCAAGGGCGACATCGACGATATCGACCACCTCGGCAACCGTCGTGTGCGCTCCGTTGGCGAACTGATGGAAAATCAGTACCGCGTCGGTCTGCTGCGCATGGAACGCGCCATCAAGGAGCGGATGTCCTCGGTCGAGATCGACACGGTGATGCCGCAGGATCTGATCAACGCAAAACCGGCTGCTGCTGCGGTGCGTGAATTCTTCGGCTCCTCGCAGCTGTCGCAGTTCATGGACCAGACCAACCCTCTGTCGGAAGTCACCCACAAACGCCGCCTGTCGGCGCTTGGCCCGGGCGGCCTGACCCGTGAGCGTGCTGGCTTTGAGGTGCGCGACGTTCACCCGACACACTATGGTCGGATGTGCCCGATTGAGACACCGGAAGGCCCGAACATCGGTCTGATCAACTCGCTGGCGACCTTTGCTCGCGTGAACAAATATGGCTTCATCGAAACACCTTACCGCGTCGTCAACGACGCCAAGGTGACAGACGAAGTCCACTATATGTCCGCGACCGAGGAAATGCGTCACACCGTGGCGCAGGCCAACGCGACGCTGGATGAAGACGGCAAATTCGTCAACGATCTGGTCTCGACCCGCCAGTCCGGCGACTACACCCTGGCACCGCGCGAAAGCGTGGATCTGATCGACGTCAGCCCGAAACAGCTGGTATCGGTTGCGGCCTCGCTGATCCCGTTCCTTGAGAACGACGATGCTAACCGCGCTCTGATGGGCTCGAACATGCAACGTCAGGCGGTTCCGCTGTTGCGTGCCGAGGCGCCGCTGGTCGGCACCGGCATCGAAGAGATCGTGGCACGGGATTCCGGCGCGGCCATCATGGCCAAACGCGCAGGCATCATCGACCAGATCGACGCGCAGCGTATCGTGATCCGGGCAACCGAAGATCTGGAACTGGGCGATGCGGGTGTTGATATCTACCGTATGCGCAAATTCCAGCGTTCGAACCAGAACACCTGCATCAACCAGCGTCCGCTGGTGAAAGTAGGCCAGGAAGTCCGCAAAGGCGAAGTGATTGCCGATGGTCCGTCCACCGATATGGGTGAACTGGCTCTGGGTAAAAACGTCGTCGTGGCCTTCATGCCCTGGAATGGCTACAACTACGAAGACTCCATCCTGATCTCCGAGCGCATCGCGCGTGACGACGTCTTTACTTCGATCCACATCGAGGAATTCGAAGTCGCCGCCCGTGATACCAAGCTTGGGCCGGAAGAGATCACCCGCGACATCCCCAACGTCGGTGAAGAAGCGCTGCGCAACCTCGACGAGGCGGGCATCGTTTACATCGGTGCCGACGTGGAGCCGGGCGATATTCTGGTTGGCAAGATCACACCCAAGGGCGAAAGCCCGATGACCCCGGAAGAAAAGCTGCTGCGCGCCATCTTTGGCGAAAAAGCATCTGACGTGCGCGACACCAGCTTGCGCGTGAAGCCGGGCGACTACGGAACCGTGGTCGAGGTGCGGGTCTTCAACCGTCACGGCGTGGAGAAAGACGAACGTGCGTTGCAGATCGAGCGTGAGGAAGTCGAGCGTCTGGCCCGTGACCGGGACGACGAGCTGGGCATCCTGGATCGCAACATCTACGCCCGCCTGCGTGGCATGCTGCTGGGTAAAACCGCAGTCAAAGGCCCCAAGGGCATCAAGGCCGGTTCCGAAATCACCGAAGAGCTGCTGGACACACTCAGCCGCGGTCAGTGGTGGATGCTGGCGCTGGAAGACGAGCAGAGCGCACAGGTCGTCGAGGCCCTGAACGAGCAGTACGAAGCACAGAAACGTGCTCTGGATGCCCGTTTTGAAGACAAGGTCGAGAAGGTCCGTCGCGGCGACGATCTGCCCCCGGGCGTTATGAAGATGGTCAAAGTCTTTATCGCGGTGAAGCGCAAGCTGCAGCCGGGCGACAAGATGGCCGGCCGTCACGGGAACAAGGGTGTGATCTCGAAAGTGGTGCCGATGGAGGACATGCCGTTCCTCGCCGATGGTACCCCGGTCGATTTCTGTCTCAACCCGCTCGGCGTTCCGTCGCGGATGAACGTTGGTCAGATTCTGGAGACCCACATGGGTTGGGCCGCGCGCGGTCTGGGTATCAAAGTCGATGATGCGCTTCAGGAATACCGTCGTTCTGGCGATCTGACCCCGGTGCGTGAAGCGATGCACCACGCCTATGGTGATGACGTCTACGGTGAAGGTATTGCCGATATGACTGAGACCGATCTGGTCGAGGCTGCCGGTAATGTGACCCGTGGCGTGCCGATCGCGACACCCGTCTTCGACGGCGCCAAAGAGGCGGACGTCAACGATGCACTGGTGCGCGCTGGCTTTGACACTTCCGGTCAGTCGGTCCTGTTTGATGGTCGTACGGGTGAGCAATTCGCACGCCCCGTCACCGTCGGCATCAAGTATCTGCTGAAACTGCACCACCTGGTCGACGACAAGATCCACGCGCGTTCGACCGGCCCGTACTCCCTCGTCACGCAGCAGCCGCTGGGTGGTAAGGCGCAGTTCGGTGGTCAGCGCTTTGGTGAGATGGAAGTCTGGGCTCTGGAAGCCTATGGCGCCGCCTACACCCTGCAGGAGATGCTGACCGTGAAGTCGGATGACGTTGCAGGCCGGACCAAGGTCTATGAATCGATCGTCAAGGGCGAGGACAACTTCGAAGCGGGCGTACCGGAATCGTTTAACGTTCTGGTGAAAGAAGTCCGTGGCCTCGGCCTGAATATGGAACTCCTGGATGCGGAGGGTGACGAGTAAGGGGAACAGGATTTTTCAAAAAATCTTGGCAGATTTCTTCACAGAAATTTGCCTCCCCCTCCAGCCTTTCGCACGAATTTGAGGACATCAAAATGAACCAGGAACTGACGAATAATCCGTTCAACCCGCTGACGCCGCCGAAGGTCTTCGACGAGATCAAGGTGTCGCTGGCCTCGCCTGAGCGGATCCTGTCGTGGTCCTACGGCGAGATCAAAAAGCCGGAAACCATCAACTACCGGACGTTCAAACCTGAGCGTGACGGTCTCTTCTGCGCGCGTATCTTTGGTCCGATCAAGGACTACGAATGCCTCTGCGGCAAATATAAGCGTATGAAATATCGCGGCGTTGTCTGCGAAAAATGCGGTGTGGAAGTCACGCTGCAAAAGGTCCGCCGCGAGCGCATGGGCCACATCGAACTGGCGTCGCCGGTTGCGCATATCTGGTTCCTCAAGTCGCTGCCGTCGCGCATCGGCCTGATGCTGGATATGACCCTGCGCGATCTTGAGCGGGTTCTGTATTTCGAAAACTATGTTGTCATCGAGCCGGGTCTGACCGACCTCACCTACGGCCAGATGATGACCGAAGAAGAATACATGGACGCCCAGGACCAGTTCGGCATGGATGCCTTCACCGCCAATATCGGCGCTGAAGCGATCCGCGAAATGCTGGCGGCCATCGACCTTGAAGCCGAAGCCGAACAGCTGCGCGCTGAGCTGGCCGAAGCCACAGGCGAACTGAAGCCCAAGAAGATCATCAAACGCCTGAAGGTTGTTGAGAGCTTCTTGGAATCCGGCAACCGCCCGGAATGGATGGTCATGACCGTGATTCCGGTCATTCCGCCGGAACTGCGTCCGCTGGTGCCGCTGGATGGTGGCCGTTTTGCGACCTCCGACCTCAATGACCTCTATCGCCGCGTGATCAACCGGAACAACCGCCTGAAGCGGCTGATCGAACTGCGCGCGCCGGACATCATCGTCCGCAACGAAAAGCGGATGCTGCAGGAATCCGTGGACGCGCTGTTTGACAACGGCCGTCGCGGCCGCGTCATCACCGGCGCCAACAAGCGTCCGCTGAAGTCGCTCTCTGACATGCTGAAGGGTAAGCAGGGTCGTTTCCGTCAGAACCTTTTGGGTAAGCGGGTCGACTTCTCCGGCCGTTCGGTGATTGTGACCGGTCCTGAGCTGAAGCTGCACCAGTGCGGCCTGCCCAAGAAGATGGCGCTCGAACTCTTCAAGCCCTTCATCTATTCGCGTCTGGAGGCCAAAGGTCTGTCCTCCACCGTGAAACAGGCGAAGAAGCTGGTTGAGAAAGAGCGCCCCGAAGTCTGGGATATCCTCGACGAGGTGATCCGCGAACATCCGGTGATGCTGAACCGCGCGCCGACGCTGCACCGTCTCGGGATCCAGGCGTTTGAACCCACGCTGATCGAAGGTAAGGCCATTCAGCTGCACCCGCTGGTCTGCTCGGCGTTCAACGCGGACTTCGACGGCGACCAGATGGCTGTGCACGTCCCGCTGAGCCTTGAGGCCCAGCTGGAAGCGCGCGTCCTGATGATGTCCACAAACAACGTTCTGTCGCCTGCCAACGGCGCGCCGATCATTGTTCCTTCGCAGGATATGATCCTGGGTCTTTACTATGTGACCCTGGAACGCGAAGGCATGCCCGGCGAAGGCAAGATCTTTGGCACCATCGACGAGGTTCAGCACGCGCTGGACGCCGGCGAAGTGCACTTGCACACCAAGATCACCGCGCGGATCACCCAGATCGACGAAGAAGGCAACGAGGTCCTCAAGCGTTTTGAGACCACCCCGGGCCGTGTTCGTCTGGGCGCGCTGCTGCCGAAGAACGTCAAGGCACCGTTTGAACTGGTCAACCGTCTTCTGCGGAAGAAAGAGGTTCAGCAGGTCATCGACACCGTCTACCGCTACTGCGGTCAGAAGGAATCCGTGATCTTCTGTGACCAGATCATGACCATGGGTTTCCGTGAAGCGTTCAAGGCGGGCATTTCGTTCGGCAAGGACGACATGGTGATCCCCGACACCAAATGGACGCTGGTCGATGAGACCCGCGATCAGGTGAAGGACTTCGAACAGCAGTACATGGACGGCCTGATCACCCAGGGCGAAAAGTACAACAAAGTTGTCGATGCCTGGTCGAAGTGTAACGACAAGGTCACCGATGCGATGATGGGCACCATCTCCGCTGACAAGCGGGATGAGAACGGCGCCGTGATGGAACCGAACTCGGTCTACATGATGGCCCACTCCGGTGCGCGTGGCTCGGTCACCCAGATGAAGCAGCTGGGCGGGATGCGTGGCCTGATGGCGAAGCCGAACGGCGACATCATCGAGACCCCGATCATCTCGAACTTTAAAGAAGGCCTGACCGTTCTCGAGTACTTCAACTCGACCCACGGTGCCCGTAAGGGTCTGTCGGATACGGCTCTTAAGACGGCGAACTCGGGTTACCTGACCCGCCGTCTGGTGGACGTGGCACAGGACTGCATCGTGCGTGATCGCGATTGTGGCACCGAAGCAGCGATCACCGCCGAAGCCGCTGTCAACGATGGTGAAGTTGTGGCCTCGCTGGGCGAACGTATCCTGGGCCGTGTCGCGGCAGAGGATATCAAGAAGCCCGGCACCGAGGAGATCATCGTGGCCGCTGGCCAGCTGATCGACGAGCGCATGGCAGATGCAGTGGAAGAGGCCGGCGTTCAGTCGACCCGTATCCGCTCGCCGCTGACCTGTGAAGCCGAAGAGGGCGTCTGCGCCCAGTGCTACGGTCGTGACCTCGCCCGTGGTACGCAGGTGAACACCGGTGAGGCCGTCGGCATCATCGCGGCGCAGTCGATCGGTGAACCCGGCACACAGCTGACGATGCGGACCTTCCACATCGGTGGCGTTGCGCAGGGTGGTCAGCAGTCCTTCCTGGAAGCCTCGCAAGAGGGCAAGATCGTCTTCGAGATGCCGCAGACCCTGGAGAACGCCAATGGCGAGACCCTGGTTGTTGGCCGGAACATGAAGCTGATCATTCAGGACGAGCACGGCGAAGAGCGCGCCAGCCACAAGCTGGGCTACGGCTCCAAGCTGTTCGTCAAGGAAGGCCAGTCCGTGTCCCGTGGCGACAAGCTGTTCGAATGGGATCCCTACACCCTGCCGATCATCGCCGAAAAACCCGGTACCGCGAAATATGTGGACCTGGTTTCCGGCATCGCCGTTCGCGACGAGACCGACGAAGCCACCGGCATGACCCAGAAGATCGTGATCGACTGGCGTGCGGCTCCGAAAGGCTCTGACCTGAAGCCGGAAATCATCCTGGTGGATGGTGACGGTGAACCGGTGCGTAGCGATGCGGGCAACCCGCTGACCTACCCGATGTCTGTGGACGCCATTCTGTCGGTCGAAGAAGGCCAGCAGATCATGGCCGGTGACGTTGTTGCGCGTATCCCGCGTGAAGGCGCCAAGACCAAGGACATTACCGGTGGTCTGCCGCGCGTTGCGGAACTGTTCGAAGCCCGTCGTCCGAAGGATCACGCGATCATCGCCGAAATCGATGGTTACGTGCGCTTTGGCCGCGACTACAAGAACAAGCGTCGCATCTCGATCGAGCCTGCGGATGACTCGATGGAGCCCGTCGAATACATGGTGCCCAAGGGCAAGCACATTCCGGTTCAGGAAGGTGACTTTGTCCAAAAGGGTGACTACATCATGGACGGCAACCCGGCGCCGCATGACATCCTGTCCATCATGGGTGTTGAGGCTCTGGCGAACTACATGATCGACGAGGTTCAGGACGTCTATCGCCTGCAGGGTGTGAAGATCAACGACAAGCACATCGAGGTGATCGTTCGCCAGATGCTGCAGAAGTGGGAGATCTCCGACTCCGGCGACACGACGCTGCTGAAAGGCGAGCACGTGGACAAGCAGGAGTTCGACACCGCCAACGAAAAGGCGCTGGCCCGTGGCAAGCGTCCGGCTCAGGGCGAACCGATCCTGCTCGGCATCACCAAGGCGTCGCTGCAGACCCGCTCCTTCATCTCGGCGGCCTCCTTCCAGGAGACCACCCGTGTCCTCACCGAAGCTTCGGTACAGGGCAAGAAGGACAAGCTGGTCGGCCTCAAGGAGAACGTCATCGTGGGTCGCCTGATCCCGGCCGGTACCGGTGGCGCCACCCAGCGTGTGCGCAACATCGCCCAGTCGCGTGACAATGTCGTCCTCGAGGCGCGCCGTGAGGAGGCCGAAGCGGCCGCCGCTCTGGCCGCCCCGTCGATGGATGATGTCAGCAGCGAGGCGAGCTTCGACACTCTGGTGGAAACCCCAGAGAGCCGCGACTGACCCACGTTGATCTGAAATGAAAAAGCCCCCCGCAACCGATGTTGCGGGGGGCTTTTTCTTGGAGATGTCCGCAAACCATGTTGGCCCGCTCTGCGGACTTTTCTGCCATTCATTCTTTTTGCTCCAGTGGCTGCTTTTGGAGTGTCCGGTACTTCCCCGGCCTCATTCTAAAATGCGCATTGAAGGCTTCTGAGAAATGGGGGGTGCTTCGGTAGCCGCTTGCTTCCGCGATATCCGGCAAGCTCTTGGAGGAAGACTTCAGCAGGCCGGCGGCGTAGTTCAGCCGGATCCGGGCTGACAGCTCGCCTGGGGTGCAGTCGAACACAGCGCGGGTCAGCCGTGAAAGCGTCCGGCTGGAGGTAGCGATTGCGGCGCAAATCTCGTCCAGGGGCCTTGGGGCTGAGAGGGTCTGCTCGACCAGCTGAATATAGCGGGCGAGCCGCGGGTCGAGACTTTCCAGCGAACCTTTTAGTCCAATGGATGCAGCAAAGGTTTCCGAACGCTCAGGTTTGAGCAGCACATGCCTGCGGACATTCTCGGCGATTGCAGGGTCGAAGGCCTGCGACAGCAGCTCAAGCATCAGGTCTGTCACCGCATCTCCGCCGACACAGGTTGCAATCCGCTGGTCGATCAGAAAGGGCCGGAATGTGAAACAGGTTTCGGCAAAGGCAGTTTCCAGTGCTGGAAGCTGCGCCGGATGTGCCACAGCCCGCCTGCCCGCCAGCAATCCCGCCTGGCCCAGGGCGAAGATACTGGTGCCAAGGCCAATGACCCAGCCGCCATGGCGGTGGCATTCCCGCAGACCGGCCAGAAGGGCCGCTGGGGCGCCTTCCGAACCCGGATCACGGGACGAACAGACGAACACATAATCGGCCCGTGAAATCACCGGCCAGCCGTGATCAGCGAGGACCACCGCACCGCAGGAACTGCGCACCGGACCCGAGTTGGAGGCAGCGGTAGCCACCTCGACCTGTACGGTGCTGCCGGTGTCATTGGCCATGCGGATCAAGTCACGCGCGATTCCGTAGCCAAAAAGTGAAAACCCGGTGTGAACGGCAAAGACTGCGAGCTTCTTAGGAGGCATTGGCGGTATTCCATATCATTCTGGCAGGATACCGTATTATCGAAGCCTCCGGCCATGCAAATCTGCTGCCAGACGGTGATTGGAGCGGGGGGAACCATGCTGAACATTCTGGGCTGGCAAGGGTATGATGCGGGGCTGAGCAAAGTGTTTGACAGCTTCACCAGCGACACCGGAATTGCGGTTACTTTCCGCGGAGTTCGCAATCAGGATGAGATGCACGCGTCGGCGCAAACCGAAGATTTCGATATCGCCTGCCCGACCACCGACAGGCTGGCCAGCTGGCTTGACAGCGGGCTGATCGCCCCGCTGGATGAGGACCGGGCCGGATACGGGCGAATTGACCCGGCCTTTCATGCCGATGCCCATACGATCATCCGGGGCAAGCGCTATGGTTCACCCAATCTCTGGGGCGGGGCCGGCATCGGGCATCACACAAGCAAGGCGCCGCTTGTCGGGGCAGAGGCCAGCCTGATGGCGCTGTTTGACCCTGTTTTTTCCGGGCGCCTGACCCTGCGCGAGGACACGGCCTTTGTCGCTGCCGGGCGGGCGCTGGAAAGTGCCGGCAAGCTGCCGTTCCCGTTTGACGATTCCTATGCGTTTGAGGAGCGGATGATTGCCAATTACGATGTCATCTGCGCGTTTCTTTGCGGGCATGCAGCCCATATCGCGCGCTTCTGGTTCAGCGAGGAAGAGGGCATTGATGCGTTCCGCGCCGGCGGGTGCGTGATCGGCTACAGTTGGGACACAACAATGGCCGCGCTGACTCGCCAGTGCATGCCATACGCCTTTGCAGCTCCGGCGGAGGGTGCAAACTGCTACCTGCAGAATTTTGTCCTGAGCGCCAGGGCCGACCCGGGCCCCGCGCAGGATTGGATTTCCTGGGTCAACACTCCAAGCGGTTCTGCATGTATGCCTCAGCCTTTGGGGCCAACCCGGCGGCCCATGGCGCAAGAGAGCTGCTGCCGCCGGACGATCAGGCGTTCTTTGCTGCCAGTTATCCGGACAGTGCCCTGGACAAGCTTTGGTGGCAGCCTGAGCAACCTTTGTGGTTTGTGAAAAACCGTGGCGATTACGCCCGGAAATTCCGCGCGGCCGTCGAAGGATGACAGGCTGGCCGGTGCAAAGGGTTGAGGTTGGGGCGCTGCGTATCACGGTCCTGCCCCTGGGTGAAATCTATGACGATCAGCGCCGCTGGTTTCCGACGGGTTCCCTGGCTGTTGCGGGCGGCGAAACACGGCTGCCGGTGAACTGCCTGCATGTCGGCGGGCCTGGCATTTCGGTTCTGATCGATGCCTGCGATCCCCCGTGCTACCCGGAAACCGGATCTGCAGGCGGCAGCATCGGGCAGCGCCTGGAGGAGGCCGGAATTTCCCCGGGGGGTATCACCCATATCCTTTTGACACATGGGCATCACGACCATTTCTGCGGTGTGGCCGGCCCCGGCAATGAACCTGCCTTCCCAACGGCGCGGCATGTTCTTCCGCCGCAAGACTGGGCCGACGGCACGCTGACACCTGAAGCGCAACGGGCCGATGGCGATGCCGCCGACCCTGCGTCACTTGAAATGCTGTACCGGCGCGGATTGCTGGACCTGGGTGAAAGCGCTGTTCCCTTGCCGGAGGAAATCCGCCTGCTCGACGCCCCGGGTGAAACCGCGGGCCATCGCGTGGTGCGTGTTTCCTCGGACGGCGAGGTCCTGTATTTTCTGGCAGATCTGTTTCATGTGGCGGCCGAAATCGCCGATCCGGGCCTGTGTCCCTGGTGGGCGGATGCGGCCGCGCTGAAGGCAAGCCGCAGCCGGATCATATCCGCCATGCGCCGCGGTAACGCGCGGTTTTTGTGCAGCCACATTTCGGGCGTTCTGTCCCCGGATCTCTTTCCCGATTTCTCAACCAGCCCCTGCGAGACCTCTGCATGACCAAGACAAAGCAACCGAACATCCTGCTGATCATGGCCGATCAGATGACGCCCTTCATGCTTGAGGCATGCGGCGGCACCGGCGCGAGGACGGCAAACATGACCGCGCTGGTCCAGCGTTCGGCCAATTTCACCAATGCCTATACGCCCAGCCCGATCTGCGTGCCCGCGCGGTCCTGTTTCATGACCGGGCTCTATACCTCGACCACCGGCTGTTATGACAATGGCGACCCCTATCACAGTTTCATCCCGACCTTTGCGCATTATCTGGCCAATGCCGGGTATGAGACGGTTCTATCGGGGAAAATGCACTTCATAGGCGCCGATCAGCTGCACGGGTTCCAGCGCCGCCTGAATACGGACGTTTATCCGTCGGGGTTCATCTGGTCCTACCCGCTGCCCCCGGAAAATGACCCGAATTTCCAGGCCTTTGACTTCACCCCGCAATATCTGGCGGAAAACATCGGGCCGGGCTGGTCCAAGGAACTTCAGTATGATGAAGAGACCCATTTCAAGTCGCTGGAGTTTCTGCGCAACGCCCCGGGCAAACCCTGGCTGCTGACAGTCTCTTTTACCAACCCCCATCCGCCCTACAAGGTCCCTAAGAAGTACTGGGAGAGGTACAAGGATGCAGATATCCCGCTGCCTGACTATCCTGATGACATGGATGCCAGGTATTCTGACTATGATCTCGCTTTGCGCCGCTGGCACGGGCTGCATATCCGGGGCGATGAGATCCGCGACCCGGCAAACCTGATTGCGATGCGCCGCGGCTTCGCCGCCTTGGCCCATTATGTAGACGACAAAATCGGCGAGCTTCTGGAGGTTCTCGAAGACAGCGGCCTGCGCGAAGAAACGATCGTCATCGTCACATCGGATCACGGTGAAATGCTGGGGGAAAAGGGCATGATCCAGAAAAGGGGCCTATATGAATGGTCCGCCCGGATCCCGATGTTCATAGACATTCCGGGGGCTGAGCCCCGGCAAATCGGCACACCGGTTTCCTTACTGGATCTGCCCGCAACCCTGATTGATATCGCCGGGCATGAACCGGTGCGGCGGCTGGAAGGCCGATCCCTGCTGCCAGCTATTCACGGGGCCGGTCTTGATGTCATTCCAGTGATTTCCGAATACCACGGCGAAGGGATCATGCGCCCCAGCTTTATGGTGCGGCTGGGCGACTGGAAATATCATTACTGCTACGGCTCAGCGCCGCAGCTATACAACCTGGCGCAAGATCCCGGTGAATGGAACAACCTGGCAGGCGATCCCGGTTATACCGAAATCGAAGCTAGGCTGAACCGCGAAATCACCGGCGGCTATTTCGATCTGGAGAAAATCAAATCCGACGTCTGGGACCGGCTTGCCATGAAACAGGTGGTAAATGATGCAATGAAGGCAAACGGTACGGCCTGGGATTATTCAGCGGCCCAGGACGCGGCGTCCCAATACGTCCGCACCTGAAACACGGGGCAACCGGCTTTCACGGTCGAAATTCGCAGCAAAATAGCGATGCGGCCGTTCGAGCTGATTGCAGCACCAGTAGATATGGGCTCCAAGCGGACCAACGCGATTTGCGGACATCTCGTTTTGCGTTGCGACGGCTTCGTTTGCGGGCCGACCGCGCGGTTCGCGTGATTTAGGATCTTCCCAATTTGCGCCGGGAATGGTCTCTTGCTGCGGATGACGAAGTGCCCCGTCGGGCCGAAACAGGACAGCGCAGAATGGATATCAGACTCAGCATCGTTGGCCTTGTGCGTTTCTCCGTGCTGACCCCGACCTATTATTCCGAGAAATTCGCGACCCTTGCCGATACGGCGGCTCATCTTTTCGCACCGGACCGGATGGAACTCAGGTTCCGGGTGTTTGAGCGTCTCTGCCTGCGCTCTCTCCTGCGCCAGAGCGATCAGGGATTTCACCTGATCGTCCTCACGGCTGAAGATATGCCCGAGCCCTATCTGGAACGCCTGTCGCGTCTGCTGGAACCCGCCGACAATATCACGCTGATGCCGGTGGGGCCCGGCGTGCATTACAAGATGCTGAAGCAGGGCTATAACGCCGTCCCAACAGAGGGGGCGACCCATCGCCTGATGTTCCGTCTGGATGACGACGATGCGGTGGATCTCGATTACATCGCCCGCAATCGGCGCCTCGCCACCGGGATGATCCCGCTACAGGGAGAGAGCACCCCCTTTATCCTTGCCAACAATCGCGGCATCTACCTGCGCCGCAGCGAGGGGCCGGAGGGCGTGCAGGACGAGATCTTCGATGCCTGCGAAAAGGCGCCGCTCTCGGTGGGGGCCGCGCTTGTGGCACCTGTCGGATATGGCGGCAATCCCTACCGCTACAATCACCGCCGCTACGCGCAGCACTGGAACGTGGTGTCGGATATCTCGACGCCGGGTTTCCTGCGCACCATTCATGGTGACAATAAATCCAGACCTGCGCAGATGGGGATCACCCACAAGATGTCCGAGGCCGAGATCGCCGCAGCACTCGACCGCCACTTTGCGATGACGCCGAACCAGCTGCGAGCTGTGCTGCCGTGATGTCCCGGCTGACCGGAAACCAGCTGGGCGCGCTGCTGATGATTGGCAGCATGGCGGGTTTCACGATCAATGACGGGATGGTCAAACTCGCGGGGCAGAGCCTGCCGCTCTCGCAGATCCTGGTGGTGCGCGGCATTGCGGTCAGCCTGCTGATCTACGCGCTTGCCCGCGCTTATGGCAGCTTGCGCCTGTCGCTGAGCCGCCGGGATTGGGGGCTTGTCGCAGGCCGCAGCCTGACTGAGGTGGCCACCACCTATTTCTTTCTCAGCGCCCTGTTGACCCTGCCCATCGCCAATGTGACGGCCATTTTGCAGATGCTGCCGTTGACCGTGACCCTCGCCGCGGTGCTGCTCTTTGGGGAACAGGTCGGCTGGCGTCGGGCCGCAGCGATTGGCGCGGGTTTTATTGGAATGCTGCTGATCGTGCGACCGGGACCGGAGGGCTTTGATAGCGGCACCGGCTACGCCCTTGCAGCGGTTCTTGGTATCACCGCGCGTGATCTCTTTACCCGCCGGATGTCGGCGGCGGTGCCCTCGCTGACGGTCAGCTTGATGGCGGCGCTGTCGGTCCTGCTGTTCGGTCTTGTGCTTGGCTTGCAGGAGGACTGGCAGCCGCTGACCCTGACGACCACGTTTATCCTGCTTTTTGCAGCCGGCTGCATCTTCGTCGGCTATCTGTTCTCGGTGATGGTCATGCGGGTTGGTGATGTGGCGGCGGTTTCGCCCTTTCGCTACACCGGGCTGCTCTGGGCCCTGCTGCTTGGCTGGCTGATGTTTGACAGCTGGCCGGATGCGCTCACCCTGCTGGGGGCGGCCATCGTCGCGGCTGCCGGTGTTTTCAGCCTGCTGCGGGAACGCCCCCGCCGCCGCGCCAGCGCGCCCCTGTCACCGCCCGAGTAGACGCGTCAGGCCCGGATTGCAAAGCGCGCTTCGAATTCGCCTTCCAGCGCTGGAGTGAGGCGGCTCAGCTCCGGTTCTCTGGCGCCTTTCTGACGGGAGTCATTATAGGCGTTGAGCGTGCGCACAAACATCGGCGCATCCGGTATCGTGATGCTGGGCATGAAACGCGCAATCTTGTGATGGGCAAAATTCATGATGCTCTGCTTGCAATTGCCGGCCACATACATGCCCATCGCCGCAACAAAATAGGGCCGGTACCCCTCTGCCGCATAGATCCCGTCCGACGCGAAGCGCGCGGTGAAGCCCTTGCAGAAATCAATCGCAACCGTCTGGTTCTGTGCGATCAGCCCCTGACACTGGCCAGCGGTCTGGCGCAGCCGCTCGACAAAATCCACCGAGACCGCATCATCATCGTCATGACGGAATTGCAGGCAGGGCGCGCTCAGGTCATTGCGGGTGGTATTCAGAACCTCCTTCATGACCTGCCGGTGGTTGCCGGGGGGCCGGGCGCGGATCTGCACCTGCGGCATATCCGCCGTCAGATCGCGCAGCCGTGCCAGATGTGGCGCTGGCAGGCTCTCGCCAATCACAATCACCAGCGTGAAGTCCTGATCGGTCTGGGCGCGCAGACAGGGCAGGGCGACCCGTTCCAGCAGGTCAAACCGCTCCTTCAGCCGGGCCTCGGCATAGAGATAGGCGATCCGCTCATCAAGCGTGTCATGTTCAACCTGAAACCCACCAATGGCGGGATAGGAAAAACGGCATAGACCTATGACCTGCATCGCTGTAGACCCTCGCGCCTGCGGCCTCTCATGAGGGTCCGCCTGTCGCGGCGCACTATGCACCGCGCAGGTTGTACGGGCAAGCTGTAGGCCAGCGGCGCTGTCCGGCCGCCGACGCGCGCAGACGCCAAGCCGATGCGGCCGGGGGAGCCGCTGTTGACATCCCCCGCGACTCCCCATATACGCCCGCCTATCCGGCAACCGGGGGTCGCCCCAAAAGCCGATATCAAAATCTAAGTGGCTCAAGATCTCGTGCGCCTATTTGCGCGGATCCTCTGTAAACCCACCGCGTCGTTTACCTCGGAATGGAAACGATTGCGGTTTTTGCGCTTGCGGACGCGTAAGTGCGACGAATTTAGCCGTACGTTCAAGGACGTGCATGACACATGTGTTGTTGAGACGGGGAAAAAACCGGAATGCCAACGATCCAACAGCTGATCCGCAAGCCGCGGCAGCCGAAAGTAAAACGCTCTAAGTCCATGCACCTGGAACAGTGCCCGCAAAAACGCGGCGTCTGCACCCGTGTGTATACCACCACACCGAAGAAACCGAACTCCGCTATGCGGAAAGTTGCGAAGGTCCGCCTGACCAACGGTTTCGAAGTGATCTCCTACATCCCCGGTGAAAGCCACAACCTTCAGGAACACTCCGTGGTTCTGATCCGTGGCGGCCGTGTAAAAGACCTTCCCGGTGTCCGTTACCACATCCTGCGTGGTGTTCTGGATACCCAGGGCGTCAAAGACCGTAAGCAACGCCGTTCGAAGTACGGCGCGAAGCGTCCTAAATAAGAAGGATATTGATAAATGTCTCGCCGTCACGCTGCTGAAAAACGCGAAGTTCTGCCCGACGCCAAGTTTGGCGACCGCGTTCTGACCAAATTCATGAACAACCTGATGATCGATGGTAAAAAATCGGTCGCAGAAAGCATCGTTTATAACGCATTCGACCGCGTTGAATCGAAAATCAAACGTGCCCCCGTGGAAGTTTTCCACGAAGCCCTGGACAACGTGAAGCCTTCCGTCGAAGTGCGCTCGCGTCGTGTGGGTGGTGCCACCTACCAGGTGCCCGTCGAAGTGCGTCCCGAGCGCCGCGAAGCCCTGGCGATCCGCTGGCTGATCAAAGCGGCCCGCGCTCGCAACGAAAACACCATGGAAGAACGCCTCGCCGGTGAGCTGCTGGACGCTGTACAGTCCCGCGGTACCGCCGTGAAGAAGCGCGAAGACACCCACAAGATGGCAGAGGCTAACAAAGCCTTCTCCCATTATCGCTGGTAAGCTAGGGGACCTAGACCTATGGCACGCGAATATCCGCTCAACCTATACCGTAACTTCGGTATCATGGCGCACATCGACGCAGGTAAAACCACCTGCTCCGAGCGTATCCTGTATTACACCGGCAAATCCCACAACATTGGTGAGGTGCACGATGGTGCAGCCACCATGGACTGGATGGAGCAGGAGCAGGAACGCGGGATCACCATCACCTCGGCTGCGACCACCACCTTCTGGGAACGCACCGAAGATGGTCAGACCGCTGACTCTCCGAAGCACCGCCTGAACATCATCGACACCCCTGGCCACGTTGACTTCACCATCGAAGTTGAGCGTTCGCTGGCGGTTCTCGACGGTGCTGTCTGTGTTCTGGACGCCAACGCCGGTGTTGAACCCCAGACCGAAACCGTGTGGCGTCAGGCTGACCGCTACAAGGTTCCGCGTATGGTGTTCGTCAACAAGATGGACAAGATCGGCGCTGACTTCTTCAACTGCGTCAACATGATCGAAGACCGCACCGGCGCCCGCGCGGTTCCGGTTGGTATTCCGATCGGCGCAGAAACCGAGCTGGAAGGCCTGGTTGACCTCGTCAACATGGAAGAATGGCTGTGGCAGGGTGAAGACCTTGGCGCGTCGTGGATCAAAGCACCGATCCGTGACAGCCTGAAAGACATGGCCGAAGAATGGCGCGGCAAGATGATCGAAGCGGCCGTCGAAATGGACGACGACGCGATGGAAGCCTATCTGGAAGGCGAAGAGCCCGACGTCCCGACCCTGCGCAAACTGCTGCGCAAGGGTACTCTGGCCTTGGCATTCGTTCCGGTTCTCGGCGGCTCCGCATTCAAGAACAAAGGCGTTCAGCCGCTGTTGAACGCTGTGATCGACTATCTGCCCAGCCCGCTGGACGTTGTTGATTACATGGGCTTCAAACCCGGTGACGAAACCGAAACCCGTGACATCGCCCGCCGTGCGGACGACGACATGGCGTTCTCGGGTCTGGCGTTCAAAATCATGAACGACCCCTTCGTCGGCTCGCTGACTTTCACCCGGGTTTACTCCGGTACCTTGGCCAAGGGCGACACGCTCCTGAACTCCACCAAGGGCAAGAAAGAACGCGTCGGCCGGATGATGATGATGCACTCCAACGACCGTGAGGAAATCACGGAAGCGTTTGCAGGCGACATCATCGCGCTGGCAGGTCTGAAAGACACCACAACCGGTGACACGCTCTGCGCCGTCAACGATCCGGTGGTTCTGGAAACCATGACCTTCCCCGATCCGGTGATCGAGATCGCGGTTGAGCCGAAAACCAAGGCCGACCAGGAGAAAATGTCCCAGGGTCTGCAGCGTCTGGCTGCCGAAGATCCGTCCTTCCGCGTGGAGACCGACATCGAGTCCGGTCAGACCATCATGAAGGGCATGGGCGAACTTCACCTGGACATCCTGGTTGACCGTCTGAAGCGTGAGTTCAAGGTCGAAGCCAACATCGGTGCGCCGCAGGTTGCCTACCGCGAGACCATCGGTCACGAGGTCGAGCACACCTACACCCACAAGAAACAGTCGGGTGGTTCGGGTCAGTTCGCCGAGGTGAAGATGATCATCTCGCCGACAGAGCCGGGCGAAGGCTACTCCTTCGAGAGCCGCATCGTTGGTGGTGCCGTTCCCAAGGAATACGTCCCCGGTGTTGAAAAAGGCATCCAGTCCGTCATGGATAGCGGTCCGTTGGCCGGCTTCCCCGTGATCGACTTCAAGGTTGCCCTGATCGACGGTAAGTTCCACGACGTTGACTCCAGCGTTCTGGCCTTCGAAATCGCTGCACGTATGTGTATGCGTGAAGGCATGCGCAAAGCTGGCGCCAAGATGCTGGAACCGATCATGAAGGTGGAAGTTATCACACCTGAGGACTACACCGGTGGCATCATCGGCGATTTGACCTCGCGTCGTGGTCAGGTGACCGGCCAGGAACCCCGCGGCAACGCAATTGCGATCGACGCATTTGTGCCGCTGGCGAACATGTTCGGCTACATCAACACCCTGCGTTCGATGAGCTCGGGCCGCGCCCAGTTCACCATGCAGTTCGATCATTACGATCCGGTTCCGCAGAACATCTCTGACGAGATCCAGGCAAAATTCGCTTAAGCGAACAGATATTGAGGGGTTCGCGCCACGGCGCGTGCCCTTCTCAACACGAAAAGGAGGCCTCT
>NZ_JAYMVV010000007.1:0-276964 GCF_048056635.1 Phaeobacter sp. JH20_08 | reverse complement strand
TATACCCTTCCATTACAGCATCTTAGCGCCCCAATGGGCGCTTTCTTCATTTGCGCCGCATGATCCGTGGAAGCACTGTGGAAGCAAACGGTGAAGAATGGTATCTTGTATTCCTGCAACACTTGAAAATCTTTGCAGTATGAAGGCGAAGGGAAAATTTTATGCTCACTCCGTTCTCGCAAGAGTGAACTAAACTCATCATGGTGGAGCTGAAAGAGCAGCTTGAGAACAACCTTCCAACTGACTGGGAAATGTCGTTCTTCAAACCCATGGTTTCACGGTTTGGCGGGGTGGCGCGCGCGAAGGAGAAAGTGGCGAAGTGTTGTTTTCGTGGAGAAATTCAACCGCTAGCCAAGTGGGCCGTTGGAGGACCAAAGCTATTGGTGGATCCAGATGTACGGTTCGATCTTCAAGTGCAAAACTCTTGAGCCATAATTGATTTCTTCAACGCCTGTGGTTATGTCCACTTAGTGTTGTGCACATGCTAGGAATTGTCCTGTAGGTTGTTGGGGCACACTACCTTGAGGCAAACATGAATATTGAGCAAAAAGCAGGTGCTTGGCGATTGCTGGGTTCAACTCTTGAATCAGGCTGGAAGATTGTTGAACCTGTTGGTTGGGATCCAAACAGTGGCCAGGTTATGGATCACTACAACGGTACCGGAGGAAATTTCTCAGTACCTTATATTGTCGAAAAGGAAGGCAAGCGCGCGTTCCTAAAGGCAATTGACCTAACCAATGCTATGAATGCAGTTGATGTCATGGCTGAGTTGCAGGCGATTTCAGCCGCTCACACCTTTGAAACGGCAATTTTGAAAGTCTGTGAAGGCGCAAGAATGGACAAGGTCGTGGTTGCCATGGAAAGTGGCCAACTTCGTGTCGGTCCCAATCTTCAAGATACGGCTCCCTACCTGATTTTTGAACTAGCGGATGGTGACGTTAGAAGGAGAATACAGAAACGCAGCGGGGAAGTTCGCCTGGCTTGGTGGCTGAAGGCTATGCACCATGCGGCTATCGGGTTGTCGCAACTTCATTCTAAGAAGATCACTCATCAAGACTTGAAGCCGTCAAATGTACTCAGTTTTGAGGATGACGCGACGTTTAAGGTGTCGGACTTGGGGCGGTGTACAAGCGAGGACAACAATGGTCCATATGATAGTATGGCATTTGCCGGAGATTGGGCATACGCACCACCTGAAATTCTGTACGGGCACATCAACCCAGATGCCTTTCAGCGCAGGCTGGCGTGTGACCTGTACTTGCTCGGCAGCCTAATCTTCTTTTTCGCTATGGGCTTTGGCTCAACACAGCTTTTGGCTGACAAATTGTCGGAGGCTCATAGGCCGATGGTATTTAGAGGAATGTGGAGTGAGGGATTCGGAAAAATATTGCCGATTCTGCAGACACATTTCACTGAAATTATCGGTGAGCTTGAAGCCGAACTCGTGAATAACGATATTTGCAACGAACTGCTGAAAGCTGCATCAGAGTTATCCAACCCAGATCCTTCTCTCCGGGGACACCCGCAATCAATAGCATCTGGCGATAGATACTCACTAGAGAGATATATTTCATTGTTTGACCGGCTCTCAAAACTAGCGTCCATTCAAGCTCGAAAAGCAAGCGAAGAATGATAGGAAACAATCAAGGTGAAGAACGCCACGTCCTTCCTAGGTGGCGTTCTATTTCAGCATCGATTCAAGCTGGCGAACTCGACCAGGCTCGGCATCCAAAATCCTCAGAGGTTTGGAAACAGGTTGCTTCTCAGGCGGAGCGCAAGACTCTAGCAGAGTTTGAGAGAATCCGGCTTGAGTGGGTAAAGACAGGGGACATCTCCTCTGCGGAAGAGCTGTTGGCTGTTTCGCTTGTTGCAAATAATCAAAACGACGCAGACGTTCTGACTGCGGCGTTGACCGTCACTTCAAACCCTAATTCGCGCAACGCGATTAAGCGCGTTGCAGAACGAGTGAGCAAAGGCTTGACTGATGAAGCGCTGGCTGAGCACCCTCGTTCAAGAAGGAATGTTATCTCTTCAATTCAACGTAGAAAGCAGCTTTTAAAACTTAATCCTCGTGATGGTTTGCTTGCCGCTGAAACTGCTTTGTTACACGCGAACATAGGACAGCGTAAGAAGAGCCAAAAGTTAATCGAGCGAGCGTTGAAAACTTCGCCGAATGATCGATATGTGTTGAGAGCAGCAGTCAGATTTTACTGCCATGACGGGAATCCTGATCGTGCATTGGATGTGGTCAGGCAGTCTAGCCGTCTAAATTTTGATCCTTGGTTGCGTGCAGCAGAGTTGGCGACGTGTGCAACATTAGGACAAGCGCCTCGTGGTTGGCGTAAGGCCAAGGCTCTAGTCGAAAGCGGTCATTTTTCTGACCATTCTATTTCGGAACTGGCCGCTCAAATCGGGACGTTCGAATTGGAAAGCGGTTCACGAAAGAAGGCGCTCGCATTACTTCGTCAAGGAGTAAAGTCTCCAACCGAAAACACCGTTGCTCAAATTGAACACGTTGGTCGCGAAACCGCATTGTTTGTGCCAGAGGAATTGATCGGCGACCTTTCCTCTTCGCATGAAGCCGTGGCACACGCCGCGTACTGGGACTCTAATTGGGATCTGGCACTCAACGCGTGCGAACGTTGGTTCGAGATAGAGCCGTTCAGCACGAAGCCAGCAATATTTTCTTCGTTTGTTGCGTCTGTGAGATCGACTTCACTTGATCGTGGCTTGGCGTTGGGCCTAGCTGCTCTGGAAGCAAACCCGGGTGATCCGACTTTGCTCAACAATATTGCTGTTATTCACGCATATAAAGGTAATTTGTCGAAGGCAAAGGCTGCGCTCGAGCAAGTTCACATAGGCGCAGACGAAGATGACAAAGTTACCAACCTTGCTACTCGCGGACTCGTGGCAATTCGGTCTGGAGCGGTCGATGAGGGTGTGCAAACTTATACAGACGCGGTGACTTTGGCATTAAAGAACAAACGCTATGTGAGCGCTTTGCGAGCCTATTGTTTTCTGGGGCGAGAAATCAGTCGCGGTGATCGAGAAGCGGCCCAACTTTTTGCTGATGGCGTGGACAAGACAATCAGTAAGTTAAAGAGGGCTGGTTACTCCATTCCACGGGATGTGGTAGTTCTCAGATCTCAGTACGACAAACTCGACCCGCAGGATTCTGGCCCCCTATTTCAGGTGCCGTCCTCTATTATCCCACATTTGGAGGTTCCGGAGTAAGCACGAAACCTATTTGAAGAGATATCTGCTGGCTGCCTTTCCAATACGCTCTCCAATCGGTCTCGGGTGCTCATCGGATTGTCGCTGCAAGGTTGCAACATGGCTGTCAACGAAGTCCCAAAACTCATGAGGTGTTATTTCTGACGCTGCCGCGCGGGCGACCAGCAGGCCCAAGATCTGCCGGTCCAGCATCCGCATATGTTCTGCCCGGTTGGTTTCGATCACCTCGCTGGGCAGGACACCGGAGCAGTTCTCGTGCAGGTCCAGGGCAATCACGTTGCTGACCTGATGCCACAGCTCATGTGCGGGCCAGCGTGCGCGGTTGCTGTCTGAGGTAGGGCAGGTGTAGCGGATCTTTTCGCAGAACTCGGTATAGGCATCGCCTAACATGTCGCGCAGGTCTTGCCAGCTCCGCATTTCCCAGCGGTTGCGGAGTTGCTTTGACCCCATACGTAATTCGAACCGCCAGACTTGGCTGGCTAGCCGGTCGGACAGATCCAAGGGCGGGCGGTTCAATTGGGCGCGGGCGTCGTTCCAGATGGTGAGCCAGCCCATCTTACCCTTTTGCATGACTTCTTGGCGCTTGTCGTAGATCACCAATTGCCGGTTGGCGACGGCCCCGGCGCGCAAGCCGGTGACGCGTGCGCCAGTGGCATGGGTTTCTGTTTCATCAATGCCGGTGTGTTCCTGAATACGGGTGCCGGGTGGCACCACCAGCGCCTCGCGGTCTGGTTCAAACCAAGGGGAGAGAAAGTCGATGGCATAATCCACGCGGGTCACGCGCAAGAGGTGATCGGCGTAGCGGATGCCAAACGCATCCATGCAGTCCCGAAAGTGTTTCTCTGCGGCGGCCAGCCCGCCAGTCGCCAGCAGGAAGGCCCGGAAATCCACAGTGATGCCGGGATTGTTCGCAGGGCGGTTTTCCGGGTCGAGGAAGTACCATTCGGCTCCGTATTCGCCTGTATGGGCAGAGAAGGCGGAACCGCCTGTGCGGCGCACGGAGAGGGCGACAGAGCCGAATTCCAGAACGGTTTCCCGGTTGGTCTTGATTGCTTCGGCCTTGGCATCTGCGAGGGCTGCACGGAACTCTGCCGGGATATCAGTTTCAACGGTGAATTTAAGCCCATCAAAGCCTGAATGCAGGATATCCGCTTCCATTTGCGCTGGCCTTCGCTTTCGTATTCGTGGAGGGGGGTGTTACAAGACCCCCCTCCCGCGCGGCCCATTTTGCCGCCGTGTCTGTCGAGATGTTGGGAAAAGGGGCGGGGGTCTTTGACCCCCTTTCTGCCTCCGGCGGGGCAGCATGTGTTTTGGGGCCGGGCATGGCCCGGCGCTGGATCATTTGGCAGATATTTGACGGCCAATCCAGATCTCGGCGCGTTCCGCGCATTTGGCCAGATTGAGAAGGTCGGAATGGTGGAAACTGCCGGTATTACGCCACTCGCCCGTATCGGTCTTATAGCTGCGCGACAGGTCGACGGAATAGAATCCGTCATTCTGCCAGACGGTGGCCGTGATGAGGCCGATTTTGAATTTCTGTGCAGGCTGATTTGCCATGGTGGTTTGTCCTGTATCTGAATGAAGAAAGGGCGCGAGACTGTTTCGCCCGCGCCCTGCTGGAAGCCATCCGGCCCCAAAATCCCGCGCGGCGCTGCCAACCCCAACGCGGGCAAAACTCATGCGGCGCTGTAGCTGCTGGTGCTGCCGTGGCGACGACCGTTGGCCCATTCCAAGAGGTCGCTACGACGGTAGCGCACAGACCGGCCCGATTTATAGAACTTGGGGCCATAGCCGGTGACGCGCCATTTCTGGATGGTGCGGACACTCTGGCACAAGAAATCTGCGGTGGTTTTCTCGTCAATAAAGCCGTTCAGATAATCCTGAGCGGCGGCGTTTGCATCGGGGGTCATTTCAGTGTTGAGCATCATTTTGTTCCGTTGTTGGATTTGATGCTCCAGTCTTCGCTCAACTGATTTCCTCTAAATACTCCTATAAAACCGTATGGGATTTATAGTTTGGAGGATTTTCTTAAGATATTGAAAGGATTTGAAAAATGCTTCTGCATGGTTTTGTCTGAGATTTCCTCAGCTGGCACGCTGAGGTTCGGAACATTCTGTTTCAGCCATGCTCGGACCTTCGGATAGTGGGATTGTTGGGAGGCGAGGACGTCGACTTCTCCGGCCTCTTGAAGGGCTGCGAATGCCGCCTTGATAGCGGGTCCAACTGTGGGGCGGCCAGCCGCTGGCGGGGTGGTATGATCCTCATTGCCTACGTTGAGAACGGTGTCGCGTAGCTGTCGCGAGACAACACGGATTTCAATAAGCTCAAGCCCTTGAGACGACAGGTTGGCCTTGTTCCATTGAATACGACCGTTCCAATAGGATGCGGGGATCTCGACGGGCTGGCTGTCCTTTTTGCGGGGTGGCTCGAACCCATACCCAAACAGATTGCCCTGTTTCAGATGATACAAGATGAACTTGCGCATTCGATCATCCCATTCGGCCCGAGCGGACAGGATCTTTTGCGGTCCTTCCAGAATTTCTTGTAAGGTACTCGGGCCGTATCGCCCCTCTGCTTTCAAGTTGTCTACGGATGCTGCCATCGCGTCGATGGCAGATACTTTATGCAGACGCTGGTGTTCTTCCTTGTCGGCTTTAGGGGCGAAGGAATAGGGCGCTTGGTTCAGGCGAACGCCGCGTTGCCAAAGTGCCAGAATGGGCGTGGTCATGATGGTCTCTTATGTCTTTGTTCAAATGTCTGTCGGGGTATTTCGGCAATAGGATACATAGGCAAATGGTCTTGGTGCGCGGCCTCATCCATCCTACGTAATGTAACGTAACGCGTGAAGCACACGGCAGAGTGGAAAATATCCCCTACGTATACGTAACGTACCACCACGACGTAACTTATGGATCGGGCGCAGGTCTCGCGTCATACGTATAGCAACGCCCAGCTAGATGGCCCGCAACCTCGGACGTCCAATATCCCCGACCAGAGACCCCAAGCGCGCGGCATTTTCTTCTGCGGCTTGTCGGACTGGATCATCCGCCAGATGCGCATAGCGCATTGTGGTTTGGATCTGGGTATGGCCCAGCAACCGCCCGACCATCTGGATCGGCATTCCGGCAGAGACCGCATTGGATGCGTAGGTATGGCGCAGGTCATGAATGCGCACGCCAGAAAGGCCCGCCCGGTCTCGGATGCGCCGCCATGGGTGTTGGAGATCGGTGGCATATTGTCCGGGTAGCTTTCCTTCGATCACATAAGGGTTGCCGGGGCTGCGCGGCAGGCGGGCCAGCACATCCCGCGCCGGTTGGGGCAGGGGGATGCGTCGCGCCCCGGTCTTGCTGTCGGGGAGTTCCATGCCGTTTGCAGTGATGTAGTCCCATTTCAAGGTTTGGATCTCGCCCAACCGGCAGCCGGTCAGGATCAGCAGCCGGAATGCGGCGACCATATGCGGCGTCTCGCTGCCTTCGCGTTCCACCTCGGTCAGAACCTGCCCCAACCGTTGCAATTCCTGCTGGCTCAAGAAGCGTTCCCGCTTCACCTCGCGATACTTCGGGACGTGTCGGCATGGATTAGAGCCATCCGGGCGCAGGCCCCAGATTTCAGCCAGATTGAACATCTTCGACAGAACCCCCAGCGTCCGATTGGCCTGATAGGGCTTGTCGCGGAACTTGTGGTGCAGTTCGGCAATGTCCCGGCGTTCCACGTCCACGACCTTAAAGCTCCCCAGTGCGGGTACGATAAACAGATCAATGGCGCGGCGGTATTCCTTCTGGGTGGAGGGCTTGCAGCGTTCCTTGGCGTGGGCCTCAAAGAAGCGCTCACAGAGCGCGGCGACGGTGGGGGCCTTTCGGTGCTGCGAAATTTCCTCGGCGGGGTTCTCACCCTTGGCGACCTGCCCCATGATCTCTTTGGCGAGCTTGCGGGCCTCCTCAACGGTGATCTTGCCATGCCGCCCAACCGAGACGCGCCGGGTTCTGCCACCCTTGCGATATTGGGCCTGATAGGTCTTCGCGCCGGAGGGCATGACCCGGACACCAAAGCCCGCAATCTGGCCGTCCCAGAGGAAGTAATCCTTCGCCTCTGGCATCAGGGCTTCGACGGTTCGTTTCGTGAGTTTTGGCATGTCCGGTCTCCTCTCTGCTCCGCTTCCGTGGAAGCACTGTGGAAGCAAATGAACGCATATCTTGGCGTAAGAGGTAGAAGCCGGTGAAGTTTGACGTCAATGAAAAATGAGCGATACCAATAAGATAGAGTAGGTGAGCGCAAGTCGGGGCAGAGGGCGCGAGACGCTCTAAGCGCTCTCATAACCTGAAGGTCGTAGGTTCAAATCCTGCTCCCGCAACCAACGCCTCGATGAAATATCAGCACCTTAAACCTCGCTCCGGCGGGGATCTTCGCGTTCAGGCACAGGCACTGGATGCAATACCGAAGCAAAATAACGCCCCAGCGCCTACAGCCATCATACCAGTCATGAAACGAAGCGCGCCAAACCAAAGCGGTACACTTCAGCGCGGAAAACCCCGCCGCCCGAACGCTTGACCGCAACGGCGGGCGCGGGCATCTTTGTTTCAGCCGCTGAACCTGGCCGCGACAATGGGATGAACGGAGCCTTGTGCCTCTTTTCCAGAGTAGAAACCGGAGCCGGAGTTGCAACCGGGGCCAGATCGGCAATCGGCTCCGTGCTGCTGGCGGCCTGCCTGCTGATAGCGGCGCTTGTCCTGTCGGCAAATCGGGCAGAGGCCCATGGTGCCAGCGGGGAGGCGCAGATCGCGGTCTCGGTTCAGGACATGGATCAAGATGTGGCGGGCAGCCGCCCTGCGGATCATTGTCATGGCAGCTCGCTTTGTGGTGGGGTTGCGGTTCTGTTGGGCCGCTGGCCGTCGATGCAGCCCGATCCGCGGAACTTTCGTCCTGATCTGCCGTTGATGCTGCTGCGACCGCTGGCCATCACCGGGTTTGAACCACCGCCGCCGCGTGGCCGGTCCTGAAGACTGATCCTGCGCATGTGACGCGCATTCTGGACCTCAATCGGGAAAACAAGATGACATGTTCCAAACTGCTTACCGGCGCTGCATTGGCGTCGCTCATTTCCGTGGCTGCCTATGCGCATAGCGGCGCCACAGGCGTTGTAAAAGAACGAATGGATGGCATGGATGCCATGAAAGCCAGCATGAAGCTGCTGGCGCCGATGATGCAGGGGCAGACGCCCTATGATGCTGCGGTGGTTCGCGAAGAGGCGCAGACAATTCAGACCCACGCAGGGGAGGTCCTGACGGGGCTGTTTCCCAAGGGAACCGACGGGCATCCCTCAGATGCCAAACCCGAGATTTGGGCCGATTGGGAGGGGTTTGCCGATCTTGCGCTGCAATTGGAGACCTATTCCGAAGGTCTGGCCCTGGCAGCCGAGAACGGCTTGATGATGGCCGGTGCCGAGGGGACGGGAATGATGTCGAGCGGGGCGATGATGGGGGCCACTGCGATGGGAGCAGGAGGCATGATGGGCGGTCAGATGATGGGGGGACCACGAAGCGCCGAGGCTCTGCAGCAGATGCCTGCCGATGCTGTCTTCACCATGCTGAGCCAAACCTGTTCGGCCTGTCACACCCGTTTTCGTAAAGAGTGAGAGGGGGAGACATATGTTTCGTTATCTCCTTGCCGCCTCGGTGACGGTGTCGGCCGGGCTTGCCGCGGTGGCGGCCTGGCCGATCGGCACGAGGCCGAGTGCGCTTGATCTGGACGGCGACGTCGCCCGCGGAGCCTATCTGGCAAGGGCGTCGGGATGTATCGCGTGCCATACAGATTTTTCCAACGGTGGCGCAGCGCTTGCGGGTGGGGCGAAGATCGAAACGCCGTTCGGGGATCTCTACGCGCCCAACCTCACGTCGGATCGCGATCATGGGCTGGGCAGCTGGACCGTCGACGTCTTTGCCAAGGCTGTTCGCCAAGGCGTGTCTCCAGAGGGGCAGCCCTATTATCCGGCGTTTCCCTACCCGTTCTACGGCAATTTCACCGATCAGGATATTGCCGATCTCTGGGCGGCATTTCAGACCGTTCCCCCGGTGGCGCAGCCATCGAGGCCGCCGGAAATGGCGTTTCCCTTCGACCAGCGATGGGGGCTGAAGCTCTGGCGTCTGGCGTTTCTTGAACCGCCGCGGACAGATCCGGTCGCCGGAAAGGATGATCTCTGGTCACGTGGTCGGCTGCTGGTCGAGGGGGCCGCGCATTGTGGCGCCTGTCATACGGGCCGCAATCTACTCGGCGCGCGGAAGACGGGCACCGCACGTTTCAAGGGTAATGATGCCTTGCCGGGGGGAGGAAAGGCGCCTGCCATTGATCCCCCATCTCTTCTGGCACGCGGTTGGAGCGTCGACAGCCTGGCCTATGCCCTTGGTACGGGGGTGATGCCGGATGGCGACGTCTTTGGCGGGACGATGGGCGAAGTTGTCCTATATGGAACCGCATTCCTGACCGACACGGACCGCAGGGCCATGGCGACCTACCTGCTTGATGACCAGCCCGGTGCTTGATGAGCGCGCCGAACAGCAGTTCCAGAGACAGAAGGAGAGACGGTATGATCCTTAACCGCCGACAATTCCTGGGGGGCGCCAGTGCCATGGCGCTTTGGCCCCGGACCAGCGCTGCGGCTGCCGCGCCGCGCCTTCTTGAAGCGAGACCAAGCCGCGTGCAGCTGGTGCCGCCGGAATTTGGCGACCACCCGGAGACAGAAGTCTGGGGGTTTGATGGCACCGTGCCCGGCCCCCTCATCCGTGCTCGCCAGGACGAGCTGCTGCAGGTCCGCCTGACCAACAGCCTGCCGCAGCCAACAGCCGTACATTGGCATGGGCTGCGGGTTCCCAATGCCATGGATGGCGTGCCCGGAATGACACAGGATGCCGTCCTGCCCGGCGATGGGTTTCTCTATGAATTTCCGATGAGGGATGCGGGGACCTATTGGTATCATTCGCACAATCAGTCGACCGAACAGGTGGCGCGGGGGCTCTACGGCGTGTTGATTGTCGATGAGGCCGACGCCCCGGATATTGACCAGGATATCGTGGTTGTCCTTGATGACTGGCGTCTGAGCGAGACGGCGCAGATCACCGATGATTTCGGCGCGATGCACGATTGGACCCACGCGGGGCGGTTGGGCAATTTCATCCATGCCGCCTTGACGCCGCAGGTCTCTGAGGTTCAGCAAAATCAGCGCCTCAGGCTGCGGCTCGTCAATGTGGCGACAGACAGGATCATGGCGGTATCGCTGCGTGGCGTGACCGGCAGGATTGTCGCCCGCGACGGGATGCCGCTGCAAACCCCCGAGGATCCCGGCATCATGGTTCTGGGGCCGGCGGAACGGCTGGATATCATCGCGGATGTTTCGGCGGCACCGGGTGAGAACGTTCAGATCGTTCTCCATGAAGGCGAGACCGGTTATCTGTTGCAGGAGATCGACGTAAGCGGCCGTCATGCCGACGCCGCGCGCGGCGCGGTTGCGGCATTGCCGGACAATCCGGTCACACGGCTGGACAGTCTGACAGAGGCGCGCAGTGTTCCCTTGGTCATGGAGGGAGGCGCGATGGGCGGTCTGCGCCAGGGCCGTTACAAGGGGGAACTGCTGACATCGCGCGAGCTGGTCGCGGCCGGGCAGATCTGGACATTCAATGGCGAGGCAGGGTTGCCGGCCGAACCGATGGTGACAGCCGAGAGAGGCGAAATCATCCGGATCCCCATCGAGAACAACACCGCCTTTCCCCATGCGATCCATCTGCATGGCACACATTTCCAGGAGGTGCTGCCAGACGGAGGTTTCGGCCCGCTGAAGGACACCCTGCTGATGGCACGTCAGGAAACCCGCGAAATCGCCGTTATCGCGGATAATCCGGGCGACTGGCTGCTGCATTGTCACATGCTTTCGCATCAGGCCGCCGGTATGAAGACCTGGCTGCGTGTCAGATGACGAAACACCTCCGCAGCAGAACAGACCGCTCCGGCCAGACCCTTGGCTGGTGCGGTTAAGGGGGGGAGGTGTCTGCACCGGCGGGCCAGTGCCGCTTTGGGCGTATTGCCGGTGAGGGCGAAAAACTGCAACTCTGGTATTGACCTTCCAGTCGCTGGAGACCCTACATCAGCAGCAACATAGAGTTTATTGGTGTTGTCATGACGGAAAATCTTACTACCCGATTTCAAATTACGGGCATGAATTGCGCCTCCTGCGTGGGCCGCGTGGAGCGTGCGCTGGCGGCCGTCCCCGGTGTATCGGAGGCGACCGTCAATCTGGCGAGCGAAAGCGCCCGCGTCAGCCATGATGCAAATGTCACGGTTGCGGATCTGGCCGATGTTCTGGAGGGGGCAGGCTATCCCGCCGTGACCGAGGAAGTCACGCTGCAGATTGCGGATATGTCCTGCGCGTCCTGCGTCGGTCGTGTGGAGCGGGCATTGCAGAGCGGTGATGGTGTGCTGACCGCATCCGTCAATCTGGCGGCAGAGACGGCCACGATCCGCTATGCGGCGGCGGCGATCACCCCTGCAGAAATTGCAGCCCTAGCCACCGAAGCGGGCTACCCGGCGCAGGTGAAATCGGCGGAGATGTCTGACCAGCAGGACCGGAAAGCGGAGGAAATCCGCAGTCTGGCACGACGCACCCTGTTGGCCGCGGCGCTTGCCCTGCCGGTGTTCATCATAGAAATGGGCAGCCATGTCATTCCGGGGATGCACCACCTGATCTCCTCTGCCATCGGGTTGCAGAGCAGCTATTACCTCCAGTTTGCATTGACCCTGATTGTGCTGATCGGACCGGGCCTGCAGTTCTATACCAAAGGCTTCCCGGCGCTGTTCAAGGGGGCACCGGATATGAACTCGCTTGTTGCGCTGGGAACCTCGGCCGCTTTCGGGTTTTCTCTGGTGTCCACATTTGCGCCCGATGTCCTGCCGACGGGCACCGCCAATGTTTATTACGAGGCAGCGGCGGTTATCGTTGTCCTCATCCTGCTGGGTCGTCTGCTGGAGGCACGGGCCAAGGGCCGGACCGGGGAAGCGATCCGCAAACTTGTGGGATTGCAGGCAAAAACCGCGCGGGTTGAACGTGACGGCAGGGTCGTGGAACGGCCAATCGACGACATCGTGGCGGGCGATACCGTGCATGTGCGCCCCGGGGAAAAGATCGCCGTGGACGGGGTTGTGCTCAGCGGGGCCTCCTATGTCGACGAAAGCATGATCACCGGCGAACCGGTCCCGGTTGAAAAGACCGAGGGCGCGCAGGTTGTCGGTGCGACGGTCAATGGCACAGGTGCGCTGACGTTCCGGGCCGAGAAGGTCGGAAGCGACACCATGCTGGCCCAGATCATCCGCATGGTGGAACAGGCGCAGGGTGCGAAATTGCCTATTCAGGGACTTGTGGACCGGATCACACATTGGTTCGTCCCTGCTGTCATCGCGGTTGCGGCGCTGACGGTTGCGATCTGGTTCCTGTTCGGGCCGGATCCGGCGTTGAGCCTGGCTCTGGTTGCGGGTGTTGCGGTGCTGATCATCGCCTGCCCCTGCGCGATGGGGCTGGCCACGCCAACCTCGATCATGGTTGGCACCGGGCGCGCCGCAGAACTGGGTGTCCTGTTCCGCAAGGGCGATGCGCTGCAAATGCTGCAGGAAACCACTGTCGTGGCGCTGGACAAGACCGGCACGCTGACAGCGGGGAAACCGGCGCTTACGGATCTGAGACTGGCGGAGGGCCGGCAGGAAACCGATGTGCTGGCGCTGGTTTCCGCAGTGGAGCAGCACTCCGAACACCCGATCGCCGAGGCCATCGTGCAAGCCGCCCAGTCGCGCGGGCTTCAGATACCTGCAACGACATCCTTTCAGTCCATCACCGGCTATGGGGTGAGGGCGGAGGTTGACGGGCATCAGGTGCTTGTTGGTGCCGACAGGCTGATGGTCCGGGACGGCGTGGAACTTGGCGCCCTCGCCGAGCAGGGCAGGGCGCTGGCGGGCAAGGGGAAAACACCGCTCTTTGCCGCCATCGACGGCAAGATTGCCGCCGTGATCGCAGTGGCCGACCCAGTAAAGCCCACCACCCCGCAGGCCATCGCGGAGCTTCACCGGCTTGGGCTGAAGGTGGCGATGATCACCGGCGACAATGAGGTCACCGCAAAAGCGATCGCTGCGGATCTCGGGATTGATCATGTGGTGGCCGAGGTTCTGCCCGAAGGCAAGGTTGCCGCGCTGGACGATCTGCGCATGGGGAGCGGCAAACTGGCCTTTGTCGGCGATGGGATAAACGACGCGCCCGCCCTGGCTGCCGCCGATGTTGGCATCGCCATTGGCACAGGCACGGATGTCGCCATCGAAGCTGCCGATGTTGTCCTGATGTCGGGCGATCTGACCGGGGTCGTGAATGCGTTCAACCTGTCGCAGCGGACCATGAAGAATATTCGTCAGAACCTGTTCTGGGCGTTTGGCTATAACACCCTGCTGATCCCGGTTGCAGCGGGGGTGCTCTACCCGTTCGGTGGACCGCTTCTGTCGCCGGTGCTGGCCGCCGGGGCGATGGCCTTGTCGAGCGTTTTTGTCCTGACCAACGCGCTGCGGCTCAGATGGGTGCGCCCGTCGATGGCCCCCTCAGAAGCCGCCGCGCGGCCGGAACCGGGCGCTGTCGCCGCCCGGGCCTAGCGCCAGCTCAACGCCACGGGCATGAGCGGCCAGATCAGGCGCGGCAAATGTAGATCAACTGCGATCCAATGAGGCAGGCAGCGGTGGTTGCCTGCCTCAGCTTATGACAGACCTATGCGTGTCGGGATCGAGCGCCGGGTGGTGCTTAGCTGGGGCTGGCACTCAGGCGGTGGCGCCCCGCCCAAGTGCGGCTGCCACGGTGGCTGCCAGATCGTGCGGGTGCGAAGGTTTCTGCAGGAGCGGGGCCTCAACCGGGCCCATCTCGGCGGCGGTGAAACCGATGTAGCCCGACGTGTAGACAACCGGGACGCCCGGTCTCAGGGCGCGGATGCGGCGGGCCAGTTCAAAACCACTGATGGAGCCCGGCATCACCACATCGGTCAGCAGCAGATCAATAGACGCCTCACGCCCTGCCAGATCCAGCGCCTGCTGCGCCGATGACGTCGCAAGCACCTGATAGCCAAGCTCCTCCAGCACGCCGCTCATCATCGACAGCAGCTCGGGTTCGTCCTCCGCCAGAAGAATGGTCTCGCCCTTGCCGCGGATCGCCGCACCGTCGCTGACGGGCGCTTCACGCTCGCCCTGTTCGGTCCCGCGCGGCAGGATCATTTGCACGGTGGTGCCGATGCCGGGTTCGGAATAGATCCTGAGATCACCATTGGCATTGCGGGCAAAGCCGTAGACCATCGACAGGCCCAGCCCGGTACCCGCAACGCTGCCTTTGGTGGTGAAGAACGGGTCGGTGCAGCGGGCAACCGTTGCCTCGTCCATGCCGGGGCCATTGTCGGTGACCGACAGTTCCACGTAGCGATAGATGCCGGGTTCTGAGCCGGGTGCGGCGCTGTTGTCATGATCGCGCTGGTCTGCGTCTAGGTCGTCGTCGGTCGAGAGCACAGCGCGGGCCGTCAGGGTGATCCTGTCACCGCGACCGCTGTGCAGTATCGCATCCCGGCTGTTCAGCACCAGATTCATCAGTGCCGTTTCCAGCTGGGCCGGATCACAATAGACCCGCAATCCGGGGTCAACCGGATCGCAGGCGAGCTGGATCCGTTCCTCGATCATGGAGCCGATCAGCTCCTCGAAATCTGCAAAAACCTCGTCGACAGGTTTGGCCATGGCAAGCCCCGGCTGGCGTTTGGCAAAAGCCAGCAGCCGAGCGGTGAGCGCGCGGCCCTTGTCGATTGCGCCAGCTGCAATGTTGAGAAACCGCGCCCTGCTGTCCGGCGTCTCGGAGCTGCGCGCCAGTTCTACGGCGTAGAGCATGGAGGCCAGCAGATTGTTGAAATCATGGGCGATCCCGCCGGTGAATTGGCCGAGGGCATCCAGCCGATTCTTGCGTTCGCTTGCCAGTCGGTTGCGTTCTTCGCTGGAAATATCGTCGATCACAAGAACCAGCGAGATACCGTGTTCCTCATTGTCCAGAACGGCGCTTGTGACGCGGACATAACGATAGTCCTCGCTGTCGGCGTGGCGGCGCAGCAGATGGGTTTCACCGGTCAACACATGGCCTGAGCGGGCGCGGCGGATCGGGTCGGCGCTGTCTTCAAGCGGGGTGTTGCTTTCACTGTCGAGAAAATAGATATCCTGCGGCCAGGCGAATGGCACCGGTTGCGAGACACCCCCCAACATGCGACGGGCGCGGCGGTTGATGCGAATGATCTGGCCGTCGCGATCCAGTGCGACAATACCGCTGGTGGCGGCATTCAGCACGGTTTCCAGCTCGTCGCGGATCTCGGCCACCTCGGCGGCTTGTCTGGCCTTTTCAGCGGCGGTGCGGCGTCGGGCGCGCAATTGGCCGGTGCCAAGAATACCCAGCAGGCCCAGAACACCGCCCACAAGACCATAGCCCAGCAGCGCAAGCCGGTCCGAGGTCCAGAACTCTGCCGGTTCAAAATACTGACGGCGCAGCTCGGCGTAATCGGCGGACACCAGATATTGCGGCAGGGCCAGATCCAGCTTGTCGCGGATCTCGCCCAGACCAAAGCGCAGCGCGGCGGCGCGTTCCGTGGTCAGCAGCGCGGGGAGCGCCTCGGTTATACTCTCAGGATCGCCCCATCGCGCGGCCGCCAGGGGCAGGGTGTCAGATTGATAGATCACCGCGTCGATCCGCCGATCCTGCAACGCCGCCAGCAGGTCCCTGGCCTCTGCCATCGCAACGATGGTCCAGCCATTGGCGGTTGCCAGCGCGATCGCGGCTGCGTTGTCTGATCGCAGGCCGATGCGGCGCCCTTGCAAATCCTCGGGCCGCCTCAGCTCTGCGGCATCCGCCGGACGGGTAAAGACGGATTGATCCGTGGCCAGGATGGGATGGGCAAAATCCATCCTTGCAGAACGTTCGGTCGTGATGCTGGCGGCGGGCAGGATATCGTAGGTGTCCGACTGCGGCCCACGCCGCCAGTCGTCGTCGCTGATGCTGTGGAATGCCAGTTTCAGCCCGGTGCGCCCTGCCAGATCGCGTAGGGTCTCGACGCCAAAACCTGAAAAGCTGCCATCCGGTTCGATCACCTGATAGGGCGGCGCGTGGCGCACGCCGACGCGAAGCACCTCGGGGGCGGGCAGTGGAATGTCCAGAAAATACTTGCGCAGCAGATTATCTAGTCGACGGTCGCCTTCGATCCGGTCCAGCGCGGCTTCGATGTCAGGCAGCAGGTCGGCACGGCTTTGATGCAGGGCGATGAACCTCTCGAACTGCCGCAAGGGCGGGTTCAGGAAGCTGACCCGGCCATCAACGGACGCCAGTTTCGCGATGTTGAAAGCGACGGGCTCCGGGATCAGCACGGCGTCAACCCGCTCTGACAGCAGCGCCATGATTGCGGCCTCGGGTGACTCGAACTCCACGGCCGTGTTGCGCGCGAGAAAGGCCTGCTCCTCCGATCCTACAGCCGGGGGCACGATGCCCACCCGCCTGCCGCTGAGCGAGGTGGTCGAGAGGGATTGCGCCTGTGCGATACGGACCATCGGGCGCAGGGTTTCACGCGAAATGCTGCGGGAAAACACATTGGTGTCACGCAGTGCGGGCAGCTGTGCAATGCCCGCGATCATATCGGTCCGCCCGGTGGCCTGTGACTCGACGAACTCGCGGCTGGTGGACAGCGGAACCAGCGTGATGCCGGTGCCGAGTTCGCCCGCGATCTCCTCGGCGAGCTCAACCAGGAACCCGGTTGCCTGCGCATCAGGATCCAGCTGCGCGAAAGGCGGGATCGGCAGCACACCGATCCGTAACGGCTCCGGGGCCTGCTGCGACCACACGGGCGGGGCTATGGCAAGAACCGCCAGCAAGGCCACGCCGCGCCAAACCTGTCTGATCATGTCTCGAACGCTCCGCCTTGCCTCTGCCCGCCTGATGCTGCCCGCCTGATATCGCCGGTCCGATGCCGTCAGGCTACCACCTGTCCGGGCGCAATGTCGGATCAAACCGACCAACAGTTGCAATCAAAACGAATTGTCGCAGCCAACACAATTGATCAATCCCGGGCTGGCCGTTAAAACCGATGCGGCATGGGAAACATCAGCAATCCGGTCGGCGTTTCGGCGCAGTTATGTGGTACTGGTCCGTTTGAAAAGGGAATGCGATGGCAAATCTTCTGGTTCTCGAAGACGACGAGGTTTTTGCCGACCTGTTGCAGGTCTCGCTGGAGCGGGCCGGGCATTTCCCGATCTTCTGCACGGACGCAACTCAGGCCATTGCGCAATACGATGAATATGACTTCGATCTGGTAATCGCCGATCTGATCGTAAAGAAAAACAACCGTGCGGTGCCGGATGGCGGCGTGATCCTGCTTGCCTTCCTGCAGGGGCGTGCCCGAGAGGGCCACAAGATCCCGCCGGTTATCTCAATGTCCGGTGCAACCAAAGCCCCGGGGCTGGAGAATCTGTTGGTCACGTCACGTGATCTTGGGGCCACGGCTTCGCTGACCAAACCCTTTGAACCAATCGAGCTGCTGTCCCTGATCGACGAGCTGCTGGAGAGCGAAGTCTGATCGGCGCCACCAGAAACCGGGGCGCCGACCGTTTTTTCGGAGCCTGATCAGTCAGCGCCGCTGCATGCTGCGGGGCATCTCTGACAGGATCTCGGCGCCATCTTCGCGCAGGATCACGATCTCCTCCAGACGCACGCCGAAACGGTCCTTGAGGTAAATCCCCGGTTCGATCGAGAACACATTGCCTGCGCGCAGCTCAACCTCCGATGTCGCGGTGATATAGGGCGGTTCATGCACGTCGATGCCCAGCCCGTGGCCGGTGCGATGCAGGAATTGCGCCCCATAGCCGGCGGCGGCAATGGTATCGCGGGCGGCACGGTCGACCTCACTGGCGCGAACGCCGGGTTTTGCCGCCTGAACAGCTGCCTTTACCGCGGCCTCGACCACTTCGAACACCTGCTCATATTCCGTTTCCGGTGTGCCGAACCAGCCGCAGCGGGTCATGTCAGAGGGGTAGCCATTCAGACGGCATCCCGTGTCGATCAGCACAGCCATATCGCGGCTCAGCCTTGTGTCCCCGGTGTGGTGATGCGGGAAGGCGCCATTGGCGCCAAAGCCGACGATAGTGAATTCCGCGCTGGCGCCATGGGCCTTGTAATATTCATGCAGGATGGCCTGCACATCCAGCTCGCTCATGCCTTCTTCGAGACGGGAGAACGCTTCGGTCACGGCGGCATCATTCAACAGATGCGCGGCCTTCAACGCGTCATATTCTGCGGCGTCCTTCATCGCGCGCAGCAGGCCAACTGTATCATCGGTAAAGCGGCGGCTGGGCGCGTCCATCGCATCCAAAACCCGCAGGGCAAAATCGGCGCGCATGGTTTCATCCAGCACCACCGACAGGCCGCCAGCTGTGGCATCGCAGTCGCTCAGCAGCGTGGCAAGGGCCGCATCCGGGCCTTCGTCATCCGACCAGCAGCGAAATGGCAGGTCGGTTGCCGTACGCGCGGCATCAGCATTAAGCGCCGGCATCAGAAATCCCGCATGGTTCTGGCTGACCATCAGCATCACCGGGCGTTCGTCGCCATGGGGGTTCACACCCGACAGCCACATCATATGGCTGGAGGGGCCTAGCACCACCAGATCGGTGGCGGTTTCTGTCATGCGGTGACGCAGCCGGTTCAGCCGGTCTGCATAGGGGGGCGTTGTCATCTATCTGGCTCCTGCCGCGCGCCCGGTTGTGAGGGGCGGGGCGTCTTGATTGCGGTCGACATTGGAAAAAGGGGCCGGCTCATGTCAGCACCGGCCCCGAGCGGCCTGCCCCCGTCAGACAGGGGACAGGCCTAGGCACCAAGGGGCGCCGGGGATCAGTTCTTTTCCACCAGACGGTAGAAAACAAAATCAGAGGTCGCACCGTTCACATAGCCGGAGACATCCGCGTCCATCGCCACCTGATAGGCCGCCTGGAACATGATCACGATGGGGGAGCTTTGCTGCACGTCGGCCTGCAATTCGCGGTACATCTCCAGCCGTTTTTCAGGATCTGCCTCGGTGAGGGCGGCCTTGGTCTTGGCGTTCATCTCCTCCGGCACAGCCCAGGCGTTGCGCCAGGTGGTGGTCGCCGCATAGCTGTCGTCCGAGTTGTCGGAATTATAGGCAAAGGCCTTGGCGTTGGAATGCGGGTCCATGAAATCCGGGCCCCAGTAGAGCAGCATCGCCTCATGGCTGCGCTCGCGATATTTGGTGATCACCTGGCTGCCGGTGCCGGGGAGGATTTCAAAGTTGATCCCCGCGTCGGCAAAGCTGGCCTGTAGGGACTGCGCCATATCGGTAAAGGGGGCTGCGTTGATCACATCCAGCGAGACGGTGATCGGGGATTTGATCCCCGCGTCGCTGAGGATGGACTTGGCCCGCTCCGGGTCATAGCCGAACGGGGTCTCATCGTAGGAGCCGGGAAAGCCCTTGGGCCAGAACGCCTGATGGATCTCCATCTGGCCGTTGATGATGGTATCGGTCATCCCCTTGTAATCCACCAGATAGCGCGCGGCCTCCCAGACGGCCGGATCGGTCAGACTGTCGGTCTTCTGGTTGAAGGACAGGAAATGCACCGCGGCCTGCGGGTAGGTCTCCACCTTGATGGCGTCGCTGTCAAAGCCGCGGATCTGATCGGGCGTCAGGTTGCGGGCCATGTCGATATCGCCGGATTCCAGCAGCAGTTCCTGCGTCGCCGCCTCGGCCACATGGCGGATGATGACGCTCTCCATCTTCGGCGCGCCTTTGAAATAGGCGGGGTTTGCCGCCAGCCGCACCATCTGCGCCGGGCGGTAGCCTTGCAGCTTGAACGGGCCGGAGCCTGCGGCGTTTTCATTCAGCCAGCCATTGCCCATGTCACCGTCCACGGCATTGGCCATCACCACCTCTTTGTCCACCACGGAGGCGGGGCGGGCGGCCAGTACGTTCATGACAAAGGCGGGGGAAAAATCCCCTTCGTATTTGATGGTGATGCTATTGCCATCTGCGGTGACCATCTGATCGACATTCTCCGCCGTCCAGCCCAGCTGCGCCAGAATAAAGGCGGGGGTCAGGTTCAGCTTGATCACCCGGGCAAGCGAGAACACCACGTCCTCGCTGCGCACCGGATTGCCCGAGTGGAACACCGCATCATCGCGCAGGGAAAAGCGGATGGTCTTGGCCTCCGCGTCAATCTCCCAGGCGCTGGCAAGGCCCGGCGCCAGAACGGTGGGATCCTCGGCGTCATATTGCACCAGCCGGTCGTAGAGGTTGGTCACCAGCTCGCCCGAGGTGAACTCATAGGCCTGTGCGGGGTCAATGGCGACGATATCGTCGATGTTCTGCGCCACGATCAGCGCATTGGCGGGCGTGTCTGCAACAGCGGCGCTCGCCAAGGGCAGGGCCATCACGCTGGCCAGCAAGGCGGATTTCACGAGTTTCATGTCAGTCTCCCTGTTTTGATGTCTTGTTGTCTGCCGCATCGGCTCTGCCCACTGGGGAGCGATCCGGGTCACGGCAGGTTGGGGGTATTCTTGCTGTGCAAAACGCTGAGCGTGCCGGTCCACAACAGCCGCGCGGGCTGTTCGGTCGGATTGCTCCAGGAATGTGAGGTAAGGCCGCTGTAATGCAGGCTGTCGCCGGCGGTAAGGCGGAACACCTGCCCGTCCAGCGACTGGTCGATCTCGCCCTCCAGCACATAAAGCATCTCTTCGCCCTCGTGGCTGACCTCTTCGGAGACGTATCCGGGCGGGACATGCAGGATGTAGCTGGACAGCTCCGCGCCCGGAAACTGCGCGCCGAGCGCCTCATAGGTGAGTGACGATCCCGCCAGTGAAAACTGCGTGCGCGTTGCCGCCCGCGTCAGCGCATCCGACGGCTTGGGCGTGGCGATGAAATACTCCAGCCCCACCTCCAGCGCAGCGGCAATCTGCGCCAGCGTGCCCAGCGTCGGGGTGGCGTTGTCGCGCTCCACCTGGCTCAGATAGCCCACCGACACCCCGGCGGTATCGCCAAGCGCCTGAAGCGTCAGCCCCATCTGCTTGCGCCGCTTGCGGATCAGCGCGCCCAGCATCGGCCCCGGGCTGCTGCGGGTCTTGGCGGGTTTGGCGGCAGGGCTGGCAGGGGTCATCGGTGGCTCTCGGTTTGGGCTTGCTTCGGGCAGCTTAGGAAAAAAATTATTGTGAAGCAAAAAAATTTTGCTATCGAGAAAAATAATATTTATGCCTGATGGTGTCGCGCCGACCGTCCGCCGATCGGATGCGGTGCGGATCGACCATGTGGAGGGCAGGATATCTTGACCAGAGCAGCACAGAGACGGCGCGCAATTCTGCGCTGGGGGCAGGGGCTTGCCGGTTTTGCCATCGTGTCGACGCTGACCTTTCTCGGGCTTCTGGCGATCACGTTTTTCATTGGCCGTGTGGTGCCGATTGATCCGGTTCTGTCCGTGGTCGGCGACCGCGCCACACAGGATCAATATGACGCGGCGCGGGTTGCCATGGGGCTGGACCGGCCGCTGGTGATCCAGTTCCTATCCTATGTGGGCGATGTGTTTCAGGGCGATCTGGGGCGTTCCGTCTCCACCAACCGGCCCGTCGTGTCCGACCTCGCGCGGGTGTTTCCCGCCACGCTGGAGATGGCCACGCTGGGCATACTGATTGGTGTGATGATGGGCGTGCCCATGGGCGTCTGGGCCGCCGCGCGTCAGGGCACCTGGGTCGATCAGATCATTCGCGTCTTTGCGCTGCTGGGCTATTCGGTGCCCGCCTTCTGGCTCGGGCTGGTCGGACTGGCGGTGTTTTATGCGGGTCTGGGCTGGGTCGCGGGACCGGGGCGGGTCGATATTTTCTATGACGGGCTGATTGATCCGGTCACCGGCCTGTTGTTGGTCGATAGCCTGCTGGTCGGCGACACCGAGGTGTTCTGGAACGCGCTCTCGCATCTGGTGCTGCCTGCGGCCATCCTCGGGTTTTTCAGCCTCGCCTATATCGCGCGCATGACCCGCAGTTTCATGTTGGACCAGCTCAGTCAGGAGTTCATCACCACCGCCCGCGTCAAGGGCGTGCCGGAATGGAAAGTGATATGGGTGCATGGGTTCAAACCGATCCGGGTGCCGCTGATCACCGTAATCGGCCTCTCTTATGCCGCTCTGCTGGAAGGGTCGGTGATGATTGAGACGGTGTTCAGCTGGCCCGGCATCGGCAATTACCTCACCGTGGCGCTGCTGAATGCGGATATGAATGCCGTGCTTGGCTCGACGCTGGTGATTGGCGCGGTCTTCATCTTCATCAACAAGATCTCGGATGTGCTGTACCGGGTTCTTGATCCAAGGAGCCTGTGATGCTGAGCCGCGACTGGTTGCTCGACGACTCCCCCGCCACCCGGACCCAGGCCACCGCAGGGCGCGCCTATCGTATGACGCTGGCGCTGATGCGCAACCCGCTGGCAGTGCTGGGGGCACTGATCATCACGATCCTCATTCTTGCAGCGGCGCTGGCGCCTTGGATCGCGCCGCATAGCCCGGTGGGGCAGGACCTGTCCTCGCGCCTGTTACCGCCTTCTGCCGCCCATTGGATGGGCACCGATGAGCTGGGGCGCGATATCTTCTCCCGCGTGGTTTACGGCGCGCGCATCACGCTGATGATCGTGGCGCTGGTGGCGGTGATCTCGGCGCCGCTGGGGCTGATCATCGGGGCGATTTCGGGCTATTTCGGCGGCTGGATCGACCGCATCCTGATGGGGATCACGGACGTCTTCCTGTCGATGCCCAAGCTGATTCTGGCGCTGGCCTTTGTTGCCGCCTTGGGGCCGGGGATCGAAAACGCGATCATCGCCATCGCAATCACCGCATGGCCTGCCTATGCCCGCATCGCACGGGCCGAGACACTGACCTTCCGCAACGCCGAATTCATCGCCGCGACGCGCCTGCTGGGGGCTTCACACAGTCGGGTCATCCTGCACCATGTGCTGCCGCTCTGTACCTCATCAATGATCGTGCGGGTGACGCTGGATATGGCCGGGATCATCCTGACGGCGGCGGGTCTTGGGTTTCTGGGTCTGGGCGCGCAGCCGCCGCTGCCGGAATGGGGCGCGATGATCTCGCGCGGGCGGGTGTTCATTCTGGACCAGTGGTGGGTGGCGACCATGCCCGGCATTGCCATCATCGTGGTCAGCCTCGGCTTCTGTTTTCTTGGCGACGGGTTGCGCGATGTGCTGGACCCCAAACAGGGGGGCAAGTCATGAGCCAATCCACGTCCACACCCCTGCTGGAGGTCGACAACCTCCGCGTCAGCTTCCCGACACCCCAGGGGCGGGTAGAGGTGGTCAAGGGGCTGAGCTTCACATTGGGCCGCGAACGCCTCGGTATCGTCGGCGAGAGCGGATCGGGCAAATCCATGACCGGCCGTGCGATCCTGCGGCTGATCCGCCGCCCGGGCCAGATGACGGCGGACCGGCTGGCGCTGGAGGGGCAGGAGCTGCAAACACTCAGCGAACGTCAGATGCGCAATATCCGCGGCGCGCGGATTTCGATGATCATGCAGGATCCGAAATTCTCGCTCAATCCGGTGATGACCATCGGCGCACAGATCGCCGAGGCGCTGGATGTCCACGAACGTCTCAGCCGCCGCGACACCCGCGCCCGCGTGCTGGACATGCTGGAGGCGGTGCGCATCAACGACCCCGAACTGGTGGCGCAGATGTATCCGCATCAGGTCTCGGGCGGCATGGGGCAGCGGGTGATGATCGCGATGATGCTGATCCCGCGCCCGGATCTGCTGATCGCGGATGAGCCGACTTCGGCGCTGGATGTCTCGGTACAGGCGCAGGTGCTGGATCTGATCGACGATCTGGTGCGGGACAAGGGCATGGGGCTGATCCTGATCAGCCATGATCTCAATCTGGTGGCGCGCTATTGCGACCGGATCATGGTGATGAATGCCGGCCGCGTGGTCGAAAGCTGCGCCGCTGCCGATCTGCACAAGGCCAGCCACCCCTATACCCAAGGTCTGCTGGCAGCGGTGCCCCGGATGAAGGAAACCCGCGACACGCTGCCTGTGCTCGACCGGTCAAGCTGGAGTGGCACATGACAGCGATATCTCTGAGAAACCTCGATATTTCCTACGGCGACACGAGGGTGGTGCAGGGCGTCACCCTGGATGTGGCCGAGGGGGAGAGCTTTGCCCTGGTCGGCGAAAGCGGATCTGGCAAATCCACCGTGCTGAAGGCGATTGCCGGGCTTGCGCCTGACTGGACCGGCGAGATCTCGGTTCTGGGTCAGCCGCGCAGCCACGGGATTGATCGCGCGTTTTCGCGAAGCTGCCAGATGGTGTTTCAGGATCCCTACGGCTCATTGCACCCGCGCAAACCGGTCGACTGGGTGCTCCGGGAGCCCCTGCGGGTGCATGGCATCGGCGCGCGCGACGCCCGCGTGGCAGAGATACTGGCCGCTGTCGGCCTCGACCAGCGGTTCCGCTTTCGCTATCCGCATCAACTGTCCGGTGGGCAGCGCCAGCGGGTCGCGATTGCGCGGGCGCTGATGCTGGAGCCCAAGGTGATGCTCCTGGATGAGCCGACCTCGGCGCTGGATGTTTCGGTGCAGGCGGAGATCCTGAACCTGCTGAAGGTGCTGCGCCATGCGCAGGGGCTGACCTATCTGATGGTCACCCATAACCTGCCGGTTGTCAGCTTCATGTGTGACCGTATGGCGGTGATGAACAAGGGGCGCATTGTCGAGATCGCCCCGGCAGAGGCGCTGCATGACGGCGCCTTTCGCGATCCCTATACTCAGGCGCTCTATGCCGCCAGCGGTGGCGCCGAGCTGACCGTGTGACAGCTGCCGGACTGACCATCAATCACGACAGCAGACCCGACCCCATGCCAAAGGACAGACCCGATGCCCGACGATAACATGCGCAGCCGCCGAACAGACGATGCCCCCGCCGAGGCGTTGCGCCATTTCACCAACGCGCTGGCCGCCGCCACAACGGCCGAGGCTGCGTACGATGCCCTCTGCGCGCTGACCAAGGCCACCGTTGGGGCAAAGCTGTTCACCGTGATGACGGTGGATATGGGCGCGATGCTGGCCTGTCGCACCTATACCGACGACCGTGTGAATTACCCGACCTCCGGCACCAAACCGATCGAGATGAACAGCTGGTTCGATATCGTCCACGGTCAGCACCGCAGTTTCGTTGCGAATACGCTGGAAGAGATCGACGCGGTGTTTCCCGACGCCGAGCTGATCGGCGCGCTGGGCTGTGGCGCGGTGATCAACCTGCCGGTTCTGCTGGAGGGGGAACTGGCCGCGACCGTCAATATCCTGCACGAGCCGGGGTACTACACGCAGGCGCGGGTTGCGCAGGCGAAAGAGCTGTTGACGCTGCCCGCCATGGCAACGCTGGCGGTTGCGCGACAGCTCTGATCGCCGCTGAAGGCCGAGGCGGTCCTGCCCGCCGACCCGCAGGCTCTCATGGATAGACAACACAGAGAGCCGCGCGGCAGCCGGCTCTCTCTTGTCGGCGGTATGATGCGTGCGGCGCCGAGAGGTCCCCGCCCGGATCTGCCTCCCTGCACCGGGCTGGACGTAGGGCTTGACGTCGGGCTGCCCGGGATCGCTGCCGTCAGTCTTCGAGGCTGTCCTCGCGTTTTTCGTCAATCAGGCCGCGTTCCTCTTCCTTGCGCTTCTGGAAACGTGTGCCATAGCCTTCGATCTCCTCATCGGAGATGATCTCCTTGGCCCGGGTAAACACCTCGTTTTCCTCTTCCTCCATGTGGTGTTCGTAGTCGTGCTTCAGCTGCTGGAACTTGCTCATCCACAGGTCGGAGGACATTTTCATCACGTTGAGCTCTTCCATCAGATCGTCGAGCTGCTGGTGCTCATGCACGGAATGGCGGGCCGCATCCTGACCCCAGGTCTGGCTGATCAGCTTTGAGTAGAAGGTTTCTTCCTCGGCGGCGGCGTGGCTTTTCACATCCTCGTAGAAGCGTTTCCAGAGGGCGCCGCGCGCCTCAACCTTGCTGTCCTCGATCGAGGCGAGCAACTCGCGGTGGGCGTCATGGTCCTGTTTGATGGCGTCATAGATGGATGGCATAGCGGCTCTCCGGTTGATTGACCTATCTGGGCTGAGCCTCCCCGCCAGGGCTCTGGCCGCCAGGAGACAGGGAAAGAACGCCGCAGCCGGGCGGAGTGTTCCCGCAGACCGCAATATTATGCGCAGGATCCGGGTCGCGACCCATGGCCGGTGCAATTAGGTCAGGATGAGCATTGCCATGTGAGACTGATATGACCCTTGAGACGACGCTTGCCCTGCTCGTGTTTCTGTTCCCGCTGGCCTATAGCCCGGGACCGGGTAATCTGTTCTTTGCCGCCAACGGCGCGCGATTTGGGATGCGCGCCACGATCCCGGCCACGGCCGGCTATCATATCGCCACGGCGCTGGTGACCCTCTTGATCGGATCCAGCGCCCTGCTGGCTCAGGCGGTCTCGCAGGAGGCGTTTCGATGGCTGACGCTGGCCGGGGCGGCCTATGTCCTGTGGCTGGCCTGGGGCATGTGGTGCGCCGACGGGGCGGCCTCAGGAGCACAGGCGCGACCAGCGCGCTTTGGTGATGGTGTGGTGTTGCTGCTGCTGAACCCGAAGGCCTATGTGATCATTGCGGTGATGTTCAGCCAGTTTCTGGCGCCCGCTGATCCTGCGCGCACCGCCGATGATGCAGCGCCCCTTCTTTTTTCGGGACAGCTGGGGCTGGTCATGATCATCACGCTGATCTTCACGCTGAACAATCTGGTGGCTTTTTCGATCTGGACATGGATCGGCGAGGGGCTTGCACGACGGATCTTCCGCGATGATCGGGCGCGCCGGATGAACCGGGGGTTTGCCCTGCTGCTGGCGGCTGTCGGCCTCTGGATGCTGTTGATCTGACTGCTAATCCGGCGGGGCCTGTCTTGCCCGCGGCGGATTTCGACCGATCGCCCGATCAACAAAGCAGCGTAAAAAACGTGAGAGGATCGTGCCCGCGCCCGCAGGGGTGGAACATTTTTGCATCGGTGACGTTGGGTCTGTGAGCGAGCACGGAGCCCATTATGTTGGAAAGTGATCTGAGTACCGAGGCGGGTTTTGCCTCTCCCCTTGACGGCCGGTCGGCGGGACGCGCGGATGCGCAGGACGCTGTCAAATCGCTGCCGCAGATGTCTGGGGCCCGCACCGCCGCCGATGATCGCAAGGTCGGCGTCGAGATCGAGTTCGGTGGCCTCTCCGCCGCCGAGGCGCAGGACATTGTCCAGCGCGAACTTGGCGGCGACATCCACGCGCAGGATGATACCGACGGCCCGAAACCGCACGTCAAGAACACCCGGCTGGGCGATATCGAGGTCTATCTGGACAGCCGCTACCGGACCGAAGTCCACGGGCTGGGCAAGGCACTTTTCTCCCTCGCAGAGCCGCTAATCCCTGTTGAAATCGTGACCCCGCCGCTGGCGCAATCGCAGCTGCCGCAGCTGGATCGGCTGTGTTCCAAACTGGCAGAGGCGGGGGCCACGGGCACGCAGGACGGCGTGCTGAACGGCTTTGGCGTACATCTGAATGTCGAAGTAGCGGATATGACGGTGGATCACATCGTCCCGGTGCTTACCGCCTTTGCTCTGCTGGATCCGGTGCTGCGCCGCAGCCCGGGCATCGACGTGTCGCGCCGGGTGCAGCCCTTTATCGCGCCCTATCCGGCGGCGCTGATTGATGCCCTCTGTGAGCACCCGCCACAGACGATGGAGGCGCTCTGCGACCTCTATCTCGACCATGCGGCGGATAGAAACCACGCGCTGGATCTGCTGCCACTGCTGGCCGATTACGCGCCCGATCGCGTGCGCGCCGCTCTGGGCGAGGATGACAAAACCGCCGCCCGTCCGGCCTATCACTACCGTCTGCCGGATTGCCGTCTGGGCCAGCCGGGGTGGTCCATCAGCCAGGAATGGAACCGCTGGGCAGAGCTGGAACAGATCGCCCGCGACGGTCGGCTCGACCAGCTGATCAAGGCCTGGCGGAGCCGCCCGCGCAGCGAACAGCTGCTGAACCGCGAATGGGCCAAACACGCGGCCGACGTCCTGAACACCGCAGCACGAGGAGATGCCGCATGAAACCGGTCATTGCAGTCACCGTCTCGCGCCGCAGCGGCTGGCGGATCTTTCCGCTGATGGCCCTGAACATCTGGCTGGCCGGTGGCCGCGCCGTGCGCTGGCAAAGCGGCCGCGCCGCCGATCTGGCGCAGGTGGATGGTGTGGTCATCGGTGGCGGAGACGACATCGCCCCAACGCTCTACAAGGGGCAGATCATGCCGGAGGTCCGTCTGGACCCCGAGCGCGACGCGCTTGAGGCTGATATCGTGCGGCAGGCAACCCAACGGGATGTTCCGCTTCTGGGGATTTGCCGCGGGGCGCAGATGCTGAATGTAGCCCGCGGGGGCGCGCTCTATCAGGATGCCTATGCCTTTTACGGGTTGGAAAACTACAAGACAGTGCTCCCCCGCAAGAAGGTCACGATCACCAACAACAGCACACTGCGGCGTATCCTCGGGGTGCCTGAGCTGAAGGTCAACGCGCTGCACAGCCAGTCGGTCAGCAGCCTCGGGCAGGGGCTGCGCGTCACCGGGCGCGATCAGTCCGGCATGGTGCAGGCGATCGAGGATCCGGGCCGTCGGTTCGCAGTCGGGGTGCAGTGGCATCCTGAGCATCTGTTCTACCAGCCCGCCCATCTGAACCTCTTTCGCGCGCTGGTCGAGGCGGCGAGATCGAAACGCGACGACCCGGTCGAAGCGCTGGACATGGTCGGCTGATCCGCCCTGACACTTTCCCCCGAGGCTTTGCAGTCTGAACGAAAAAAACGCCCGGAACACTCCGGGCGTTTTCTATGGTCTAGGGGCAGCATGTCGCCCGAACACGCCGATGCGTGATCAGCCGATAATGCCGTTCAGCGCGGCGCTGGGGCGCATGACGGCGGCGGTTTTCACCGGATCGGTGTGGAAATAGCCGCCCAGATCAACCGCCTTGCCCTGAACCTCGGCCAGCTCCGACAGGATCTGCTCTTCCTTGGCCGCCAGCTCTGCGGCGATGGGCGCGAAATGCGCGGCCAGTTCGGCGTCATCCCCCTGTGCGGCCAGCGCTTCGGCCCAGTAGCGGGCAAACCAGTAGTGGCTGGCGCGGTTGTCCGGCTCACCCACCTTGCGCGAGGGCGAGCGGTTGTGATCCAGAATGCCCTGCGTCGCCGCCTCGGCAGCGGCACCCAGCACGCCAGCCTTGGCGTTGCCCTTGCTGTCGGCGAGGAAGTTCAGCGATTCACCCAGAGCACAGAATTCGCCCATCGAGTCCCAGCGCAGGTGGTTTTCCTCAACCAGCTGCTGCACGTGCTTGGGCGCAGAGCCGCCGGCCCCGGTTTCAAACAACCCGCCACCGTTCATCAGCTTCACAATCGACAGCATCTTGGCCGAGGTGCCCAGCTCCAGGATCGGGAACAGGTCGGTCAGATAGTCGCGCAGCACGTTGCCGGTGATGGCGATGCTGTCCTTGCCTGCGGTGATGGTTTCAAGGCTCTGGCGGGTGGCTTCGCGCGGCGCCATGATCTGGAACTTATCGGCCACGCCAGCTGCGTTCAGCACGGGCTGCACGTATTTGATCAGCTCGGCGTCATGGGCGCGGTTGGCGTCCAGCCAGAAAATCGCCTCGGAACCGGTCAGCCGCTGACGGTCCATCGCCAGCTGGATCCAGTTTTCGATCGGGGCCTTTTTCACGGTGCAGGCGCGCCAGATATCACCGGCCTCGACCTCGTGCGAATGCAGCGTCTCGCCATTTGCCAGCACGATACGGATGGTGCCATCTGCGGCCGCTTCGAAGGTGGTCGGGTGCGAGCCGTATTCCTCAGCCTTCTGCGCCATCAGACCGACGTTGGCGACGGAGCCTGCGGTGGTCACGTCGAGCGCACCATTGGCTTTGAAGAAATTGATGCTCTCGTCATAGACGGTGGAATAGCAGCGGTCGGGGATCACGCAGTTGGTGTCGCCCTTGTTGCCCGCTTCGTCCCAGCCCTTGCCGCCGGCACGGATCACCGCAGGCATGGAGGCGTCAATGATCACATCGGAGGGCACATGCAGGTTGGTGATGCCCTTGTCGCTGTCCACCATATACATGGACGGACGGTCCAGCGCGGCGATCTCTGCCTTGATCGCATCGCCATTGGGCAGGCCGTCGATGGTTGCCAGAACCGCACCAAGGCCCGAGTTCGCCGAGCCGCCAGCCGCTTCGATTTCAGCGCCGAATTTGTCCCAGACCGGGCCCAGCCATGCCTTCACCGCGTGGCCAAAGATGATCGGGTCGGAGACCTTCATCATGGTGGCTTTCATGTGCAGCGAGAACATGGTGCCATCGGATTTGGTGTCTTCAATCGCATCCGTCAGGAAGGAAGACAGCGCCTTGGCCGACATGAAGGTTGCATCGGCAACGGTGCCCTCTTCCAGCGGCCAGCTGTCCTTCAGCACGGTAACGGCGCCGTCCTTGCCGACAAACTCGATCTTCGCGGTCCCGGCCTGCGCGGCGGAAATGGTGGCGGAGACTTCGTTGGCGTAGAAATCATTGCCCGGCATCGAGGAGACTTTGGTCTTGCTGTCAGCAGACCATTTGCCCATCGAATGCGGGTTGTTCTGGGCAAAGTTCTTCACCGCGCGGGCGGCGCGACGGTCCGAGTTGCCTTCGCGCAGCACCGGGTTCACAGCCGAGCCCTTGATGGTGTCATAGCGCGCGCGGATCTCTTTTTGCGCATCGGTCACCGGGTCCGCCGGATAGTCGGGGATGTCGAACCCCTGCGCCTGCAACTCGGCAATCGCGGCGGTCAGCTGCGGCACCGAGGCCGAGATATTCGGCAGCTTGATGACATTGGCTTCGGGGGTCTTCACCAGCTCGCCCAGTTCGGCCAGATCGTTGCTCTGACGCTGGGTGTCGCTCAGCGCTTCGGGGAAGGTCGCAAGGATGCGGCCCGCCAGCGAAATGTCCTTGGTCCCGACGGAGACGCCCGCCGCATTCGCAAAGCTGCGGATGATCGGCAACAGAGAGGCGCTGGCCAGCTCGGGGGCTTCGTCTACGATGGTATACAAAATGTCGGGGGTCGAATTTTCTGCCATATTCCACAACCTTTTTTCAGCGATATCGGAAACTTGGGTGAGCGGTCGGCGCTGCACCTGATGGACGGGGTGCTGCTGCCCGGTGAGGATGCGGCGGGCGGTCATCTTGGGTCAGAACTGGTCTGACAGACCGGCAGCCCGCAAGGACAACAGCCATTCATATGGCCCCCGTGTAAATCAGGTCGCGCGCGGGTGCAATTGCCGGCATGGGCTTTGTGAGGCGCAGATTGCCGCGCTTTTGAGATTATTGGCGCGTTTTGACGCCATTGGCCTCGATTCTATGCGATTGCGACAGGCAGGGGCGGGTCACATGCGCGACTCGGTCGCGCTCAGCTGCGCCAGCGCAGCAGGTGGCGTTCGATCAGCCCGATCAGGCTGCTGACCAGCACCCCCAGCACCGACAGGATCGCCACACCGGCAAACAGCCGCTCCAGATCATAGAGCGACCCGGCCTCCAGAATATACGCACCAATGCCATGCTCCGCCCCCAGCATTTCAGCGGCCACCAGCAGGATGATGGCAATGGCCAGACTGATGCGCAGGCCGGACAGTATACCGGGCATCGCCCCCGGCAGCACGATCTTGCGGACAATCGACAGCCACGACAGGTTGAAACTCTGCCCCATGCGGATCAGCGAGCGGTCGACATTGTCCACCGCGCCATAGGTGGCCACGACGGTGGGCGTAAAGGTGCCAAAGGCGATCAGCGCATATTTGGACCCCTCATCAATGCCGAACCAGATCACAAACAGCGGCAAAAGCGCGATCTTCGGGATCGGAAATAGCGCCGCCACCAAGGGCACCAGCCCCGCGCGCACATAGGAAAACAGCCCGATCATCAGCCCGACGCCAATACCGACGCTGGCCCCCAAGGCCGCGCCCACGACCAATCGCGATAGCGAGACGCTGACGTGGGTCCACAGCAGGCCGGTGGCATAGAGCTCCTGCAACGTCGCCAGCACATCGCTGGGGCGCGGCAGGGTGAGGTTGGAAATCCAGCCCTGACGGGTGCCAAGTTCGGCCAGAAGCAACAGCAGCACAAAGACCAGTCCGCCCACCCAGCGCCCGCCGCGAGGGGCAAAGCCGCCGCCGCGAAACTGAACCGGGCGGATCGCCGGTGTTGCGGGGGTGCCCGCCGTCTTGCCGGGCTGCGCCCCGGCCAATTGGGTGTCAGACATTCATCAGCTCCGCATCCGCCGCCCGCGCCTCGTCACGCATCAGCTGCCACAGGTATTTCTGTTTCTGTTCAAGCTCAGCATCGCCAAACTCGCGCTCGGCCAGCGGTGTGTCCAGTTCCACGATCTCGCGGATCTGGCCGGGACGGCGGGACAAGACCACGATGGCATGACCCAGCCGCACCGCTTCGGCCAGATTATGGGTCACATAGACGGCGGTGAAGGGCGTGCGCGTCCACAGCGCCACCAGATCATCCATCAGCAGTTCGCGGGTCTGGCTGTCCAGCGCCGACAGCGGCTCATCCATCAGCATCACTGCCGGGTTCACGGCAAGCGCCCGTGCTATTGCCACCCGCTGTTTCATCCCGCCCGACAGCTGCTTGGGCAGCGCCTCGGCAAAATCACCCAGCTTGGTGCGCGCCAGAACATCGTCAATGATCCGTGCCGCTGCCGCGCCGCGAATGCCGTGATCCTCCAGCACCAGGCTGATATTGCCCCGGACCGTGCGCCAGGGCAGCAGGGCAAAATCCTGAAACACATAAGTCAGCGGATTAAGACTGCCCTCGGGCGGCTGCCCCACCTGCAGGACCTCGCCTTGGCTAGGGCGTTCCAACCCGCCGATGAACCGCAGGAGGGTGGATTTGCCACAGCCGGAGGGACCGACGATACAGACGATCTTGCCGCTGGGGATCTCCAGCGTGATGTCCCGTAGGACCGGGATGTCGTCATAGGCATGGCCCACCCCGGACAGGCGAATATCCATAGTCTTGCTCCACGCATGAGAGGGCCGGGGCAGGCCGCCCCGGCGCTGGTGCCGGTCTGGGTCACCGGCACAGTCAGTTGTGCGTCACCGGTCCGGTGATCAGCCGATGGTGTCGACGTAGCTGGAGTCGATGATCGTCTCCAGCGTGATATCCGCATCCACCAGCTTTTCGGCCTGGAGCCATGCCAGCTGATCCGCCAGCGATCTGGTGTTCATCGCCGCCCCTTCGTTCAGACGCATGGTGCCATTGATGATCGACTTGGCGGCTTTCTCGCGGGGGCGATCTGCGTAGACATATTTGTGGATCAGATCGACCATCTGGTCGACGCCTGCATCACCGCTGGCCCGGTCGATCATGGTGGCGTTGTAATCGGAGACACCGCGGCTGTAGGCTCTCAGGAAATCGCGGGTCATCTGCTGCTCACCGCTGGCATTGCTGGCCGAGGTAAACACCGTCGTCACCTGATAGTCGGGCAGATAGTCCGCCACATCACCGATGATATGCACAGCGCCCGATCCTGCCAGCGGCTTGGCGATATGAGGCACGATGGACCAGGCATCAATCTGCCCTGATTTCAGCGCGCCGATGATCGCACCGACCTTTTGCAGCGGCTTGAAGGACAGCGAGACACCTTCCTTCTGCGCCATCCGCGACCCCATATAGTGGAACGAGGAACCGGCGGTGGTCATGCCAAAGCTCTTGCCGTCCAGCGCCGCCGGGCTGGTGACCCCGGCCTGATAGGCGGCGTCGGAGACCAGAATCTTCTGCCCGTCGATACCCGGCTCCTCCGACAAGGCGCCACCGATCACCTTGATTGCACCGCGATCGGCCAGCGAGATCAGCCCGCCCGACATCGCGGTGATCGCATAATCCACATCGCCCGAGGCAATCGCCACCGACATCGGCGAGGCCGCCTGGAAAAACCGCAGCTCCACGTCAAGGCCCGCATCAGCGAAATATCCGCGCTCCTGCGCGATGAAGCTGGCTGAATGGCTGGTAAAGCGCAGCGCCCCCAGCACGATCTTGCGATTGCTTGCCAGCGCCGGTGTCGCCAGCCCCGCAGCTGCGGCAGCACCGCCAAGTGCTGCAAGCGTGCGGCGGCGTGTCCAATTGGTCATCTCTCAAATCCTCCCTCTTATGTTGGTGTCCCATCGGGTCGGTCAGGCCCGCTGATATCTAGTCTCGGTTTCCGGCGCGCGTTGACCGCAGCCCGCTGTTAGCCGCCCATATCGCCGGTCACATAGATCTCCAGCGCCGCGATGGCGGCCTCGGTATTGCGGGCCAGCACAGCCTCGACCAGCACCTGCTGCTGTCGCGCGCGGGTGGCAAAATCGAGCCGCCCCTCGCGCAGTTGCGCCAGTCGGAACCGGCGAGACTGATCGTAGAATTTCAGCTGCATATCCGACAGCCGGGGCGATTGCGCGGCCTCCACCAGCACCGCGGCAAAGTTCCGGCAGGCCATGTCCCAATCCAGCGCCAGCGCGTCATTGGCCTCCTCAACCAGCGCTTCCTCGGTGCGGCGCAGCGCGTGATGCGCCGCCAGAACCCGGCCCTCCCACTGGACGTTGCCGCGCTCCAGCCCCATCCTCAGGCCCAGCCGTTCCACCTCCAGCCGCATGAACAGAATGTCCCGCAGGTCATCCTCGGTCGCCGAGGTGACGCGAAAACCGCGCTGGGCAGTGGCCTCCACCAGCCCCTCGGCACTGAGCATCCGTAGGGTCTCGCGCATCGAATGGTTGGAGCCGCCATAGCTCTGGCGCAGCGCTTCGATCTTCAGCTTCTGGTCCGGTCGCAGCACGCCAAAGGAAATATCCCGCCGCAGCGCTGCCGCCAGCACGGCGACAACCGTATCTTCCTCCGAGCGGGGGCGCCGACCAAACATGCTTTGATCCCTATTTTGGAAAATCTCCAATATTTTTGCCGGGTGATTGCGGGTCTGTCAATCCTTCTGCCCGCCGCGTGGCTGCCCGCCGCCAGCCTGCCGACCGCCCGACACCTGCCCTGAGCCCGCCGTGCAGACCCGCGTTGACGCCCCGGCGCGGCTCTGTCACTTCTGCACGTCACTCACCTGTGAAGCCCACCACCAGAGGACCCATTCCGCATGACCAGCCTGCGCCTGCTGCACACCTCCGATCTGCACCTGGGCAAACGCTTTGGCCAGTTCGATGAGGAAACCCGCGCCGCGCTGCAACAGGCCCGGCAGGGGATCCTGCCCCGGCTGGCGCAGACGGCGGCAGAGCAGGGCGCGGAACATGTGCTGATTGCGGGGGATCTCTTTGACACCGAAACCCCCTCGGCGCGGGTGATCCGGCAGGCGCTGGCCGCGATGGCCGCCGCCGAGCCGGTGCAGTGGTGGATCATCCCCGGCAATCACGACAGCGGCGCGGCCGAGCCGCTCTGGGCGGAGATGGCGCGCCATGCGCCGGACAATGTCCATCTGCTGATGCAGCCCGACCCGGTCGAGATGGCTCCCGGTGCCACGCTGTTGCCCGCCCCCTGTCAGCATCGTTTTGCCGGTCAGGACCGCACCATCTGGATGGAGAGCGCCGAGACGCCCGAGGGCCACCTGCGCATCGGGCTGGCCCATGGCGCAGTGCTCGATTTCGACCGCGACCAGAACGGTGCCGAGACCATCGCCACCACCCGCGCCAGCAGCGCGCGGCTGGATTATCTGGCGCTTGGCGACTGGCATGGCGATTTTACCCTCAATGCCCATAGCCGCTATCCCGGCACGCCGGAACGGGACCGCTTCAAACATCCGGGCCGCGGCAGCTGCCTGCTGGTGGATCTGCCGGGGCCGGGTCAGCCACCACAGCTGCGCCAGATCGAGATCGGCCAGTACCACTGGCAGGAGCTGGCGCTGGATCTGGCTCCGGGGCAGGATATCACCGCCCTGATCAGGGCCGCGCTGCCCGCCGACCCGCCGGACTGGCCCGACTGTCTGATCCGCCTGCGCGCGCGGGGCTGGGTCACCGCCGATCAGCATATGCAGCTGCGGCGTTTCGTGGTCGAGCAGGCCCCGGCCTTCTGCCATCTCAGCCTCGACGAGGAGGCGCTGCGGATCGAACACCGGGCCGAGGATCTGGACCAGATCGCCACCGCCGGCGCGCTGCGGGTCGCCGCCGAAACCCTGATGGCGGAAAGCCGGAACAGCGCGCTGGCGCAGGACGACCGCGACGTGGCCGCAGCGGCGCTGAACCGGCTTTATGCGGCGGTGCAGGAGGGCGCGGAATGAAGCTGACGGCCCTTCGCCTGACCAATGTGCGCCGCTTTGTCGATCCGGTTGAAATCACCGGCATCGGCCCCGGTCTCAACCTGCTGAGCGCGCCTAATGAGCAGGGTAAATCCACCATCTTCGACGCGCTTCAGGCGCTGTTTTTCAAGGACGCGAAATCCTGGGACAAGGACGTGCGCGCGCTGGCCCCCTATGCCGGCGGCGACCCGGAGGTGGAGGTCGAGCTGACCCATCAGGGCAGCCACTACCGCATCGCCAAGACCTTTACCAAAGCCTCCGGCAAGGGCACCGCGCGGATCTGGCGGGAGGGCGCGCTGCTGCATCAGGCCGATGCCGCCGAGGCCTGGCTGCGCGACCTCATTGCACCGCCAAAGGACGGGCCGGTGGGGATGCTCTGGCTGCGACAGGGGCTGACCGATTTTGCCGATGCCAAGGACACGCTGGAGGCGCGGCGCGATCTGATGTCTTCGCTCAGCGGCGAGGTCGAGGCGGTGACCGGCGGTCAGCAGATGGAGAGCCTGCGCCGTCGCCTGCGCGCCGATCTGGACCGGCTGGTGACCAGTCGCGGTGCCCGCAAGGGCGGCCCGCTGGCCGAGGCCGAGGCCCGCGTGGCGGCGCTGGCTGAACAGCGCGACACTCTGGCAGGGCAGGTCGCCGATCTGCGCCAGCTGCTGGACCAGCGCCAGCTGCTGCGCCGCGAACAGGCCGATCTCTCCGCGCCACAGGAAACCGCAGCCCGCCAGTCCCGGCTGAAAGCTGCCGAAGCCGCGCTGGTCGCCGCCAAGCGGCACCGAGAGCAATGCGAACAGGCTCGCCGCGCGCTTGATCTGGCGCTGTCGCGCCGTGACGGACAGGCGGCGCGGATCGAAACCCAGACGGCGCGCCTCGCGGATCATGCCCGCGCTAGCAAGGCGCTTGCGCAGGCAACGGAGCGGCGGGAGGACGCCGCCCGCACCGCCGAACAGGCCGCCGCACAGTTGAAATCCGCCGAACTCGCCGCCGCCAAGGCGCGCGATGCCGTTGCCGCGATCCGCAAATCCATCGCCACCGCCCTGCGCGCCGAGGCTGCGCAGCAGGCTCAATTGCGCCGTGCCGAGCTGACCGAGCGTCTGGCCCAGTTCGATGCGCTAGAGGCTGATCTGGTGGGTGATCGCCAGCTGGCCAAGGAGGCTGTCACAGCCGCCGCGATGGCCCGGCTGGAAGATCTGGCACAGTCGGTTGCTCTGGCCCGCCACGCCCGCGCCGCCTCCGCTGCCGCACTCAGCGTTGCCTATCTGCCCGGCGCCGAGGCGCGGCTGAGCCTTGACGGTGAACCGCTGCACGAGGGGGCAGAGGTGGCCCTGCCCGATGGCGGCAGGCTGGAGATACCGGGCCTTGCCACCGTGACCCTGCATCCCGCGCGCGGCAGCGATAGTGGCGCATTGTCCGAGGCCGAAACCGCCCTGGCGCGGGCTCTGGCCGACCAGGGTTTCGAAACGCTGGAACAGGCCCGCAGGGCGCATCATGCCCGCAATGCCGCAACGGCCCGCCTGAAAGAGGGCGAGGCCACCCAGCGGGCGCTCGCGCCGGAGGGGCGCGAAGCGCTGGTCGCGGCGATCGCAGCCTTGCCGGTTGGTTCGGATGGGCAGGCCGATGCGGAGGGCGAGGCCGAGCCGGACCGGGCCGACCTGGACGCGGCGCAGGCCGGGGCCGAGGCTGGCGAGCTGGCCGCAGATGCCACACTTGCACAGCGCCGCACCGAAGAGGCCGCCGCTCAGAAAGAGGCCCATGGCGCGCTGGCCCATGCCGAGGCTGCCGAGGCCGAGCTGGCCCGCGCCACCGTGGCGCTGGGAGATGCCGAGGCGACCACGGCAGAGCTGGCAACCCTCCGCTCCGGGCTGCCCGCGCTGGAGCAGGCCGTGGCCGAGGCCCGCGCCGAAGAGGCCCGCCTGACCGCCGAGGCCCCGGATCTGGAACAGGCTCAGGCGGCCTGCCAGCGTGCCCGTTCGGTGGTCGAGACGGCGCAGGCGCGCCTGCAGGCGCTAGCGCGCGATCTGGCGGTTCTGGACGCGCGTGTCAGCGCCCATGCCAGCCACGCGGTGGAGGAAGAACTGGCCGAGGTCACCGATCAGCTGGCGGTTGCCGAAACCACGCTGGCGGCGCTGCATTTCGAAGTGGCCACCCTGCGCCGTCTGGATCAGGCGCTGGAAGCCGCGCAAGCAGGCGCGCAGGCGCAATATCTGGGGCCGTTGATGGCCGAGCTGACGCCGCTGCTGCGTAGGCTTTGGCCGGAGGCACAGGTGCAGGTTGATGCCGACAGCGTGCTGCCCAGCCAGCTGGCGCGCGGCGCCGCAGAGGAGCAGCTGACCCAGCTCTCCGGTGGCACACAGGAACAATTGGCGCTGATGGTGCGGCTGGCCTTTGCCCGGCTCCTGGCGAAATCCGGGCGCGGCATCCCGGTCATTCTGGATGATGCGCTGGCCTATACCGACGATGCCCGCATCGAGGCGCTGTTTGACGCGCTGACGCTACAGGCCAATGATCTGCAAATTCTGGTGTTTTCCTGCCGTCAGAAGAGCTTTCGCGAACTGGGCGGCACCAGCCTTGCGATCCGCCCCGCCGACCGCCGCGACTGACGGGCTGATGGCTCAGTCGCGCAGCTCATCCGGGGCCACCCCCCACAGCTTTTCCTTGGGCGCCCAGCCGCGATAGCCACCGGCAGAGATTGAACACCAGCTGATGTCGCATTTGCCCAGCCGCGCCACCACGCCGAGCTCAAAGGCGGCGGTCACAGGGGCGTTGGGGTCCGGGCGGGCATGGACCGTCAGCATGTCCTCTTCGATCAGCACGGTGCGTGACCCTGACAGCAGCGCATAATGAACCCAGCCGCCGGCCCCGTCGCGATCACGCACGCGGCGCCAGTGCCCGTATTCGGCGGTGATCTCCAGCGGCATCCCGCGCCGCTTGAACACCCAGTCGATCTTATGCGTCAGCGACGGACCCCGGCGCACGTTGCCCTCGGCAGCCTTCATCGACACGAACCGGGGCAGGGGCAGGTTGGTCACCGGCCCGCGTTCGTCACGGGCATGGCCGGGGGCAGGGGCCACCGCACCGGTTACGCCAATCAGGATCATGCCGACCACGGCCAGCCGGGACCGCAGATATGATGCCGAAATTTTCACTGCCTGCTCGCTTCTTATTGTCGCTGCCTGTTACCTGCCTGACCAATCCAAAAGCGCTGCGTTTTTTTGCCGACCTGCCCCTGATCTGATGTCCGGGTGCCGATCATCGGGAAAAAGAAAGCCGCGTCAGAGAGGCCGGAGGGCGGGATGGGTTCTTGTGCCTGCCCGCGTCCTGCGCCACGATGCCATGAGGCCAGAGAGATTGCAAAGCCGAGGGAGAGCAGCAGTGGCAAGAGAACGTCTGAGTGTTGTCGTTACGCGACGGTTGCCGGAGCCGGTCGAAACCCGGTTGAGCGAATTGTTCGATGTGCGTCTGCGCGAGGACGACACGCCGATGACCCGCGCCGAGCTGGCCACCGCGATGAAGGACGCCGATGTGCTGGTTCCAACCGTGACCGACACCATAGATGCCGCCTTGCTGGCGCAGGCCGGTGAGCGTCTGAAACTGATCGCCAACTATGGCGCGGGGGTCGATCACATTGATGTGGCCACTGCGCGCCAGCGGGGAGTTCTGGTGTCCAACACGCCCGGCGTGCTGACCGATGATACCGCCGATATGGCAATGGCGCTGATCATGGCGGTGACCCGCCGAATCCCCGAAGGGCTTGCGATCATGCAGAAAGGCGACTGGCAGGGCTGGTCGCCCACAGCCCTGCTCGGCGGGCGGCTGGCCGGGCGGCGTCTGGGCATTCTGGGCATGGGCAGCATCGGGCAGGCGGTGGCCAAACGGGCCGCGGCCTTTGGTATGCAGGTCCATTACCACAACCGCCGACGCCTGCGCCCGGAGATCGAAGAGCGCTTTGAAGCCACCTATTGGGAGAGCCTCGATCAGATGGTGGCCCGCATGGACGTGCTGTCGATCAACTGCCCCTCGACGCCCTCGACCTTTCATCTGATGAACGCACGGCGGCTGAAACTGATGAAGCCCGATGCGGTGATCGTGAACACCTCGCGCGGGGAAGTGATCGACGAACACGCGCTGACCCGTATGTTGCGCTCCGGTGAAATCGCCGGCGCCGGTCTCGACGTCTATGAACATGGCACTGACATCAACCCGCGATTGCGCGAGTTGGAAAACGTCGTGCTGCTGCCGCATATGGGCTCCGCCACGCTTGAGGGACGTCTGGAGATGGGCGAGAAAGTTCTGCTGAATATCAAGACATTCGAGGACGGCCACCGACCACCAGATCAGGTTGTCCCCTCCATGCTGTAGGGGGTCCCAGGAAGGAAATATGTCCACCTGCAACGATCGGGGTGGATCAACGTTCTTAATGAAGTTCAATTATTGGAATAGTGTTCCGGTTTATCTTTTTGATTCGGAACATCATCCCTATGTCAATATGTCGCGGACGCACAGGCATCTGTGCGCCGATGGCGGTATCTCAGCATTGCCGGGTTGCTCTGTGAAATGCCAGCATGCGCAGAAGATCACCACAGACGAGAGGAGAGGGACGATGAAACGAACACTGATTGCAGGGGTTTGGATCACGACGTTGGGCGCTGCCCTGCCGCTTATGGCGCAGGAAGCGGCGGATGCCGTGGCGCCAGAGGGCGCGGCAGAAACCGCCGATGCCGGCTTTGCGGCCATCAGCGCCGATGTCGCCGCCGCCCTTGAGGCCAAATCCGCAGGCACCCCGGTCGAGTCCGAGAACTGGATGATTGCCGCTGCCAACCCCCATGCGGTGGCTGCCGGTGCCGAGGTGCTGCGCGCAGGCGGCACCGCTGCCGATGCCATGGTTGCGGTGCAGACCGTGCTGGGGCTGGTTGAGCCGCAATCCTCCGGTCTGGGAGGTGGCGCGTTCCTGGTCTGGTATGATGCGGCCAGCGGCGAGGTCACGACATTGGACGGGCGCGAATCCGCGCCACTGGCAGCGACGCCGACCCTGTTTCAGGACGACGCGGGCGAGCCGCTGAAATTCTACGATGCCGTGGTCGGGGGCCGGTCCGTGGGCACACCGGGCACGCCTGCCTTGCTGGAGGCGGCGCATCGTCGCTGGGGCCGTGCCGCCTGGCCGGGCTTGTTCACCGCCGCGATTGATCTGGCCGAAGAGGGCTTTGCCGTCTCCCCCCGGTTGGCCGGCCTGATCGAAAATGACGCCGACCGGCTGTCGCGCTGGTCGGATACCGCCGATTACTTCCTGCCCGGCGGCACGCCGCTGGCGGTGGGCAGCACGCTGAAGAACCCGGCCTATGCCGATACCCTGCGCCGCCTCGCGGATGAGGGCGCGCGCGGTTTCTACACCGGCCCGGTGGCCGAGGCGATCACCAATGCGGTGCGCAACGCCGAGGGCAACCCCGGCGTGCTGTCGGCGATGGATCTGGCACTCTATCAGGTAAAGGAGCGGCCCGCCGTCTGCGTCACCTACCGCGCGTTCGAAGCCTGCGGCATGGGGCCGCCGTCATCCGGGGCGCTGACCGTCGGGCAGATCCTCGGCATGTTGGGCAACTATGACCTGGCGGAACTGGGCGCCGACAACCCGCAGTCCTGGCGCCTGATCGGCGATGCCTCGCGCCTCGCCTTTGCCGATCGCGGCCGCTACATGGCCGACAGCGATTACGTGCCGGTGCCCACGCAGGGTCTGGTGGCGCCGGATTACCTCGCGACCCGCGCAACCCTGCTTGAGGGCGATGCCGCCCTGCCCGCGGTGAACGCAGGCGCGCCGGAGTTCGATCACGCGCTGCTGCTGGCCGATGATGAGTCGATTGAGCTGCCCTCGACCTCCCATATCTCCATCGTCGACCAGTATGGCAATGTTCTGTCGATGACCACGACCATTGAAAACGGCTTTGGCTCGCGGCTGATGGCGGCTGGGTTCCTGCTGAATAACGAGCTCACCGATTTCTCCTTCCGCACCCACAGCGACGGCGTGCCGATTGCCAACCGGCTGGAACCGGGCAAGCGCCCACGCTCCTCGATGGCGCCCACCATCGTGCTGAAGGATGGCAAGCCCGCTCTGGCCATCGGCTCCCCCGGCGGCAGCCGCATCATCGGCTATGTCGCCAAGACCATCGTCGCCTGGGCGGATTGGGGCATGGATGTGCAGCAGGCCGTGGCACTGCCCCATGCGGTGAACCGCTTTGGCACCTATGATGTCGAGGCCGGCACCAGCGCCGAGGAGATGGCCCAGCCGCTGATGGATATGGGGTTTGAGGTCAACGCCCGAGATCTGACCTCCGGCCTGCATGCCATCGAGATCGGTGACGGGCTGAAAGGCGGCGCAGATCCGCGCCGCGAAGGCATCGCGCTGGGGGGCTGATCGGCTCTCCGGGCCTCAGCTCAGGGCCGCACACTGCGCGCCCGCTCCGGACACCGGGGCGGGCGTTGTCTTTTGCGGATAATCCCGCACCTACCCTGTTCTGGGTATTGTCCGGGCCCGCGCGCCGACCTTAGGTTGACAGGTGACAGGTCCGGGCGTCAGCCCCGGCCGCTGAACGGGGGGAGACTGAACCATGGTGCAAGCCACAAGACTGCCGCGCAACGACGCCGGGATTGCCGCCGTCATTGACGCGTTGAAGGCGCGCTTTGGCACACAGCTGCAGACCGGGCAGGCGATCCGCGAACAGCACGGCCACACCACCACCTGGATCAGCAATCAGGCGCCGGATGCGGTCATCTTTCCCACCTCCACCGCCGAGGTGGCCGAGATCGTAAAGATCTGCGCGGACCACGGCGTACCGGTCATCCCCTATGGCACCGGCACCTCGCTTGAGGGGCATGTAAACGCCCCCGCCGGGGGCATCTGCATCGACATGATGCGGATGGATCAGATCCTTGCTGTCCATGCCGAGGATCTGGATGTGGTGGTGCAGCCCGGCGTCACCCGCGAACAGCTCAACACCTATCTGCGCGATCAGGGCCTGTTCTTTCCCATTGATCCCGGCGCCAATGCCTCGCTCGGCGGTATGGCCGCAACGCGCGCCTCGGGCACCAACGCAGTGCGCTATGGCACCATGAAGGACAATGTGCTGGCGCTTGAGGCGGTGATGGCCGACGGCGGGGTGATCCGCACCGCTCAGCGCGCCAGGAAATCCTCGGCCGGCTATGACATGACACGGCTTCTGGTTGGCTCCGAAGGCACGCTGGGTCTGATCACCGAACTCACCCTGCGTCTGCAGGGCATCCCGGAGGCGATCCGCTCGGCCCGCTGCGCCTTTCGCAGCGTCGATGATGCCTGTCGTGCGGTGATGATGACCATCCAATACGGCATTCCCGTCGCCCGCATCGAACTGCTGGATGCGCTCAGCGTGCAGGCGGCCAATGCCTATTCCGGTCTCGACCTGCCGGAAATGCCGCTGCTGTTGCTGGAATTCCACGGCTCCGAGGCCGGTGTGGTTGAGCAGAGCGACATGTTTGCCTCCATCGCCGAGGAGTACGGCGGTTTTGACATCGCGGCCACCTCAACGGCGGAGGACCGCAGCAAGCTCTGGCAGGCGCGCCACGATATGTACTGGGCCTGCCTGCAGCTGCGCCCCGGTGCCAAGGGGATCTCCACCGATGTCTGCGTGCCAATCTCGAAACTGGCGGAATGTGTCAGCGCTGCGGGCTCAAAGGCCGAGGAGATGGGGCTTCTGGCACCGATGGTGGGCCATGTCGGCGACGGCAATTTCCACGCGCTGTTGCTGATAGATATGGACAGCGCAGAAGAACGCGAAAAAGCCGATGCCTATGTGGGCTGGCTCAATGAGCTGGCGATCTCGATGGAGGGCACCTGCACCGGCGAACATGGCATCGGACAGGGCAAACGCCCCTATCTGACGCAGGAACTGGGCGAGACCACCCGCTATATGGCTGCGATCAAGGCGGCGCTGGACCCGGAAAATATCCTCAATCCCGGCAAGATACTGGAGATCTGAGGACCGCCCGCCGCCGCCACCGCGCCGGGCTGGCGGCGGAATTTGAGTATTTGGAGAAAGGTGACGGGATGGACCTCGCTCTGTCACCTTTCCTGAAATACTCACGGCGCTGCCCTCGCAGGGGCAGAAGTTGGCCCGTTGCGAAGCCGCCGCACGGTCGGCTTACCTTTGCTCAATGGCGCAATGGCAGGATCTGTACTGATCGCGATCACCGCCGGGCCTGACACCCCCGGCACCATGGAACAGGGCCCATTGGCATGGGCACGCACAGACGACGTTTTGCGTGCGGGGCAGAGTGCTCCGTCCCGCCTCCGCTTCTGGCGGCGCCGCCACTTGTTATTGCTCTTTGTTCTGGCCGGATATCACCACCGACCAAACAGCCGCAGCAGAGAACAAGAAAAGGACACTCCGGCAGGGCAATATGCCCCGACCGGACCATATCCATGCGCATCGCGGCCTGTGCAAACCCAAAGAGGCAAATCGCGGCCATGACCTCGAAAACCGACAGGGGGTGGGCAGAAACCTGCATTCAGGGCGATGCTAGGTCGGTTTTGTTATGTTTTGGGTCGGATGGATTTGGCGCGGAATTTGCAGGCGGGGCATAACTCCCTGCAAACGAGTCATCATTTTCCGGAGAGCGGGCCCATGAAAACCCAAGTCAAAGCATTGGTCGTCGGCGGTGGTGCCGTCGGGACATCCATTGCCTATCACCTCGCCAAGGCAGGCTGGGACGATGTCATGCTGATCGAGCGGGATGAGCTGACCTCCGGCTCGACCTGGCACGCAGCCGGCCTGCTGCCGCTGTTCAACATGTCCTATGCGACCACTCACATCCACAAGTACTCGGTCGATTTCTACAAGACCCTGGAAGAGGAAACCGGCCTGAACGCGGGTTTCGCCGTGGTGGGCAACCTGCGCATGGCGCAGACCCAGGAGCGCATGGACGAATACATGCTCTATGCCTCCACCGCAGAGACCTGTGACGTGGCCTATGAGTGGCTGACCCCGGATCAGATCAAGGAGCGCTGGCCGCTGATCGAGACCGGCGACCTGAAAGGTGCGATCTACCACACCGAAGACGGCTACATTAACCCGGCAGACGTGACCCAGGCGATGGCCAAGGGCGCCCGTCAGCGCGGCGTCGAGATCCACCGCAAGCTGCAGGCCGATGCCTTCCACTGGACCGGCACCCACTGGGAAGTCACCTGCACCAAGATGATCGAAAAAGGCGGCAACCTGGTGGAGAGCGACGAGCAGGTCGTGATCACCGCCGAGCATGTCGTGACTGCCTCCGGCAACCACGCACAGCGCACCGCCAAGATGCTGGGCATCAAGATGCCTGCGATCCCGGTCGAGCACACCTTCATCGTCATGGACAAGGACCCCGAGCTGGTCAAATGGCGCGAAGCCGGCAACCCCGAGCACCCGGTGATCCGCGACGCCGACAATGAATCCTACGCCCGCGAAGAGCGCGGCGGCTGGATCCTTGGCATCTATGAGCACGGCGCGCCCGCGCGCTTTGAGCATGGCGTGCCCGACAGCTTCCGCGCCGACCTGTTCCCGCTGGATCTGGACCGGATTGCCGACCAGTATATGGCGATGGCGGAACGCGTGCCCTCCTGCGCCGAGAGCGGCCTGAAGGACGATTTCAACGGCCCGATCTGCTACACCCCCGACGGCAACCCGCTGGTTGGTCCGGCACCGGGCCTGCGCAACATGTGGCTGGCGGAAGGCTTCTCCTTCGGCATCACCGCCGCAGGCGGCACCGGCTACTACCTGGCGCAGATGATGGTGGATGGCGAAGCCGAGATCGACATGGCGTCGCTCGACCCGAAACGCTACTCCTCCAACTGGATGACCACCGAGTTCGCCGCCCGCAAGAACGAAGAGTGCTATGAGCACGTCTACATCCTGCATCACCCGGATGAAGAGCGCCCGGCAGCCCGCCCGCTGCGCACCGCGCCCGCATATGAGCGCCAGAAAGCGCGCGGCGCACAGTTCGGCTGGGTCAACGGCTGGGAACGCCCGAACTACTTCGGCCCGCTGGATGCGCCCGACAATTTCGATGAGGAAAGCCGCTCTTTCCGTCGTGGCAAATGGTGGCAGCACGCTGTGGACGAAGCCAAGGCCATCCGCGCAGGCGTTGGTCTGGTGGATGCAACCGCCTTTACCAAGCATGTCGTCAAAGGCCCCGGTGCGACCCAGTTCCTCGACTGGTTCACCTGCAACAAGCTGCCGAAGATCGGCCGCATCAACCTAACCTATGCGCTGACAGCTTTCGGCACCACCCGCACCGAATACACCATCGTGCGCAACGGCGAGAACAACTACTATCTGGTCTCCGCCGGTGCCTGGTCCGAATATGACGCCGACTTCCTGCGTAAGGCGGCCGAGGACAAGATGGAGGAGTTCGGCTACATCGAGATCCAGGATGTGACCACCCAGTGGGGCGTCTTCGCCATCGCAGGCCCCAAGTCGCGCGATGTGCTGAAAGAGGTGATCGTCGACGCCGATCCGGAAACCGCGCTCTCCAACAAGCGCTTCCCCTGGCTGTCGGCCCGTCAGATCGAACTGGGCATGTGTCCCGTGAATGCGATCCGCGTGGCCTACACCGGTGAGCTGGGCTGGGAGCTGCATCACCCGATCGAGATGCAGAACTACCTGTTCGACCTCTTGGAGAAGGCGGGCGAGAAGCATGGCATGAAGCTGGTCGGCGCGCGCGCCCAGAACTGGCTGCGGCAGGAAAAATCCTACCGTGCCTTCGGCAACGAACTGGGCCGCGACGCGACCCCGCTGGAAGCCGACCTGCCGCGCTTTGTCGATCTGGAGAAGGACTTCCACGGCAAGGACAAGCTGGTTGAGACCGGCGTCCGCGTGAAATGCTGCACCCTGCTGATCGACGGGCCGGAAGATGCCGATCCCTGGGGCCGCGAGGCGCTTTATGCCGAGGATGGCACCCGTGTGGGCCGCCTGACCTCGGGCGGTTATTCGGTGGCCTTCGAGAAATCCATCGGCATGGGCTACGTAAAGCCTGAGCACGCGGTGGAAGGCACCAAGCTGAAGGTGAAGATCCAGGACAAGCTGTGGGATGCGGTTGTCACCTGCGATAGCCCCTATGATCCGAAGAACGAAACCATCCGCATGAATGGCTAAGGCCTGACGGAAGAGATGAGAAAGCCCCGGCCATTGTGCCGGGGCTTTTTTCATGTGTACCGGACCCAACAGCGCGATCCTGACAGGGCTGACAAACCCCGTCAGATACATCCCTCCATGATCGCCTTGACCACAGTTGGATCGGTGACTCCTTCGGAGCCGATGATCACAACACGTGACGCAGCATCCAGCTTCAGCTCATCACGCAGGTCGTGGTCCAGCGCTCCGCACATCAACCCGATAAGACCGGCAACCGCGCTTTCGCCGGCGTTGATGCCGGGATCGCCACATGCTCCACCTGCGAGCAACCGGACGGCTGGGGCGACCAGGCTTTCGGGAATGGTCATGAAACTATCGACGGACTCGCCCAGAACCTCCCAGGCAATCTGCGAAGGCTCGCCGCAGGACAATCCTGCCATCAGCGTTTCCGAGGTGATCGCAACAGCGGTCGCCGCATTGGCCTTGCCGCTGGCAAACAGACAGGGCGCCAGTTCCGGCTCGACAATGATGCTGCGTGGAGCGGCATTGCCCCATTCCTGATGGAAAACCGCAATCACCGATGCAGCCAGCCCGCCAACGCCGCCCTGAAGGAACACATGGGTTGGCGGTTCAGGCAGGTCTCTCACGATTTCCCGCGCCATCACACCGTAGCCGGCCATGACATCCAGCGGTGGCTGCCTATAACCGGGCCAGGAGGTGTCCGACACAATTTTCCAGCCGTTTTTCTCGGCATCAATACGGGTCTGCGCAACCGTTGCATCATAGTCGCCATCGACGCGAATAACCTCGGCTCCCAGCGCCTGCATCGCTTCGGCGCGAAAGCGGCTCACTTCGGCATGGATGTAAATTCGGCACGTCGCGCCAAACCGCTGCGCGCCCCAGGCCACCGACCGGCCGTGATTGCCATCGGTTGCCGAAATCACGGTGATCTCCGAAATCTGATCTGCGAAACTGCCGCTGTGCAGGTCTTCGACGGTGATGGCCCGGCCCGTGGTCTCTGACAGCTCGCGCTGAAGCACGCGCAGAACAGCATAGGCCCCACCCAAGGCTTTGAAACTGCCCAGACCGAACCTCGGTCCTTCGTGTTTGTAGTGGATCGCCTGAATGCCCAGCCTGTCCGCAAGGCTGGTCAAATTTGGCATCGGGGTCGGCTGGTAGCCGTCCCAGGTGCCGATTTCGCGGGCAGCCTCGTCAAATCCGCGACGTGGCAGAGCGTCCTGAACCTTCGGCCCCAACCTTGGTTGGGTGGTAAAGACATCTGGTTTGGTGGTTCTGAATATGTCTAGCATCGTACGATCCTTTTTTGCGCCTGCGCAAAAATACGTCGCTTTACATGGGTTATGGCTTCGGAATCATGGACCACCGTGCAAAAATTGCGCACAGATATGGCATGGGAAAAGAAAATTTATCACAGGGGCTGGATTCTTATGATCTGGCGATCCTGCGGATCCTGCAACAGGACTGCACCAAGCCACAGCGTCAGATCGGCGAGATGGTCAATCTGTCGACCGCATCGGTCCAGCGGCGTATCCGGCGCATGGAGGTGGATGGCGTGATTTCGACCCAGGCCGCCCAGATCGAGCCGAAGACGGTCGGCCTGCCGCTGACCATTCTTGTGGAGGTCGAACTGAGGGCCGAGACAGCGGGCCGGATCGACGATATCAAGCGCAGCTTCCAAGACGCTCCGGAAATCCAGCAATGCTACTATGTTACCGGCGAAGTGGATTTCATCCTTGTGGTGATCGTTGGGGACATGTCGGAATATGAAGCTCTGACGCAACGGCTGTTTTTTCCGAATGACAATATTCGGAAGTTCCGCACCTTTGTCACTATGGACCGCACCAAGTCGACGATGCAGCTGAATATCTGACCGGTGCCTGACGTGGCGCAGGGCCGACGCGGTCACCTATGTGCCAGCTCTCACCTTGATTGACGTATCGCCACCAGCGCCAGATTGTTGGCGGGCATCTCGATCACCTGGCGCATCTCCAGCCCGCTGTCTTGCAGCCAGTCCATCACGTCGAAATCATCCTTGTAACCGACCTCCGGGTCATGGGCGGTCAGCTTGGCGTGAAAGCTGCGGTCGCCCTCGCTGGTCAGCTCACCGCCGCGCATGAACGGGCCGTAGATCAGGAAGTGCCCGCCCGCCGCCAGATGGCGCGCGGCCTCGCGGATCAGGGTCTGGGCCTCGGGCGTGCTGATCAGATGCAGCAGATTGCACAGCACGATCAGATCAAAGCGGCCCAGCCCGTCGGGCCAGGGGGCTTCGGTGGCATCGAGCTGGATCGCCGTCGCGATATTGCGACAGCCGCTGTCACCGGTATAGGCATTGATGCTGGTCAGGCGCGCCGGGTTCACATCGCTGGGCTGCCAGTCCAGATGCGCGCAGCGGCCGGCAAAGCCGACCACATGCTGCCCGGTGCCGCTGGCAATTTCCAGCGCGCGGGGGCGAGGGCCATCCGCACCGTCGGGTTGCGGGGCAATCCGGGCCAGAAGATCCGCGATCGGCTCCAGATTGCGCGCCGCCGACGGGGCAAAGAGTTTTGCCCCTGCATCCGGCAGCGTGACGGAGGCCTCTCCGGGCACCGTGCGCACAACCATCAGCGCAGCCTTTCCGGGCCGAGCGCGGCCACGTTCGTGGCGTCGATGTCCGGTGTCTGCCCGGTGACCAGATCGGCAATCAGCCGCCCGGCGGCGGGGGAACTCTGCACGCCATAGCCGCCCTGACCTGCACACCAGACAAAACTGGCCACCGCCGGATCCGGCCCCAGCACCGGCACGCCATCGGCTACAAAACTGCGCAGGCCAGCCCAGTTGTGCTCAACTCGGGTGACCGGGGTTGTCACCATCTCCTCATAGCGGGCAAGCCCCTCGGCAAGCACCATGTCATCGGCATAGGCATCCTGCGGCGGCACCGGATCGGCGTCAGCGGGCGAGACCAGCAGCTTGCCGGCATCGGGCTTGGCATACCAGCTCTCACCGACGCCCATGATCATTGGCCAGGTGGTGACATCGTGGCCACCGGGCGCGGGCAGCCGCGCCATGGAGCGGCGCTTGGGTTGCAATCCGATGGGCGCGATCCCGGCCATCTGCGCCAGCTCATCCGCCCAGGCCCCGGCCGCATTGATAATCGTGGTGGCGGTGATCACATCGTCACCGCAGCTCACCTGCCAGCCCGCGGTGCTGCGGTCCAGACCGGTGACAGCGGCGCGGGTGCGGATGTCACCCCCATGGGCGCGTAGCTCTCTGGCAAAGCCCTGCAACAACAGGTCCGCGTCCAGATCCTGCGCCGCATCATGGCTGGCCGCAAATTTGACCTGCTCGGGATCAAGCACCGGCACCATCTGGCAGGCCGCCGCAACCGAAATCGGCGTCAGATCCAGCTCGGCGCAATCGGCCTCGAAACGCGCGGCCTGATCGGCGCGCCCGACCAGCAGCAGCCCGCGCGGGCTGAGACAGCCATGGGCGCGGTGGTGGGCCTCACTGGCCCGGCTCAGCGCCTGTACCGGCGCGGGGCCGTAATTGGCCTCAAACATCGCCGCAGAGCGCCCGGAGGAGTGATAGCCAAGCGCCTCTTCCCGCTCCAGCACCAGAACACGCCCCCGTGGCGCAAGGGCGGCGGCGGCGCTCAGACCGGCAAGCCCTCCGCCGATGATCAGATAGTCGACCGCTGTCATTGCTGTTCCTCCAGCCGGTCTGTTGCGGGCGCCGGACGCGGTGACAGCGCCGACATGCGGGCGTAGAGGTCCGGCGTCATCTCGATCTCCAGCGCCGCCAGCGAGGGGCGCAGCTGTGCGAGTGACCGGGCCGAGATTATGGGGGTCACATTGCGCCCATAGGCGGCGGCCCAGGCCACGGCGAGGCTGGCCGGATCAACCTCCAGTTCGGCGGCAAGATCGGCCAGGGCACGGGCGCTCTCCTGCATCCAGGGCTGACCATAGCGTTCGGCGTAACGCGGATCCTCGTCCAGCCGCCCCCGGCTGTGACCCGCCTGCTGGGCACTGCTGTATTTGCCCGTCAGCATCCCGCCGCCCAGTGGCGAATAGGGGGCCACATGCAGGCCCTGATCAGCGCACATCGGCAGGATCTCCACCTCGACCTGACGCTTCAGCAGCGAATACATCGGTTGCAGGATGGCGGGCCTCAGGTCGAATTCCTGCCCGATCATGATCGCCTTCATCACCTGCCAGGCGGCAAAGTTCGACAGCCCCAGATAGCGGATCTGCCCGGCGTCGCGCAGCTCGGCCAGACAGGCAAGGGTCTCGCGCAGGTCCATCTCTTCGTCGTAGCGGTGCAGGTAAAGGATATCGACCATATCCTGCCCCAGTCGCGTGCGCGACTGGTCGAGCTGGCGGCGGATATTCTCAGGGCCCGCACCGCCGATATAAGCAACCTTGGTGGCGATCAGCAGGCTGTCGCGCTCATCCCGGATCAGCTGGCCGAGGATCTCCTCGCTGGCCCCATCGGTATAAACCCATGCGGTATCAAAATGGGTGATCCCTGCGGTGCGGCAGGCGTCATACATCGCAGCCGATTGCGCGGCATTGGCGCGGCCGCCAAACTGCATGGTGCCAAAGGCAAGGGCGCTGGCGGGGGTGCCGTCGAGGCTGATCAAATCGGTGTTCATGGGCCGCAGCGTGGCATGAGTTCGCCGCAACCAAAAGCGCAAAATGTCGGATATTGGCGCAAAGATATCTGCGAGAAATCCCGCATCCCGCCTATCATAATCGTGAGTGGCAAAGCCCCGGTGCGCGGGGTAGGGGAGAGTATGTTTGATTCAAAAATCCGCCCGCTGATTGATCCGGTGCTGAACGCGCAGGGGCAGGTGATCGCCCGCGCCGGCATCAGCGCCAATCAGGTGACGCTGCTGGGGCTGGCGCTGGGGCTGCTGTCGGCCGTGATGATCACCTGCGGCCTGTTTGCCCTGGCGCTGTTGCCGCTGTTGCTGTCACGGTTGGCGGATGGTCTGGACGGGGCGGTGGCGCGCGCCAGTGAGCCAAGTGATTTTGGCGGCTATCTCGATATCACCTGCGATTTCCTGTTCTACGGCGCGGTGCCGCTCGCCTTTGTGCTGGCGGACCCGGCGCAGAATGCGGTGGCGGGTGCGTTCCTGTTGATGACGTTCTATGTGAACGGCACCAGTTTTCTGGGCTACGCGGTTCTGGCGGAAAAGCACAAGATGAAGAGCGATGCGCGCGGGGTGAAGACGCTTTATTTCACCGGGGGCCTGTTGGAGGGGGCGGAGACCATCGGGTTCTTTGTTCTCCTGTGCCTGCTGCCGCAATGGTTTGCGCCGATGGCCTGGGTGTTTGGCGCGCTCTGTCTGGTGACCGCCACCTCCCGCGTGCTCCTGGCGCTGCGGGTGTTCCGCCGCGACTGATGGGCAGCGCCGCTGCCGGTGCGGTTTGAGTATTTATGGAAAGATGACGGGCAGGGCCGCGCGCGCTTTGAGGTTCGGCCCATGAACGGACGCGGGAGCGGACCCGAGATCTGCGGCCGGCATCTGCGCGGGGTTATCGGAGGGTGCGCAGCACCACGTTCGAATTCGAACCGGCAATCCAGTCGCTGGCCCCGATCCTGTCATTGAGCGCCGTCAGCGCGGCGACATCCGGCACGGCACATCTGACGATGGCGTCGATCTCACCGGACAGAGACAGCACCTCCTGCACGCCCTCGAGCGAGGCCATCCAGGTCAGCGCATCGGTGCATGGGCGGACCGCAATTCTGACGAAGAGGACCGCCCGGATCAGGTCGTCCTGAGGCTCTGATAGCTGAACCCGATATCCGCTGATCACGCCACGTGTCTCAAGCTTCGACAGCCGGTCCTGAACCGCGGTCCGGGACAGGCCGATCTGACGCCCGATTTCGGCAGCGCTGGTGCGGGCGTTCCGTTCCAGAACCGCCAATATCCGTTTGTCCGTCCGATCCACGTTGAATTCCCCGATTGGCAGGCTGATCACGTCGGAACGCAAGTATCCGATCCGTTGCCGCAGCCGTAACATCGCAGTTGAGATGAACCACATCAACCACAGCAGCCGGGGGTAGGGCATGAAGAAGATCACCGCAACGGCGTTTACGGGCGAAAAGGCCTGGGACGCGCTGGATATCGAACGCATAAGCGATGCAACCGTGCGGCTGCATTGGACCGACGCGCCGTATAAATGGCATGTCAACGATGGCCCTGAGGTCTTTGTCGTGCTGGACGGTGAGGTCGACATGCATGTTCGCATCGACGGGGCCGAGCGTATCCTGCGCCTGCTGCCGGGTGACATCTTTCATGCCGAGAGCGGCGATGAACATGTGGCGCGTCCCGATGGGCCGGTGCGGGCGCTTGTCATTGAAACGGCGGGCAGCATCTAGACGGCGGCATTTGCCCTGCGGTCGCGCGAGAGGAACAGCGACGGCCGCTATGAAAAAGGCCCGCCGGACTGGCGGGCCTTTCTGCTGCGGGTCATCTGAAGGCGGTGGCCGCTTATTGCGGAATGTCGCCTTCCAGGCCTTCGACGTAGAAGTTCATGCCGGCCAGGGTGCCGTCATCGGCGGTCTCGCCTTCGGCCAGCCAGTCGGAGCCGTCCTGCTTTTTGATCGGGCCGGTGAAGGCGTGGTAGGAGCCATCGGCCAGCGCGGCTTTCAGCTCCAGTGCGGAGGCTTTCACATCAGCGGGAACCGCATCGGAGATTTCACCGATGCCAACCATGCCGGCGCCAATACCGTCCCAGGTGTCGCTGCTTGTCCAGGTGCCGTCGATCACGGCCTTGGTGCGGGCGATGTAATAGGGTGCCCAATTGTCGATGATCGAGGAGACGCGCGGCTTGGGCCCGTATTCGGCCATATCAGACGCCTGACCAAAGGTGATCACATTGCCTGCGGCCTGTGCGGCGGCCTGCGGTGCGGTGGAATCGGTGTGCTGCAGGATCACGTCAGCCCCCTGTTCGATCAGCACCTTGGCGGCATCAGCCTCTTTTGCGGGATCAAACCAGGTGAAGGCCCAGACGATCTTGAACTGGACGTCAGGGTTCACCTTCTTGGCGTGCAGATAGGCCGAGTTGATGCCGCGGATCACTTCGGGGATCGGGTAGGAGCCGATGTAGCCGATGATGTTCGACTCCGTCATCTGGCCGGCAATGTGGCCCTGAACCGCGCGGCCCTCGTAGAAGCGGGCGGAGTAGGTCGAGACGTTGTCGGCGCGCTTGTAGCCGGTGGCGTGCTCGAACTTCACGTTCGGGAATTTCTTGGCGACGTTGATGGTGGGATCCATGTAGCCAAAGGAGGTGGTGAAGATGAGATCCGCACCTTCCAGCGCCATCTGGGTCATCACGCGCTCGGCATCGGGGCCTTCTGCGACGTTCTCGACATAGACGGTTTCGACCTTGTCGCCGAATTCCGCAACCACGGCCTTGCGGCCCTGATCGTGTTCATAGGTCCAGCCACCGTCACCGACAGGGCCGACATAGACAAAGCCCACTTTGGTCTTGTCCTCGGCCAAGGCCGCACCGGTGGCCAGGCCAAGCGCCACGGCGGCGCTGGTCAGAAGGTTGGTCAGTTTCATCAGGTTCTCCCCAGTTGCATCTATTGGCCCCGACAGCGGGGCAGTGAAAAGCCCCCCGTCAGCGGGAGGCGTGGAAGTTGCGGCCAAGGGCGGCAGGTGCGCTGCTTTTGTCCGCCGAAAGAATGACAAGCACGATAATTGTGATCACGTAGGGCGACATTGCCAGATACTCCACCGGGATGGCAACGCCTGCCGCTTGCAGATTGAGCTGCACCACGGTGACGCCGCCAAAAAGATAGGCACCAAGGAGTGCGCGCCAGGGTTTCCAGCTGGCAAAGACCACCAGCGCCAGCGCAATCCAGCCCACGCCCGCGGTCATGCCTTCGGTCCATTGCGGCACCCGGATAAGGCTGATGTAGGCCCCGCCGATACCGGCACAGGCGCCACCGAACATGATCGCCATCAGGCGGATGCGGATCACCTTATACCCCAGCGCATGGGCGGCATCGTGGTTTTCCCCCACCGCGCGCAGCACCAGTCCGGCGCGAGAGAATTTCAGCAGCGCCCAGACTGCGGCGGTCAGCGCGATGCCGAAATAGAGGATGATGTCATGGCCAAAGAGGATCGGGCCAATCACCGGCAGGTCGCTCAGGACGGGGATGTGGATGTCGCTCATCTGTGGCGGTTTCACACCGACGTAGGATTGCCCCATCAGCGCCGACAGGCCGAGGCCGAACAGCGTCAGCGCCAGACCGGAGGCCACCTGATTGGCCTGCGCCACAAGGGTCAGAAAGCCAAACAGAACCGACAGCGCTGCCCCGGCAACGGCGGCGGCAAGGAACCCGATCAGGGGCGAGCCGGTCTCCACCGCGGTGGCAAAGCCTGCGATGGCGCCGGTGATCATCATGCCTTCGACGCCAAGGTTCAGAACGCCTGATTTCTCCACCACCAATTCGCCAATGGCAGCGATCAGGATCGGTGTGGCCGCCACCATCAGCGAGGCGATGAGCAGGACCGGGTTGATTGCAGAAAGATCCATGTCACACCACCTCGGGTTTGCTGAGCGCAATGCGGAAATTGGTCAGGAGATCCAGCGCCAGCAGGAAGAACAAAAGCATCCCCTGAAACACCTGGATCGCCGCCGAAGGCAGGCCCATGTTGGACTGCGCGATATCGCCGCCGATATATGTCAGCGCCATCAGACCACCCGCCAGCAGGATGCCGACAGGGTGCAACCGGCCCAGGAAGGCCACGATAATGGCGGTAAACCCGTAGCCGACGTTGAAATCGATGGAGATCTGGCCAGAGGGGCCGGAGACCTCGAACAGACCCGCAAGACCCGCCAGCGCGCCGGAGGTGCCAAGGCAGAACAGCACCAGCCGGGTGGGGTTCACGCCCGCAAAACGCGCGGCACGTGGCGCCTCGCCAGTCAGGCGGATGTGATAGCCCAGCATGTGACGGTTGAGCAGCACATAGGCAAAGATCACCGCGATCAGCGCCGCCACAACACCCCAGTGCATGCCGGTGCCCGTGATCAGCTCGGCGTTATGGGCGCTGTCCCAGGATTGCAGGTTGCGCGAGCCGGGAAAGCCAAAGCCCTCGGGGTTTTTCAGCAATCCCAGCGAGACCGAGGCGAGAAACTGCTCGGCCACATAGACCAGCATCAGCGAGACCAGGATCTCATTGGTGCCAAAGCGGGTTTTCAGCACTGCGGGGATCATCGCCCAGGCCCAGCCCCCCAGCGCGCCTGCCACCACCATCAAGGGAAAGATCAGTGCCGAGTCTGTAGGGTAAAAGGCAAGGCCAGCCCCGGCGCCACAGATGGCGCCCATGATATACTGGCCCTCGGCGCCGATGTTCCAGATACCCGCGCGAAAGCCCAGCGACAGGCCGATGGCGATCAGCACCAGTGGCGCGCCCTTCACCAAGAGCTGCGGGCGGTAGTAAAAAGCAAATTCGCCAAACAGCGGATCCCAGAAAATGGTGCGGATCGCCTCAACCGGGTTCTTGCCAAGGGCCGCAAACAAAAGCCCGCCCGCGATCATGGTCGCCAGCACCGCCACCAGCGGCGTCGCCATCGACCAGACCCGCGAGGGCTGTGGTCTCTTTTCTAGCCGGATCATTGTTGTTGTCCCCCCCGGTCGCAGATCTGTGCCTGCGTGCCTGTCATCTTTCCAAAAATACTCACACTCCCGACCCGGCAGCCCACGCTGCGGCCGGGACGGGCACGCCCGGCTGCGAGGCTAGACATGCGCGACCTCCATCCCATGTGCTCCCCCCATCATCAGGCCGATTTCATCGACGCTCAGCCCGGTTGTGGGGCGCGGCGCGCTCAGGCGGCCTTCGTTCAGGGCGGCAAAACTGTCGGCAATCTCCATCAGCTCATCCAGATCCTGGCTGATGCAGATTACCGCAGTGCCCCCGGCGGCCAGATCCAGCAGCGACTGGCGGATCGCGGCGGCGGCGGCGGCATCCACACCCCAGGTCGGCTGGTTCACCACCAGAACCTCCGGGTTTTGCAGCACCTCGCGGCCAATGACGAATTTCTGCAGATTGCCCCCCGACAGTGAACGCGCCGCGTTTTCAGGTCCGGGGGTGCGCACGTCGAAATTCTTGATGACCTTTTCGGCAAATTCCTTGGCCAGCCCCCATTTCAGAAAGCCGTTGCTGGACAGGCCTTCGCGGGTGGCGGCGGTCAGCATGGCATTTTCCGTCAGGCTCATATCCGGTGCGGCGGCATGGCCGAGACGCTCCTCCGGCGCGGCCAGAATACCCAGGCGACGACGCGCAACAGGGCCAAGGTGGCCGACCGGCGCGCCATGCATCTTGACCGCATCGGCAGCGGTGGTGGTTTCGCCGGACAGCACGCCCAGAAGCTCGTCCTGGCCATTGCCCGCCACCCCGCCAATGCCGAGGATTTCGCCCTTGCGGACGGTCATATGCACATTCTTCAGCGCCGTGCCAAAGGCCGAGGGCGCAGGCACCGACAGGCCGGTGATATCCAGCGCCACATCGCCCAGATCGCGGCCCGCGCGCTCCGGTGTCTGCAGCGCGGTGCCCACCATCAGCTCGGCCATATCGCGGGCCGAGGTTTCAGAGGGGACACATTCGCCGACATTCTTGCCTAGCCGCAGGATGGTGGCGTGATCACAGAGCGTGCGGATCTCTTCCAGCTTATGCGAAATATACAGGATCGAGGTGCCCTCGGAGCGCAGCTTCTGCAAGGTCTGGAACAGGATATCCACCTCCTGCGGGGTGAGAACCGAGGTCGGCTCATCCATGATCAGCAGCTTGGGGTCCTGCAACAGGCAGCGGATGATCTCCACCCGCTGGCGTTCGCCGGCAGAGAGATCGCCCACCGTGCGATAGGGGTCCAGCGGCAGGCCATAGGTTTCCGAAACCTCGCGGATGCGGCTGGCCAGATCGCGCAGGGCGGGCGGCTGTTCCATGCCAAGGGCGATATTCTCCGCCACGTTCAGCGCGTCAAACAGCGAAAAATGCTGAAACACCATCGCGATGCCATCCGCCCGTGCCTGTCGCGGCTCGGCCGGGGCATAGGGGGCGCCGCGCAACAGCATGGTGCCGCTGTCCGGTTTCACCAGCCCGTAGATCATCTTGACCAGCGTCGATTTCCCGGCGCCGTTTTCGCCGAGCAGGGCATGAACCTCTCCCGCGCCGATATTAAAGGAGACCGTATCGTTGGCAACAACACCAGGATAGGCCTTTGTCAAACCTTGCAGGCTCAGGAGAGGTTGGGTCACGCGCGTCTGTCCTTCTTCAACTCGTCTGTTGCGCCCATCCGCAAGAGCTCTGCCGCGACCCCGACCGCAATCATCTGCGGATGTTTGCCAAGGCCGGGATCCCCGATCGGGCAGGTGAGCCGGGCGATCTGCTCGGGCCGGTGGCCAAGATCCGCCAGCCGCGACCGAAACCGTGCCCATTTGGTGGCAGATCCGATCACCCCGGCAAAGGCAAAGCCGCGCAGCAATAAGGCGTGGCATAGCGCCAGATCCAGCGCATGGGAATAGGTAAGCACCAAATGCCGTGCATTTTCAGGGGCATGCGGCACCAGTGCCGCAGGTTCCGCCGCCGGAACCATGGTGACTGAGGGCGGGATCTGGGCGGGAAAACGGTCAGGGCCGGTATCGACCCAGGTGATGTCGAGATCCGGCAGCGGCGCCAGCACATCAACCAGAGCGCGGCCGACATGGCCCGCCCCCCAGATCCACAGCGGGGTTTCGGCACGATGGACCGGTTCCAGCAGCCAGCCGTCAGCCAGCTGCGCGTCGGGCCGCTGCCCCTGGCTGCGGGCCAGCGCCAGCTTGCGGCGCAGGCTCAGGGGTGGCTCGCCCGGCTCGCCCAGCTCGGTGGACAGGGCGCGCAGGATCACATCGCCATCCAGCCGGTCCAGATCGGCAGCGCGGTAGATCTCGCTCCACAGGGTGACGGAGCCGCCGCAGCATTGCCCCAGATCCGGGCCAAGCGCGCGGATGGTCTGCAAACGGGTCTTGCCATCCTGCAACTGGCGGCGGGCAGCCTCGGCGGCCTCATGCTCCAGCGCGCCCCCGCCGATGGTGCCGGACTGGCCGTCGTCCCAGACCAGCATGGCGGCGCCCACCTCACGCGGGGAAGAGCCGCGGATGGCGGCAATCACCACCCGCACCACCGTGCCATGGGCGCCGATCCTGCGGCGCAGATCCTGAAGATCGAACCCCATGGCTCAGGCCCCCGGCGCGATGCGACGCACCACGCGCCAGATCTCCTCCGCCGTGGCGGGGGCATTGAGCGCAGGATAGGCGGGCGCGAAGTGCCCGACCGCATCACCAAGCGCCAGCCAGGCGGAAATCCCCAGCATAAAGGGCGGCTCTCCCACCGCTTTGGAGCGATAGATGCTGTCCTCGCGGTTCTCGCCGTCCCAAAGAGCCACATTGAACACATCGGGGCGATCCGAACAGGCGGGGATCTTGTAGGTGGAGGGCGCATGGGTGCGCAGATTGCCGGTCTGATCCCAGACCAGTTCCTCTGTGGTGAGCCAGCCTGCACCCTGCACATAGGCGCCTTCGACCTGGCCGATATCCAGCGCCGGGTTCAGCGAGGCGCCGGCATCATGCAGCACGTCGGCGCGCAGAATGCGGTTTTCGCCGGTCAGGCGGTCGACGACAACTTCGGTGATCGCAGCGCCATAGGCAAAGTAGAAAAACGGCCGCCCCTTGCCCTGAATGCGGTCCCATTCCAGTTTCGGCGTTTTGTAGAACCCGGTGGCCGACAGGCTGATACGCCCCTCATAGCAGATCTGTGCTGCACGGGCGAAGGGCAGGGCCTCGGCGCCGATCCGCACCTCATCATCGGCAAACACCACCTCCGCTGCGGTGACCTGATAGCGCTCGGCCAGATGATCGGCCATACGGTCGCGAATGCTGTCGCAGGCGGCCTTTACCGCCATCCCGTTTAGATCGGTGCCGGAGGAGGCGGCGGTGGCCGAGGTATTGGGCACTTTGGCCGTGTCGGTGGCGGTGATCTTCACCTTTTCCAGCCCGATGCCAAAACGGCTGGCGGCCACCTGTGCCACCTTCTGGAACAGGCCTTGCCCCATCTCGGTGCCGCCATGGTTCAGATGGACCGAGCCGTCCTGATAGACATGCACCAGCGCACCCGCCTGATTGAGATGGGTGAGGGTGAAGGAAATGCCGAATTTGACCGGAGAAAACGCAATCCCGCGCTTGAGCCGCTCATTCCCGGCGTTCCATTTGGCGATCTCGGCCTTGCGCGCGGCATAATCCGCGCTCTCCAGCAGCTGCCGGGTCATCCCGTGCAGCTCGAAATCGGTGACCTCCATCCCGTAGGGCGTGGTATTGTCCGTCTTCTGGCCGGATATCTTCTGGCCGGAAATATCCCGGGGGGAGGCCGCAGGCCGGGGGGCAGCGCCCCCGTCGCCCGCCGTTTGGGGGGCATCGTAATAGTTCTTCATGCGCAGATCGACCGGATCCAGGCCCAGCTTATGGGCCGCGTGATCCATCACCCGCTCGATCCCGACCATCCCCTGCGGACCGCCAAAGCCGCGATAGGCGGTGGCGCTCTGCCGGTTGGTCTTCAGCCGGTGACTTTCGATGCGGATCGCGGGGATTGCATAGGCGTTGTCGCTGTGCAGCATGGCGCGGTCGGCCACCGGCAGCGACAGATCCTGCGCCCAGCCGCAATCGACCAGATGGGTGAACTCAACCCCCAGAATGCGCCCCTCGGCGTCAAAGCCCGCGCGGTAGGAAATGCGAAAGGCGTGACGCTTGCCGGTGATGGTCATGTCGTCGTCGCGGTCATAGCGCATCTTGCAGGTCCGACCGGTGGCGCGTGCGGCGATGGCGCAGGCGACGGCCAGCGCGTTGCCCTGACTTTCCTTGCCACCAAAGCCGCCACCCATGCGCCGGGTCTCAACCCGCACGCTATGCATCGGCAGGCCGATGGCCTCGGCCACCTTGTGCTGGATCTCGGTCGGGTGCTGGGTCGAGGAGTTGACCAGCATGCCGCCATCTTCCTGCGGCTGGGCGAGGGCGGCCTGACCTTCGAGGTAGAAATGCTCCTGCCCGCCAATGTCGAACGTGTCTTCGACCACATGGGCGGCGACGGAGATGGCGCTGCCTGCGTCGCCTTTGCTGTAGATGCGTGGGCCGTCTTCAAACCGGCTGTCGGCGGCCAGCGCATCCTCCAACGTCAGGAGGGCCGGGCGTTCGGCGTAGCTGACCTGACCTTTGCGCGCGGCCACCCGCGCAGCACGATGGGAGGTTGCCACCACCAGAAACACCGGCTGGCCGATATAGTGGACAGACCCCTTGGCCAGCAGCGGCTCGTCATGGGCAGACGGCGAGACGTCATTGTCAAACGGCAGATCTTTTGCCGTCAGCACGGCAACCACGCCATTGCTCTGGCGCACGGCGTCCAGCTCCAGTGCGGTGATGTCACCATGGGCCACGGTCGAAAGGCCAAAGGCCAGATGCAGGGTGTCGCGCGGGGTCGGGATGTCATCGACATAGCGCGCCTGACCGGTCACATGTAGCCGTGCCGCATCATGGGGGAGGGGTTTTGCAACAGCCATCACTTCACCTCCAGCACATGTGTGGGTGCGCTTGTCTGGCCCAGATCGTCAAAGTAGCGTGCGAGCATATTTGCCGCAGCCTCCAGCCGGTAATCGGCAGAGGCGCGCATATCGTTCATCGGGGTGAAGTCGCGGGCAAATTCGCCCCGCGCGGTGGCGAGTGTTGCGGCCGACAGGTCTTGGCCAATCAGGGCGGCCTCCACGTGGCTGGCGCGTTTGGGCACGCCCGCCATGCCGCCAAAGGCGATGCGCGCGGCGGTGATCCGGCCGGCGTCGACCGTCAGGTTAAAGGCGCCCAGAACGGCGGAGATATCCTGATCGAACCGTTTGGAGAGCTTGTAGACGCGCAAGCCATCGGTCTGCCCCTTCGGGCATGCGGGCAGGGTGATCGCCTCGACAAATTCACCGGGCTGGCGGTCCTGCTTGCCGTAGTCGATGAAGAACTCCTCAAGCGGCAGGCTGCGGCGGCTGTCGCCCTTGCGCAGCTCCAGCGTTGCACCAAGTGCGATCAGCGCAGGCGGATTGTCCCCGATGGGGGAGCCATTGGCGATATTGCCGCCGATGGTGGCGGCGGCGCGCACCTGCTGGCTGGCAAAGCGGCGCAGCATTTCGCCATAAGACGGATGCCGCGCGGCGAGGGCGCTGCGCAGCTGGTTCATATCCACCATCGCACCGATACGCAGGCTGCCGTCGGGCTGTTCGGAGATACCTTTCAGGTCATCGCAGCCATCGAGGAAAATCACATCCGACAGATCGCGCAGCTGTTTGGTCACCCAGAGACCGACATCCGTGGCGCCTGCAATCAGCGTCGCGTCCGGGCGGGCAGCATAGGCGGCGGCCAGCTGGTCGGCGGAGGTGGGGCGCAGAGACGTGGCATCGCCGCCTGTGTCAGGCAGGCTAATGGCATCTTCGCCGTGGACCCAGTCGGGGACGGGTTCGGCGCTGGCGGCTTCGGCGGCGCGGATGATCGGCGCATAGCCGGTGCAGCGGCAGAGATTGCCTGCCAGCTGGTCGTCGTGATCCGAGGCGCCATTTTTGTGGGCGGTCACCATCGACATGATGAACCCCGGCGTGCAGAAACCGCATTGGCTGCCGTGGTGGGTGATCATCGCCTCCTGCACCGGATGCAGCTGGCCATCGGGGCCGGCCGCGCCTTCGACGGTGCGGATGGATTTGCCGTGCAGCTGCGGCAGGAACAGGATGCAGGCATTGAGCGGTTTGGCGCCTTTGGCGTCGGTCACCATCACGGTGCAGGCGCCGCAGTCGCCCTCGTTGCAGCCTTCTTTGGTGCCGGTCAGCCCGCGTTCTTCGCGCAGCCAGTCCAGCAGCGTCGCCGTCGGAGAAACCTCCGTCAGCGCGACCTCTTCACCGTTCAGCCGAAAGGTGATTGTCATGTCAGAAACCCGTCGCGTTACTCTGGTTTTCCCTTGGTGCCATCCCTTCGATGCGACGTAGAAGACATGGCGGGCCTTGGTGGTTCCGTTGCCGATAGCCTAGAAAGCAGGCTGTTGTTCTGGCAAGGAAAAGTGACTCTGCCATGGAGTCGATACGGGGCGCAAGATCCTTGCTGAATACCGGCGTATGCTGTTCTTTTTGAACGACTTTAGGTCAGATTGTCGCGGCGTTGATGATTGGGTTCGATAAGACTTTCAAAGAAAGCAGAATAATAATCGCTGAATATTACCGCATCGGGTGAAACCTGCGCGGCGGAACGGGGGACGGGCAGGGTCGCGGCTTCTCCGGTGCGGAACCGCTTTAACCTTGGCGGCGCTGACGCTAGCTTGGCGGGATGACAAGCTCTCCCCGATTCATTCACCTGCGCACCCATACCGAATATTCGCTTCTGGAAGGCGCATTGCGGCTGAAGAAGCTGCCGGACCTGTGCAAGAAGCACGAGATGCCCGCGATTGCGGTGACCGACAGCAACAACCTGTTCTCGGCGCTGGAGTTTTCGGTGTCGGCCAGTGGCGCGGGGGTGCAGCCGATCATCGGCTGCCAGGTCGATCTGCGGTCTGCCGAGCCTGCCCCGGGCGAGCGGCCCAAACCGCCAGCGCCGCTGGTGCTGCTGGCGCAGAGCGAGACCGGCTATGAGAATCTGATGAAGCTCAATTCCTGCCTCTATCTGCGGCAGGGCAGCGAGCTGCCGCATGTGACGCTGGAGGAGCTGGCGCAATATGCAGGCGATGTGATCTGTCTGAGCGGCGGGCCGGATGGGCCGGTGGGGCGGCTGTTGCAGCAGGGGCAGCGCCCGGCGGCAGAGGCCCTGATGCAGCGGCTGAAAGCGATCTTTCCGGATCGGCTTTATGTGGAGTTGCAGCGCCATCCGGGCGAACACGGCCAGCCCGAGGCCGAACAGCTGACCGAGCGGGGCCATATCGAGATGGCCTATGCGATGGACCTGCCGCTGGTTGCCACCAATGATGTCTATTTCCCCAACACGGAAATGTATGAGGCCCATGATGCGATGATCTGTATCGCGGAAGGCGCCTATGTCGATCAGGTGGAGCCGCGCCGCAGGTTGACCGCGCAGCATTACTTCAAGAGCCAGGAGGAAATGGTCGCGCTGTTTGCCGACCTGCCCGAGGCGCTGGAAAACACCGTGGAGATCGCCAAACGCTGCGCTTTCATGGCCTATCGGCGCGATCCGATCCTGCCGAAGTTTGCCGATGACGAGGTGGCCGAATTGCGCCGCATCGCCAATGAGGGGCTGCAAAAACGTCTCGCCGTGATCCCCCATGCCGTCAGCGTCGAGGAGTATCAGGAGCGGCTGGATTTTGAGCTGGGCATCATCGAGGGGATGGGGTTCCCCGGCTATTTCCTGATCGTTGCGGACTTTATCCAATGGGCCAAGGATCACGACATTCCGGTGGGGCCGGGGCGGGGTTCCGGTGCGGGCTCCCTCGTGGCCTATGCGCTGACGATTACCGACCTTGACCCGCTGCGCTACAGCTTGCTGTTCGAACGCTTTCTCAACCCCGAACGGGTGTCGATGCCCGACTTCGACATCGACTTCTGCATGGATCGCCGCGAAGAGGTGATCAAATACGTGCAGGAGAAATATGGCCGCGACAAGGTGGGGCAGATCATCACCTTTGGCGCGCTGCTGTCGAAGGCGGCGGTGCGCGATATGGGGCGGGTTCTGCAGATGCCCTATGGCCAGGTGGATCGGCTGTCGAAGCTGATCCCGGTCGAAGGCGTGAAACCGATGTCGATTGTGGACAGTCTGCGCGAAGAGCCGCGGCTGCGCGAGGAGGCGGAGAACGAAGAGGTTGTCGACCGGCTGTTGAAATACGGCATGCAGGTTGAGGGGCTGTTGCGATCAGCGGGCACCCACGCGGCGGGTGTGGTGATCGGTGACCGGCCACTGGATGCGCTGGTGCCGCTTTACCGCGATCCGCGCTCGGACATGCCCGCCACCCAGTTCAACATGAAATGGGTGGAACAGGCCGGTCTGGTGAAGTTCGACTTCCTCGGCCTGAAGACGCTCACCGTCATTCAGAACGCGATGGACCTGATTTTCCAGTCGGGCCGCGATCTGCATGTCGCCGCCGATGGCACCCAGCTTTATGACCCGCCGGAGGGGGCGGAGAACCAGATCAACGCCATCCCGCTGGACGATGCCGTTACCTATGACCTTTATTCCCGGGCCAAGACGGTGGCGGTATTCCAGGTGGAATCCACCGGCATGATGGATGCGCTAAAGCGCATGAAACCCACCTGTATCGAGGATATCGTGGCGCTGGTGGCGCTCTATCGTCCGGGTCCGATGGAGAACATCCCGGTCTATTGCGAGGTCAAGAATGGTCTGCGCAAGATCCAGTCGGTGCATCCGCTGATCGACCATATCCTTGAGGAAACCCAAGGCATTATCGTCTATCAGGAACAGGTGATGCAGATCGCCCAGGTGATGGCGAATTACACGCTGGGCGGCGCCGACCTGCTGCGTCGCGCCATGGGTAAGAAGATCAAGGAGGCGATGGACGCCGAACGCCCCAAATTTGAAAAGGGGGCGGCAGAAAACGGCGTGCCTGCCAAGAAGGCGTCGGAGGTGTTCGACCTTCTGGAGAAATTCGCCAACTACGGCTTCAACAAATCGCACGCGGCGGCCTATGCGGTGGTCAGCTACCAGACCGGCTGGCTGAAGGCGAACCACCCGGTGGAGTTCATGGCCGGCGTCATGAACTGTGATATCCATCTGACGGATAAGCTGGCGATCTATTTCGAAGAGGTCAAAAAAGGCCTGAGCCTGCCCTATGTGCCGCCCTGTGTGAACCGCTCCGAGGCGACGTTCAATGTGGTCAAGGGCGAGCTGGTCTATGCGCTGGGCGCGCTGAAAAACGTCGGTGTCGAGGCGATGCGGCTGGTGACAACGGCGCGGCGCGAGAGTGGGCAGGACAAACCCTTTGCCACGCTGTTTGATTTTGCCCGCCGGGTGGATCTGAAAAAGGTCGGCAAGCGTCCGCTGGAAATGCTGGCGCGGGCGGGCGGCTTTGACCAGCTGGACAGCAACCGGCGCCGGGTGTTTGAGAGCCTCGGCGCGCTGGTGGATTACTCCGCTGCGGTGCATGACCAGCGGAATTCCAGCCAGGTGTCGCTGTTTGGCGAGGCGGGCGAGGACCTGCCGGAGCCGCGGCTGCCCAACGTGCCCGACTGGCTGCCCGCCGAACGGCTGTCGGAGGAGTTCAAGGCGATTGGTTTCTACCTCTCGGGCCATCCGCTGGACGACTACATGCCTGCGCTCAAACGCAAGGATGTGATGACGCTGGACGAGGTCACGGCCAAGGCCGAGCGCGGTCCCTTCATGGCGAAGATGGCCGGGGTTGTGGCCGGGCGGCAGGAACGCAAATCGGCGCGCGGCAACCGTTTTGCCTTTGCCCAGCTGTCGGACACCAGCGGCGGCTATGAGGTCACGCTGTTTTCCGAAGTGCTGGAGAAATCACGAGAATTTCTGGAAACCGGCGCCAAGGTGGTGATCACCGCCGAGGCCACGATGGAAAGCGATCAGCTGAAGCTGCTGGTGCGATCTGTCGGGCCGGTGGATGCGGCGATTGCTGACGCCGGCCGCAGTTCGCTGCGGGTCTATATCTCGCAGGCGAGCGCAGTGGCGACGGTGGCGCAGGTGCTGGAAGACGCCAAGAAAGCCGCCCGCAACGCCTCGCGCGGGGAGGTCTATATGTACCTGCAGGATCCCGGCCTGCCCGGCGACGTTGAGATGGATCTGGGCCAGCCCTTCCCCATCAATCCCCAAATCAAAGGCGCCCTGAAGTCGCTGGACGGGGTGATGGATGTTGAGGAGATTTGACGGTGTAGACTGCCGTTTGCCCGGCTGACAGGCGCGGGCCGCGCCAAACCAGAACCTTGCCCATCATATTCCCACGCTGAATTTCCGATGAGAGAAAGGACCCATTGACGTGACCGACCACCCAGATCTCACTCTGCGGGTTGCAGATGTGGCGGATGCCTCCAGCCTAGCGGCGCTGTCGCTGGAGGTCTGGGTTGGCACCTATCTGCGTGAAGGGGTGAGCGGGTTCTTTGCCGATTATGCACTGGCGGAGCTGACGGCCGCGCGCTTTGAGGCTCATCTGGCCAACCCGCAGGAGCATTTTATCGTCTCGCAGAACCGGGTCGGCATTGATGGCTATATCCGCATCAGTCGGGGCAGTCCGGGGCCTGTGCCAGGCTGTTCGGACGTGGAGATCACAACGCTCTATGTGCAGCCGCGCCACCACGGGCGGGGCATTGGGACTGCCTTGCTGCGGGCGGGGCTGGAATATTGCGCGGCGGCGGGCGTGCAATCCGTCTGGCTGGCCAGCAATGCCGAGAACGCGCCCGCCAAGGGGTTTTACCTGTCGCAAGGTTTTGACCGGATTGGCGAGACACGGTTTTTGATCGCGGATCAAGCCTATCTCAATGATGTCTTTGCGCGGGCCTGTTGCGGCTGATGGCGATCACAGGGCGGCGTTGAAGACCGAGTTGGTGTCGAGCAGATATTGGGAGATGATCGGGCCGCTGGCAGCGCCGATGGCGCGGGCGTTGGGGCCGATGGCACCGGGGTCGATGCGCGGCAGGATCAGGCCACGGGCATCCAGAGAGGTGAGCGCGGCGCGGGTACGCTCGACCAGGGCGCTGCGCACGCTGTCGGGCAGGGCGCCGTCGATCAGCACCGCCTCGAAGTCGATGACCGCGCAGGTGGCGAGGCTGGCGCGGGCGATGGCGTCGGCGGCCTGATCGAGCCAGGGGGTCAGCTCCGCCTCGAACCCGGACCAGTGCATCGGCAGCTGCCAGAGCTGGCCGGGATCCTTGCCCGCATCGCGCAGCCGCTGTTCGAGCAGATGGATGGAGGCGAGATCCAGAAGCTTGGTTTCCTGCCCGTCCGGACCCAGCATCGACAGGGACCCAAGCGCGCCGGCATTGCCCTGATTGCCCTCAAGCACGCGGTGGTTCAGCACCACGCCACCGCCGATAAAGGCGCCGACAAAGAAATAGGCATAATCGCGATAGGCCTTGCCCCGGCCATACATATGCTCGGCGCGGCAGGCGGCGGTGGCGTCATTCACGACATGTACGGGCAGGGGGCTGAAACGCGATATTTCTGACGCGAAATCAACCGTTTGCCAAGCCGCAAGCGCCTCTGCCGGGGCATTGATCTGGGCGTGCCAGGTCCAAAGCTGAAAGGGGGCTGCCACGCCAATGCCGCAGATGCGGGGCAGCAGGTCTGCGGGCAGCGCGGCCTCCATCTGGGCGATGCTGTCGCGCAGGAAATCAAAGACCACGGCGGGGGTGGGATAGGGGTAGCGCAGGCGCAGCTGCTGGCGCACCGCACCGCAGACATCCATCAAGAGCACTTCGACACTGCGGCGGCCGATTTTCAGCCCGTAGGAAAACAGGCCATCGGGGTTGAGGCCCATCGGGACCGAAGGTTTGCCGACCCGGCCGCGCTGCGTTTCGCCGCGCTGCAACAGCCCGTCGGTTTCCAGTTTGCGCAGGATGACGGAGACGGTTTGTGGCGACAGGCCGGTGCCACGGGCCAGCGCGCTGCCGGGCATCGGGCCGTGGCGTTGCAGCAGGGACAGGATCAGCCGTTCGTTGAAGACGCGCACGCCGGTCTGATTGACGCCGCCGCTCAGGGATCTGACTTGCTCATGTTCCATGCGGCGGACCCTAATCACGCTTTGAGACCTAAGAAAAGTGCGAAGATCGACTTAATAAGTCAAGTTGATTTATATATTGACAGGGAGGCCAGAATCACGGCCCACTATGGGCGACACGACGGTTTGCCCGTCCTGTTTTGTTGCGTTGTGATGCTGAGGGAGGACATCATGAAGAAGATCCTACTGGGAACAGCCGTTGGAATTGCTGCCATGACCGGCAGCGCCTTTGCCGCAGAGGGTGTGACGGCCTGCCTGATCACCAAGACCGATACCAATCCGTTTTTCGTCAAGATGAAAGAGGGCGCAGAGGCCAAGGCGGCGGAGCTGGGCATGACGCTCAAGAGCTTTGCCGGGAAGGTGGATGGCGACCATGAAACCCAGGTTGCCGCGATTGAGACCTGCATTGCCGATGGCGCCAAGGGCATCCTGCTGACCGCCTCCGATACCTCGTCGATTGTACCGGCGGTGCAGCAGGCGCGCGATGCGGGGCTGGTGGTGATTGCGCTGGACACGCCGCTGGAGCCGATCGACTCGGCCGATGCGACATTTGCCACCGACAATTTCCTGGCTGGTGAGCTGATTGGCAAATGGGCGGCGGCGAGCCTTGGCGATGAGGCTGCCAATGCCAAGATCGCGATGCTGGACCTTGCTGTCAGCCAGCCCACCGTGGGCGTGCTGCGCGATCAGGGCTTCCTGCAGGGGTTCGGCATTGATCTTGGCGATCCCAACAAATGGGGCGATGAGACCGATCCGCGCATTGTCGGCAATGACATCACCGCAGGCAATGAAGAGGGCGGTCGCCGCGCGATGGAGAACCTGCTGGCGAAGGACCCGATGATCAATGTGGTCTATACCATCAATGAACCCGCCGCTGCCGGTGCCTATGAGGCGCTGAAGGCAATCGGGCGCGAAAACGACGTGCTGATTGTCTCGGTCGATGGCGGCTGTCCCGGCGTGCAGAACATCAAGGACGGCGTCATCGGTGCAACCTCGCAGCAGTATCCGCTGCTGATGGCGTCCAAGGGGATCGAGGCGATCAGCGCCTGGGCCACCACGGGCGAGAAGCCTGCGCCGACACCGGGCAAGGCGTTCTTTGACACCGGCGTGGCGCTGGTGACCGATCAGCCTGCCGAGGGCGTCGAGAGCATCGACACCGAAGAGGGCATGAACCTCTGCTGGGGGTGATCAGGTGACACACCCCTTAGAGGCAGGCCAGACAAGGGGCTGTTAGCCAAGGCGAGCCATGGGGGCGGTGGAAACATCGCCCCTTCTGCACCGCTGCGATCCCTGTCGCAGCCGCATCCCCGGCTGTGGGTGTCAGGCCCATCGGACGCCGGATCTTACGGAGACAGATATGACCACGCCCCACAGCTATGAAGCGGCGGCCAGCGGCAGCCCCGAGGCCGTTGCGGATTTTGACCAGGGAGAGGCCTCCTTTATCAGCCGGTTGCAGCATCTGCTGCATGTGACGCCATCGCTGGTGCCGCTGATCGTGCTGGTGCTGTCGGTGATCGTCTTTGGGCTGCTGCTGGGCTCGAAGTTCTTTTCGCCCTTTGCGCTGACGCTGATCCTGCAACAGGTGGGCATTGTCGGCATTGTGGCCTGCGCGCAGTCGCTGGTGATCCTGACGGCAGGTATCGACCTGTCGGTGGGGGCGATCATGGTGCTGAGCTCGGTGGTGATGGGTCAGTTCACCTTTCGCTACGGGGTGCCGCCGGAAATCGCGGTGGTCTGCGGGCTGATCTGCGGCACCCTCTGCGGCTTTATCAATGGCTGGCTGGTGGCGCGGATGAAGCTGCCGCCGTTTATCGTGACGCTGGGCATGTGGCAGATCGTGCTGGCGACGAATTTCCTCTATTCCGCAAATGAGACCATTCGCAGCCAGGTGATCGCCACCGACGCGCCGCTGTTGCAGCTGTTTGGCGAGAAGATCAAGATTGGTGGTGCGGTCTTCACCTATGGTGTGATTTTCCTGGTCATTCTGGTGGTTCTGCTGGCCTATGTGCTGCGGCATACGGCCTGGGGGCGGCATGTCTATGCGGTTGGCGATGACCCGGAGGCGGCGGAGCTGTCGGGGGTCAAGGTGAACCGTGTGTTGATCTCGGTCTATATGCTGTCGGGGCTGATCTGCGCTTTTGCAGGCTGGGCGATGATTGGGCGTATCGGGTCGGTCTCGCCGACCTCGGGACAGCTCGCCAATATCGAGAGCATCACGGCGGTGGTGATCGGGGGCATTTCGCTGTTTGGCGGACGCGGCTCGATCCTGGGGGCATTCTTCGGCGCGCTGATCGTGGGCGTCTTTACCCTGGGGCTGCGCCTGCTGGGGGCGGATGCGCAGTGGACCTATCTGCTGATCGGCCTGCTTATCATTGCCGCAGTGGCGGTAGACCAGTGGATCAGAAAGGTATCGGTCTGATGGAACCCATTTTGAAAGCCCGAGGTCTGGTAAAGCGCTATGGGCGTGTCACGGCGCTGGACCATTGCGATTTCGATCTGATGCCGGGGGAGATTCTGGCGGTGATCGGTGACAATGGCGCCGGGAAATCCTCGCTGATCAAGGCGATCTCCGGCGCGGTGATCCCCGATGCGGGCGAGGTCTGGCTGGAGGGGCGAAAGGTGGCGTTCCAGTCGCCGATTGATGCCCGCGAAGAGGGGATCGAGACGGTCTATCAGACGCTGGCGATGTCGCCTGCGCTGTCGATTGCCGACAATATGTTCATGGGGCGGGAGCTGCGCAAACCCGGCTGGCGGGGCAATCTGCTGCGGCAGCTGGATCGCGCGCGGATGGAGCAGATTGCCCGCGACAAGCTGAATGAGCTGGGGCTGATGACCATTCAGAACATCAATCAGGCGGTGGAGACGCTGTCGGGTGGTCAGCGTCAGGGCGTGGCCGTGGCGCGGGCGGCGGCCTTTGGGTCCAAGGTGATTATTCTGGACGAGCCGACGGCGGCGCTGGGCGTGAAGGAAAGCCGCCGGGTTCTGGAGCTGATCCAGGACGTGCGGTCGCGCGGCATCCCGATCATCCTGATCAGCCACAACATGCCGCATGTGTTCGAGGTTGCCGATCGCATTCACGTGCATCGGCTGGGCAAGCGGCTTTGCGTGATCGACCCCAAACAGCACAGCATGTCCGATGCCGTGGCCTATATGACTGGCGCGCAGGACCCATCCGGGGATCTGACAGCAGCATGACACGGGACATGACATATCTGGCGGATCTGGTGACCGCCGTGCAGGCGCTGCCCGTTGCCGATGGGCGCGCGCGCCGTCTGGTGGCGCTGGCGGGCGCGCCGGGCAGCGGCAAATCCACTCTGGCGGAGCTGTTGGTGCGGGCGCTCTGCGCCAATGGCACACCGGCGTCGGTGGTGCCGATGGATGGGTTTCATCTGGACAACGGGCTGCTGTCCGAAATGGATATGCTGGCGCGGAAAGGCGCGCCCGAGAGCTTTGATGCGGCGGGGTTTCAGCGGCTGATGGCGGCGATGGCGACAGAGGAGGAGGTGGTCTATCCGCTGTTCGACCGGGCGCAGGATATCGCCATAGCAGGCGCAGCGCGGGTTGATGCAGGGGTTGAGGTTGCCGTGGTCGAGGGCAATTACCTGCTGTTCGACGCGCCCGTCTGGCGGGATCTGGCGGCAATCTGGGATCTGTCGGTCCGGGTCGATGTGCCGCGCGAGGTGCTGCGGGAGCGGCTTGTGGCGCGCTGGCAGGCCCATGGGCTGAGCGATGCCGAGGCCGAGGCACGGGCCGAGCGCAACGATATGGCCAACGCCGATCGCATCGCCGAGGCGGCGCTGCCTGCGGATGTGATCTGGAAAGGTGAGACAGAATGATCCTGTGTTGTGGCGAGGCGCTGATCGACATGATCCCGGCACCGGTCGCGGGAGCCGTGCCAATGGTGGACGGCGCGGACGCGCAGACCGGTTTTGTGCCCCATTGCGGCGGCGCGGTGTTCAACACCGCAATCGCTCTGGGGCGGCTGGGGCAGGCAACCGGCCTGTTCACCGGCCTGTCGCGGGATCTCTTCGGGCAGCAGCTGATGTCGGCGCTCGACGCGTCGCATGTGGATCACGCGCTGGCGGAGGTCTCTGATCAGCCGACCACACTGGCATTTGTGCATCTGAAGGATGGCCATGCGGCCTATCATTTCTTTGACGAGAATTCGGCCGGGGCCAGCCTGCGACCGGACCGGCTGCCCGAGTTGCCGGAACAGGTCAAGACGCTGTTCTTCGGGGGGATATCCTTGTGCAACGGCGCGGCGGCTGAGACCTACGCGCGTCTGGCCGCGCGGGAAACCGGACAGTGCATCATCATGATCGACCCCAATGTGCGGGCCGGGTTTGCCAGCGACGAGGCGGCCTATCGCAGGCGGCTTACGGCGATGGTGGCAGGGGCCGGGATCGTCAAGGTATCGGATGAGGATCTGCACTGGATCTATCCGGGCGACGCTCCGATTGAGGACAAGATCCGGCAGGTTCTGGCCGCAGAGGCAGGACAGGGCCCCGGCTTGGTGATCATCACCTTGGGCAGCAAGGGCGCCAAGGGCTATCTTCGCTCCGGCCCGACGGTGGAGGTGCCCGCACAGGCGGCGGAGGTGGCCGATACGGTGGGCGCGGGCGACACGTTCAACGCAGGCTTTCTGGCGGCAGCGAGCGAGGCAGGCGTGCTGGCGGATGCCGCCAGCGGCGCGATGGATCTGGAGCAGCTGCGGGCCTGTCTGGGCTACGGTGCACGGGCCGCCGCCGTCACCGTTTCCCGCCCCGGTGCCAATCCGCCCTGGCGCGACGAGCTGGCGGGCTAGGGCCGCGATCCAACATTTGATCTGCTGAGGCGCCAGCCGGTCACAACTGCCGGTGTGGCGCTTTGCGTTGGGGATTGTCAGGGATCATGTGTTCACGTAATGTTCTCACGAATTGTCTAGTGAAGGATTATCAGATGATTGCGGGGAGCTGTTGCTGTGGAACGGTCAAATTCCGACTGAAGGCGGAACCATCCATGATGGGGACCTGCCATTGTTCGCGTTGCCGAAAGGCAGGGGCGAGCACCATCGTTTTTGTCAAGCGGGAGGATCTGAGCTGGGTTGAGGGCAAAGATCAGGTGGCCCTGTACCAGCCGACTGCGCCTTACAAATACGGCAGATGTTTCTGCAGGGTCTGCGGCAGCTCGCTTGGGGAGATCCTGTCAGAGGAGGACAGTTTCCCGATTGCCGCAAATGCGCTGGACAGCGAGATTGCGACGAGAAACCGGTTTCATGAATTCGTGTCGGAGAAGCCTGGCTGGTACGAGATTTGCGACGATGCGCCAAAATCCAGCGGCCATCCGGCCTGATCGATCTGGATCTAGACCCATAGGGGCGTGACTGCCCCGCAGCGCCGTATTGCACGGGGCTGCGGGGGGATGGGGGCGTCGGGTCTGCGCGGTCAGCGTGCCAGTTGGCTTGCGGCGCGGGCGAGGTCGCGGATGCCGTCCCAGTCGCCTGCCTCAACCAGTTTGGTCGGAGCGACCCAGCTGCCGCCGGCACAGACCACATTGGACAGCGACAGGTAGCTGTCTGCATTGTCCGGGCTGACGCCGCCGGTGGGGCAGAAGCTGATCTGCGGCAGGGGAGCGCCGATGGCCTTGAGCGCGGGAGCGCCGCCGGAGGCCTCAGCCGGGAAGAATTTCAGCATGTCATAGCCGCGGTCCAGAAGGCGCATCGCCTCGGAGGCGGTGGCGGCACCGGGCAGCATCGGCAGACCGGCGGCCTCGGCCGCGTCCAGCAGCGTGTCGGTGGCGCCGGGGGAGACGCCGAATTGCGCACCGGCCGCGACGGCGCGGGTCACATCCTCCGGCGTGATTAGCGTGCCGGCACCAACAACGCCGCCCTCGACCTTGGCCATTTCGGCAATCACATCCAGCGCGGCGGGGGTGCGCAGGGTGACCTCCAGCGCGGGCAGGCCACCGGCGACCAGGGCCTCGGCCAGCGGGCGGGCGTGGGCGACGTCATGGACAACCAGCACCGGCACGATCGGGGCCAGCTGGCAGATCTCGCGGGCGCGGGCGCTGGCGTCTTTTGGGGTGATGGGCATGAGTCAGTCTCCGATCAGGGTCGAGAATACGGTGGCGCCGGTGTCGGCCGAGGTGACGGAATTGCGGAACAGCGCGAACATCTCGCGGCCGGTGCCGTGCTGATAGGCGGAGAGGTCGGCCACCACGGGGGCGCGGTCGTCAAAGCCCTCGGCCTTGACCTCCAGCGTCCCGGTGAGGGCATCAACCCGCACCATGTCACCGTCGCGCAGTTTGGAAATCGGACCACCATCCAGCGCCTCTGGCACCACATGGATGGCGGAGGGGATCTTGCCCGAGGCGCCGGACATGCGGCCATCGGTGACCAGCGCCACCTTCTGGCCGCGCCCCTGCATGATGCCGAGGAAGGGCGTCATCGAGTGGAGTTCCGGCATTCCATTGGCCTTTGGCCCCTGGAAGCGGACCACGATCACCACATCGCCCTTGTCCAGCTCACCCGCCTTGAAGGCGGCTTTGGCCTCCTCCTGATCATGAAAGACGCGGGCGGGGGCCTCGACGATGCGGTGCTCTTCGGCCACGGCGGAGATCTTCATCACGCCGGTGCCGAGGTTGCCGGAGAGGCGGGAGAGCCCGCCGGTGGGCTGGAAGGGGTCGCTAGCGGGGCGAATGATCTTGTCGTTGAGGGTCTCGCCGGAGCCGGGTTTCCAGACCAGACCTTCGCCGGTGAGGAAGGGTTCGCTGGTGTAGCGGTCCAGCCCGGTGCCCGCCACGGTTTTGGTGTCGGGATGCAGATGGCCGGAGTTCAGCAGCTGGCCGATCACATAGCCAAGCCCGCCAGCCGCGTGGAAGTGGTTCACATCGGCCAGACCGTTGGGATAGACCCGCGCCAGCAGCGGCACCACGTCAGAGAGTTCGGAGAAATCCTGCCAGTCCAGAATGATGCCGCCGGCGCGGGCCATGGCGATCAGGTGGATCAGCAGATTGGTGGAGCCGCCGGTGGTCATCAGCCCGACGATGCCGTTCACATAGGCGCGTTCATCAAGGATGTCGCAGACCGGTGTGTAATCATTGCCAAGCGCGCTGAGCGCGAGGGCGCGGCGGGCGCCTTCCTCGGTCAGGGCGGCGCGCATGTCAGTGCCGGGATTGACGAAGGAGGAGCCGGGCAGGTGCAGGCCCATGAACTCCATCAGCATCTGGTTGGTATTTGCAGTGCCGTAGAAGGTGCAGGTGCCGGGGCCGTGATAGGCGGCCATCTCGGATTTCAGCAGCTCGTCGCGCCCGATTTCACCGGCGGCGAACTTCTGGCGGACCTTGGCCTTGTCATCGTTGGAGATGCCGGAGGTCATCGGGCCTGCGGGGAGGAACACGGCGGGCAGATGGCCAAAGACCTGCGCACCAATGACCAGACCCGGCACGATCTTGTCACAGACGCCGAGATAGACAGTGGCATCAAACACGTTGTGGCTGAGGGCGATGCCGGTGGCCATGGCGATGGTATCGCGGGAGAACAGGCTGAGCTCCATTCCCGCCTCGCCCTGGGTGACGCCATCGCACATGGCAGGGACGCCACCGGCCACCTGCGCGGTGCCGCCCACGCGGCGCACGGCGTCGCGGATCCGCTGCGGATAGGTTTCAAACGGCTGATGCGCCGAGAGCATGTCGTTATAGGCGGTGACAATGCCGAGGTGTCCGGCGGTGCCTTCGGCGAGGGACATCTGGTCCTCGCCGGTGGCGGCATAGGCATGGGCCTGACCGCTGCACGACAGATGGGCGCGGGCGGGGCCTTTGCCCTTGGCGGCGCGCATCCGGTCGAGATAGGCGGCGCGAGGTTTGGCGCTGCGGGCGATAATTCGGTCTGTGACGTCGCGGAGTGTCTGGTTCAAACGCATCGGGTGCCTCTTTCAGTCGTCAGGTGCCGGTTGGTCGTGGGTCTCAGTGGCGGGGTGGGCGGGCAGGCTCAGGAGCCGATGCCGCGCCATCGGCGATTGTCGCGGTGCATCAGCAGCAGCGCGTCCTCTGGTCCGGAGCTGCCGGGATCATAGGGCTGCGGGGTGTCATTGCTGTTGTCAGCCCAACCCGCGATGATGGGATCGGCCCAGGCCCAGGCGGCCTCGACCTCATCGCCGCGCATGAACAGCGTCTGGTTGCCGCGGATCACATCCATGATCAGCCGTTCATAGGCGTCCTGCGGCCGACCAGCCTCTGGCAGGCTGTCGGCAAAGGTCATGTCGAGATTGGCGCCGGTCAGACGCATGCCGCCGGGACCGGGATCCTTGATCGTGGTGCGCAGGGTGATGCCTTCGTCCGGTTGCAGGCGGATCACCAGCACATTGCCCTTGATACCGCCGGTGCCGGTGTCCTCGGCAAAGATGTTATGCGGCGGATCGCGAAAGAAGACGGCGATTTCCGACTCGCGGGCGCGCAGGCATTTGCCGGTGCGCAGATAAAACGGCGTGCCGGCCCATCGCCAGTTGGCGACCTCCACCTTCATCGCAATAAAGCTTTCGGTGGTGCTGGAAGGGTTGCCTGCGTGCTCGCGGTAGGATTCTCCCTCCGGGCCGCGATATTGGCCACGGGCGATCTGATCCGGGGCGACGGGGTTCAGCGCCTCGATCACCTTCACCTTTTCGTCGCGCACGGCGTTGGGGGTGAAACGGGCGGGGGGCTCCATCGCGGTGAGGCACAGAAGCTGCATCAGGTGGTTCTGGACCATATCGCGCATGGCGCCGGATTTGTCGTAATATTCGCCGCGCCCTTTGACGCCGATGCTTTCGGCGACGGTGATCTGCACATGGTCGATGTGGGAGGAATTCCACAGGGGTTCAAACAGCGAATTGGCAAAGCGCAGGGCCATCAGGTTCTGGACGGTCTCTTTGCCCAGATAATGGTCGATCCGGTAGATCTGATGTTCTTCGAAATTGGCGCGCAGGGCGGCGTTCAGCGCCTGGGCCGAGGCCAGATCATGGCCGAAGGGTTTTTCCAACACGATGCGGCTGTCGGGGGTGGCGATCCCGGTGGAGCGCAGACGGCCGGCGATATCGGGGAACAGGCTGGGCCCGACCGAGAGGTAGAAGGCGCGGATGGCATCGTCGCGCAGCAGATCGCCAAGCGCCTGCCAGCCATTGTCGCCGCGCGCATCGACGGCGGTGTAGTGCAGCAGAGTGACGAAGGCCGCGATTTCGTCGTCGCTGGTTTCGCCCGGTTGGCCAAAGGTGCGGATGGCATCGGCGACCATCTGCTGGAAGCCTTTGCGGTCCATGTCGCTGCGGGAGGTGCCGATAATGCGGCAATCGTCGGAGAACTGGCCGATCTGGAAGCGGTGGAACAGGCTGGGCAGGATCTTGCGGCGGGCAAGATCTCCGGTCGCGCCAAACAGCACGAGATCAAAGGACTGGACGGGAATGACGCGGGAAACCATGGCTCTCTCTCTGACAGCTCGAAGGGGAAATTGGCGGTCTTTTTGGTGGCTAGGGTTGCGGTTGGGTGAGTTTCGACAGCAGGCCACGGGTGGAGCCGTCTTTGGCCTCATAAGCCTCGGCCGGAGCGCTGCCATCAACCAGCGGCAATAGGCTGACGGCCAGTTCCTTGCCCAGTTCGACGCCCCATTGATCAAAGGAGTTGAGCCCCCAGACCACACCTTCGACAAACACACGGTGTTCATATAGCGCGATCAGCTGGCCCAGCACGAAGGGCGTCAGCTTCGGATAGGCCAGGGTCACCGAGGGGCGGTTGCCTGCAAAGGCGAGATGACCTGCCATCTGCTCCAGCGCGTCGCCGGTAAAGCCGCGTTTGGCAGCGATGGCGCGGGCCTCCTCGCGGGAGCGGCCCAGCATCAGGGCTTCGGACTGGGCGAGGCAGTTGGAGACCAGCAGCTGGTGGTGATCGGTCAGATCGCCCTCATGCGCCTCGGCGGCGATCAGGAATTCGGCAGGCACCACGCGGGTGCCCTGATGCAGCAGCTGGTAGAAGGCGTGCTGGCCATTGGTGCCGGGTTCGCCCCAGACGATGGGACCGGAGTTGCGTGGCAGCGGGCTGCCGTCCAGTGCGACGCTCTTGCCGTTGCTCTCCATATCCAGCTGCTGAAGATAGGCCGGGAAGCGGGACAGGCGCTGGTCGTAGGGCAGAATGGCGCGGCTGCTGTAACCGCAGATATTGTGGTGCCAGATCCCTGTGGCGGCCAGCATCACCGGCAGGTTTTCGCGAAACGGTGCGGTGCGGAAATGGCGGTCCATCGCCGCCCCGCCCGACAGGAACTCGCGGAAATTCGTGGCCCCGATGGCGATCATGATCGGCAGGCCAACCGGCCCCCAGAGCGAATAGCGCCCGCCCACCCAATCGGCAAAGCCAAAGACCCGTTCGGGGGCAATGCCAAAGGCGCCGGTTTTGTCCAGCGCGGTGGAAACCGCCGCCAGATGCGCAGAGGTGTCATCCCCCAGTGCGGCCCGCAGCCAGTCCTGCGCGGTGCGGGCATTGGTCATCGTCTCGATGGTGGTGAAGGTTTTGGAGGCGATGATCACCAATGTGGTCTGCGGATCCAGAGCTTTCAGCGTGTCGGCGATATGGGCGCCATCGACGTTGGAGACGAAATGGCAGCGCGGACCGTCGTGGTAGGGCGCCAGCGCCAGCGTGGCCATCGCCGGGCCAAGGTCGGAGCCGCCGATGCCGATATTGATCACATCGGTGAATTTGGCGCCAGTGCTGGAGCGCAGGCTGCCATCGCGCAGCGCCTCGGCAAAGCTTTCCATCTGTTGCAGGGTCTGACGCACCGGCGGCAGGATATCCTCGCCATCGACCAGGATCGGCGCGTCAGTCTGTGCCCGCAGGGCAGTATGCAGAACGGCGCGGTCTTCGGTGGTGTTGATCTTCTCGCCCCGAAACATCTGGCTGATGCGATCGGCAAGACCGGCCTCGGCGGTGAGACGCTCCAGCAGCGAGAGCGCGGTGGCGTCCAGCGCGGTTTTGGAATAGTCCAGCAGCAGCCCGTCGGTTTCGGCGGAGAAGCTCTGAAACCGGTCGGGCGTCTCGAAGAGCGACAGGAGCGGGATATCGGCGGTCTCTGTCCGGTGCTGTTCCAGAAGCTGCCAGATCTGCGTCCGGGTCTGCGTCATCGTCGGTCTCCCTCGGTTGTCCTTGCCCCGTTGCGAATCACTCAAGGGCACCGCTGCCGATTAGTTAGCGCTAACATGTGCATTTGTAACGCCCTAATATAGCAGGCCGCGCGAATAGGCCCAAATCGGGCTGTCACGGGTGAAAATGGGAGCCGGAATGAGGGGCGGGCCGGGGCGGGCCGGATCAGACCCGCTGACCCGCAGCATCAAAGGCGAGGCAGTTGGCGGGATCAAAGTCAAAGGTCAGCGTTTCGCCCACATGGGTGTCATGCTGACCAAAGAGGCGGGCGGTAAAGGTCAGATCCTCGCCCATGTCGACCAGAATATTGGTGTCGCCGCCCAGTTTTTCCACGTGAATCACCTCGCCTGTGAGCGGGCCATCCGGGCTGATGCGGGCATATTCCGGGCGAATGCCGATGAACTGTCCGGGGTTGCCGCCCAGACGCGGGGCGGGGACAAAATTCATGGCTGGTGCGCCAATGAATTCCGCCACAAAACGGTTGGCAGGATTATTGTAGAGTTCCATCGGGGTGCCGACCTGTTCGATACGGCCGTCGCGCAGCACGACGATTTTATCCGCAAGGGTCATCGCTTCGATCTGGTCATGGGTGACGTAGATCATGCTGGCCGACAGCTGACGGTGCAGGCGGGCGATTTCCAGACGGGTGTTCATGCGCAGGGCGGCATCGAGGTTGGAGAGCGGTTCGTCAAACAGGAACAGCTTGGGTTCGCGCACCACGGCGCGGCCAATGGCGACGCGCTGCCGCTGACCGCCCGACAGTTCCGAGGGGCGGCGATCGAGGTAGTCCTCCAGCGACAGCATCCGGCTGGCTTCGGCGACGCGGGCGGCGATTTCCTCCTTGGGCTGGCGTTCCTGTTTCAGGGCAAGCGCCATGTTATCGCGCACGGTGAGATGCGGATAAAGCGCATAAGACTGGAACACCATGGCGATGCCGCGTTTGGCGGGGGGCGTGGTGGTGACGGTCTGGCCGCCGATGGTGATCTCACCCGCCGTGGCGTCCTCAAGCCCGGAGATCACCCGCAGAAGGGTGGATTTGCCACATCCCGACGGGCCGACAAAGACCACGAATTCGCCGTCCTCCACGGTGAGGTTGATATCTTTCAGCACCTCGACCGGGCCGAAGGATTTGCAGACATTGGTAAGCTGTAGGGCGGTCATGGCGGGGATCCTTCAGGTCTTCGGGTTCGCAGAGGGCGAGGTGGGCGCTGTCGCCGCGGCCTCGGTCCGTTCTGTCTGTACTGTGGTCAGGTCAACGGGCGCGCCGCTGCGGATGCTCTGGTCGGCGGCCAGGCAGATTGCCAGCGAGGCAACGGCGTCCTGCATGTGCCGCTCCATGTCGATGTCCTCGGCAATGACCCGCAGCATATGGGTCTGTTCGGCAGCGCAGAGCGCCTGATGGTCGGGTTCCTCGGGCAGGTCGATGCGGCGGTCCGGGGTGTCTTGCGTGCTGCGATGCACGATCAGGCTGCCGACGGCGGTATGGCCATCGACATCGTCCGAGCCAGCCTTGTCTGTTTCGGTGATCGAGACGGATCCGTTGGGGGAAATCACGTCTTTTACGAAATACGCGGTTTCGGACATCATCGGTCCCCAGCCTGCCTCGTACCAGCCGACGGACCCGTCAGAGAAGGTCACCTGAAACTGGCCGTAATTATACATATCCTCGGCAATTTCATCCGACAGGCGCAGGCCGATGCCATGGACGCGCTGGGGTACGGCATCGGTGATCTGGCACATCACATCGACATAATGCACGCCGCAGTCCACGATTGGCGAAGTGGTCTGCATCAGTGCCTTGTGGGTCTGCCATGTAGGGCCATCGGACTGCTGGTTGAGGTTCATGCGGAACACATACGGGGGCCCGAGATCGCGGGCCTCGGCAATCAGGCGCTGCCAGCTGGGATGGTGACGCAGGATATAGCCCACCATCAGCTTGCGCCCCAGACGGCGGGCGGCGTCGGTCACTGCGCGGGCATCGGCAACCGTGGTGGCCAGCGGCTTTTCGACGAAGACATCCGCGCCGGCCTCCATTGCGGCAATGGCATAGGCGGCATGGCTGTCGGAATAGGTGGCGATGACCACCAGATCGGGTTTGGTCTGCGCCAGCGCCTGATGGAAATCGCTATAAACCGGATAGTCCTGCAAGGGGGCCTGTGCAGGCGCGCCGGAGCGGTTGACGAGGCCGACGATCTGCGCGGTTTCGTCATTGTGGTGAGCCAGCGCATGGGCAAAGCCCATATTGCCAAGGCCTGCGATCAGTACGCGGGTCATTTGGGGCCTCCGCTGTGGTCAGGATGGCTGCTGTGATGATGGCGAGAGGACAGGCTGAGCGCCGGGCCAACAAGCGGCTGGAGACTGCCGCTCCGGGGGGCTGGCCCGACGCAGCCCGGCACTGCTGCCGGACGAGCGCATAGTGTGATATGTCGGATCATTTCACCGCTCCTGAGGTGATACCGCGGATCAGCTGGCGCGAGAAGATCACATAGAGCACCATGACCGGCAGGATCGCCATCGACAGCGCCGAGAGCACGGCGTTCCAGTCTGTCACGAACTGGCCGATGAAGACCTGGCTGCCCAATGTCAGCGTCTTGGTTTCCTCGGCCGGGGCAAGGATCAGCGGGAACCAGAGATCGTTCCAGATCGGGATCATGTTGAAGACGGCGACGGTGGCCATGGCCGGGCGCACCAGCGGCAGCACGAGGCGGAAGAAGATGGTGTATTCCGAAAGCCCGTCGATCCGGCCGGCGTTCTTCAGATCATCGCTCACCTGTTTCATGAATTCCGACAGGATGAACACCGCCAGCGGCAGGCCCTGCGCGGTATAGACGAGGATCAGCGCAGTCAGCGTATTGACCAGCCCGGTGTCCACCATCAGCTCCAGAATGGCGACGGTGCCGATGCGGATCGGGATCATGATGCCAAGGGCGAGGTACAGGCCGAGCAGCATATTGCCCTTGAACCGGTATTCGGCGAGGGCAAAGGCGGCCATTGCGCCAAACAGCAGCACCAGCGCCAGCGACACCACGGTGACAATCATCGAGTTCTGAAAGTAGAGGAAGAAATCCCCCTGCTTCAGGACGGTCTGATAGCCGACCAGCGAGAATGTGTCGGATGTCGGTAGGCCGAGAGGGTCGCGAAAGATCGCTTTGCGGGTTTTGAAGCTGTTCACCAGGATCACAAACACCGGAAACAGGGCGATCAGCGTGTAGGTGATCAGCGCACCGTGGGCGAGGATGCTGTTGAACGGGTTTGAGCGGGATTTATGCATCATCGGATCCTCAGAACTGGTAGCGGCGCAGACGGGTCTGGATGCCGAAGAGATAGATGCAGACACCGATCAGGATGATCGCGAACATGGCGGTGGCAATGGCGGACCCCATGTGCGGATCGCCCAGTTGCAGCTGAAAGCCGAAGAAGGTGCGATACATGAAGGTGCCGAGGATGTCGGTGGAGAAATCCGGCCCGGCAAGCGCGCCCTGGGTGGTGTAGATCAGGTCGAAGGCGTTGAAGTTGCCCACAAATGTCAGGATCGAGATGATCCCGATGGAGGGTAGGATCAGCGGCAGTTTGATTTTCCAGAAGGCGGACATGCCGGTGATGCCATCAACCTCGCCCGCCTCGATCACCTCTTCGGGGATCGACAGCAGGGCTGCGTAGATCAGCATCATCGGGATGCCGACAAACTGCCAGACAGAGATCAGCGCCAGCGTGGTCAGCGCGTAGTCTTCTTTGCCCAGCCAGGGGGCAAACAGCCACTTCAGGCCGATGGCGTCCAGGAGGTCCGGCGTGATGCCCCAGATCGGCGAGAGGATCAATTTCCAGGCAAAGCCGACGATGACAAAGCTGAGGATGGTCGGCACGAAGATCGCGGTGCGATAGAGTGCGGCAAACCGGAGCCGGGGATGGCTGAGGATCGCCGCCAGCGCCACCCCGATTGGGTTCTGCACCAGCATATGCACGATGAAGAACCAGAAATTATTGCCAAGCGCATTCCAGAACTGTTCCGACCAGTTGGGGTTGCCGAACAGGGTCTGAAAATTGGCGAGGCCGACGAACTGGCGGATCTGGTCGCTTTCGCTATAGAGCGCGAGCCGCAGGGTATTGAACAGCGGGAAAATCATGATGGCCGTATAGACCAGCACAGCGGGCGCCAGAAAAACGGCGATATGCCAGCGTCTGCGCGGTTTATGAGGGGTGTTTTGCATGATGTGTCCCATCTGTCGACGGGTCCGGGCCGCGTGAGGCCGCCCGGACGCCTGAGTCTGTGGTCAGTCAGATCGCGGCGCGCTTATTTCTGCGGCTCGTACCAGCTGGCCAGACCCTCTTGCAGTTCAGCGCCGAGATCAGCGGCGGATTTGGTGCCCTTGATCGCGGCAACGGAGGCCCCCCAGGTTTCGTTTTCGAGGTTCGGCGTGCCGCGCGACAGGATCTGATAGGTGGAGCGGATGGTGCTCTCACACTCGCCACGCCAGGAGACGAATTCCTGCGCCAGCGGATCATCCATCGCGACCTCATGGTTTGACAGCGAGAAGAAGCCCGGCAGCGCGTTGGCGTAAATTGCGGCGAATTCAGGCGAGCCGACCCAGTTCAGGAAGGTCTTGGCAGCTTCTGCATTGGGGGAGGCGGCATTCAGGCCCACCGCGATATCGGTGTGATCCGAGATGTAGCAGGTGTCGCCCGCCGCTTTGACTGGCGGTTTGAAGGCGCCCATGGCGAAATCGGCCTGGGTGTTGAAGCCGGAGATTTCCCAGCTGCCTGCCGGATAGATCGCGGCGCGGCCCAGGGTGAAGATGTTCTGGCTGTCGGGATAGGTCTGGGCTTCATAGCCGTCGCCCATGTAGGCACCCCATTTCGACAGGGTCTCATAGGGGGCAACCCACTGCTCGTCGGTCAGTTTCTGCTCGCCTGCGATCAGGGCAAGACGGCCTTCCTCGCCTTTCCAGTAGTTCGGGCCGATGTTGTTATAGCCCATGGTGGCGGCTTCCCACTGGTCGTTGGTGCCCATCGCCAGCGGAATGTAATTGCCGTCCTGTTTGATTTTCTCCAGCGCCGCGAAGAACTCGTCTTCGGTTTCCGGTACGTCCACGCCCAGCTCGGCAAAGGCGTCCTTGTTGTAGATGAAGCCGTGGATCACCGAAGCAATCGGCACGCAGAAGGTGGCGGAGCCGTCATCTGTCTGCCAGGCGGATTTGGCCACATCGGAGAAGCTGCTCATCGCCTCAAGATCGGACAGATCGGCCAGCTGGCCCTTGTCATACAGACCAAGCGAGGCATCAAAGGGGCGGCAGGTGATCAGATCGCCGGCGCTGCCCGCATCCAGTTTGGAGTTCAGTACGGCGTTATATTCCGCCGGGGCAGAGGGGGTGAACTTCAGCTTGATGCCGGGGTTGGCGGCCTCAAAGGCGGGGATGATCTTGTCCTGCCAGAGGGCGAGGTCATCGTTGCGCCAGCTCTCAATCGTCAGCGTGACGTCTTCGGCAGCGGCTGCGCCGCCGAGCACGGTCGAGCCGAGCAGCGCGAGGGTAAAGAGTTTGCGTGTCATTCTGTATCTCCCAGTTTGCATGTTTGGTATTTGAAATCAGGGTCTTGGTGACCTCTTGGGTGGCGCGTGGCCGACCGTTACACCTGTGCGAGCGCGGCTCGCAGGTTGTCCTTGTTATGGCGCAGCAGCGTGTCCGCCGCAGTGGGGGAGGCCGCACCCTGCAACAGCAGAATGGCGGCTTTCACCGCGCCGCCGGTCTGATCCAGCGCGCGGGCGGCGGCCTCGGCGTCCTGCTGTGTGAGGGTGCAGACTATGCGGATCGCGCGTTGGCGCAGCTTGGCGTTATCTGCGATCAGATTGACCATCATACCGTCCATCACATGCCCCAACCGGATGCCTGCCAGCGTCGACATCATGTTGAGCGCGGCCTTCTGCGCGGTTCCGGCGCCCATGCGGGTGGAGCCTGCGATGACCTCCGGCGGTGTTGGCAGGCAGATTGCCACATCGGCCAGTTGCAGCAGTGGCGTGTCGGCGTTGTTGGCGATCGCGATGACCTTGGCGCCGGCGGCCTGTGCGGTTTTTGCAAAGCCGATCGGGAATGGCGTGGTGCCGCTGGCGGAAAGGGTGATCGCCACATCACCTGCGGTCACTGCGGCGGCAGCCTTGCTGCCGGCCGCGCTGTCATCTTCAGTATGGCCGGGCATCCGCCCGTCGGATGGGATGCCGCCGGCCATGTGAATGGAGATCTGATCGGCGCTGATGCCGAATGTGCCGGGCAGTTCGGCGCCATCAGCCAGCGCCATAAGGGCCGAGGAACCTGCCGCCGCATAGTGCAGGTGACCAGCGTTGCGCAGGCATTCCGTCAGCAGAGCGGCGCCTGCGGCGATGGCGGGGCGAGCGCTGTCTACAGCTGCCAGTGCGCGCGATTGCCCGTCGAGAAGCGTGTCGAGGATATCGGCATCGGCGCGCAGATCGAGCCCCCTGGCGCGGGGGTGCAGCGTTTCCGTCTGCGCATCGGTGGGCGCCGATATGCGTGCTGCGGACGGTTGTTCGCTGGTCGATGCCATGTGATTCCTCCCCCTCAGGTGAATGAGAAGTATTTAATACCTATACAATACCACTTGTCTACCATTTAATTATTTTCTTGATCTGGTGTAGATTTTTCAAGCTGTTATCTACTGTGGTGTCAACACTTGCGGCCGATAGGTCTTTCTTTTGGTTAAAAGGTATCTTATAGGTATTGCATGACTGACTCGTGCTTTCCATATCTGATCGCCGTGGACGGAGGGGGGACCTCCTGTCGCTTTGTCCTGCTGGGGGCGGGCGATCCTGCGGCTGATCTGGCTGATACCTCCGCGCCCAAGAGCTGCGGGGCGTCGCCGCGCCGGCTGGTGGTCACCGGGGGGAGCGCCAATGTCTATACCGCGCCCGAGCTTGCGGTTGAGACGCTGCGCGCGGGATTGGGCGATCTGCAACGTCAGGCGGGCCTTGACGATGAGGCTTTTCACCAGATCCCGGTCTATGCAGGGCTGGCGGGGGTGATTGATGCCGGGTCGGCAGCCTTTGTCGCCTCGGCCCTGCCGCATCGGCATATCCGGGTCGAAGATGACCGGATGCCTGCGGTTGTCGGGGCGCTTGGCGAGGGCACTGCCTGTCTGATCGGTGTCGGCACCGGGTCATTTCTGGGCCGTCAGGTGGCGGGGCAGGTCACGCTTATTGGTGGTCACGGGGCGGTTCTTGGCGATGAGGCCTCGGGCGGCTGGCTGGGGCGGCGTGTGTTGCAGCTGACGCTACAGGCGGCCGAAGGGATCGAGCCGATGACGCCGCTGCTGCGCAGCTGTCTCAGGGATTTTTCCAATCAGACTGCCGAGATTGTCCGGTTTGCCCAGACCGCGCGTCCGGCGGCCTTTGGCGCCTATGCGCCGCAGGTGGCGCAGGCTGCCGCTGCGGGCGATTCCGTGGGGCGCCGGCTGATGGCCGAAGGGGCGGAGTATCTGTGCCACGGGTTGCAGGCGCTGGGACGTCGGCCGGAGGAACCGGTTTATCATATCGGCGGTGTGGCGGCGCAATACGCCGCCTATCTGCCTGCGGATGTGGCGGAGTACCTGCAGGCGCCGGAGGGCTCGCCGCTGGACGGGGCGCTGGAGCTGGCGCGCCGCTTTGCCCGCGAGATCCGGCAGGAGGCGCTATGACGGTCGAGGAATTCCTGAAACCGGCCGCCTGGCTGGAGGACGCCGCCGGGCCACGCTATGTGCGGCTGCGCCAGCGTATCGAGGACGGCATCGAGACCGGGCTGCTGCCCAAGAGCGCGCCCTTGCCCGCCGAACGAGAGATTGCAACGCTGACCGGACTGTCGCGCGTCACCGTGCGCCGCGCCATGCAGGATCTGGTGGATCGGGGCATCGTGGTGCAGCGGCAGGGCTCGGGGAGTTTTGTGTCCGATGGCACGCCCAAGGTGGAGCAATCGCTGTCGCAGCTCACCTCGTTTACCGAGGACATGGAGCGGCGCGGCTATGACACCAGCGTCGAATGGCTGGAACGCGGTATCCATACCCCTTCGCCGGAGGAGGTGATGGCGCTGGCGCTGACCTCGGGGGAGGCGGTTGCGCGTATTGCCCGTCTGCGGCGTGCCAATGGGCGCCCGATGGCGATCGAGCGGGCCTCGCTTCCGGTGGATATCCTGCCCAATCCGCAGGCAGTCCGGGGGTCGCTTTATGAGGTGCTGGAGCAGACCGGCAGCCGCCCGGTGCGGGCCTTGCAGCGGATTTCGGCGATCAACCTGCCGGAGTATGAGGCGCAGCTGCTGGGGGTGGAGCCGGGAATGGCGGGCCTAAGCATCGTGCGGACGTCTTACTTGCGCAACCGTCGCGTGGTGGAGTTCACCCGCTCGATCTATCGCGGCGATGCTTATGATTTTGTCGCCGAGCTGCGGCTCGGGACGAGCTAACCTGGCGACCCTGAGGAGGGAACCATGACAGATATCACCAAGATGCGTCGCGAGATCGACGAGATCCCGACCGCCGTGGATCGACTGCTGAGCCAGGGCGAGGCGGATATTGACGCGGTGGCCGAGGCGGTGCGCCGCCTTGATCCGAATATTATGGTGACGGTGGCACGCGGATCGTCCGACCATGTCTGCACCTATCTGAAATATGCCAGCGAGATCCTGCTGGGGGTGCCTGTTGCCTCGGTCGGGCCGTCGGTTGCGTCGATCTACAAGGCGCCGTTGCGGCTGCAGGGGGCGCTGAGCCTGGCGGTGTCGCAGTCGGGCAAAAGCCCGGACATCGTGGCGATGGCGGAAAGCGCGCGCCGTGACGGGGCGCTGGCGGTGGCGCTGACCAATGATCCCGCCTCGCCGCTGGCGGCTGCGTCGGACCATGCGCTGGACATTCACGCAGGGCCCGAGTTGAGCGTGGCCGCGACGAAGACCTTTGTCACCTCGGCGGTGGCGGGGCTGTGGCTGCTGGCCAAATGGGATCGCAATCAGGCGGTGCTTGCGGCGCTGCACGCCTTGCCGGAGCAGTTGGAGCGCGCCTGCCGCATTGACTGGCCCGAGGTGCGCGAGGCCATCGGCGCGCGGTCATCGCTGTTCACGCTGGGGCGTGGTCAGGCGCTGGCGGTGTCGAATGAGGCGGCGCTGAAATTCAAGGAAACCTGCCAGCTTCATGCGGAGAGCTATTCCTCGGCGGAGGTGCTGCATGGGCCGGTGTCTATTGTGGAAGAGGGCTTTCCGGTGCTGGGCTTTGCGGCGGCGGATGCCGCTGAGGACGCGCTGGCGGGTATCGCCGATCAGATCGCGGGCAAGGGCGCGCAGGTCTTTGCCACCAGCGACAAGGTGACGGCGGCGCGGCGGGTGGATCATATCCGCACGGACCATGCGCTGACCGATCCGATCAGCCTGATCGTGTCCTTTTATGCGATGGTTGAAGCCTTTGCCGCCTCGCGCGGGATTGACCCCGATGCGCCCCGCCACCTGAAAAAAGTGACGGAAACGGTATGACCGGCGACCGGCAACCGCTGCGTGCGCTGACCGGTGCCCGCATCCTGACCCCGGTGGGCTGGGAGGAGGACAGCGCGCTGGTCCTGCGCGGCGACCAGATCGCGGCCGTCCTGCCCGTCGGCAAACTGCCCGAGGGGGCGGAGGTGACGGAGCTGACCGGTGGGATCCTGACGGCGGGGTTTGTCGACCTGCAGGTCAACGGTGGCGGCGGGGTGATGTTCAACGACGCGCCCGAGCTGGAGCAGTTGCAGGTCATCGCAGCGGCCCATGCGCAGATTGGCGCGACCTCGATCCTGCCGACGCTGATTACCGATACGCCGGATTTCGTCGCCCGCGCCATCGACGCCGTGGACGCCGCGATTGCCGCCGGGGTTCCGGGCATCATCGGGCTGCATCTGGAGGGGCCGCATCTGGCGGTGTCGCGCAAGGGCGCGCATGATGCGTCTTTGATACGCCCGATGAGCGAGACCGATCTGGAGATGTTATGCGCAGCGGCCACCCGGTTGCCGGTGCTGAAGGTGACGCTGGCGACCGAAGCGGCGACCCCGGCGCAGATCCGGCGGTTGAGCGAGGCGGGCGTGCTGGTGTCGCTGGGTCATACCGATGCGAGCCACGCCGATTGCGTGGCGGCGGTTGCGGCAGGCGCGCGCTGCGTCACCCATCTGTTCAACGCCCAGAGCCAGCTTGGCAATCGCGAACCGGGTGTTGTCGGCGCCGCCCTTGATCTTGGCGGGCTGTCAGCGGGGCTGATTGCGGACGCGGTGCATGTGCATCCGGCATCCATGCGGGCGGCGCTGGCGGCCAAGACCGGGCCCGGGCAACTGTTTCTGGTCAGCGATTCCATGGCCACCGGCGGCTCCGATATCGACCGCTTTACCCTGAATGGTCGCGAAATCCGCCGTGACGGCAATCGGTTGACGCTGGCTGATGGCACCCTTGCGGGCGCCCATCTGGAGCTGGCAACGGCGGTGCAGATCCTGGTCGAGACCTGCGATCTGCCGTTGGAGACGGCGCTGGAGATGGCCACGAGCCGGCCGGCGGATTTGATCAGGCGGCCCGATCTGGGGCGCTTGCAACCCGGCGCGCGCGCCGATGTGCTGCATCTGAACGACGCGCTGGAGCTGCAGCAGGTCTGGCAGGGCGGCTTGGCGCTGTAGCTGCTGTTGCATCGTGTCGCTCAGCGATGCCTCATACGGTGGAATTTGGCGCCAACTGTTCTGCTGGTTCCGGACGCCCTGCTGGTCTGCTCTGAGGTCATGCTGACCGATCCTGCACGACCCACGAACGGCAGAAAAGCGCGGATAGCGTGCGTTGCAAAATCGGTCATTTGACGCAACCAGCCGAGGGTTTCTGCTGCGCCGCAGCCGGCCGTTCGCTGCGACTGCGAGGTTTTGCAGCCGGTGAGCTGACACAATGCGGGACGGACCCGACTTTTGCTAATGCAGCCGGCGCTTACACAGCAATCTCTCGCGGTTGCAGCAAAAATAATTCTGCGATGCGACCCGTGTTGGACCTGTCACGTTTTAGTGTCGCCCCAGGTGCTCGTTTAAGCCACCTTCCGTTCGAATGCGACTGGGATCGGAATATCACATTCATCGTGCAGCGCCTCTGCTCCATCTGGCGCATAGGTGCCGCCTTCAATCCCGCTGCCCCCCAGGGGTTTGCCGGTATCACAGGCCAGGCCGTTGATATCTTCGGGCTTTTGGCGCCGGTATTCATCGGCGATCCACATCATGGTCAGTTCATTGGTGTCCCTGTCGGGTGCCGGAACATTCATGACTGAGTTCAGGAACCCATGGCGGATCAATTCCTGGGCAAAGCGCCGGGTGATTTTTTCCAGCTCATGTTCTTCCCGGTCGCGTGGGTCGATCCGCAGGGCGCCCTTGGAGCCGCCGAACGGCGGCCCCAACAAAGCACATTTATGAGTCATAAGCGCCGCCAGCGCCTCAACCTCTTCCTGATCGGTATCCGGAGAATATCGGATGCCGCTCTTTGCCGGAGGGTTTTGGGTGGAATGCACCGCGCGCCACCCTGTAAAGGAGTGCATTTTGCCACGCAGCCGCACACCGAAGCGGGTCACATAGGTCGCGTGGCAGATGCGGATTATTTCTCATCCAGCCCTTCTGGTAAATCGATTGTGGATGCTATGTCGTTAAACATGGCATCTACATCAGGCAAGAACGCACGACTCATCGGATGGCCCCCAGCAGGCGGGGCATCAAAGATGCCTTTGCGATGCCAAAGCCGCCTCCGCCTGGGGTTTTCATGATGAAGACGTCATCGACCCCCATTTGAGTTTCATCATTCCCTTTCAGCATTTCGACATCCCCGTTGCTGCGCTTAACCGAGTTTTCACCGGGTTTGCCCGGTTCACCACCTGCTGCGCCATGGGGCACGGTTTCCCGATGCGAAGACAGCACCGTGACGGTCATCGGAGTGAGGAACCGCAGCTTGCGGATAATCCCGTTGCCGCCCGTGGTTTCTCCCGCGCCGCCAGAGTCCTGCCGGATCGAGAATTCATCCACGCGCACCGGGAACCGAGTTTCCAGAACCTCCGGGTCCGTCATGCGGGTGTTTGTCATATGGCTGTGCACCGCACTGGCCCCGTCAAAACCATCCCCTGCGCCTGTGCCACCGCAGATCGTTTCATAGTTTTGATACTCATCGTTCCCGTAAACGAAGTTGTTCATAGTGCCCTGCGAGCCGGCGATAACACCCAAAGCACCATAAAGCGTATCGGCAATGGCCTGGCTGACTTCGGTATTACCGGAGATCACCGCAGCTGGGAATTCCGGGTTGATCATTGATCCCTTTGGCGTTCGAACCTCCAGCGGCTTCATGCAACCTTCGTTCATCGGAATATCGGACCCGACCAGCGTGCGGAAAACGTAAAGAACAACTGCGCGGCAAATCGAGTAAGGAGCATTGTAATTCAAAGGACTCTGATCAGAGGTGCCTTCAAAATCGATGATCGCCTTGCGCTCGACTCTGTCCACCGAAATGCTGACACAGATCTTTGCACCACCGTCCAGTGGATATTCAAACGAGCAATCCTTTAGAACATCCAGAACCCGGCGCACGCTTTCTTCGGCGTTGTCCTGCACATGGCCCATATAGGCGTGCACGACACCAAGCCCAAACTGCTCTACGATATTCTGCAACTCTTTGACGCCCGTGGCATTTGCAGCCACCTGCGCTGCCAGATCAGCCATATTCTGATCGATGTTCCGGCAGGGATATGGTCCGCTGCCCAGCAAAGCGCGCGCTTCTGCTTCGCGCAAAGTGCCGCGATCCACCAGCAGGAAGTTGTCGATCAGGATACCTTCCTCATCAATGGTCTTGCTGTCTGGCGGGGCTGAACCCGGGGTTTTGCCACCAATATCTGCATGGTGACCGCGGGATGCTGTGACGAAGATGATGTTTTTCCCATCGGCATCAAACACCGGAGTGATGACTGTGACATCCGGCAGGTGTGTGCCGCCATTAAAGGGATTGTTCATCATGAACACATCGCCCGGGCGGATCTTGTCTGTGTTTTCGCTGAGGATAGATTTGACGCTGCCGCTCATGGACCCAAGGTGGACAGGCACGTGTGGTGCATTGGCCACCAGGTCGCCGTTGGCATCAAAGATCGCACAGGAAAAATCAAAACGTTCCTTGATGTTTACCGAATAAGCGGTGTTGGCTAAAGTTGCCCCCATTTGTTCGGCAATCGACATGAACAGGTTGTTAAACACCTCAAGCATTACTGGATCGACCGTCGTGCCAATCGCCTCTTTGCGTTCCAATGGCACAATCCGCGTCAGCACAAGGTTGCCACCTTCGCGGCATTCTGCTTGCCAACCATCTTCGATGGCATTGGTCCCAGTGGGCTCAAAAATGATTGCTGGTCCGGTGACCTTGTCACCAATGGTCAAGGCGGTTCGATCCACCATTGGAACATCTTGCCAACGGCCATTGCTATACATGGAGGCGTTCAGGTTCTTACCACGCCCTTCTTCATTGACAGGAAGCGTTACATCTTCGCCAGTGGATCCGATGGATTCTGATGTCAGAAGGTCGATGATTAGTTGATTGTAGTCCGGCACAAAGCCGAAGCGCTGCTCGTGCGCTTCCTCAAATCCTTTACGCATCTCCTCGACGGTTCCAAAAGGAACGTCCAGGGTCTGATGTGAGCCATCGGTCCTAATATGAGCTGTGCGAACAATTTGAATCGCCTCTTTGGATACACCCTGTTCCAGAACTTCGTTATGCGTTTCAGCATCCAGCCCTTTCAGAACAGTCTCCGCTTCAGAGATATTTTTGATGGGCTGCGCAAACTGGTATTCCCGCAGGGCACGTACATCCGCCAACCCCATACCGAATGCTGAGAGAACGCCCGCAAACGGGTGAATGAATATACTCTCCATGCCCAGGACATCCGCAACCTGACAGGCGTGCTGCCCCCCCGCACCACCAAAACAGTTCATGGTGTATTGGGTCACATCATAGCCGCGCTGAACACTGATCTGCTTGATCGCATTTGCCATGTTTTCCACGGCGATGCGCAGGAAACCTTCGGCAAGTTGTTCCGGACTGCGCTCTGGTTCCCCGGTTTCTGCCGATATTTCTTTGGCAAGCGCTGTAAATTTCTCACGCACGACCGCCACGTCCAGCGGTTCGTCGCCATTGAGGCCAAACACATGCGGGAAGTGATCTGGTTGAAGCTTGCCAAGCAAAACGTTGCAGTCGGTTACGGCAAGCGGGCCGCCACGGCGGTATGAAGCCGGGCCTGGGTTTGCACCGGCGCTCTCGGGACCCACTTGCATGCGTCCGTTTGAGAAGCTGAGGATCGAGCCACCGCCAGCTGCAACAGTGTGGATGCTCATCATCGGTGCTCGCATCCGCACGCCTGCGACCTCGGTTTCAAAGGAACGTTCGAATTCTCCCGCATAGTGGCAGACATCGGTAGAAGTGCCGCCCATGTCAAAACCGATGAGTTTGTTAAAACCAAGGGCTTCTGCACTGCGCACCATACCGACCACGCCGCCAGCAGGGCCAGATAGGATTGCATCCTTACCTTGGAACAGGTTTGCATCGGTCAACCCACCATTGGACTGCATGAACATCAAGGACCTACATCCACCGCGTGTGGCACCAAGCGCATCGCTGACTTGCTGAACATATCGGCGAAGGATTGGCGACAGATAGGCATCCACAACGGTTGTATCCCCACGGGAGACAAGCTTGATCAGCGGGCTAACCTTGTGGCTAAGCGAGACCTGGGTGAAGCCGGATTGCTTTGCCATCTCGCCGATCTTTAGCTCGTTGTCGTGGAATCTGTAGCCATGCATCAGTGCCACCGCGACAGAGCGGTACCCGCGCCCGTAGGCCTGAGACAGCGCGTCGCGGACTTGACGCAGGTTCAAGGGTTCGATGACATTGCCATCGGCATCGACGCGCTCTTCAACTTCAATGACCTCTTCATAGAGCAGCTCAGGCAACTGAATGTTCAGATCAAATAAGCGCGGCCGGTTCTGGTAGCCGATGCGCAGCAAGTCTCTCATTCCTTTTGTGATGAGCAGGATTGTCCGATCGCCTTTGCGTTCCAGAAGCGCATTGGTTGCGACGGTTGTCCCCATCTTGACTGCATCGATCGTGCCTTCGGGGATAGGGCTGTCCGCGTCCAAGCCTAGAATTTCTCGGACCCCTTGAACTGCCGCGTCTTTGTAACGCTCGGGGTTTTCGGAAAGTAGTTTATGGGACTGAAGCGTTCCGTCCGGTTTTCGTGCGACGATGTCGGTAAACGTACCGCCTCGGTCGACCCAAAATTGCCACATGGCATAGCTCCTTTGTTTGCCGGGCAACTGCCTGGCATGTTTTCTTTGGTGAAATGCGGCCCCTTAGGGCCGCGGTTATCGCTGGATGGATTCCGGAAGGTAGAGAGCGATCTGAGGGAACGCGAGTAAGGCCGCTACCATAAGCAGCATCACAAAGACGAACGGGATGGTACCCAGCATCACGTCGCTCAGTTTCCCGCTCTTACGTGCGCCTTGCACGACATAGAGGTTCAAGCCGACCGGGGGTGAGATAAGAGCCATTTCAACGAGAACGATCATCATTATCCCAAACCAAATCACATCGTACCCAAGCGCCGCGACCAGGGGCACGATGATCGGGATCGTTACAACCATCAGCGACAAGGTCTCGATGAAAAATCCGAGTACAATGTACATGCAGACAATCACCAGCATGGTCATCAATGGTGAAAACCCAAGCCCATTGAGCAGAGCCTGAAGTTCCGCGCCCAGACCGGCCGAGGCCAGTGTGAAGTTCAGGAAAGACGCCCCAATGATAACCAGCATGATCATGGAGGTGATCTTGATGGTGCCAACGATGCTCTCACTGATCATCTTGATTGAAACGCCACCAAAGGCTGCTGCGATGAGCACTGCGCCTGCAACACCAACTGCCGCTGCCTCTGTCGGAGTGGCCCACCCCATGTAGATGGTCCCGATGATAGCACCGAAAAGGATGACGATGGGGATGAGCTGAAAAAGTCCGCGGATCATCTCGGCGATCGGGAACACCCGTCGAACACCGCCCAATTCGGGTCGGATCATACAAATGAGCACAGTGATGAGCATGAAGCCCACCGCAAGCAAAAGACCTGGCATGAGACCCGCGAGAAAAAGTTGCGGGATAGATGACTGCGTCAGGAAACCGTAGACGATAAGGTTGATTGATGGCGGGATCATGATGCCAAGTGTACCGCCAGCGGCGATGGCCCCTGAGAAGAGCTTTGGGTCATACCCGAGCTTTTCAGCCTGTGGCATGGCGACCGTTGCGACGGTCGCGGCCGTCGCGACAGACGAGCCCGAAATGGCCGAAAACATCGTCGAGGTAGCCACATTCGCGTGGACCAGCCCCCCTGGCATCCAAGACACCCAACGGTCCAGCGCGGCGTAAGTTCTGTTGGCGATACCGCTGCGGACCAGGACCTCACCGAGCAAGACAAAGAATGGAATGGCGATCAATGTGGCATTGTTTGATGTCGACCAGACCAAGTTTCCGAGTCCTTTGGTCAGCGGAAAAGGGCTGAAGAATGCGTCGATTCCGAAACCAAGGAGGAATAACACGATCCCAACAGGGATTGAGAGCGAAAGCAGGGCCAGCAGGCCGACTGAAATTGACCAAATCATGTGTGGATCTCCGCGTCTTCTTCGCCGACGATCCCGACGGCAGCTTCGGATTTTTCAAATTCACCGCGCAACACCAGCATGACTGCGGCTACCAACGTGAGCCATGCGATGAACGCAAACCAAAGCCAGCCCGCAAACCACGGTAGTTGAACCAGTGCCAGAGGTGTCTCCAGCGGTGTATTGGCGCGCGAACTGTTTATGATTGACCGCTCAACGACAGGCCAGGACCTGATGGCAATCACGGTGACGGTGCTCGACAAGACGAACAGAGAGAACAGGTCGAAGAGGGACCGTCCGAGGGCGTTGACACGCCCCCGGAGAATATCGATCCGAATGTGACTGAGTTCGAGCAGGGCAAATCCCATACCCCAGGACGTCACAACAGCCATGACGTAGCCACTTATTTCATCAGTTCCGCCGAGAGTGCCTCCCAACTGCCTGATCATGATTTCAGCGATGATGAACACGACACATGTCAAGAGCAGAACACCAATCAGCATTGCTACTGCTCGATTGAGCCGCTTCATCGTCGCAAGTATTTTCTCGGGCATTGGAAGCACTCCCAGGGAACTATCTGTTATTCTACGGCAACAGACACGCCGACGACTTGACCGACGCTAGTGTTCCACCGCTTGGCCCAATCAGCACCTGCGCGTTCAGCCCACGCCGGGAGAACTTCGCTGACCAGGGTTTCCCTCGCGTTGTTGAAGTCTTCTTCCGAAACTTCGACAAGCTTCATGTTACGCGTTTCGCCAGATGGGCACTCGCCATTCCCTGTCAAGCAGGCGATGTCATTGACCAGCGCGTCTTGAGCGACTTCCCATGCAGGCTCCTCAAATTCGGCTGACACCTGGGTTTGGATCAATTCCTGAGTTTCGGTGCTTAGAGAATTCCATTTGTCCAGATTGATGGCGGTGACCACCGGATCCCAACCACCCAAGGGGATGGCCAAAAGATTGGTAGATACTTCCCACCACCCAGAGCTGTAGCCAGATCCGGCACCAGTTACCGCGCAATCGACCACCCCTTTCTGGAGAGCACCAGGTACTTCGGCAAAGCTGACGTTGACACCCTCAGCTCCAAGGGCTTCGAGGAACTTGGCGGTCATACGCCCAGAGGCACGGACCTTTAGGCCCTTGAGGTCAGCAAGAGAGTTCACGTCACCATTGCAGAATACGACCTGTGGTGGGTAGGGCGCGATCGCCAGAACGTGACTGTTGAAGCGGTCCCGATAGATGTCGCTAACCATCGGACGTGCAGCATCGACCATCGCGCGGGCTTCGTCGGCCGTAAGTGCAAGCAGCGGGACATCCAGACCTTCGAGTTCTGGCGCATCGGCCACTGCATAGTCGCCAACTGTCATTGCAACGTCATAAACGCCGTCCCCGAGCAGACGGAAAACGTCTCCAACCCCAAGGTTCATTTGGTTGTGCGTGGTCAGGCTTACGTTGATTGATCCACCGGAAGCTGTTGGAAGGGTTTCCGACCAGAAAGGTGCTTCAAATTGTTTGTGAAGTGGCAAGCCGGACCAACTGCCGACGACAGCCAAATCTTCTGCGATTACAGGCGATGCAAGCAATGCGGTTGCCGCCAAATATGCAGTGAATTTTCTCATCTTAGTTCTCCTGTTTGGACTTAGTTTGATTGATGATTGTCGGGTGCTAAGATCGGATTCTCTGCATCCTGCGGTATATCGGTAATCAGCATATGACCCGGCTTATGTGTGATGCAGAGAGGGAGTTTGGCCTGCTCGATAGCTGCCTGTGGAGTAACGCCGCAGGCCCAGAAAACGGGTACAAACCCGGCTTCCACTGGCGCTGGATCGCCCCAATCAGGGAGGTTAACGTCTTGAATCCCGATTTCCGCAGGATCGCCCCAATGCACTGGTGCCCCATGCGCAAGGGGGTAGTTCTTAGAAATGGAGATTGCGGTTTTTAGCTGATCTTCAGGAATTGCCCGCATGCTGACGACCATCGGACCGCCAAACGGGCCCGATGGAACGGTTTCGATTGATGTGCGGAACATTGGCACTGTTTTGTTATTATTAATGTGCCACAGTTGAATGCCTGCATCATTGAGTGCATGCTCGAATGTGAAAGAGCAACCCAGAGCAAATGCGACCAAGTCGTTGTGCCAGATGTCTCGAATGTTCCCGACAGTGCTTTCCAGCTTCCCGTCACGATAAATATTGTAAGCCGGAACATCAGTGCGAATATCGATGTCCCTGCCCATGGTGAACATCTTTGGATTCCCAGTGTCGGAGACACCGGTCAACGGACATGGCTTGGGGTTGCGTTGGCAGTAGCGCATGAAGTCCAGGGCGGACTCTGAGGGCATGATTGCGATGTTGGCTTGAAGAAATCCGTTACCCAGCCCAGCTGTGTGAGAGTGGTAGCTGTCGCGGCGAATAACGTCTCGAATTTCTGCTAGAGGTTTTTGGACAAGTTCTGCATGTGAGATTGGCAAAGTACGATTCCTCCCAGTGGTGGGAGTATCGATCTGGGTTAACATAAAAACAAATTAAAAAGATCTTCGCAATCCCATTAAAGTTTTTTATCGTCGAAGCTTCGTGCAGTGGCGCTTGCGATGGCCGCTGCGGTTTCTAGTAGATGGCTCTTTGGTTCACCGAGGAAAGACGCTGAGAATTTCAGGGGGTTTGGGCGCCACCCAGGATCGAACTCGCAAATTCGCCCTTCAGATACGAAGCGCTGCCCCAAGACACGCGGCAATGCAGCGACGCCCAAGCCAGATTCAACTAAGCGAAAGCAAGCTGATAGCGAAGAGGAGGGGAAGAGTGAGTAGTTTGGACCCAAATGTTCAAGAAGTTCAGAGCGCAATTCCCGAAAAGGACGCGTATTTCTTGCATATGTAAATATGGGCTTTTCTAGGTATCGAGACGGTTGGTCGTTGGAGCTTTGGTCACTTTCGGCTCGGTACCAGGCAAGATCCACTTCTGGTAACTCGACGTTGTCGACAGAGTACTCAGAAATTGGCCCTAGTAAGACGGCAAGGTCGATCTCTCTATCAAGCAACATTGTACGGAGGTTGACCGATATATCGACGTTGATCTCGATTTCGAGGGCAGGATACATTCGATGAAGCTCTTCAATGAATAACGGTAACCAGCATTGAACGATAGTTTCGGAAACTCCTAGGCGAAGATGGCCCTCGATACCTGAGGGATCCATAACATCTCGTTGCACGAGCTCTGAAAGCTGTTCGAACTGTTTTGCATAGCGGGCGAGAATATCCCCTCTCTTGGTCAAAAGAACGCCTCCACTCGTTCTTTCAAACAACTCCACGCCCAAGGTGTTTTCTAGGTTTTTGATCCGCGTAGTCACGGCTGGTTGTGTCAAGCCTAGCTCATCGGCTGCCTTGCTAAATCCACCGAGGCGCACGACGGTCAGAAATGCCCGTATTTGTTCTAAGTTGAGACGAGTGTTCATTTGGTTCTGTTCCTGTCTTCTCCGATAGAGGTCGTTCGGAAAATGCTTCATTGAGGCTTGCTGTGTTCGCCGCGCAAGGTATCGTATAAATTTCATTTATGAAATTTGAGATTTTTTTTGATTTCTATTGATGTTCGGCAACGTCGATAGGTTCGAGGGGCAGTCATCTAACCTTCGTCACAGCAAAGGATCACATTCATGCCCCGGAAAATACTAGTACCGATCGCACCGGATCACCCGACCTCCAGTGACGAAGTGCTCAGTCGGGCCAAAAAGCTTGTTAAAGAGTGGGGGAAACATTGCCTTGACCGTGATGGAGATGTGGCCCGAGAAATATGAACAGTTGAGCTAGGTGGATTTCCCGTTCCTCATCCGGCAGTGTGCCGGGACGAAGGAACAACGATGGCAAGACGACCCAGACGGAACCACAGCCCTGCATTCAAGGTGAAAGTCGTATTGGCAGCTTTGAAGGCGTTGTTGCAGAACTCTGAGTGTTAAGGATTCACATCACGAATCCATGCGGTTAGACGGGGCAGATGAGCAAGCCCGCACCTGCCCGCTACCGTACGACGAATTGGTTCAGCTACAACGATGCGCTCAGAAAGCGCGGGTCGCTTCTGATCTGGTTGGACAAAGAGATGACCTGGCTCGCGCCGCATGATGGCAGCCCCGGTCGCCCATCTGGAGCTGGCCACGGCGGTGCAGATCCTGGTCGAGACCTGCGATCTGCCGTTGGAGACGGCGCTGGAGATGGCCACGAGCCGACCGACGGATTTGATCAGGCGGCCCGATCTGGGGCGCTTGTAACCCGGCGCGCGCGCCGATGTGCTGCATCTGAACGACGCGCTGGAGCTGCAGCAGGTCTGGCAGGGCGGCTTGGCGCTGTAGCTGCTGTTGCATCGTGTCGCTCAGCGATGCCTCATACGGTGGAATTTGGCGCCAACTGTTCTGCTGGTTCCGGACGCCCTGCTGGTCTGCTCTGAGGTCATCGTTGCTCCTTTCTGCAACGCAGCTATATTGCAAATATGAAATGGATTGTCCTCGTTTGTGGAATATTACTCATCTTTGCAGCTTGGCTAATCGTTCAAGTGGGCAAAGGCGTGTTCTTCACCCATAGCGGTTTTGCGGAGTGGGATGAGGAGTTTTTGGCAGCGTATCGAGAATGTTGTTTTATGACCGATTTGCGATCAGCAGCACCCTTCGCTTTGCTTGGATTAGTATTGCTTGGGTTCGTAGCGTGGAAATTCTTCCGGAATTATGCTAACCGATCGCAATCATCACACTTAAGAGAGCAACATCCGCTTGTTCCGCCTGGCCACTCCCTTCTTAAGACTCTCCGCATGTTTTGATCAAATTATTTGCCCGCAGAGGAATGGATAGGCTAAGTCTCTGTCAGAACACTCTGCCGTGCCTTGGCAGGGGGATGTCCCGCAGATCGCGGGCGGACTGACAGGAGTGCCCATGACACCGCTTGCAGGTTTGAAGGTGGTCGAGCTGGCCCGTATTCTTGCGGGGCCATGGATTGGCCAGTCGCTTGCCGATCTGGGGGCGGATGTCATCAAGGTCGAAAGCCCCGAGGGGGATGATACCCGTCGCTGGGGCCCGCCTTTTATCGAGCGCGACGGTGATAAAACAGCGGCCTATTACTATGCGGCGAACCGGGGTAAGTCCTGCGTAACTGCGGATTTTCGCACTGAAGACGGCAAACAGACAGTGCTGGAGCTGATCCGGGATGCCGATATCCTGATCGAGAATTTCAAGGTCGGCGGGCTGGCGAAATACGGGCTGGATTATGACAGTCTGAAAGCGGTCAATCCACGTCTGATCTACTGTTCGGTGACCGGCTTTGGGCAGGATGGGCCTTATGCGACGCGGGCGGGCTATGATTTCCTGTTGCAGGGCATGTCCGGGTTGATGTCGATCACCGGTGCGCCGGATGGTGAGCCGCAGAAGGTTGGGGTGGCGATCACCGATATTGTCACCGGGCTTTATGGCACCATCGGCATTCTGGCAGCGGTGGAACAGCGCCATAGAACCGGGCAGGGGCAGCATATCGACATGTCTCTGCTGGATTGCGCCACCGCCATGCTGGCCAATCAGAACATGAACTATCTGGCAACCGGCACCAGCCCGACCCGGATGGGCAATGAGCATCCCAATATTGCGCCCTATCAGGTGATGGCGGTGCGCGACGGGCATGTGATCCTTGCCGTTGGCAATGATGGCCAGTTTGCGCGGCTTTGCGAGGTTTTGAACATGGCGGCGCTTGCGGTTGATCCGCGCTTTGCCTCCAACCAGGTGCGGGTGGCGAACCGGGGCGAATTGACACCGATGCTGGCGGCAGCGCTGGCGCAATGGGGGCAGGCGGATCTCTTGGCGGCGCTGGAGGCCGCGACCGTGCCTGCGGGGCCGATCAACACCATTGGGCAGGCGTTTGACGATCCGCAGATCAAGCACCGCCAGATGCAGATTGCGCCGGAGGATGTGCCGGGCGTGCGTGGTCCTTGGGTGTTTTCCGATGCGGAGCTGGCGCTGGAGAAATCCGCGCCAATCCTGCCGGTGGCGCAGGATATGTCGCAGGGAGACTAGACCTCCGGATAGCCTGCCGATTGGGTGGGCGGCAACAGCTTGAGATTGAAGCAGACAGGAAGAGGGCGCGCCATGGCGATGGAGATCACCGGAGTTGAACATCTGTGGATCCCGCTGCCAGATGGGCGTCGGCTGGCGGCGCGGATGTGGCGGCCAGCGGCAGAGGGGTGTTATCCTGGGATCCTGGAATATCTGCCCTATCGCAAACGCGACGGCACTGCGCCGCGCGATGCCACCACGCATCCGGTCTTTGCGGCTGAGGGCTATGTCTGCCTGCGGGTGGATATCGCCGGCACGGGCGATAGCGAGGGGGTGTTTGACGATGAGTATTCCGAACAGGAGCTGAGCGACGGCGAGGCGGTGCTGGCCTGGCTTGCGGCGCAGGCCTGTTGCGATGGGAATATCGGCATGATCGGGATTTCCTGGGGCGGCTTCAACGGGTTGCAGCTGGCCGCGCGTCAGCCAGAGGCGTTGAAGGCGGTGGTCAGCGTGGCCTCAACGGTGGACCGCTATGCCGATGATATCCATTTCATGGGGGGCTGCCTGCTTAGCGATAATGCCAATTGGGCCTCGCAGATGTTTGCCTATCAAACCCGCCCGCTGGATCCCGACCTGCGCCCGGACTGGCGCGAGGCCTGGGTGGAGCGGATCGAGACGCTGCCGTTTATGGCCGCGGACTGGCTGTCCCACGCGCAGCGGGATGATTTCTGGAAACATGGATCGGTCTGCGAGGATTGGTCTGCGATCAAGGCGCCAGTGCTGGCGATCACCGGCTGGGCCGATGCCTATGTGAATGCACCACCTGCACTGGCGGCCCATATGCAGGCGCCCGCCAAGGCGCTGATCGGCCCATGGGAGCACCGCTATGCCCATATTTCCAAGCTGGAAGGGCATGATTTCCACGGCGAGGTGCTGCGCTGGTTTGATCGCTGGCTGAAGGGCGCAGACAGCGGCGCGGAGGATCTGCCGGATTATCGCACCTACATGCAGGAGCATTTCAATCCGACCAAGGAAAACAAACCCCGGCAGGGGCGCTGGATTGCTGAGACTGCATGGCCCTCCCCGAATGCGCGCGAGGTGGTGCATCATCTGGGACAGCAGGGGAGGTTGCAGGCGGTGCCGGGTGCGGGGGAGGTTGTGGTGTCCAATCCGGCAACCCTGGGCATGGGGAGCGGGTATTTCTGCGCAGGTATGCGGATCGACAATGAACTGCCGGGCGATCAGGCGGGTGATGATACGCTGTCGGCCTGTTTCGATACGGCACCGCTTGAGACCCCGTTGGAGTTGCTGGGTCGGGCGCGGCTGCGGCTGGCGTTCTCTGTCGACAGACCGGTGGCGCAGGTGATGGCGCGGCTGTGTGATGTGGCGCCGGATGGGGTGTCGCAGCGCATCACCTATCGGGGACGCAACCTGTGCCATGACGACAGCCATGAAACCGCCGCGCGGCTGGTTCCCGGCAGGCGCTATGAGGTGGAGTTTGCACTTAATGAATGCGCGCATCGTTTGAGGGCTGGGCATAAGCTGCGGCTGGCGCTGTCGACCTCCTATTGGCCGATCATCTGGCCCGCGCCCGAGCCTGTGGCGCTGACCCTGCATCTGGAGGGCTGTGCGCTGATCCTGCCGGAACGTTTGGTCGCTGAGGAGGTCGAGGCGCAGGCGCCAAGCGCCGCGCGGGATTATCCGACCTATCAGGCAGAGGTCACCCGCGCCCCATCCGGCACATCGAACACCTATGAAGAGGCCGACGGCACGCTGGTGCTAGAGACTTTTGATGACTATGGCGCGGCCATTGACCCGGTGCATGGGATGGAGGTCGGCAGCCATGTCGCCATGCGCTATGCGGTGCATCCGGATGATCCGGCCAGCGCCACCTTTACCAGCCAGTGGCGGTTTACATTCGCGCGCGGTGACTGGCAGGTGCAGGTCGATACCGACAATGAGATGCGCGGTGATCGGGAGGATTTCCATCTCTGGCGCAGGGTTGTCGCCTGCGAAGGTGCCGGGCAGACCGAAGTCTGCGTTAAGGAATGGAGCGAGAGCCTGCCGCGCGATTGTTTGTGATTTCGCATCAAATCCTGTTAAAAATCGCTGTTTTTCCCCGGATTGACCCCCAGTTCGCCACGGTTTGGCCACGTTCTGTGACCAAAAACGGAACTGCGCGTTAACCATTTCGGGTGAGAATACCCCCCTTGAGATGTTTTCATCGCGCTGGAATGCCGGGCGGATGGTCCCCCGGTTGTGAGCAGACGATAAACAGAATTGGGGCGAGAAGGTGCATCTATCCGTTGTTGTACCCTGCTATAATGAGGAAGAGTCCATCCCCCTGTTGGTGGATCGGTTGGTGCAGGCAATCGAACCTTGGGCGGAACGGGCCGAGATCATTCTGGTCGATGATGGTTCCAGCGATGACACCTGGGCTGCTATGGAAGCGGCGCATAAGCGTCATCCGGTGGTGCGGGGCATCCGTCTGTCGGCCAATCGCGGCCATCAGGTTGCGCTGACGGCTGGGCTGGAGGCGGCGACCGGCGCGCGGATTTTCATGCTGGATGCCGATCTTCAGGATCCGCCGGAAATTCTGCCCGACATGATGATGATGATGGATCGCGGCTATGACGTGGTCTACGGCCGCCGCGCCGAGCGGCAGGGGGAAACCCTGTTCAAGAAGGCGACGGCCTATCTGTTCTACCGTTTTCTCAATACGCTGTCGGATGTGGATATCCCCAAAGACACCGGCGATTTCCGTCTGGTCAGCCGCCGCTCGCTGGATGCGGTGCTGAAAATGCCGGAACGCGCGCGGTTCATCCGCGGCATGTTTGCCTGGGCCGGATTTCACCAGATTGGTCTCGAATACATCCGCGAAGCCCGTGTCGCGGGGGAAACCAAATATCCGTTCAAGGCGATGCTGCGCTTTGCCACCGATGCGCTGACCGGGTTCTCCACCAAACCGCTGAAAATGGCCACACGGCTGGCGTTTTTCAGCCTGTTGGTGACCGTGCTGATGGCGATCTATGTCTTTGGCTCGCTGATCCTGTTCAACACCGTTGCCGGTTGGGCCTCGGTTCTGCTGGCGATCTCTTTCTTCTCCGCGATCCAGCTGCTGACGCTGGGGATCCTCGGCGAATATGTCGGACGGCTTTATATGGAGAGCAAACAGCGCCCGCTGTATTTCCTGTCGCAGCAGACCGGGCATCCCGCCGCCCATGCGGTCGATTTCATCGGCGACAGCCGCGCCGTAGCGGCGCCACTGGCTGAACCGGCCCAAAAAGAAGCGTCATGATCCGCGCCGCCGTTCAGAAAGATCTCGGCCAGTTGATCCGCTTCGCCATTGTCGGCGTCTCGGTTGCAGCGCTCTATGTGCTGGCGTTCCTGGGGTTCCTGCATATCGGTCTGGCGGCGGGGCTGGCCAATGCGCTGGCTTTTGGCCTGGCGGTTCTGGCGCAATATGTCGGCCAGACCGTCTGGACGTTCCGCCAGAAGCTGGGCCAGCCGGACCAGGCGCTGCGGTTTGGCTGCACGGTCGGCCTTGGGTTTGTGACTTCGGCGCTGCTGACGGGTGTCATCGGTCCGATGCTGGGCTGGCCGGAGTGGCTGGCGGCGACCACCGCCGCAGTCTGGCTGCCGGTTCAGAACTACCTGTTTTTCAAGATCTGGGTCTACGCCGGACACGGCGCGTAAAGAGGAGTGGCAAGAAATGTCGCATGTGTATTCAAATGAATTCTACGATTACATCGAGGCCGGCGCGCGCAGCTCGGCGAAGGCGCTGATCGCGGCGGTGCAGCCCTGGCTTGGCGCGCGGAGCGTGCTGGATCTGGGCAGCGGTCGCGGTGTCTGGCTCAGTGAATGGGCGAATTCCGGCGTTGCTGACATCGCCGGGGTGGACGGCGATTATGTGGATCGTAACCGTCTGGCGATCCCGGCGGGGTGTTACCATGCGGCGGATCTGACTGGCGAGTTTGATCTGGGTCGGCGGTTCGAGCTGGCGCAGAGCCTGGAGGTTGGTGAGCATCTGCCGACGGCGGCCTCCGCAACCTTGGTTGCGGGGCTGACGCGCCATGCCGATCGGGTGCTGTTTTCGGCGGCTGTTCCGGGGCAGGGCGGCGAGTTTCATATCAATGAACAGCCGCTGTCCTTCTGGCAGGATCTCTTTGCCGCGCGGGGCTATCGGGCGTTTGACTGCGTACGCCCGGCGCTGAGAGAGGCCGAGGGGGTAGAACCCTGGTATCGCTACAATACTGTGCTCTATGTGAATGAAGCGGGGCGTGCGGGTCTGCCGGAGGAGGTTCTGGCAACGGAGCTTTTGGCGGGGCAGCCGGTGCCGCCTGCGGGCAATCTTGGCTGGCGGCTGCGCCGGGGGGTGGTGTCGCTGATGCCGCAGTTGATGGTGACCCGGATCGCACAGATCCGCGCTGCGATCATCGCGCGGCAGGCCCGGGCGGCAGGGCTGGTGGGTGCGGATACGGCAAAGGGCACAATATAATGACACTGGTGATGGACAGCCCGGTTGTGGCGCGCCGGGACGCTGCAACGCCCCTGCTGGCGACAATTGCGGTGGCCTTTTTCGGGCTGCTGATCGCGGCGGTGTTCCAGCTGCCGGATCCGCTGATCCGTCACGATGATTACCCTGCGCTGTTTGGCGATGCAGAGACCTATTATGTCAAAACCCTGATGGAGGGGCGCTGGGTCAATTACCTGTGGCACCTGCGCGAGACACTGTTACCGAGCTGGGCCAACTATCTGATCTACAACGGGTTATGGGCGGTGGTGCTGGGCTGTCTGGCGCATAATGCGCTGGGGGCCGGGGCGGCGCTATGGCGCAAGGGCGCGGTGGCGCTGATTGCGGGGCTGTCGGCGCCTGCGCTGCTGATTTCACTGTGGTTCAACACGCTGATCCCGGGCATGGCGATCCTTGCCATCTATGCGCTGGCGACCACGCAACTGTCGGATCGGGCCTGCCGCTGGCTGCTGGTGCCCTTTGTGCCGCTGGCGCTGACCGCCTATACGACCTATCCGTTTTTTCTGCTGGCACTCTGTCTGACCCGTGCGGACACGCAGCGCTCTGCCCGGGATCTGGCATCGCTGCTGGGGCTGTTTATCCTGTGTTTTGCGCTGGCGATGGCGTCGATCTATACGCTGAACTACCTGTTTCACGGTGTCTTCGGGATCCCGATGGCGGAGTGGCGGATGCCGAAGCCGGCGCATGATCTGGCATCGCTGCTGGCAAATATCGGGCTGATCGGTGATTTTCTCGGCAGCTCGGCCTCGCTGGTCTCGTTCCACTTCCTGCCGCTGACCGTATTTCAGGTGGCGCTGTTTGGCTGGGCCGTCTGGCTGGTCGGCAGATCCGACCCCTGGCGCGCGATCTATCCGCTGGCGGGGATCTGCCTCGGGATGGGGTTGATCTTTGTGCAGACGATCAAGACCGGAATCACCCTGCCGCCGCGTGTCTCCGGCTTTGTATGGCTGTATTACGCGGTGCTGCTGGGGCTGCTTTCGCAGGAATTGGCGGCGCGGGGCGGCGTCTGGGACCGCATCGGACGCAATCTCCTGGCTTTTGTGGCGCTGATCTACCTGGCGTTCAACCTGCTCCAGCATCGCGATGTGACCGCCTGGCAAGCCGACAGCCGCAGGATGGCCGATCAGATCCTCCCGGTGGAAGGTCCGATCTATGTCACCGGCACCTATCTGTCGCTGCCATCGGGCAAGAAATCCGGCTTGCAGCACGATCTGTCGGTGGCCTTTCGCCTGACGCAGCTGACCGGGCGTGATGTGGTGATCTGCGCGATGACACCGACGGCCTGCGCCCATCTGCCGGTGGAGGTTCAGGCCGGTGCCAAGGGGCCCGACTATGAGGTGCGCAATCTGGACGTGGGCAGCGTGGTGATGTTGTCGGCAACGCCGATCCGTGCGGCGGCGCATAACGTGCCTGCGGGCGGCTGAGGACGGCGCAAAGAACATCAAACGAGAAACGGGGGCGTGCGGGCCCCCGTTTTTCTGATCAGGTCTGGTCAAGAAACCAGAAGGTGCGAAGACCTCAGAAATCGAGACCGAGATCCAGCGTCTGCGCCGAATGGGTCAGCGCGCCGGAGGAGATATAATCAACCCCCGTGGCTGACACCTCGGCAATGCGGTCGCGGCGCATATTGCCGGAGGCTTCGGTGACCAGATGACCTTTGGCCATCGCCACGGCCTTCGTCAGGGTTGGCGTGTCCATATTGTCGAGCAGCACCACATCGGCGCCGCCCGTCTCCAGCACCTCCTGCAACTGTTCGAGGGTGTCCACCTCGATCTCGACCTTCATCATGTGGCTGACGTTGGCCGTGGCTGCGCGCAGGACGGCGGCGACACCGCCTGCAGCGGCGATGTGATTGTCCTTGATCAGGATCGCATCGGAGAGAGCGTAGCGGTGGTTGTATCCGCCCCCATGCAGGACGGCCTGCTTTTCGACCATGCGCAGACCGGGTGTGGTCTTGCGGGTGCAGGTGACGCGGGTGGCGGTCCCCTTGGTCTCTGCCACGAAGGAGGCCGTCAGGCTGGCGATGCCAGAGAGGCGGCCTGCAAAATTCAGCGCCACACGTTCGCCCGAGAGGATCGACGCGGCTGATCCTGCGATGGTCATCAGGGTCTGACCGGGAGTGCAGGGGCTGCCGTCAGCCACGCGCGTTTCGATCTTCAGCGAGGGATCAACCAGATGAAAAGCGATACGGGCAATCTGCATACCGGAGACAACGCCGGTATCGCGTGCATTGAGGCGGGCCTCATAGGTGGTGCCTGCCGGGATCACCGCGCGGGTGGTGATATCCCCGCTCTGGCCGAGGTCTTCCAGCAAGGCAGCGCGGACCAGCGGTTCCAGGATCAGGTCGGGCAGAGTGGCAAAGGACGGGGTCATGTCGGATCCTTGACGGCGGCGGCGCGGATCGCACGCGCCTCGGTGAGGGTAATACGGGTGCGATGGGCCTGCGCCGGGTCGGCCTCAGGATAATCGTCGCGGAAATGGCCGCCCCGGCTTTCGCGGCGGTCCAGCGCGGCGGCAGCAATCAGGGTGGCGGTGGCGCACATATTGGCAAAGCTCTCGTCGTCGCCGAACTCTGCCAGCAGCTCCTCGATCGTTCTGAGGGCGGTTTTCAGCCCGGCTTCGTCGCGGCGCACACCGACATGGGCGGTCATGGTTTCGCGCAGGCGGGCGATGGCGCTGGCCGGGGCGGCGGGCGTTGTGGCAGGGGCGAAACTGAGGGACAGTGCAGGCGGCGTGCGCATCTGGTCCGGTTGCGGGCCAAGTGTTGCGGCAATGTCCCGAGCAGCGGTGCGGGCATAGACCAGAGCCTCCAGAAGCCCGTTGGAGGCAAGCCGATTGGCGCCATGCAGCCCGGTCGAGGAGGCTTCGCCACAGACCCAGAGACGGCCGAGGCTGGCGCGCCCCTGCATGTCGGTGTCGATCCCGCCCATGTGATAATGGGCGGCAACCGCCACCGGGATCGGGTCCGCAACGGGATCAATACCGGCGCGGGCGCAGGTCTCAGCCACGGTTGGAAAGCGGGTCAGCACCTCGGCGCCAAGAGCTTCGCGGGTGTCCAGCATCGGGCGACGGCCGGCCTGGGTTTCGGCAAAGATTGCGCGGGCGACGATGTCACGGGGGGCCAGTTCGGCGTCCGGGTGTGCGGCCAGCATGAAGCGGATGCCGTCCTTGTTGATCAGCGTGGCGCCATCGCCGCGCAGCGCCTCGGTGGCGAGGGGCGCGGGGTCTTCGCCGATGTCAAAGGCGGTGGGGTGAAACTGGACAAATTCAGGATCGGCAATGCGGGCACCGGCGCGGGCGGCAAATCCGATCACTTGGCCCCGGATGCGGGGCGGGTTGGTGGTATGCGCAAACAGCCCCCCGGAACCGCCCCCCGCCAAAAGGATCGCAGGGGCACGGATCAGCACGGGCACCGAGGTGCCGCCAGCATCGCTGACCCAGACGCCGGTGACGCGGTCGTCTGCCACCTCCAGCCGCACGGCCTGGGTGCCTTCGTGGACCTGAACCGAGGCTGTGGCGCGCACTGCGGCGATAAGCGTTTCCATGATCTGCCGACCGGCCTGATCGCCTTTCACCCGGACAACACGAGCCATGGAATGGGCGGCCTCGCGGCTCATGACAAAGCCGCCGTCAGCGGTGCGATCAAAGGGTGTGCCAAGGTCGGTCAGATCGAGAATATGATCCTGGGCAACCTGTGTGACCATGGCGGCGACCTCGGCGTCGACAGTGCCAGCACCGGCGCGCACCGTATCGGTGGCGTGGGCGGCAGGGCTGTCGGCCTGATCCATCGCAGCGGCAACGCCGCCCTGCGCCCAAGCCGAGCTGGCGCCCTCGCCAAGTGTTTCGGGTGAGATCATCAGCACCGGCCGCGGGGCCAGTTCGAGGGCGGCATAGAGCGCGGCCATCCCCGCGCCAACGATCACCACGCGATCAGTGTCACAGGCGGCGGTGGCTTCGGTCAGGGCCTGCACATCCAGCTGGGCCTCTGCCGTGTTGTCGGCCTGATGGTCAGAGACGACCTTGGCGCCGGGGGTGTCCAAGGATCAGATTCCCAGTTTCTGGCTGAGATCAATCATCCGCTGCACCGCCACACGGGCCTTTTCGGCGACCTCGGGATCGACTTCGACCGGTTCGGACATCGTGTGCAGCGACCAGAGGATTTTCTCCAGCGTGATCTTCTTCATGTAGGGGCACATGTTGCAGGGGCCGACGAATTCAACCTCCGGCAATTGGTCGGCAATGTTCGAGGCCATCGAACACTCGGTGATCAACATCGCCTTTTCGGGCTTTTCGTCGGTCACATATTTGATGATGCCACTGGTGGAGCCGGAGAAATCGGCCTCATTCACCACATCCGGGGGGCATTCGGGATGTGCAATCAGCCGGGTGCCGGGGTTCCATTCGCGGAAATCGCGCAGGTCCTTGGCGGTGTATTGCTCGTGCACGATGCAGGAGCCTTCCCACCAGACCACGTTCTTTTCCGGCACCTGCTGAGCGATGTTCTGCGCCAGATACTGGTCCGGGGTCATGATCACCGTGTCGGCGTCCTGTGCGGCCACGATCTGGGCCGCGTTGGAGGAGGTGCAGCAGATATCGGAGGCGGCTTTGACTTCAGCCGTGGTGTTCACATAGGTGACAACCGGCGCGCCGGGATATTTCGCCCGCATCTGGGCGATGCCCTCTGCGGTGATCGATTCCGCCAGCGAACAGCCGGCCTCCATATCGGGGATCAGCACGATCTTGTCGGGGCTGAGGATCTTGGAGGTTTCGGCCATGAAATGCACACCGCATTGCACGATGACGTCGGCCTCCACCTTGGTGGCCTCCATGGCGAGCTGGAGGCTGTCGCCCACCACGTCGGCGACCCCGTGGTAGATTTCAGGCGTCATGTAGTTATGCGCCAGAATCACAGCGTTGCGTTCTTTTTTCAAGGCGAGGATGGCGGCGACATAGGGCGCGTAGGTGGCCCAGTCGACGGGGTTCACCACCCGGTCCATCTTGGCGTAGATCTCTGACATCTCTGCGGCCAGAGCAGGATTTGGCGCAAGGTCATAGTGATTGGCGAGCTGATCGCGCATGGTTTGCAGATCGAACATGGCATTTCCTCAAAGCTGCGCCTGACGTGGCACTTTGGGGAATTCTTGTTTCATGTTCACATTTAGCACGCAAGCGAGTGCAGCCGCTTTGTTGCGTAAAAACCGGAAATCCTGATGCAAATCGGCGGCAATCGGGGCGCATCGGCAACCTGACGCTGGGGGCGGCGCCAAGACCATCTGACCATCGGGCGATGTCAGCGCAAACAGTGCGCGGTCAATTTGTCCAATTTTCACACCCGGTGTCGTTTTTGTCTATTGGGCGGGCTGATATTGTGGTTTGCAGATAGCGTTCACACAGTATCGGGAAGCGGTAAGACCGGTCCCACAAGGGAGAAAATCCGCCTCCATGTCTGATCTCTGGGAAGGATTGGTCCAGGCCTTTTGGCTGGTGGTCACGCTGGATGGCGATCTGGTCGAGATCACGCTGCGTTCGTTGCGGGTCACTTTGACCGCGTTGCTGGTTGCCTCGGTGATTGCGCTGCCGCTGGCGGCGCTGCTGTCGGTGCGCCGGTTTCGCCTGCGTCGGGTCACTATTGCGGTGCTCAACGCCCTGATGGGGCTGCCGCCGGTGGTCGTGGGGCTGGTGGTCTATGTGCTGCTGTCGCGGGCCGGTCCGTTCGGGGTACTGGGGCTGCTGTTCACCCCGACCGCGATGATCATTGCGCAGGTGATCATCATCGTGCCGCTCATCGCCTCGATCGCGCATCAGTCGCTGCGCGATCTGTGGAGCGATTACCACGATCTGCTGATTTCGCTGAATGCCAGCCAGAGCCAGCGCATTGCGACGCTGCTGTGGGACGGGCGGCGGGCGCTGCTCACGGCGGCGCTGGCCGGGTTTGGTCGCGCGATCGGTGAGGTTGGGGCGATCATGATCGTTGGCGGCAATATCGACCATGCCACCCGGGTGCTGACGACGGCGATTGCGTTGGAGACCGGCAAAGGGGATTTTGCCATGGCGCTGGGGCTTGGCTTTGTGCTGATCGCGTTGGCGGTGGCGGTGAATCTGACCATCCACTGGCTGGGTCAGACCGAAAGCGAGGGCCGCTGGTGAGCAAGGTGAGCAGTCTTTTTCCGCTGGTTGTCGAGGCGGCGCAGGTGCGCCGCCGTGGCAAGACACTGATAGGTCCGGTGGATCTGCGGCTGGACGGACAGGGGACGACCATCGTGATCGGGCCGAATGGTTCGGGCAAGACCTCCCTGCTGAAGATGCTGCATGGCATCCTGCGACTGGGGCAGGGGCGGATCAGCTGGGGCTGCGCTATGGCCGAAGCCCAGCGGCGCCAGGCCTTTGTGTTTCAGACGCCGGTGATGATGCGCCGCTCTGTGGTGGAAAATATCGCCTATCCGCTGCGGCTGAACCGGGTGGCCCGCAAGGTGGCGCTGGCCGAGGCCGAGATCTGGGCTGAGCGGATCGGTCTGGGCGGCGATGCGCTGCACCGGCCTGCGGTGCTGCTGTCGGGCGGTGAGCGGCAGAAACTGGCGCTGGCTCGGGCCCTGATCCGCAAGCCGCAGCTGCTGTTCCTGGATGAGCCTTGCGCCTCGCTCGACGGGCGCGCCACTCGCGAAATCGAGGAGATCCTGACCGAAGCGGCAGCGGCAGGCACCCGGCTGATCATGTCGACCCACAATATGGGTCAGGCGCAGCGTCTGGCGGATGAGGTGCTGTTTGTTCTGCACGGTCAGATTGCCGAGTTTTCAGCGGCGGAGGCATTTTTTACCCGGCCCCATACCGAACAGGGCCGCGCATTTCTAAGAGGAGATATTGTCGAATGAAACGGATTGTGCTGGTGGCACTGGCTGCGCTGACAATGGGGACGGCGACGCTGGCTGAGGAGATGAAGCTGGCGGTGACCACATCCTTCCACAACTCCGGTCTGGCAGAGGTTCTGCTGCCGCAGATCAAGTCGGATCTGGGGCTGGAGGTGCAGCTGTTGGTGGTAGGCACCGGTCAGGCGATCCGTCTGGGCGAGGCGGGCGATGTGGATGCGATTCTGGTGCATTCGAAGAAGGCCGAGGAGGCGTTTTTGGCAGGCGGCAACGGCACCCATCGCCGCGAGATCATGTATAATGATTTCGTCTTTGTAGGCCCCAAGGCGGACCCGGCGGGCATTGGCCGCGCGCAGTCGGCAGCGGAGGCACTGCAAAAAGTGGCCGCATCCGAGGTGGCTTTTGTCAGTCGCGGCGATGACAGCGGCACCCACAAGAAAGAGCTGAGCCTGTGGGCCGCGGCGGATCTGTCACCTGACGGATTTGGCGGCTGGTACAACGCTGTTGGCGCAGGCATGGGGGCAGCGCTGAATACAGCCTCTGGCATGGGGGGCTACATCATGTCGGACCGCGCAAGCTGGCTCAATTTCGCCAACAAGGGCGATCTGGCGTTGCTCTATGCGGGGGATCCGGTGCTGTTCAACCAATATGCCTATCTGCCGGTCAACCCGCAGAAACACCCCCATGTGAAGGCAGAATCCGCAGCCCGGCTGGAAGCCTGGCTGGTGTCGGATACCGCCAAGGAGCTGATCAACGGCTACCAGATCAATGGCGAGGCGCTGTTTGTGTTCAACGCGGCGCCATAGGCGATAGCGGCATCCACAGCGGTTGCAATGTGCAGACGCCGCGCCTGAGCGCGGCGCCTGGCCCAACGGGAGCGGGGGGCTTTGACCCGCCGCACTCCGGGCGAGAGGGGCCGGTTGCGGGCTTCGCGCCGTGCGTGGTCAATCAGTCGTCGGTCACATGGATGGCGAATTGTTCCAGGCCCGCCTCCTGCGGCTCGATGCTGCGATAGCTTTCCTTGACGCCCGCCTCTGTCAGCTCGCGCATCACCGTCAGCAGCGTATTGGGCGCGTGATCGGCGCAGAGTTCCGCCATATGTGCCAGCTCTTCCGCAGCCACCGGGCGGGCGGCGGCCAGATCCGGGGCGCCGTAGTAGCTGACGAAATGCGCGGCCAGCAGATCGGTGAGGCCTGCCAGCTCGCTCTCCTCGATCCGCGTCACCGCAACGAAGGTGACACGCCCGCCGGTTTCCAGCCCCATCCAGCCATTGGCAAAGGCCTGGCGCTGCTTGCCGATCAGGTCGGCCTCTTCCCAGTTGGAAAACTCAAACCCGCCCGAAATACACCATTCGCCGGCGCGGGCCGGGCTGGCAAAGACGTTCTGATCGCTCTCGTCGAAATGAATGGCGCGGGCAAGCTGCATCACGGTGTCTCCAGTAGGGTGGTCAGGGGGATCAGATGGGTTGTCGCCTCGTCCCGCAACAGCAGGCCGAAATCTTCGTCCACGCCGAGGAAGGTGCCATTCAGGCCCGCATGGGTGACGGTTTCGCCAATATCCTGGGCAAGGCCGCGCCAGGTCGTGTGCACCGGCTCCGTGCCGTCCTCTTCCCAGCGGTTGATCCAGTGCAGCGCGTGGCGGGCCCAGCTTTCCAGCAACTGGCCTGCATCCACATCGGCGCAGCCCTCGGCATAAAGCGCGGTATCCTCGGGACGATCGCCGGTTTCCCCGTCGCTCGGCGGCCAGAGCGGCAGGTCGAGGCCGATGACCAGCCAGTCTGGCACCTCTGATGGCGCGGTTGTACTGGCGGCGGCACGCAGCCGACCGCAGCGACCGCCGTTGATGCGCAGACCGCCGTCCCATTGCAGATGCACCGCCACCTCGGGCGGGGCCAGCGCGCCAAGGGCGTTTTGCAGTGCAATACCGCAGACCGGAAGCATGGTCATGGCCTGCCGCAGGGCAACCTCGGGCGCAAAGACAAAGGCCGCCTGAAGCCGGTCATGCAGCAGGTTATGCACCACCAGACCTGCGTCGCAGCCCAGAACCGCCTTCTGACAGGCGATGGCAAAGGGATCGTCGGCCCCGCTGAGCGCAAGCCCCTCCATCAGGGGGGGGAAGCTGAGGTCGCTCATTTCGGCCATCGGATCAGGCCTGACCCTTGGCGATCAGATCTGCCGCCAGATCATGGAACGCCTTGGCCTGCGCGCTGTCGGGTTTGCTGACCGCAATCGGCGCGCCACCGTCGGCGGCAACGCGCACATCCAGATGCAGCGGGATCTCCGCCAGCAGCGGCACATTCAGTTTCTCAGCCTCGGCAGCAACGCCGCCATGGCCAAAGACATGTTCCTCATGCCCGCAGTTGGAGCAGATATGCGTGGACATGTTTTCCACCATGCCGATGATCGGCACGTTGAGTTTCTGGAACATGTCGATGCCCTTGCGGGCGTCGATCAGCGCCACATCCTGCGGGGTGGACACCACGATGGCGCCGTCCACATGCGCCTTTTGCGCCAGCGTCATCTGCACATCACCGGTGCCCGGCGGCAGGTCCACGATCAGCACGTCCAGCGCGCCCCATTGCACCTGCATCATCATCTGCTGGAGGGCCCCCATCAGCATCGGGCCGCGCCAGACAACCGCCTGATCCTCGTTGGTCATCAGGCCGATCGACATCATGGTGACCCCGTGGTTGCGCATCGGCAGGATGGTTTTGCCATCCGGGCTGGCGGGCCGACCGGAGACCCCCAGCATCCTGGGCTGCGAAGGGCCGTAGACATCAGCATCAAGCAGGCCGACACGGCGGCCCTGAGCGGCCAGGGCACAGGCGATATTCGCCGAAACCGTGGACTTGCCGACGCCGCCCTTGCCGGAGGCAACCGCGATGATCCGGTCGACGCCGGGAATTTTCTGCGGTCCCTGCGGCTGGGCGGCCGGTTTGGGCTTCAGGTCCGGCGGCGCCTTTTCGGAATGGGCCGTCAGCATGGCCGAAACCTTGCCCGCGCCGGGCAGCGCCGTCACCTTGGCGTCGGCTTCATCGCGCACGGGCGCGTAGATATCGGATTTGGCCGGGTCGATTTCCAGCACAAAGCGGACTGTGCCCTCTTCGATATTGAGCGCGCGGACGATGCCAGCGGCGACGATATCGCTGCCGGACACCGGGTCTTTGATGGTCTTGAGCGCCTCTAGGACAGTTTCACGAGTGAGGGACACGCCGGGGTTGCTCCTTATTGGGGCGAGCTTGGTCTAAGCTGGCTTGATTGTTTTTGATGGCCTGCGGGGCTTTTGGCCCCGGCTGTAACGGCTCTTGACGGGGATGTAGGTGGTTTCCTAGCATTTCATATGGTCTGGGTATGTACTCTTTTGCGCGGTTACGCGGGAATACTGGCGATAATTCTGCTTGCGCTGATCCTGCGACCGGCCAGCGGACAGGCCGAGAGCGATCCGGCAAAGCTGCGACTGGCCGCGCCTGCGCCACTGGTGGAGACCGGGGTGCTGGGGTTTCTGTTGCCGCGGTTTTCGCTGAAGACGCAGGTGCGGATCGAACTGGTCGACAGCAATGATGTCGCCGAGATGATGCTGGGCACGACCGGCCAGCCCGTGATGGAGGGGGACGGGACCGTCTGGCATCTGGAGCTGATCGCGCCGGATCACGCCGGGGCGCGGCGCTTTGCAGACTGGCTGACCTCTGATGTGGGCGCGCGCACGATTGCCGCCTTTGCCCCCGAGGGGCGCCAGATGTTCCGGGTGCCGAAGCAGGCAAAGGCCGCGGTGGCTGTGACCACATGGGACGGCGACGCCGGACGCGGATACGATCTGTCCAAATCCCACTGCGGGCGCTGTCACGCGGTGGAGGAGGCCGGACGGATCAACAGTATCGGCTCGACCCCGTCGTTCTATGTGTTGCGCAGCCTCGCCAATTGGGAGGAGCGGTTTCAGGCCTTCTACGCGCTGAACCCGCATCCCGCCTTTACCCAGATTGCCGAGATCACGCCGCCCTTCGACGAGGCACGCCCCTCGCCGATTGTTCCGGTCGAACTCACGCTGGACGAGCTGGAGAATATCCTCGCCTATGTGGCCGTGCTCAGCCCCGCGGATCTGGGGGCGCCGTTGGAGCATAAGTAGCGTCATCATCTTATCGCGGCATTTCGGGATCAGTGATCCTTGCGTTTGCTGAGGTAGTCCTCGGTGGTGCGGACACGGGGGCGCTCCGCGCCTGCAAAGGGCGAGTTCTTTTGATGGAACTGCGCGTTGACCCGGCAGTTGTCACACATCTGGATCATCCGGGCGGCATCCGGGTTGGCGAACATCGAATGTTTCCCGGCCAGTTTCTCGGTGATCTTGTCGATGGTGGATTTGACGCCGAAGAGCGAACCGCATTCGACGCAGGCAAAGGGTTCTTCCTCGTGCAGGACCACCTGTGACAGCGCGTCGGATGTCAGGTTCAGGCGTGGCTCGTAGCGGATCGCGTCCTCCGGGCAGACATTGGCGCAGAGACCGCATTGCAGACAGGCATCCTCCTGAAAGCGCAGCTGCGGCAGGTCCGGGTTGTCCCCCAGCGCGCCGGAGGGGCAGAGCGAGACACAGGAGAGGCAGAGCGTGCATTTGTCGGCGGCGACCAGAACAGCGCCATAGGGGGCGCCTTCGGGCAGGGGCAGCGTTTCGGCTTCGGGCAGCAGAGCCTTGGCGGCCTGACGGGTGATCTGGCGCCGGGTGCCCATCGGGCGCTGCGGGGTTTCCACCCGCGCCTGAGCGCCGCTGCGGTCAAAGAGGCGGTCGCTCAGCTGATCCGGGTCGTTCAGCTCCAGCAGATGCAGGTAGGGCCCGGCAATCGCCGTGGCCAGAGCCAGCTCTTGGTCCTGCACGTCGCGCTCAGCCCTGGGCGAGAGCAGCACCGAAACCTCGGCGAAACCGGCAGCGAGGGCGGCGAGGGCTTCGGCGTGACCAAAACTGTTGAGCGCCTCAACCGACAGGGGGATCACATCCGCCGGCAGGCCGCGGCCGTGGCGGGCGGCCAGCTCGACCATCTGATCACCGTGCTGATCGACCACCAGCAGGCGGGGGGCGCTGCCACCAGCCTCTGCATATGCCTTGGCCAGGGTCTGGATCCGGCGCATCAGCGCATCGGTTGGCGGCGCGTCATAGGTGATTGCGCCGGAGGGGCAGAGCACGGCGCAGGAGCCACATCCGGCGCAGATCATCGGGTCAATGCTGACATGATCGCCGGCCGGGCTGATGGCACCGGTCGGGCAGACATCGAGGCAGCGGGTGCAACCGGTCTGCTCGGCGCGCGAATGGGCGCAAAGCAACGGCTCGCTGCGCACGTAGAGGGGTTTTTCGAAAGTGCCGACCAGCTGGCTGGCGCTCAGCGTGGCCTCGGCGATGGCCGGGGCGGACTTTGGATCGGCGCGCAGGTAGCCGTCACGTTTTTCGGGCGCGGGAAACAGCGGCTGGCCGCCGCGCAGGTCGAGAATGATATCGCAGACCGACTGCCCGCCGTCGCGCGCCTCGTCCCAGGTCCAGCTGCGCCCGGTGACGTCCAGCTGTTGCAGCCGGTCGATGGTGACGGAAAACTGTCCCAAGGCGCCCCGCGCATGGCGCAGCTGGCCGGAAATCACATCGTAGGCGCGGCTATGAGGGGGGGCGCTCGGCGTCTCGAGAAGCACGGTCACCGCGAGGCTCTCCTGAAGCCGCTCGGCTGCGGCATAGGCCACCTCCGGCGCGCCAAGGATCAGGCAGAGCCCCTCCGAATGCAGGTCTATGGTCTTTGACAGGGGCGGTGTCAGCGTTGCCTCAGCAATCAACGCGGTCATTTTGGGCAGCGTCGAGGCGGTATCGGCGGTCCATCCGGCCCGGTCGCGCAGGTCGACAAAGGCCGGGGCCGGCTGGTCGATTTCCTCTGCCAGTGCCTCGAAAATCCGGTGCTCCTGGGCGCAGCAAATAATTGCGTCCCCCTGCGAGATGGCCTGTGCCGCCTGTTCGATCTGATCGGTGCAAAGCGCTGAATGCAGCTTTGAACAGGGCAGGCCTGTGCTACGGGACAATGCCTCGGAATCGATTGATTGCGTTCCGGCACAATCACATAGAATCAATTGCTTAGACATGTTTTCTCCGCGTGTTTCTCGCTTGGTGAAAGCAGCAGAAATCCGCCACTCCGGGCTTAGACTAGGCATGTTTGCGCAAGCAGGTAAACCGCAATTTGCCGGTCAGCCGTGCCGCCGGGTGGCTTAGATGAGGCAAGTGATTCGCCGTGGCAAGGCATCGCGCTTCCCCTGCGTTAAGCCTGAGTGAATTAGTCGAATTAGACTTTTCGTCCGCACTGTCCAAAGGGGGCATATCGGGCTGGTCAAATTGACCTTTGATGTTGATTTAACGCGCCATCAGCAAAAGTTATCTTCCCGTGTGGTCGCAGAATGCGGCACTGTTTTGTCAACCGAACTGACCAAATAGGGCGTTGACGTGTCTGAGACCGGGGATCGCAGTGCAAAGACGGATGTGATGCCGCTGGGTGTCGTCCTGCGGCGTCAGCCGGGGGTGACCCGTTGGGCGCGCTGGTCGTGGAAGGCAACCTCGGTGCTACCGGGCGCGGCGCAGGCGGACTGGCAGCTGTTACGCGAAGCGGGCGAGGTGCGGGAGTACCACGCCGCCACCCTGCCGCTGGAGCTGCACCGGAGCGAGGCCGAGGCCTATCTGCACGGGCTGACCGCGGAACCACCCTGCATCTATGTGGTCCTGCGCGACGGCGTGTCGGACGACCGGCCGCTTGAGGTGCTCTTGGTGACGGCCTCGCCCTATGAGGCGCAGGATTACGCCGACAACGGCGAGGATCTGGTGGAAAAAGTACCGATGCCGGACGGGCTGATTGCCTGGGTCCGCGATTTTGCGCAGCTGCATTTTCACGACGAGCCGTTCAAGAAACGGCGCCGGGACCGGGTCAAGACCGACGCCAGCGAGGACGGAATCGGCGATCCGCGCATCTCGCAGATGACCGATGTCTATCGCTCGCCCGCCCTGAAGAAGGCGCGCCTGTCATGAGCCGGGATGATTTCTGGTCCCGCCGCCGCGCCCGTGTTGCGGCCGAACAGGAGGCTGAGGCCGCCGAGGTCGCTGCTGCCGCACGTCAGGCCGCCGAAGAGGCGCTGGAGGAGAAAAGTGACGCCGAGATCCTGCAAGAGCTGAACCTGCCGGACCCCGATGAGATGCAACAGGGCGATGACTTCAGCGTGTTCCTGAAAGAGACCATTCCGGCGCGGATCCGTACCCGCGCCCTTCGCCGTTTGTGGACCAGCAATCCGGTTCTGGCCAATGTCGACGGGCTGTTGGATTACGGCGAGGATTTCACCGACAGCGCCATGGTGATCGAGAATCTTCAGACCGCATATCAGGTCGGCAAGGGCATGACCGCGCATGTAGAGGAGCTGGCGCGGCAGGCGGAAGAGGCCGCAGCCACGACCGCTGACACCGAGCAGGAGGCTGAAGCGCTGGCCGCTGAGGAGACGGTCGCGGCGGTCGCGCCGCATGAGGCAGCCTCATGCGACTCTTTGCAGGCCGGTGCTGGGCAGGCCGAGACAGCGCCGCTCGAATCCGTGCGCCGCCCGACCATGGGCTTGCAGTCGCCGTCAGATGGTGCCGGTCCAGACCATGCACAGGAGGCGGCAGCCCGGATGCAGTCAATGCCGACAGCGGCTGATCCCGTCTTTGCCGCTGTTGCTGATCCCGTTCCCGATCCGGTGGCGTCGGCGCCGAGGCGTATGCGCTTCACCTTTGCCGCTGACACCAACGCACCCGTCACCTGACCCACCCGAAACCCAGACCAAGACCCCTGCGAGGAGACACATATGACCGCCGAGCACGCCCAGACAGAGACAGCCGAACAGACGGCCGGTCCTGCCATTCCGCAGGATGAAGACCGTCTGCGTGCGGATCTCTACAATTTTCTGGGCCTGATGCTGTCGGGGCCGCCGGATGAGATGCTGTTGGCGCAGGTGGCCGGTTTATCCGGGGATGACACCGACTTGGGCACGGCGATCAACGCGCTGGCGAAAATCGCGCGGCTGACCAAACCTGCGGCCGCTGAGCGGGAGTTTAACAAGCTGTTCATCGGTCTGGGCCGTGGCGAGCTGCTGCCCTATGCCAGCTACTATCTGACCGGATTTCTGAACGAGAAACCGCTGGCAGCCCTGCGGCAGGACATGGCCGCGCGGGGCATGACACGGGCCCAGAATGTCTATGAGCCGGAGGATAATATCGCCTCCCTTATGGAGATGATGGGGGCGCTGATTGCCGGACGTTTCGGCACGGCAGCACCGCTGGGTGACCAGAAACAGTTCTTCAACAAACACATAGGCCCCTGGGCCGGGCATTTCTATTCCGATCTGGAGGCGGCGAAGAACTCGGTTCTTTATGCCGCCGTCGGTGCCGTGGGCCGGGTCTTCATGGAGATCGAGGCCGAAGGATTTCGAATGAGTGCGGAGCAATCCGCCTGAGCCGGGACGGCGTGCCGTCCTTAACCCACGTGAGCCAACCAACTGAGGAGGAGGATCACATGACCAGAAAGACCGAGGAGGCCCAGAGCCGCCGCGACTTTCTCAAGCTGGCAGCGACCACAACGCCGATTGCGGCGATTGCGGTGGCGACGACCGGCGGCACGGCCGAGGCGGCCGAGCCTGACCTGACATCGGAAGTGATGCAGGATACCGCGCACACCCGCGCCTATTACGACAGTCTCCGGTTCTGACCGACCGGTGATGTTTTGAACGCCCACGGCGACTGGTTGCGTGACGCCCGACTGCCAAAGGCCCCCGATAACCCAGCGAACCCGTAAGGGAAGCAAGGGAGGAACACATGCTTAGGAAAAAGACCAACGGGGTTGCGCGACGCCCCCAGCGGACCAGTATCCTGTCCAAGGTTGCAGAAAGCTCCGTTGACCGCCGCGCGTTTCTGCGCGGATCCGGCCTCGCGATTGGTGGGCTTGCCGCCATCAGCGCCACCGGTGGATCCGTCACCAAGGCCAATGCCGCCACGGCTGCGGCTGGCGCGGTGGAAACCGTCAAATCCGTCTGCACCCACTGCTCGGTCGGCTGTACCGTCGTAGCAGAGGTGCAGAATGGCGTCTGGACCGGTCAGGAACCCGGGTGGGACAGCCCGTTCAACCTCGGCGCCCATTGTGCCAAGGGGGCCTCCGTGCGCGAACACGCCCATGGAGAACGCCGTCTGAAGTACCCGATGAAGAAAGAAGGCGGGGAATGGAAGCGCATCAGCTGGGAACAGGCGATCAACGAGATCGGCGACGGCATGATGCAGATCCGCGAAGAGAGCGGACCCGACAGCGTCTATTGGCTTGGCTCGGCCAAGCATAACAACGAACAGGCCTATCTGTTCCGCAAGTTCGCCGCCTATTGGGGCACCAATAACGTCGACCACCAGGCGCGGATCTGTCACTCGACCACGGTTGCGGGTGTTGCGAATACATGGGGCTACGGCGCCATGACCAACAGCTACAACGATATCCATAACTCCAAGGCGATCTTCATCATCGGCGGTAACCCGGCAGAGGCGCATCCTGTCTCGCTGCTGCATGTTCTGAAGGCCAAGGAGCAGAACAACGCGCCGCTTATCGTCTGCGATCCGCGTTTCACCCGCACGGCAGCCCATGCCGATGAATATGTGCGTTTCCGCCCCGGCACCGATGTGGCGCTGGTCTGGGGGATCCTGTGGCATATCTTCGAGAACAGCTGGGAAGATAAAGAATTCATCCGCACCCGTGTCTGGGGCATGGATCAGATCCGCGAAGAAGTGGCCAAGTGGACGCCCGAGGAGGTCGAGCGTGTGACCGGCACCCCCGGCAGCCAGCTGAAGCGCGTGGCGCGGACAATGGCCAACAACCGCCCCGGCACCGTGATCTGGTGTATGGGTGGCACCCAGCACACCACCGGCAACAACAACACCCGCGCCTACTGCATTCTGCAGCTTGCGCTGGGCAACATGGGCACATCGGGCGGCGGCACCAATATCTTCCGTGGCCACGACAACGTGCAGGGCGCAACCGACCTTGGCGTTCTGAGCCATACATTGCCGGGTTACTATGGCCTGTCGGCGGGCGCATGGGCGCATTGGGGCCGTGTCTGGGGTGAGGATAGCGAATGGCTTGCCGGTCAGTTCGACACCACCAAAGGGGCCGATGGCAAGGACAAGTCGATGCAGAACCTGACGGGTATTCCGGTCAGCCGCTGGATCGACGGCATTCTGGAAGACAAGGCGAACATAGACCAGCCCAATAACGTGCGGGCCATGGTCCTGTGGGGCCATGCGCCGAACTCTCAGACCCGTATGACGGAGATGAAGACGGCGATGGAGAAGCTGGACATGCTGGTCGTTGTCGACCCGTATCCCACCGTCTCTGCGGTGCTGCATGATCGCACCGATGGTGTCTATCTGCTGCCCGCCTGTACCCAGTTCGAGACCCGGGGTTCGGTCACCGCGTCCAACCGGTCCTTGCAGTGGCGCGACAAGATCGTCGATCCGCTGTTCGAAAGCTTGCCGGACCATGTGATCATCGCCAAATTCGCCAATAAATTCGGCTGGGGCGACCGGTTCTTCCGCAATATCGAGATGGAAGATGCCGAGACCCCGAATGTCGAAAGCGTCACCCGCGAATTCAACCGTGGTATGTGGACGATCGGCTATACCGGCCAGTCGCCGGAGCGGATGAAAACGCATATGGCCAATCAGCACACCTTTGACCGCACCACGCTGCGGGCGGTGGGTGGTCCTGCTGACGGCGATTACTACGGGATGCCCTGGCCCTGCTGGGGAACCGCTGAAATGGGTCACCCGGGCACGCCAAACCTCTATGACATGTCAAAACCGGTCTCCGAGGGCGGCCTGACCTTCCGCGCGCGCTTTGGTGTGGAACGGGATGGCGACAACCTGCTGGCAGAAGGTGTCTATTCCGCAGGCTCCGACATTCAGGATGGTTATCCTGAGTTCACCTATCAGATGCTGAAGGATCTGGGCTGGCACACCGAGCTGACCGCGTCCGAGCGGGCCTTTATCGCCAAGGCTGCCGGGGTGGATGGGTTTGCCGATTACACCCACGAAGTCGGCGAGCAGAGCATGTCGCCCTTCCCGTCGGACTATGACGACAAGGTGGCCAAGGTGAACTGGAAAACTGACCTGTCGGGCGGCATCCAGCGGGTTGCCATCGCGCATGAATGTGCGCCCTTCGGCAACGCCAAGGCGCGTGCCGTGGTCTGGACCTTCCCGGATCCGGTGCCAATCCATCGCGAGCCGCTCTATACCAACCGCCGGGATCTGGTCGAAGACTACCCGACATATGAGGACCGTCACGCCTACCGGCTGCCGACCCTCTATGCGTCGATCCAGAAGAACGACGTCTCCAAGGAATATCCGATCATCCTGACCTCAGGTCGTCTGGTCGAATATGAAGGCGGCGGCGAAGAAACCCGGTCCAACCCGTGGCTTGCGGAATTGCAGCAGGACATGTTCGTCGAGATCCACCCGCGCGATGCCAACAATATCGGCATTCGCGATGGCTCTCAGGTCTGGGTCGAAGGCCCGGAAGGCGGCAAGGTCAAAGTCATGGCAATGGTCACAGAGCGGGTCGGAGAGGGCGTTGCCTTCATGCCGTTCCACTTTGGCGGTCACTACCAGGGCACGGATCTGCGCGACAAATACCCGGATGGGGCTGACCCCTATGTTCTGGGCGAAAGCTGCAATGTCGCACAGACCTATGGCTACGACAGCGTGACCCAGATGCAGGAGACCAAATGTACTCTCTGCAAAATCAGCGCAGCATAAGGAGAAAGAGATATGGCAAGAGCGAAGTTTCTCTGTGACGCCGAACGCTGCATTGAATGCAACGCCTGCGTGACGGCCTGTAAGAACGAGCATGAGGTGCCCTGGGGCATCAACCGGCGTCGGGTGGTGACCATCAATGATGGCAAACCCGGCGAGCGGTCGATCTCGGTCGCCTGTATGCATTGCTCGGACGCACCCTGTATGGCGGTGTGCCCGGTCGATTGCTTCTACCAGAACGAAGAAGGCGTGGTCCTGCACTCCAAGGATCTCTGCATTGGCTGTGGCTATTGCTTCTACGCGTGCCCCTTTGGTGCGCCGCAGTATCCGCAGGCGGGCAACTTTGGCAGCCGCGGCAAGATGGACAAATGCACCTTCTGCGCCGGTGGTCCCGAGGAGACGCATTCCAATGCGGAATTCTCCAAATACGGGCGCAACCGGATTGCAGAGGGTAAGCTGCCCATCTGCGCCGAGATGTGCTCAACCAAGGCGCTGTTGGCCGGTGACGGCGATGTCGTGTCTGCGGTCTACCGCGAACGCGTTGTCGCCCGTGGCTTTGGCTCGGGTGCATGGGGCTGGGGGACAGCCTATGACCAGAAGGGCGGCTGATCAGCCCTCTTTGACATGAAGGGATGGCCCGCCCGCGCGGGCCGTCCTGTTTTCCTGTTCAGTTTCCAAGACAACCCATGAAGGAGTGTGGCCCATGCTGCGCATCGCCTTTGCAATTCTGATGCAACTGACGCTGATGGCGGGGATCGCTGCGGCGCAGGACACCCAGGGTGCCCCTGCGGCGGAGGCGGTGCCGGATCGCAGTGCCACGGGTGGGGCGCAGACGCTGGAGGATATCCTGGCCCGTCAGCGCGGCGAAAAAATCGACGACAGTTTCCGCAGCGACGATACCGGTGCGGGCGCGATTGGCGCCGGGATCACGCAACAGCTGGGCACGCTCGGTGGGGCCTCCGATCCCGAACTCTGGCGCGCAATCCGCTACAACGCGGCAGATCTGCGGGTCTCGGCGGGTGGCGATGTTGCCACTGTTCTGGTGCAGGATGGCGGTATGCGCTGGCTGACTTTCCGCGATGGGCCGCTTCGCACCTATGGTGGCTGGCTATTGCTGGGCACGATAGGCTTTCTGGCGCTGTTCTATCTGTTGCGGGGCCGTATTCGCATAGACGAGCCCTCCACCGGACGCACGGTCACCCGCTTTCAGTTCATCGAACGCTTTGCCCATTGGATGCTGGCGGGATCCTTCATTCTGCTGGGCGTTACCGGATTGGCCAGCCTGTTTGGCCGGATGGTGATCGCCCCCTATCTGGGCAAGGAGATCAACGCGGGCCTGCTGATCTGGAGCAAATGGGTCCACAACAATGTTTCCTGGGCGTTCATGCTGGCGCTGATCATGGTGTTTGTCATGTGGGTGGCCCACAATATCCCCAACCGTACGGATCTGGTGTGGATCCGCCAGATGGGCGGCATTGTCGGCAAGGCCCATCCGCCCGCTAAGAAGTTCAACTTTGGCCAGAAGCTGATTTTCTGGTCGGTGATTGTTCTTGGAACCTCCATTTCGGTTTCGGGCCTGTCGCTCCTGTTCCCGTTTGAGATGCCGCTCTTTGCCAAGACCTTTGCCATCTTGAATGATCTCGGCCTGCCGCAGCTGGTGGGTTATGGCACCCTGCCGGTTGACCTTGCACCGCAGGAAGAAATGCAGCTGGCCCAGAGTTGGCACGCCATTATCAGCTTTGTGCTGATGGCGATTATTCTGGCGCATATCTACATCGGCTCGCTGGGTATGGAAGGTGCCTTTGACGCGATGGGAACCGGCGACGTGGACGAGGCTTGGGCGCATCAGCACCACTCCATCTGGTTGGAGGAAATGCGCGAAAAGGGCGAAGTCACGCCAGAGGGCAGCAGCGGTAGCGGCAGCGCCAAGGGCGCAACACCGGCGGAGTGACCGGCGGTGTGGTGCCGCCTGTCAGCGCTGGTCCTGCGGACGGGCTATCTGTGGGCCGCCTGCGCTGCGACTGTTCTGGCGCTGCCCGCAGGTGCCGATCCGGCCGACGGGGATGAGTTCACCACGTTGAAAGGCCACGGCGGCCCGGTGATGGCCTTGGCGGTGTCGCCTGAGGGTCAGGTGGCCACCGGCAGTTTCGACAATGCCGTGGGCCTGTGGAGCGATCGCACGCCACGCTGGCTTGAGGCCCATGATGCAGCGGTCACCGCTCTGGCCTTTGTCGATGCCGGTCGTCTGGTCACGGCGGGGGATGATTTCGCGCTCTACCTGTGGCCGAAGGGCGGCCAGCAGGCCGAGCTGATCGGCCGCCATCTGGGCAAGATCCGGGCGCTGGCCATTGCCCCTGACCGCGAAATGCTGGTGTCGGCGAGCTGGGACGGCAATATCGGCCTCTGGCCATTTGACGGAGGAGCGGAACAGCGCATAGCTGTTGGCAGTGGCATCAATGACGTGGCAATCGGACCAGGGGGGGCGATTTATGCCGCCACGATGGAGGGGCAGATACTGGTCTACGAGGACGCAGGCCAACCGCCCCGGCGCCTGGTCGATCAGGGCTTTGGCATCAACCAGCTGGCGCTTGGCCCCGGTGGCGACTGGCTGGCCTATGGGGCTGTGGATGGCGCGACGCGCGTTGTCGACACACAGACCGGCGAGCCTGTAGCCGATTTCACGCTGGAGCGACGGCCTATCCTTGCAATGGCCCATCATGAGGGCACCGCGCGGCTCGCCGTCGGGGACGGGCAGGGCTATATCATGATGGTGGACACCGAGACCTGGCGCATCAGTGCCGATTTTCGCGCCACCCGCGACGGGCCGGTCTGGGCGCTGGAGTTTGCGCCGGACGGGCAGACCATCTGGGCCGCCGGGCTGGATGATCTGGCCTATGGCTGGCCGGTTGCCCTGATGGGAGAGGCCGAGGCACAGATGGCAGGCAACCGCGGGTTCCTGAAGGACCCCGAAACGATGCCCAACGGCGAACGGCAGTTCATGCGGAAATGCTCGATCTGCCACGCGCTCGGCCCCGGTGAGAGTCGCAAGGCGGGACCGAGCCTATATGATGTTTTTGGTCGTCCCGCCGGCACGCTGGCGGGTTATCGCTATTCGCAGGTCCTTGATGGATCTGATATAATCTGGGGAGAGGCGACAATTGATGCCCTCTTCGATCTGGGGCCGGATCACTATATCCCCGGCTCCAAGATGCCGATGCAGCGGATTACCGATCCGCAGGACCGGCGCGATCTGATTGCGTTTCTGAAACGCGCAACCAAGGTGGAGAAGTAACACAATGAAAGCCATGTTGACGGGGTTTGCCGCCATCATCGTGATCGCCGCCGGCGCCAATCTGGCACTGGATCAGGCGGGGTTCGCCTCTTATGAGGTGCATTCCGGGCCGGCCGTCCGACTGGATTGACCGTGCTGACAACCGCGCCGCCGCCCCGCGATGAATATGGGGAAAACCTTGCCGGTGCGTCGATCCTGGTGATCGATGATGAACCAGGTATGCGCAATTTCATGACCAAGATCCTGACCCCCCGCTGCAAGCGGGTGGAGCAGGCGGCGTCTGCTGCGGAGGCGTCCAATATTCTGGATCAGGCGCATTTCGACCTGATCATCCTCGACAATATCATGCCCGGCAAAACCGGGCTGGAATGGGTGCAGGAACAGCATAAGGTCGGCCTGTTTGCCGACACGGTGCTGGTCACCGCCTATGCGGATCTGGAAACTGCCATTCAGGCGCTGCGGGTCGGGGTGGCGGATTTCGTGCTGAAACCGTTTCGCGCCAATCAGATCCTCAATTCCGTGGCACGGGCCCTGGACCGCAAGCATCTGCGGCGGGAAAACTACCTGCTGAAACATGCGCTATCGGCGGAGGGCACCGCTGCGCGGGGGCGTTTGCTGGGGAAATCTCCTGCGATTCAGACCGCGCGTGACATGATTACCCGGCTGGCGCCGCTGCCGACGCCTGTGTTGTTCACCGGCGCCAGTGGTACCGGCAAGGAAATCGCGGCGCGGACGCTGCATTCGCTGTCGGACCGCGCGGAGAAGCCGTTTGTGGCGGTGAACTGCGCGGCCATCGCGCCTGATCGCATCGCGCATGAGCTGTTCGGTATGGTGGATTCGCAGGACCGCCGACAGGACGGGCTGTTTCTTTATGCTGATGGCGGCACGCTGTTTCTGGACGAGGTGGCCCAGATGCCCGAACAGGTGCAGGCCGCGCTGCTCCGCGTGCTGGAGGACCAGCGCATCCGGCCGGTCGGCGCAGAGCGCGATATCCCGCTGAACCTGCGGTTCCTGTTTGCCACCAATGCCGATCTGGAACAGGCCGTGGCCGAGGGCCGTTTCCGTGCCGATCTCTATCACCGGATCAATATCGTCAACATCCAGATGCCACCGCTGCGTGAACGGGTTGAGGATATCGTGGAGCTGGCGGCGCTGTTTATGGAGCAGTTCTCTACCACGCTGGCCATGCCTGCGCTGGAGCTCGACGCTGAGACCCTGCTGAAATTCAGCCGCTACGACTGGCCCGGCAATGTGCGTGAGCTGCGCAACCTGATTGAACGGTCGGTCATTCTCGGCGCCTTTCCTGAGGAGTTCGCAGGCACCGGCGGGATCACGGGCAGTGCTGCGATGGATACGCTCGATCTGGTGATGCAGCGCCATATCGTGCATGTGCTGGATGCCTGTGACGGCAATCGCGCCGAGGCCGCCCGACGGTTGGGGGTTTCGCGGAAAACGATTGATCGAAAATGCGCCAGTTGGGGGCTGTGATATCATCCGAGCGATAGGTGGATGGACGGCCAGCGTGTCGCGGGCTGTGGCTCAGTCCCCGGCCTTGACCGCAGGCAGCCAGATCGAAAAGACGGCGCCTTTGATCTCCCCGTTCTCAATCCGGGTGTCGGCCGAAATCACCCCGCCGGCGCGCTGAATCAGGGTCTGGCTTATCGACAGCCCCAGCCCGGTGCCTTCGCCCAGTTTGGTGGTGTAGAACGGGTTGAACACCGACGGCAGATCTTCGGCAGCGATGCCCGGCCCGGTGTCCGAAACCTCAAGACAGGCGCCGCTGACACCGTCGCGCTCCATCGGCCTCAGGGCCAGCAGGAGCCTGCCGCAGCCCTCCATGGCCTGCGCCGCGTTGAGGATCAGGTTGATCACCACCTGCTGCAATTCGCCCGGGTCTATGCGAACCGGTGGCGTTGCGGCGAACTGTTTTTCAACGGTAATGGCCTGTTTGGTGATCACGTGATCGACCAGCACCAGACAGTCGGAGACAACCGGGGCCAGATCCAGGCTTTCCTCGAAGGTGCCAAATTCGGTGGGGCGCGCAAATTGCAGCAGTTTGCCAACGATGGCGCTGATCCGCAGTATCTGATCGTCAATCAGCGCCAGCTCGGTGTCCACTTCCTCGGCGGCGGCGCCCAGAGTCATCCGCATCACATCGACGTTGCCCTGGATCACGGCGACAGGATTGTTGATCTCATGCGCCACACCGGCGGTGATCTCGCCGATGGAGGCAAGTTTCTCACTCATCACCAGCTGCTTATAGGTTGCCTCCAGTTTTTCGTTGGCGGCGCGCAGTTCGGCGGTGCGCTGGTCGACACGCGCGTTCAGCTCCTCTGCCCAGTCGCGCAGTTTCTGGTCGCGATCCTGAACCTGATCAAGCAGGCTGTCGAGATGGGCCGCAACCTGTCCGATCTCGTCACGGCGCCCGACATTGCCGTTGCGCGCGGTCAGATCGCCACGTTCGACACGGGCCATGGTGTGGCTCATCTGCTCCAGAGGCGCAAAGATCCCTTTGGCCAGCCACAGGAACAGGGGCGCGGACAACAGCAGAACGGACAGGAATGACAGCACCACAGTCCAATAGGCGGAGAGTTTGGCCGCCGCAAAGGGCGCCTCAAGGAAGCCGACATAGAGCATCCCAACGCGACGCCCGAAGCTGTCGGTGAGCGGCAGATAGCCGGAGATATACCAGTCGTTCACCACAAAGGCACGGTCGAGCCAGGTCTGCCCCTCACCCAGCACCGCATCGCGCACCGCCTGCGAAACCCTGGTGCCAAGGGCGCGGACGTCTTCAAACAGGCGAACGTTTGTGGAGATACGGGTATCTTCCAAAAACAGTGTCGCAGTGCCCTTGCGGCTGATGCGATGACTGTCGCCCAGATAGACCAGGGCATTGATCGTATCGATGAAATCAAGATCCCGGTTCAGAAGTCGGCCCGCCACCAGCACGCCTTCACTGCCGTTATTGGTCACCGGCGCGGCGGAATGGATGACCATGCCGCGATCTTCCGCCGGTCGGGTTGTCGGCGCGGCGGCCTCGGTCTCGATCAGGGAAATACGGGCCCGGTCACGCAGGTCGGCAGAGATCTCATCCAGGTCCGCAGCGGAGAAAATGTCGATTTCCGAGGCCAGCCTGCCCTGCGCGGCGCGGTCGATCACCGGCCAGCGGCGCGCCTCGCGGTCAATATTGCGCAATGGCAGATAATAGAGGAAATCAAGCTGGAGGGATTGCCGCTGCTGGTCAAGAAACCGCAACTGATCCTGCAACGGTGCGCGCAGGACCTCGGCAAACCGGGCCGAGCTGGCGATTGCTGCCAGATCATCGCCGGTATTGGCCTGCAACTGGCGCAAATACTGGTCGGCGATTTTCAGATCGCTTTCTACATTGACGATCAGAACATTGTCGTAATCCGCGTTCCAGCGCGCCATGGCCACGACCAGCAGCAGCGGCATCACCACGCTGAGCGGCAGAAGTGCGAGCAATAGGAGGCGGAGCCGGACGGATTTCAAGGCGGCAAGGTCCTGTAGGCAGCTGGCACATCGGGTGAGTCCGCAGAGCGCATGGCTGCGTGCGGTGTTCACCCACTGTCGCATGGGGCCTGCTGGATGAGCAAGTCCGGCGCTGTGTTTGATGACACGGTCGCCACGATCTGGTGGCGATCAGCCCATCATCAGGCTGGGATTTCCTTGCCTGCCCAGTCGAACACCCGCCCGCTGTCCTTGGCCGATATCCGGTCGATCACCTGGGCGAGGTAGGCCGCGGCCTGATGCGGCTCGAACAGGGCGTCGTCGGGGACGTTCTTTGAAAAAGGTTCCGACAGCGGTGTTTTTACGGTGCCGGGATGCAGGCCGACACAGATCATCTCCTCGTTGCTGCGCGCGGTTTCGATGGCGTAGTTGCGGATCAGCATGTTCAGTGCCGCTTTGGAGGCGCGATAGGCGTGCCAGCCGCCGAGGCCATTGTCGCTGATCGAGCCGACCCGCGCGGACAGGGCGGCAAAGACCGCGCGCCCCTTGCGAGGCATGATCGGCAGCAGATGTTTGGCAATGATAGCGGGGGCAAAGGTGTTTATTTCAAACACCTTTCGGAACGCCACCGGGTCCTGCTGACGATAGGATTTCTCAGGCTTAAGCCCGGCCTCGTCGGAGAGAACCCCGGTTGCAACGACGACCAGATCAGGGGCGATCCCCCTGCGGCGCAGATCATCGGCAAACCCGGCCAGCTGGTCCTCATCCGTGATATCGGCGCGGTAGCTGTCGACGCCGGCCTTCGGTGGCAATACGCCGCGCGCGACCGCCGTCAGGCTGGCGGGGTTTCGCGCCGCAAAATGGTCAACCAGCGCAGACCCGATGCCACCGGAGGCACCGATAATGACGATGTGGCGCGGCGAATGGGGGCTCATTTTCCCGCCCCCATCAGGCGCAGGAACAGTTTGCGGGGAAGATGTTTGCCGATGGTGAAGACCCAGGCGAAGGGAGCGGGGAAACTGGTGCTGAAGCGCCCGCTTCGCATCGCTTTCAGGCAGGCATCTGCGGCCTCATCCGGGGTCTGGATCATCGGCATCTTGAAATCGTTCTTGTCGGTCAGACGGGTTTTGATGAAACCCGGATTGATCACCTGAACCTTTATGGGGGTCTGGATCAGATCGGCCTGGAGGTTCTCGGCCATGTGTATAACGGCCGATTTCGACGCGCCATAGCCGGTCGCTCCGGGCAGGCCCGTGTGACCGGCGAGTGAGCCGATCAGCACGATATGCCCTTCGTTGGCAGCGACCATCTGCGGTATGACGCGGCCAACCACACGAATTGCGCCCATGAAGTTCACGTCGCAGATCAGCTCGACCTTCTCGGCGTCCCAGTCCTGCGCAGGCATCGGGTCATAGGCCCCGGCACAGTAAAGGAGGCCATCCACCTTGCCGATCTGCTCCACGGCCCGGCTGATGGCGTCGGGATCGGTCACATCCAGTGGCAGGGCAGTGGCATTGCTCAGCGTGCCCGCCAGCTCCTGCAGGCGCTCTTCGCTGCGCGCTGACAGCACCAGCCGCGCGCCTGCGGCATCCAGCTTCTCGGCGATCGCACGCCCCAGCCCCTCGCTCGCGCCGACGATCCACCATGTCTGTCCTGCAAACATCTCACTCTCCCTTCGGTCGCATGGTGGCGATCAGCTCGGCCACCTTGATGCCGAATTTGCGCATTTCGGAGCGGTTCATGATCGTGCCGTTCTCCATCAGATACATCCAGTCGATGACATCCAGCACATGGCCACCGGCGCTTTCTGGCAGGCGGATGCGATAGGTCAGGCGCACGGCGGCTCCCATCTGCTGACCCTGTCCGGTGCCGATGATGTCATCTGCGGTGGCGGTGAAGCTGCCGTTTTCGCCCATGGTGAGGAACCATTTCCGCATCTGCGTGCCGCCGCTGGCGTAGGAGAAATTCTCGCTCAACGTGCCGGTGTCGCCCTCCCATTCGCCCGTCATCGTGGCGACAAACCGCGAGGAGACGCGCCCCATCGGGCCGTAAATCATACCTTCGGAGATCATCTCGCCGCTCAGATGTGTGCGAATGTCGAAGGCTGGACTGGTATTGGCATAGTGTTCGGGGTGCTGGCTGCGAAATCCCAGCCCAGGGCGAAGGAGCGCAAGCAGCAGCAACAGAATGATGGCAACAAGCAGGAGTTTCATGACGCGGTTACCTTTCCAGGGAGGCGGATCACCATCGCGATGGCGATAAGTTTGATGCAGCAGGGAATGATTGCGTAGGCCCATGTTAGCGTCTGCAGGGCGGCGGCGCTGTTTTCGCCACCGGGGGTGAAGCCGCTCATCTGCAGAAGCGGCAGCAGGAGCACAGCAGCGGCGGCAAGCGCGAGTTTGGCAGCAAAGGACCACAGCCCGAAGGCCTGCCCCGCCTGCAACCCGGCGCGCGCCAATGCGCGTGAAAACAGCACCGGCAGGATCACCATATCCGCGCCGAGCGCGGCCCCCGAACCAATGCAGATGGCGGCAAAGCCAAGGCTGGCGCCGGGCGGAAGAAAGGCTGCGGAGATAAAGGCAAGGATCGCCAGTGCCATCGCCGGAAACAACACCTCGCGCGCGCCGAACCGCTCTGCCGCGCGGGTCCATAGCGGAACCGATAGTCCCGCTGCGAGAAAGAACAGGACCAGAAAGGGGCCGGCCAGATCGGCAAGCGCCAACTTGTCCTCGACGAAGAACAGAAACAGTGTCGATGTCATGGCGACCGGCAGGCTGTTCACGAGGGCCAGCGCCAGCAGGCGAAGGCCACCCGCTGCACGCAGCGCGGTAATGGACAGCGGGTGTTCGGGGCGCGGTGCCGCTGTCCAGAGGCCGCGGGTCAGCCACCAGACCACACCGCAGAGTGCGGCCAGCATCCAGCCAAAAGCGGGGTAGCCGCCGTGGCCTGCGCCGACGGCAACCAGCGCGCCCGGCGCCAGGGCTGCCAGGATGATACCGGCCAATGTGCCGCCCTCGCGAAACCCGGCCAGACGGATCAGCGCCTCCGGGCTGCCTGCAAGCGCGGTGCTTTGCCCGTAGAACAAAACACTTCCGAGACTATAGGCTGTGAACAGAAGCACCAGGGCGATGACGAACCATGGCAGCACGCCCCCCGCTGCCGGGCGGTAGGTGTAGAGCAGGATGAACCCCACCGCCATGCCAAAGGCCGCCAGAGCTGCAAAGGTCGCGCGTTCCTGCGGCCAGCGGTCGGTGACCCAGCCCAGCAGGGGGTCCTGCACGAAATCCAGCACCCGTATCGCCGCCAGCACCGCTGCGAGGGTTGCCAGGCTCAGTCCCAGTTCCGCCGTCGCAAAGCGCGGCAGATGGATATAGAGCGGCAGACCGGCGGCGGCCAGCATCAGCGCAAATAGGGAGATACGGGTGGCTTGCATCAGTTGCCCCGCAGCTCGCTGGACAAACGCGCAGCGCGGCTGTTGGGCGACAGCCAGATATTCAGAAACCGCTTGCGGGCGTCTGCATGGCGCAGATCGCAGGTCTGTTTTCCGTTCAGATAGAGCGCCACCTGATCAGGCGCGCGGGTTGTTGCCACGAAGCTGTCGCCCGGTCTCACATCGCGAAAACAGCGATCCAGCTTGCCGACCAGCTGATCGTGATCGGCGCGCCTGCCTTCCAGCCGCAGCAGTTCCGCGACCGTGGCCTGCATCAGCTGGGATCTGCTGAAACCGCGCCGATAGCTGAGCTTGAGCGCCATCGGGTTCTGCCAGTCAAAGCGGGTCTGCCCTTCGGTGTAAAGGCTGGCATCATAGAGCGGCAGGCCAAACCAGCGGAAGGTGACCTCTCCCAGTTTGGTCGGGGAGCTGAGGCCGGTATTTGCCGTTGCAGCGCTGGCGAGACCCACTCCGAGACTGACGGCAAGTGCGGTGATGGCGGAGCGCAGGTGGTTTTGGCGGATCTCAGGCATGGGCCAGCTCCACCTGAACCACGTCCGTCTGGCCGACCTCGAAGGAGGCGGCGCAGGTTTCCAGATAGTAGCGCCAGTTGCGCAGGAAGGCCTCGCCATAGCCCAGAGAGTGGATTTTGGGGGTCATCGCGACAAGGCGCGCCGCCCATTCCCGGCAGGTGCGCGCGTAATCCTGGCCAAAGGCGAAATTATCCGTAACCTTCAGACCTGCGGTGCGCGCCTGATGTGAGATCACCGCATCAGAGAGCAACATGCCGCCCGGAAAAGTATACTGGCGGATATAGTCCGACGACTGCCGATAGATGTCGAAATAGCTGTCCTGAACGGTGATCGCCTGCACCACGGCGCGGCCGTCATCGGCCAGACGGTCTTTCAGCGTGGCGAAATAGCTGGGCCAATAGCGTTCGCCCACGGCCTCAACCATTTCGATGGAAACGATATTGTCGAATTTTCCCTCCGATTTGCGATAATCGCAAAGGCGGATATCTGCGCGCCCATCGAGCCTCGCGTCGGCATAACCAAACTGACTGGGGGAGATGGTCAGCCCGGTAACATGGCGCCCCTGTTCGGCGGCGCGGTCGGCAAATCCGCCCCAGCCGCAGCCAACCTCCAGGACGCGATCACCGGCGGTGAGGCGGCTCAGCACCCGGTCGTATTTGCGGGTCTGCGCACGCGCGAGGTCATTGTCACCCGGCGCAAAGAGGGCCGAGGAATAGGTCATGCTTTCGTCCAGCCACAGCTGGTAGAATTCATTGCCGACGTCGTAATGGGCCTTGATGTTCCGCGCCGCGCCCTTGATCGAATTGGCGCGCAGCATCCGGTCCACGACCCGGAACTTCATACTGGCCCAGAAACTCGGGTAGGCGTAATCGGTGAGATGATCGAGGTTGAGCAGCGCCACCTTGATGACGTCTTCGATGCTGGGCGTCTCCCAAAGTCCGGCGACATAGGCCTCGCCGAGGCCGATATCGCCGCGGGCGGCCATGGCGGTTATGGCGCTCCAGTCACGCAGCTGGATTTCGGCGCGTGGTTCACCGGTGCCGAAATCATGGGTGTCGCCCTCTGGGGTCAGCAGGCGCAGACTGCCCTTGCGGATGCGCGCGCAGCTGTCGAGAAAGTCGTGTTTTACGCGTTTGGTAAGGAAAATCATCAGCTGACCTCATGTTCCGGTGGGGTAGGGCGGGGGCGATAGCTGGCGCCCTTGAGTTTCAATTTCAGCGCCTGCCAGTAAATCAGCGCAACCGTGCGCAGCGTGCCGGCCGGGCGGCGCAGGCTGGAGCATATGAGTGCGGCGTTGCTTAGCGGCTGGCGTGGGCCGGTCAGCGTGGCGACCACCCCTTCGCCATCGTTCTTGTGGTCGATCCGGATGGCGATCCGCCGGGGGCCGATGTCGAAGTTGAACCAGTAGTCCCCGGCAATGTCCTGAAATGGAGAGACGTGAAAGATCTTCTTGGCCTGAAGCTTGTCGGAGGGGGCGATCGCGGTGAAGCCGGGTTTGTGACAGACATAGCTGTGCCGGTCGCCAAAGGTATTGCTGACCTCTGCGATGACCGCATGTAGCGCCTTGCCGCGAAAGGCCAGCCAGAAGCTGACCGGGTTGAAAATATGGCCCAGATAGCTCGGTTGAGTGAGCAGCCGAATGGTGATCCCCTCCATATCCAGCCCGGCGTGGGCGAACACGTCCTGCGCCCATGGCAGGCCGATCCCCTGTTTTGGTGCGCCACCATGGTGGCGATCATGGACCGCAGCCAGATTGAAGCGATTGCGCGAAAACAGCAGCGGGCCGCTCTCGGAGCGCGGGTCAATCAGCACATAGTCCACGCCGTAGCGAAAGCTGTTGGAGATGGCGCCATGGCGGGCATGGGTGGTCTGTCCGGCGATATGCTCGGGCCACAGGGTCATCCGATCACCCGTTCCCGCGCGCTGATGCCACGTGCGACGCGCACCGCGCTGGCAAAGCCGTCTTCGTGAAACCCATGCCGCAGATAGGCACCGGCAAACCAGGTGTTGTTCTGCCCCTGGATATCGGCAATCCGGCTTTGAGCACGCAGCGCGGCGGTGTCAAACACCGGATGGCGGAAAGTTTTTTGATCGTAGATCAGATCCGACCGCACATCCTTTACCGGGTTCAGCGAAACGAACAGAGGATCGTTTTCGTCGATATTCTGGAGCCGGTTCATCCAGTAGGTGACGCCGATGGCGGCCCGGTTGTCGCGGGTGTCAGCCTTGTAGACCCAGGACGACCAGCAGGCACGGCGGCGCGGCATCTGGTCGGTGTCGCGGTGCAGGATCATCTCGTTATCCTGATAGCGCATGACCCCCAGCGTTGCCTGCTCTGCCGCTGTCGGCTGCGCCAGCAAGCGCAGGCTGTCATCGGAATGGCAGGCCATCACCACCTGATCAAAGTTTTCGGAGGTGCCATCGGGGAGGTGGATGCGTACCCCCTCGGATGTCCGTTCGACGCTGCGCACCTGGGTGCCCGGACGCAATTGGCAGCCCATCTGGTCCAATCGGGCGGTCAGACGTCGGACATATTCGATGCTGCCGCCTTTGACCGTCCACCATTGATGCTGTCCAGAAGCGCTGAGCAATGCGTGATTGCGAAAGAAGCGGACCAGCGACTGCGCCGGAAAACCGCGGATTTCATCCGGCGGGGTCGACCAGATCGCGCCACAGATGGGCATCAGGTAATAGCGCTGGAACCAGTCGCCGAGCTTCAGATCATTGACCAGTTCGCCGATGGTGACGCTGTCACTCTTGGCGACCTCTTCGGCGTTGGCGTTAAAGCGCAGGATATCGCGTACCATGCGGAAAAAGGCGGGCCGCGCGATGTTGCGACGCTGCCCGAGCAGCGCCCCAAGATCTCGCAGACCGTATTCGACGCGGCCATCCCCGATGCTGGCACCGAAACTCATGTCGCTTTTGACCACGGGCACATCCAGATCGCGGAACATCGACGTCAGATGCGGATAGTTCACATAGTTGAAGACGATGAAGCCGGTATCCACGGGCTGGTCGCCATTACGACCGGCGACGACGGTCCGCGCGTGCCCACCCAGTCGCGGCGCGGCTTCATAAAGCGTGACGTTGTGGCTTTTTGCGAGCAGCCAGGCGGTGGCAAGCCCGGAGATGCCACCACCGACAACGGCGATACGCTGGCGAGCGGATGATAATGCGTCGAAGGACATGCTGTCTCCATCTGTGATTTCAACTTGTTACGGGCCGCTCGCCCGGGCGGATCAAAAAAGATGATGATTAAGATGACGGGCCTCTCCGGACGAATGGAAAAAACTGAAATTAATTGCGCTCAGAGTGATCCAGCACCGTGAAAGATGCGTAATCCGTACATGTTGACCATGCTGAGCCATCCAACTCTTGCAGCGCCTGCGCCGCCCGTTACGGTAGACCGTGACACAAGTGTAATGCGCGAAAGGAAAAAAGTGGAACGGGAAAGCCTGTCGGATCAGACAGTCTGGATGCTGGCCGTGCGCGACAACCGCTGCAAGGTGGCGTTTGGTCGTCTGTTCGACTATTTCGCGCCGCGTCTGAAGGGGGTGATCTGCCGATCCGGCATGCCGCCCAGCCAGGCCGAAGAGGTCGTTCAGGAGGTGATGCTGACCGTATGGCGAAAGGCGGCCATGTTCGATCCTGAACGTGCTCAGGTCTCGGCGTGGATCTACCAGATCGCCCGCAACAGGCAGATCGACGTGATCCGCAAGGAACGGCGGCCAATACCGGAGGAGCTGAAGCTTCCCGAGGAAACACAAGAAGATGCAGCCCAGATTCTGGCGCTGGATCAGGAAACAACAAAGCTGCGCGCAGCCCTGGCCCGGTTGAAACCGGCACAGCGAGAGATGGTTGAAAAGGCCTATCTGGGCGAGCTGACCCATGCGGACATCCGGGAACAGACCGGATTGCCCCTGGGGACAATCAAATCCCGCATCCGCCTCGGACTTGAGCGGTTGCGTCATGAGTTGAAGGAACAAGGACTATCATGACCGGCGTACGCCATCATATCCCTGACCCGTTGCTGGTGGCCTATGCCTCTGGCAATTTGCCCTATGCCTACTCTCTGGTTGTGGCGACCCATCTGTCGATGTGTGACGACTGCCGCGCCCGGTTGAATGCGCATCAGGCGGTCGGCGGGTCGGTACTGGAAACCTGTGGAACCCGGGATGTCTCGGATGATCTGCGGGAGCGCGTGTTTGCCGAGTTGGATTCACCCTTTGAGGACGCACCGAAGTTCAACCGCTCCGGCATCTTTCCGGCGCCGGTAATGCAGGCGCTGGGTGGGCTGCCGCCAAAGTGGAAGTCGCTCGGCATGGGGGTGCGTCAGTCAATCCTCAGCCATGACGAGGAGGGCAGCGTGCGGCTGCTCTATATTCCTGCGGGACAGGCGGTTCCCGACCATGGCCACAACGGGCTGGAGCTGACGCTGGTTTTGCAGGGCGCGTTTCGCGATGAAACCGGGCGCTTCGGTGTCGGGGATCTGGAAGTTGCGGACGATCACCTGGAACATACGCCGATTGCCGAGGACGGTGAGACCTGCATCTGCCTTGCCGCGACTGATGCTGCACTGCGGTTCCGGTCCTTTGTCCCGCGCCTGCTGCAACCGATTTTCCGCATCTAGCGGCATAAGGGCCTTCCCGCGAGGGGTGGGCAAGGCCTGAGAGTTCAACGCAAAAAGGGCTGCCAGTGGCAGCCCTTTCCTGTTCTGTCAGCGCATCTTCCGCGCGCTTAGCCGTTCATCACCTTGCCCATGTGGCGGCCGGTGTCGACCATCCGGTTGGAGAAGCCCCATTCGTTGTCATACCAGCTGACAACGCGGACCAGCCCCTCGGCGGTAACCGCTGTCTGTGGTGCCGCAAAACAGGAGGAATGCGGGTCGTGGTTGAAGTCGATGGAGACCAGCGGGTCCGTCTCATAGGACAGGATCCCTGCCAGATCGCCCGCTGCTGCCGCCTTCATCGCCTCGTTGATTGTCTCAACAGTGGCAGGTTTTTCAGGAATGAAGCTGAGATCAACCACCGAAACATTGGGGGTCGGCACGCGGATTGCCGAACCCTCCAGGCGGCCTTTCAGATGCGGCAGGACCTCCGAAATCGCGCGGGCTGCGCCTGTTGAGGTCGGGATCATCGACAGCGCCGCAGCACGGGCGCGGTAAAGATCCTTGTGGCTGGTGTCATGGGTCGGCTGATCACCGGTATAGGCATGGATCGTGGTCATATACCCGGTCTTAATGCCGAATGTATCGTCCAGAACCTTTGCCACCGGGGCCAGACAATTGGTGGTGCAGGAGGCGTTGGAGACAATGACGTCGTCCTTGGTCAGATCCTTGTGATTGACCCCGAACACCACGGTGCGATCGACCTCCTTGCCGGGGGCGGAGATCAGGACACGTTTGGAGCCGTTTTGCAGATGCTTGGCAGCAGTCTCGCGGCTGGTGAACAGGCCGGTGCATTCATAGGCGATATCAACGTCCTGCCAGGGCAGATCCTCGGGATTACGGATCGCCGTCAGGCGGATGCTGTGATTGCCGACAGTCATCGTATCGCCGTCGACGGTCACCTCGTTCCGCAGGCGGCCATGGACACTGTCGTATTTCAACAGATGCGCCAGGGTTTCCGCAGGCGACAGATCGTTGATCGCCACAACCGAGATATCGTCGGCGTTGCTCTCCAGCAAGGCGCGCAATACGCCACGGCCAATTCGTCCAAATCCATTGATCGCAATTTTCAAGGTCATCTGTGCAACTCCGATGGTGATAGGGGTTCAGCCTTCGACGGGCGCGCCCGGTGGCCTGACAATTGCCGCATCGTTATCGCTAACAGTTGCAAAAATCAAGCCCGTTCGCCGGTCAGCGGATTGGCGCGTAATGCCGCTGCCCGAAGCATCAGTGTAGCACATCACAGCAGGAGGGGATGCGTTTACACGGCAAGCCAGAAAGGGGGCCTGCGCAGGTGCCGCTGTGCGCGATCTGTCTGCGCCTCTCACGCCGCTGCTGCCGGTCCTGAACGACAGCCGATCCGGCGGGGCTGGAAGCCGCGGCTCTAGACCCTGCGCTGAGGAAACTGAAATGATACACGTTTTGGTAGTGTATGGTAAACGAATTATCCCTATAATTGTTCCAACGGTGTCTCATCGGATTGGGGAAATCATGCCGCTCAGGCTTGCCATATTGCTGGTTGTTGCGCCGCTTTTCCTGCTGGCAGGGTATCTCGCTGCGAGCGCGCTTGTGGCGCAGCGCGCTCGCCACCTCCTTGCGGAATACGCCGCGCAGACCGCGAAGGAGGAAAGCGCGATCAGCGATATGATCCATGAGCTGCAGCGCGAGCGCGGGTATTCCGTCGGATATGTCTCCTCAGATGGGCGGGTTTTTCCAGATGCGTTGATACGTCAGCGCGGCCAGACTGATGCGGTGGTCGCCTCGGCACTTTCGCGCATCACCCTGATGGCCGACGATCATAGCCTGGCCTTTGATCGCGTTGTTCACGGGGTGGAACGGCTGGCGGAACTGCGCCAGCATGTCGATGGCTTCGGCTTTGATAGGCCGGTCATGGTTTCGGATGTCGCTGGGCCCTACACGGAACTCATCAGCACCATCATGGCTCTTACTCGACAAAGCGTCGGGCTGGACAGTTCCACCGAATACCAAGCGCTGCGACAGGCGCGTTTCCTGATCGGCGAAGCCAAGGAAAAGGCCGGACTTGAGCGGGCAACTGGCGCGGCGGTCATCGAAACGGGAAATTCTTCTGCGCTGCGGGAGCATTTTGCCGCCCTCGGCGGCGCGCAGATCATCCTGTTGACCGAAGCAGCGGTCGTCAAGGGAAGTGGAAGCTGGCTGCCATCGCTGCAAAGGACGGACCAATATCTCACCTTAAGCGACCTGCGTGATACCATCAGGTCAGCAAAAGCGGCCTCCGGGCCGGCGGCTCTCAACAGCGAGCGCTGGGTCGCGGCGTCGACGGAATGGATCGACTTTCTGCGCAGGGAAGAGAGGAATGTCACCGCTGAAATCATCTCGCTGGCCAACCAGCTTGAAGCGGAAAGCACGACCGAGCTGGTGGGGCTCATTTGGCTCACCATCTTTGCAGGGATTGCGGGGACGCTGTTTGTTGTGCTGACGCTGAAATGATGCCCGCGTCTGGGCAGGCGTGGTTCTGGGGCGTCCCGGATGGCCGGTCATGCCCTTGGCGCCGTCCATGGCGCGCACGCGGGGTTTTGCTGGCCCATGGCGGGGAGGCAAATGTAGGGTTAGGCTGGGTCACGTCACCCCAGTTAAGAGGTTGATCCTGCTGGAAAAGAGGGCTGACCAGACTGGTTCTGCGCTGAACTTGCTGCGCGGGATCTGATGGTTGGTGCGAACTGGGGCAAACCGTCGAAGACTGATATCCCGCGCCAGCTGGCGCGGGTCGGTTTCACCGGTATGATTGCATTGGAATAGGTTGAGTGACTGGTTGAGTGGCTGACGGTGATGTAGGGGCTGCGGTCCGCAGACTTGTGCGACAACCGTGGGGCGGGCAACCGGCTGCACGCGCAGAGCAGCGCTGTTGACCGGCGCGCAGGTTGGTTCAGAGTTGACCGGAAGACCACGCATGCGTTGGGGCTGAGGGTGCAGCGGGCGATCCCGCTCTGCCATGCGGCCAATCTGTATGGTCGCAATCTAGAACGATTGCAGGTTTGAGCACAGGGCCCGACCCGTTTTCCAATCTTGCGCGTCTTTCGAATGCGCGCGTTCCAACATGGGATGTGTCGCGCAGATTTGAGCGTCTCTGGATCGGAAAATCTTCCCGATCACCGATGTCAGGCCGCAAGCTGTCGATCCGTGGTCAGAATTCGGACTGGAATGCGCGGCCTCCGAACGGATTGAGCCCGCATCCCGGAGACCATTCAGGTGCATCTGGTCCAGCGACAGCTTGGTATTGCCATATGCCTTGAGGGGCGGGGGCCACCACGGGGGCGTCGGGGCTAGATATCGCCATGAAGAAACAGCGCCGCCGCCAGAGTAGCTACGCCATTAGAGTTCAGTCGCGCCGGGGCATCGGCCATACGAATGCTGCCATCGATGGCGCCGGGAATATCAGTCTTTTCCCGCCGTTGCGTTCATGGACCGCACAGACTGTAAGGGCCCGCCTTTTCGGCAAGCTGGCGCCAACAGCATTGATCCGCTGACCGGCCTCATCTCAGCTTGTTTTCAAGCGACACAATCTCGACATAGGCGCCCAGCATTTCAACGGCCGATTTGACGGCGTCATAGGCGTTTTCTTTCACGATATAGCCTGCGATTTTGTGCTCATAAGCGACCGCGATATCGGAAGGCGCATCGGAGGTTGTCAGAACAAAGATCACGGAATTTGCCAGTTCCTTGTCTTCCCGGACCTCTGACAGGAATTCCAGACCACCCATGCGCGGCATATTCAGATCAAGCAGGATGATATAGGGGCGCTCCAGCGCGGCAGCGTTCACGCCGCGCAACAGGTCCAGTGCTTCCTGCCCGTCGCCCACGACCTCTACCGGGTTCACGAGACGCAGCTTTTTTAAGGCGCGTTTGATGGCCATGACAGCCACTTCATCGTCATCGACAATCAGGAATGTAACGGATTCTTTATTGGTCATGCGGCCAATCCTTGGATGTCATTCAGCGGTTTCTTTGATTTGGAGTTGAGCGGGATCCGGACCGTGAACACGGTGCCGCGCGCCACCTCCGGATTGGAAACTACAGAAACGCTGCCACCCAGTGATCTGGCAAGTTTTTGCACAAGAGCCAGACCCAGGCCGGACCCTTCGACTTCATCACGGGATTTCAGCGTTTGAAACAGCACGAAAATCTGCTCCTGGTATTGTTTCGGGATGCCCGGACCATCGTCGGCAACGGTGATTTCCACGTAGTTCGGGTAGAGTTCGCTGCTGAGGCGGATGGTGCCCGATGATCTGTCGTGATGCTTGCTGGCATTGCTGACAAGATTGATCAGGATGGTTTTCAACGGTGTCAGATATGCACCGAAGGGACCGCAATCCTGCTCGACCTTGATTTCGAATTCCGGGTTGGAATTGAAATAGAGCCGCAGCTCATCTGCAAAATGCGTCAGGCTGAATGCGCCGTGTTCGCCCTCGATCTGTCCTGCACGTGCATAATCCAGCAGCGCCGACAGATGGCTGGATAGTCTGTCCGTGCGATTGCGGATCAATCCGATATTCTTTTGCGCATCAGCCGGCATCTCATCGGCAAAGTCTTCTTCGGTCCATTCGATCAGATTTGAAATCGCCCGCAATGGCGCACGCAGGTCATGTGCGGCCACATAGGCAAATCTCTCCAGCTCCTCGTTTGAGCGCTTCAGCGCAGCGGCGGTGAGGCGTGATTTCTCGACAGCCTTTGCGATCTCCGAGATTTCGTCCGAGCCGCTGGTGTTGATCGGGTCGTCGAGCTCGCCGCGGGACATGCGCTGGATATGGCGGGTCAGGCGATGGATGCGCGAGATCATGCGAACCTCGATCATGAACCACAAGAGCGCCAGAGAAATCAACAGCATACACATGTTGAAAGCGACATCGACAAAGCGAATGCGTTCCACGATGCGCGTGGTTTCTGCCGCGCTTTGTCGAAACTCCATCGCCGCACGCTGCGTGTTCGATCTGCTCCAGGTGCCGATGCGGTTCAGGACGGCTTCAGCCTCTTTGTAAAGACGATCCTGTTGCGCTTCGCTGATCTGTAACTGCGACAATCCTTCGACGACGCCATCCGGGCCAAGCATTATCTTGCGATAGTCGACCAGCACACCGGCAATCTCGTGACGCGCATCGATGTTTTTGAGCCGGGCAAGGCGGGAGGCAAGAGTATTGATCTGGGCGACGAGGCGTTGACTCTCCGCGCTGTGTTTTTCGCCCGTATCAATGGAGAAATCCTTGGTCAGGATGGCAAGCGATGCAACGCTGCCAGAGATCTCCCCAAGGGTTTTGGCGGTGTCGATTGCCCAGGAATACGACTGGCTCGAACTCCCGGTGTCACGCTGTTGATTGCCGAACTCGATCTGCGCGACAATGATGGATTTCTCCAGGGCCAGGATCTTGGAGGCCGCCTGTGAGATAAGCACCTCCAGCCGGTCATACTGGGCGACGAGGTCTTGCCGACCTTTGACAACCTTTTGGAAGACATCGGCATCTGCAGGGGACGGACCGTTGGTGACTGTATCTGTCTGATCGCTGAAATTGTCGCGAAAGAGCTGTGCAAGCGTGTCGAGCCGCTGTCCGAGCGCCTTTAGCCCATCCGGTTCGTCGACGAGCCGGATCCTCGCCAATGTCACCTCCAGCCCATGTTGCAGGTCGCCAAGATCGGCGATCCTGTCCAGCAGGGGGATGGTGCGGTCCGACAGGTTTTCCGTCTTGCGCTCAATACGGCTAAGGTCGTTCCACTCCGCATACATCGCGACACAGATCGACGCGAGGCAGATGACGACACAGGATCTTAGGCGTGCGGTTAGCGACACTGCGGGTCCCTTTTGCTGTTTGCGAGACTCAACATAAGGTTGAGAGGTTTACCAGCCGTTAACTGGGCGACGATAGGTTTGACGACATATAGCCAACCGCGAGGATCCCCATGTTCACAAGACGCGCCTTTACCACGCATGCGCTGGCGTTGGGGGTGGGCGGTGGCCTGCTGCCTGCAGCCGGACGTGCTGCAACTGATCCCCAGTCTCCCAACCTGTTGCGTATTCTGACCCCTCATGGGGCAGAGGCGAATCTGGCCCCGGTTGCCAAGAGTTTCGAAGCGTTATGTGGCTGCCGGGCGGAATTGGTCGTTGTCGGTGTGGGAGAGATTAATGCGGTGTTGACGCTGGAGGCAATGCTCAATGACGTCGGTGTCGATGTGGCGCTGCCTGCAACGTTTGGAATCCCCGATCTTGTCGAGGCGGAGGCGATCCTGCCCCTGGACGGGCTGGCGCAGCAATATGCGCCGCAGGATCTGACCGACGCGATGATGTATACCAGCGGTGATGTTTTCGATGACCGGCTCTGGGGATATCAAACCGACGGTGACGTGTTCTTAATGTTTTATAACAAAAGGTTTATGGAGAACCCTGAGTTAAGACAGAAATATGCGGATCAGACCGGGACAGACCTGACAACACCGGCGACGTGGGAAGAGCTGGACCGCCAGATGGCGTTCTTTCACGACCCGGATGCGGGACGCTATGGCGGCTGCCTGTTCCGCGCTGCCGACAAGGTGGCCTGGGAATGGTGGGCCCGGTTCCACGCCAAGGGGGCCTGGCCGTTTTCACCGACGATGGAGCCGCAGATTGCCGGTGCCCAGGGCGTCGCCGCATTGGAAGAGATGATCGCCTCGAGCGCCCATCTGGTTGGGGCCGACCTGGGCCTCTTTGCCAATTGGGCACGGTACCGCGAGGGTGACATCTACGCCAATATCGGTTGGGGGGGGACACAGAAAAGCCTCTATGCGCCGGACTCGGCGATGCGCGATAATCTGGTCAACGCCTCGCTGCCCGGTGGACGCATCAATGGGGCGTTGGTGCCCATGTCGTATTTCAACTGGGGGTGGAGTTACGTCGTCGCCAAAAATTCAAGGCAGCCTGAGCTCGCATATCAGTTTTGCGTGAATGCCGTTTCGCAGAAAGTCGGCGCCGAGGCGATCGCGCAGACGGGTGGTTTTTTTGACCCTTTCCGGACCGATCAGTATCAGGATCCCGCAATCGTCGATGCCTATGGCGCACAGTTCCTGAGTGTGCATGAACAGGCAATGCGCTCGTCGATGCCCGATCTCTATCTGGCGCGGCGGGGGGAGTATTTCGACGCCTTGTCCTATTGGCTTCAGCTTGCGCTGGCGGGTGACGCCACGCCGGAGGTCGCGCTCAACAATGTGGCCCAGTCCTGGCGTGCGACAACGGATCGTGCGGGTGCCACGTTGCAGGCGCGCCGCTGGATGGCCCTGCGTGACACCTATCCTGCCGAACTTCGAAAGGCGCTCCGCGATGAAACATGATACCCCCGACCAGGCGGCTGGCCAGACCACGCGCGATCAGGCGATGATGGAAGTAGTCTACAAAATCGTGCATGATCTGCGGGGGTCGGTGAGGGCGCTTGCCGAACTGCCGAACTGGATTGGGGAGGATCTGGAGGACGCAGGCCTGACCCTGCCGGAAGCCCCGGCGCAATCCCTTGATCTGATGCGGCAGCACGCCGAAAAGCTCAACATGATGCTTGACCAGCTGTCGCGATATTCCAAGACCGGATACCGGGAGACGGAGAACGTGTCGGTTCAAGCTTGCCTTGATCGTGCGATTGCGGCGCTGAATCTGCCAGATGGCCTGCGGGTGCGGGCGCGGTTCGATCCGCCTGAGATTGACATGAACCCCGATGCCCTGATGTCGATGTTCCTGATCCTGCTGGGAAATGCTGCCGGTCATAACCCGGAGCCGGTGCGCATTGCCGTGGTTGGCCGCTGCCACGACGGCATGTGGGAGATGCTGGTGCGAGACGATGGTGTCGGAATTCCAGCAGGCAAGCTGGAACGGATTTTTGATCCGATGAGCAAATTCTCGATCGCCGACACCGGAGGGGCAGGCATGGGGTTGGCGATCCTGAGGCGCCTTGCCGATAGCTATGGCGGTCTTGTAGACGCGTTGCCGCCCCGGACCAATCGGCACGGGGCGACTATTCGGGTGCGTCTGAAGCAACCTCACCGTGGCTGAGCCGCGGTGAGGTGATCCACCTAGTGGCGAACTTCGTTGAAGCTATTGCTGTAGTGTTCGATCTCGTCGAAGAACCGCCAGATGTTCAGGCAATGGGTTTCGATCTCATCCAGCGCCTCAGGGGAGGGGGTCAGGCCCTGATTGTGGCAGCCGCGAATAAAGGAGATCTGACGGTACATGCGCCGCAGTTTGGGTTGCAGCATCGCTGATGCAGCCTTCAGCCATGCCACGGATCACATTACGGGTTGCTTCCTGCACCTCGGCTTTCATGGCCGGGTTGGAGAAGGTTTCAGCGATGGAATTGTAGATCACACCATGAAGTTTTTCAGCCGTCAGATTGCCCTTGCCGATGTAGTCGACACAGCCGGCGCGGATCGAACTGACAACCGCTTCTGTATCTTCACGACCGGAGATCATGACCACCGGGACCTCCGCGGTCTCCAGTTGCTGTTTGACCACGGCGACGGCATCCAGCCCCGAGGCGTCGCGCAGCTGATGGTCAATCAGGCAGAGGTCGACGATATTCTCGTCCAGTGCTCTTTCAAAGTCCTTGATATCCGAACAGGTGATCACATTCACAGATCTGTCCGCTTGGGCAATCAGCCTTCGCATCCGTGTTCTGTCAAATTCACTGTCATCCAGCACCAGCACACATAGGTTGCCGGAGGGCAGTGTCGCGTGGTTGGTTTGTGTCGTAACCTCAGTACCATTCATGATAACGCCCTTTCCAAAGACTGGCCTGAGACTGTCATTTTGCCGCTAACAAATGATTAATATGCCCGCCTAGTGTCGTTAAGACTTTAACCAGACAGCTATGAGTTGAGCGCGCGCCTGCCCTGAATGCGGCCGATTCATGAGCTGTTAAGGGTGTTTTTGGTGGTTTTCTATGAGGAACAGGCTCAATGCCCACAAGATGTCGGGTAATCAACAAAAGATATTTTATCTATGAAATACTATTGGCTAACTGCCTGACCTCGTCTCAGGTTGGGCCGCCATCTTGCGGCCCATACCGATACTTGCGTGGTTATCGTGCCTGACAGGTGTCAGATCATCAGGCCGACGAGACCCGACAGAGTGACGGGGACAAACAGGAACCCCTGGGGAATATCCTTGTAGCGCTGGCCGTTCAGAACCGGCAAGGCCAGCCCCCAGAGGGCATATGAGGCGGCCAGAGCGGTGGCGATGATCGCGGCGGCGACTGGCCCGTTCAGCAGCGCAGGCCATAAAAAGAGCGCAGCCACCGCAGCGAGGTTAATGCTCACCAGGTGCCAGCAGTAGTAGTTTACATATCGTACCTCGCCAGACAGCTCGCGCGCGTTCAGCAGGGGGCGTGCAACGCTCTTACCGCCGGCGAAGATGTGCAACAGCGTGTTCGCGACCATCAGGCCTCCTGCTGCCAGTAACCACATGTTCATGGGCGTCAATTGCTCCTAATTGGGTTTGCATGAATGGATACAGCTATGCACCGGCCCCCATGAATGGCCCATAAGACAGATTGCCATTGCGACAATTCGCGTGGTCCAATCGTTTGCCGCGGCTCACTGCATGATGCGTGTCAGCTCGCTCCATTGCGTGTGGGTTACCGCGTCTTTTCCGGCGATCATCCAATAGGTGGCATGGTGTTTCAGCCGGTTCCGATCAAGGCGAACCAGCCGCCCCTCGGCCAGGGGCACGCGGCACAGAGGAAGCGACCCTAGCAGAACGCCGGCCCCGGCCTGTGCCGCGCCAAGTGCCGACAGCAATGTGTCAAAACGCAGATGCGGTACTGGCGTTGTCCCGCCGCCGTGGTGGGCAACCCAATCGGGCCAGCCCGGGCGTGGACCGGAACAGGCAATGCGGGGCCAGTCGGTCCAGTCCTGCGCAGCCTTGATCAGAGCGGGCGCCGCCATCGGCGCGATTTCTTCGGAATAGAGCGGCAGCTTATAGGGGTGGGGCCAGTCCCCGGCGCCATAGCGAATGCGCAGCACATCATCCTCGGGCGCGTCATGGGCGCCCAGCACCATGGTCTGGATCGCAAGCTGACCACCCGAAATCTCGCTCAGGGCTGCCAGCCTTGGCGTGAGCCACAGATCAATGACCGACTGGCTGGCGGAGATCGTCAGCTGGCGCCGCCCGGTGCCGAACAGCGCCTCTGAGCTGTCGCGCATCGTGTCCAGCGCCGACTGGATATGGGGCAGCCAGGCCTCGCCCTCTACAGTCGGGGAAATGGCACGAGGGTGACGGTGGAACAGCGCCACCCCCAGCCGTTTCTCCAGCTGGGCGATGCGCTGCGAGATGGCGGATTGGGTGATCCCGGTTTCGCCTGCGGCTGCGGTAAAGCTGCCGCAGCGCGCCGCCGCTTCAAAGGCGCGGATCCATTCCAGCGGGGGCAGGGTTGAGCGCTGTTTTTGCATTAGCTGACCTTGGCCTAAGTGCAGAAATTCCTAATTTGAGATTATCCAGGACCGATGGCAACATACAGGCAAAAGTCATCTTCCGCATTGCGGACCCTTTCTTGAGGACATCATGCCATCAGTTACCGTTGCCCCAGCGGGCGATTATCTCACCTTGTCTCTCGGGACGTCTGAACTGCGGTTCCACGCGATCTGGCTGCGCGACAATGCGGGCGATCCCGAGACCCGCGCGACGGCCAATGGTCAGCGTCTGATCGCCCTGCGCGATATTCCGGCCGACACGGCAATTGCGGAGGCGACGCTTGATGGCGGCCACCTCCGGGTGCTGTTCGTCCCGGAAGAGAAGACCGTGGATTACGATCTGTCCTGGCTTGGGGATCATGCCTATGACCGGGCGCGTCAGGACGCGCGCGGCTGGCTCGCGGAGGGGGTCGAGCCCTGGGACGCGGGGTTGATGGCGGCCGTGCCCACCGGGGATTTTGCCGCGCTGCAAGCCGGTGGTGCGGCGTTGGGCGACTGGCTTGGCGCGGTGACACGCTACGGGTTTGGCAAAATCGTCAACGGTCCGGTTGAGGACGGTGCACTGTTCCGGGTTGTGGATCTTTTTGGTCATGTCCGGGAGACCAACTATGGGCGTCACTTTGAGGTCCGTACCGAGGTGAATCCGACCAATCTGGCCTTTACCGGGCTTGGCTTGCAGGCCCATACCGACAACCCCTATCGCGATCCCGTGCCGACGATCCAGGTGCTCTACTGTCTCGAAAGCTCGGCTGCCGGCGGCGAGAACATGGTGGTTGACGGCTTTGCCGCGGCGCTGCGGCTCAAGGCGGAAAACGAAGCCTATTTCAACGTTCTGGCCGAGCATTGCGCGCGCTTTGAATATGCTGGCGAAGCCGCGGTCTGCCTGACCTCGCGCCGTCCGATGATCGAGCTGGCGCCGGATGGCGAGCTGATTGCTGTGCGTTTCAACAATCGCTCCCTTGCGGCGGTTCAGGATGTCCCCTTCAACAAAATGGCGCTCTATTATGCGGCCTATCGCCGGTTCGGCGAGATTATCGACGACACGGCAATGGAGGTGACCTTTCGCCTGAACCCCGGTGAGGCATTTGTGGTCGACAACACCCGTGTCCTTCATGCGCGCAAGGGCTATTCCGGCGAAGGAACGCGGTGGTTGCAGGGCTGCTATGCCGACAAGGACGGGCTGCGCTCTGCCTATGAGGCCCGGCGGCGTCAGGCCCTGGGGGAGGCGGCGGAATGACCAGCCGCAAACCGCAGCCAGCGCCGCATCGCCCGCCTGAGACACTCGACCACAACACAATCGTTGCGTTCCTCGGCTCCATCTTCGATCGCCGCGGCGGTGAGGAATATCTGGGCGAGCCGGTGACCATGGGAGAGCATATGCTGCAGGGCGCCACAATCGCCGAAGAGAATGGCCAGCCGGAGGAAATCATCGTCGGCGCCCTCCTGCATGATATCGGTCATTTCACATCGGAGTTTGGCACCTATCACCCCGATGATACCGAAGACCGCCACCATGAGGACGCCGGGGCCGAGGTGCTGGAGCGCTTCTTTCCCAGCGTGATCACCGATTGCTGTCGCTACCACGTTGCTGCGAAACGCTATCTCTGTGCGACGAAGCCCGAGTATTTTAAACGCCTTTCGCCTGCCTCGGTCCATACGCTGGAGCTGCAGGGGGGACCGATGACCGCGCAGGAAGTGGTGGAGTTCGAGGCCAATCCGAACCTCAAGGAGATCATCGCGGTGCGCTATCTGGACGAAGCGGGTAAGCGTGAGGGGATGGAGACGCCCGATTTCTGGCACTTTGCCCCGATGGTGCAGCGCATGGTCGATCAGCACTGCGGCGCGGCGAAATAGGGACCGACCCGGATCATTGCGAATAAAAATGCGGCCCCTCTCAAGCCAGAGAGGGGCCGCAATCACGACACCTGAGCCAGACGTCAGACAGCTCGGTCCGGGCTCAGTATTCTGTGGCCCTCAACCGGAGATCACATCGCGTCCTTGAACAGCTGCGTAAGATTGGCTTCATCCAGAACGACAGGGTTGCCGCCGCAGGAGGGGTCGATCAGGGCGCCTCGGACCAGCTCGGGGATGGCGTCTTCGGTGACGCCGAGGTCCGCGAGGCCACGTGGGATACCGAGACTGTCGTTCAGCTCCTGCACATAGGCGCAGAAACCGTCAAAGCCGCAGTCGATGCCCAGATAGGCAGCTGCGGTGTTGAACCGCTCGCGGATTTCCGGCGCGTTGAAGGCCAGAACCGCAGGCATGCAGACCGCATTCGTGGTGCCGTGGTGGGTGTTGAACACTGCGCCGATCGGATGGCTCATGGCGTGGATCGCGCCGAGGCCTTTCTGGAAGGCGGTGGCACCCATGGCCGCAGCCGACATCATCTGCGCGCGCGCCTCGATATCGGTGCCATCGGCATAGGCGCGCGGCAGGTAATCCTTTACCAGGCGCATGCCTTCCAGCGCGATACCCTGCGACATCGGGTGGTAATGCGGGCTGGAGAACGCCTCGACGCAATGGGCAAAGGCATCCAGCCCGGTGCCTGCGGTGATGAACTTCGGCATGCCCACGGTCAGCTCGGGATCACAGATCACCACGGTCGGCAGCACCTTGGGGTGGAAGATGATCTTTTTCTGATGGGTCACACTGTCGGTGATCACAGAGGCGCGGCCGACCTCGGAGCCGGTGCCTGCGGTGGTCGGCACGGCGATGATTGGCGCGATTGCATCGGCATCGGCGCGGGTCCACCAGTCGCCGATGTCTTCAAAATCCCAAACCGGTCTGGTCTGGCCGCACATGAAGGCGACCATCTTGCCCAGATCGAGGCCAGAGCCGCCGCCAAAAGCGATAACCCCGTCATGGCCGCCCGCCTTGTAGGCTGCAACACCGGCTTCGAGGTTCTTCTCGTTCGGGTTCGGGTCAACCTCGCAGAACATCGCCCGGCCAAGGCCCGCGGCCTCCAGGATGTCGAGGGTGGCTTGGGTGACAGGCAGTTCGGCCAGGCCTTTGTCGGTGACCAGCAGAGGTTTCTTCATGCCGACAGCAGCGCAGGCGTCCGCCAGTTCCTTGATCCGGCCTGCGCCGAATTTGATTGCGGTCGGGTAGGACCAGTTTCCAACAAGAGTCATAGGTGTGTTCCTGTGATGAAGCCGGGGAGGGGGCGCTGCCCCCGCTTGCCCTGCGGCAAGCCCCCCGGAGTATTTTTGGAAAGATGACGGGGCTCAGCCCGTGACTTTTTTCAGGTGATAGGATTTCGGGCGGGTGAGGTTATGGAAGCCGATGATCGACAGACCCCCACCGCGGCCGGTGTTCTTGCAGCCGGTCCAGCACAGGCCCGGATCCAGATAATCGGCGCGGTTCATAAACACGGTGCCGGTTTCGATCTGATCGCCAACACGCGCGGCGCGCTCGACATCGCGGGTCCATAGCGACGCGGTGAGGCCAAATTCGCTGTCATTCATCAGCGCAATCGCCTCTTCGTCAGAGGTGACTTTCATGATGCCCACGACAGGGCCAAAGCTCTCGTCGCGCATCACCCGCATGTCATGAGTCACATTGGTCAGGATCTGCGGTGTGAGATAGGCACCGCCGTCATCCTCGGCGAAGGGCGCGATATGGGCGACAGCACCCGCCGCTACCGCCTCGGCGATCTGGTCGCGCACCTCCTGCGCAAAGCGCACATTGGCCATCGGGCCAATGGTGGTTTCTGCCTCCAGCGGATTGCCCAGCTTGTAGCCTTTCACGATGGCCACTGCCTTCTCGACAAAGGCGTCGTAAAGGCTCTCATGGACATAGATCCGCTCGATGCCGCAGCAGCACTGGCCTGCGTTGAACATGGCGCCATCGATCAGCGTGTCCACCGCCGCATCAAGATCGGCGTCGTCCATCACATAGCCCGGATCCTTGCCGCCCAGCTCGGTGCCGACGCCGGTAAACGTGCCGGCCGCTGCGCGCTCCATCGCCTGGCCGCCACCGACGGAGCCTGTGAAGTTCACGAAGTCAAACGCGCGGTCTGCGATCAGCGCGGAGGTGGTGTCATGATCCAGAAAGACATTCTGGAACACATCTGCCGGAACGCCCGCCGACTGGAAGGCCTGCGCCATGCGCTCGCCCACCAGAAGCGTCTGGGTGGCATGTTTCAACACCACGGTATTGCCCGCAATCAGCGCAGGCGCCACGGTGTTGATTGCGGTCATATAGGGGTAGTTCCAGGGCGCGACCACCAACACAACCCCATGGGGCACGCGCTTGATGTAGCGTTTGAAGGTGGCGTCCTCGCCGACCTCGATATCCGCAAGCGACTCTGCCGCAATCGCGGCCATGTGGCTGGCACGTTCGTTGAAGCCGCCAAACTCGCCGCCATAGCGCACCGGGCGCCCCATCATGTGGGCCAGCTCCGGCACGATCTCGTCATTCATGGCCCCCACGGCGGCGACGCCGGCCATCACCAGGCCAATCCGCTCCTGCAGGGGGCGGGCGGCCCAGGCCGCCTGGGCCACACGTGCTGCCTTGGCACGCTCTGCTGCGGCCTCTGGTGACAGCGTCTCGCGCTCGGCATAGACCGATCCGTCGATCGGTGAGATACATTTCAGGGTCTGGCCCATGGTCTTCCTCATGTGGTTTGACGGGGGCCACGCCCCCATCGTCATCTTTCCAAAAATACTCTCGCCGAAGGCTGCGCGTCTCAGACGCGCTCAAACCCGCGGGCAATCTCGTAGTCGGTCACGATCCGCTCGAAATCCTCGATCTCAACTTCCGCCGCGCGGACATAGTGGTCAACCACCGCATCGCCCATGGTGGCCCGCAACATGGCCGAGCTTTTGAGTGCCGCCGCCGCCTCACGCAGCGTGCCGGGGATCATGCCGGTGTCGCCCTGATAGACATCGCCCTTGGTGGGGGCCTGCAGCTCAAGCCCTTCCTCGATGCCTGCAATACCCGCCGCCAGCATACCGGCGATCGCGAGATAGGGGTTCATGTCCGAGCCGGGTATCCGGCATTCCACGCGGATTGCCTTGCTGCCGACACCGCAGAGGCGATAGCCTGCGGTGCGGTTGTCCACCGACCAGATGATACGGGTCGGGGCAAAGGTGCCCTTCATGAAGCGTTTGTAGCTGTTGATATAGGGCGCCATGAAGGCGGTGTAATCCGGCGCGTATTTCAGCAGACCCGCCATGTAGGCCTTCATCAGCGATGACATGCCCAGCGCGTCGCTCTCGTCATAGAAGGCAGGTTTGCCGTCCTGCCACAGCGACTGGTGGACATGGGAGGAGGAGCCGACCTTCTCGTGATGCCATTTCGGCAGGAAGGTGACGGCATGGCCCTGCTGCTGGGCGATCTCTTTCACCGCATGTTTGGCAATGGTGTGATATTCCGCCGTATCCATCGCGGCGGCATATTTGATGTTCAGCTCTTCCTGACCGGTCTCGGCCTCGCCCTTGGAATTCTCGATCGGCAGCCCTGCATCCCACAGATGGTTGCGGATCGGGCGCAGGATATGTTCCTCACGCGAGGTCTGCAGAATGCTGTAGTCCTCATTGTAGCCCGAGATCGGCTGCAAATCGCGGAAACCGGATTTGCGGATTTCGTCAAAGCTCTTCTCGAACAGGAAGAATTCCAGCTCGGTGGCGCACATCGCGTCAAAACCCATCTCTTTGAGACGGTTCACCTGACGTTTCAGGATGGCGCGGGGAGAATGGGGGACTTCCTCATGGCTGTGGTGATCCAGCACATCACAGAGCACCATCACCGTGCCAGCCAGCCAGGGCACCGGGCGCAGCGTGGCCAGATCCGGCTTCATGACATAATCGCCATAGCCGTTTTCCCAGCTGGTCGAGGCATAGCCTTCCGGCGTCGCCATCGCCAGATCGGTGGCGAGGAGATAGTTGCAGCAATGGGTCTCTTCCCAGGCGCCGTTCACAAAATGCTTGGCGTGAAAGCGTTTGCCCATCAGCCGACCCTGCATGTCCACAAGGCACACAAGAACTGTATCAACGGTGCCGTCGGCAACCTGGTCTTTGAGCGTATCGAAGGAGAGCATGAGCAGCCCTTTGTGTTCTGAGGCCACAACTTTCTGACTAGAAAAGTTGAGCAAATTCCTTGGGAAGGAATTTGGCCCACCGCACGCGGGCCAAATTCGGTTTTCTGTGGCAGCCTTTTAGCCGTAGCGATAGGGGCGGCCGGCCTTCTGCATGTCGGCGTTGTACTTCTTGATGATCTCGACAACGCGCGCTTTGGTCGGGCTTTCGGCGGCGATCTCGTCCCAGAATTTGACGGCGGCGTCTTCGACCTGCTGCCATTCATTGTCCGGAATCGTAGTCAGTTTCATCTTGTCGCCGTTCACGCGCAAGGAGGCTTCGCCACCCCAGTACCACCACTGGCGATAATAATGCGACTGATCACAGCAGACACGGAACAGGGTCTGCAGGTCCTCGGGCAGCTCGTTCCAGCGGCCCTGGTTGGCAAAGAAGGAGCCAGCCCAGGCGCCGGAGATGTTGTTGGTCAGGAAGTAGTTGGTCACATCCGCCCAGCCGACGGTGTAATCCTCGGTGATGCCGGACCAGGCGATGCCGTCCAGCTCGCCAGTCTGCATGGCAACTTCGATGTCTTCCCACGGCAGGGTGACCGGCACCACGCCGAACTGGCTCAGGAAACGGCCGGCGGTCGGGAAGGTGAAGACGCGTTTCCCATTGAGGTCGGCCAGCGAGTTGATCGGATCCTTGGTGGCGAAATGGCAGGGGTCCCATGCGCCTGCCGAGATATGCTTGACGCCGACCTTGGAGTATTCCTCGTCCCAGATCTCGTTCAGACCATATTGGTTGAACAGCACAGGCACATCGAGCGAGTAGCGCGAGGCGAAGGGGAAATAGCCGCCAAAGACAGTGACTTCTGTGGGCGAGGCCATCGAGTCGTCATCCGACTGCACCGCGTCGATCGTGCCGCGCTGCATGGCGCGGAACAGCTCGCCGGTGGGGACCAGCTGGTCGGCATAGTAGAGCTCGATCTGCATGCGGTCGCCTGCGATCTTGTTGAACATGTCGATGGCGGGTTTCACCACATGCTCGGCCAGTGCCGCACCGGCATAGGTCTGCATACGCCAGGTGATTTTCGACTGAGCCAGCGCAGGTGTGGCCAGCGGTGCGGCCAGGGCGCCGACACCGGCGGTCTGTATAAACTTACGTCTTGTCGTCATGTCTCTTCTCCATGTTGAATGTCCGGCCCCCTTGCGGAGCTCTTCTGAGGGTTATTTTCCGTAAACATAGTCCGGCAGCCACAGGGCAATCTGCGGGAACATCATGACCAGGGCGAGTGCGACCACCATGACAGCGGCAAAGGGGATGATTGAGACGTAGATGTCTTTCAGCCCGATTTCCGGTGGCGCCATCGCCCGCATCAGGAACAGGTTGTAGCCAAAGGGCGGCGTCATATAGGCGATCTGGGTGGTGATGGTATAAAGCACACCGTACCAGATCAGATCGAACCCCAGCGCCCCCACAAGCGGCACATAAAGCGGCGCCACGATCACCAGCATCGCGGTGTCATCAAGGAAGGTGCCCATCACGATAAAGCTCAGCTGCATCAGGATCAGGATCATCCAGGGGCTGAGACCCAGCTGCGTGGTGAACAGATCCTCGATCGCCTTCACCGCGCCCAGACCATCAAAAATTGCGCCAAAGCCAAGCGCGGCGAGGATGATCCACATGAACATGCAGGAAATCCCCAGGGTGGAGCGCACCGACGTTTCAAACACCTCCTTGTTCATCCGACCTTTGAGAATGGCCGCGACAAAGGCGGTCATCGCACCAATGGCGGAGCTTTCCACCAGCGAGGTCCAGCCATTCACAAAGGGAACCATCATCGCGGCAAAGATCGCCAAGGGCAGCACGCCGGAGAACAGCAGGCGATATTTTTCCTTCATGAAGACATCATGATAGAAGATCGGAACGCCTCTGGTGACAAAGGCCAGAACAGCACCGGCAAGAGCCACGCCCATCGCGGGTTTTGCCTCGATGATGCCCATCTTGACCACCAGCGGCACCAGCACCAGAAGGGCCAGAACGATGTAGTTCAGGCGCAGCGGATGATCGCTGATGCGCTCATATTCGGCGAGATCCTCGGGGCTCATGGCGGGGCCGAGTTCGGGCTGCATCCGGGCGCGCAGATAGATGTAGATGATGAACATGGCCGCCATCAGCAGACCCGGAACAACACCGGCGAGCCAGAGCTGACCAACCGGCTGGCGCGCGATCATCGCATAGAGCACCAGCACGACGGAGGGCGGCACCAGAATGCCGAGGGAGGATCCGGCCTGAATGGTGCCGGTGACCAGCGTCTTGTCATAGCCACGGCGCAAAAGCTCGGGCAGGGCGATGGTGGCGCCGATGGCCATACCAGCCACCGACAGACCGTTCATCGCCGAGATCAGGACCATCAGACCAATGGTACCAATCGCCAGCCCGCCTTTGACCGGTCCCATCCACACGTGAAACATCCGGTAGAGATCATCTGCGATCTTCGATTCCGACAGCACGTACCCCATGAAGATGAACATTGGCAGCGTGAGCAGAGGATACCATTTCATCAGCTTCATGGCCGCGGAGAAGGGGATTTCACTGCCGCCAGTGCCCCAGAGCAGCAGACCGGCCACAGCGCCGACGAAACCGATTGCGCCAAACACACGCTGACCGGTCATCAGCATCAGCATCATGCCGGCAAACATCATAATGGCGATGAGTTCATAGGACATTAGAAGTCGTCTCCGCGAAGGCGTCCGAGATCACGGAACAATTCAGCAAGGCATTGCAGCAGCATCAGAAAGACGCCGAAACAGAGGATGGTTTTGATCGGCCACATGAAGGGGCGCCACGCGGTGGAACTGCGTTCCAGATAGCCGAGTTTGGCGCTGGCGGCATCGACGCCTTCGCTCACAAGGATTGTCAGCAGCTCTCCGAAGAACTGAAACGGCTCAAGCCCGAAATACCCCAGCGAATAGGCGGTGGAGCTGACGGCGCCATAAAACAGGATCCCCAGGTAGAACATCAGGAACAGCACGGTGACAGCATCGACCATGGCCTTGGTCTTGAGCGACCATGCGCCATAGAACAGATCCATCCGTACATTGCTGCCCATCTGGATCGAGTAGGGACCACCCAGAATATAGTAGGCGACCATGACAAACTGCGCGGTCTCCAGCGTCCAGAGTGACGGGTTGAAAAAGGTCTTTGAGACCGAGGACCACAGAAGCACCCCAACCAGCACAAAGATCAGATACATGGCGAAACGGCCAATCACGCGGTTCATCGCGTCGATGGCGCGTACATAGCTCTTGATGGCACTAGGCATTGGCTGCCTCCTTACTGGTCAGCGCGCTCAGGGCCGGGCGCAGCAGATACAGCAATTCGTCTGTCATGGCGGCTTCCTGTTCCGGGGTCTGCAACAGATCGTTACGCACTTCGATCATCACATTGGCCAAACCATTGTTCTGACCATGCAGCACCAGCGAATGTGTGACACCGTCCTGCGGGCCATAGGGCGCGTTGCGCTCGACCTGGCGGTCGGGCAGGGCCGGGGCGGCCTCCAGCATCGCATCGGCCAAGCGGCTGTCCGCATCGTGCAGGATGCCGATTTCGACGCTGCGCGGGGTGCCGTAAAAGATCGGGGTAAAGCTATGGACCGTCACCAGCATCGTCTCGCGGCCTGCGGCCCTGCGATCAGCGATCACCTGCGCCACGGCCGCGCAGAAGGGGGTGTAGACGCTGTCGACCCGTTCGGCCCGCGCCGCCGCATCCAGATCACGGTTGCCGGGGACTTCGATCAGTTCCGATTTCGCGGGCATGGCACTGGCAGCTTCGGGCGGGCGGTTGCAGTCATAGACCAGCCGCGACACCCGGCTTGCGACCAGCGGCGCGTCCAGAGCCACCGATAGACCCTTGGCCACCGCCAATGCGCCGGGATCCCAGGCGGCATGGCTGGCGCGGTCATCCTCCGACAGGCCAAGCCCCTCATACCGCGCCGGAATGTGGTTGCTGGCATGTTCGCACAGCACCAGCACATCGCCGGTGCCCGCTGCATTCCAGATCTCTACTGCCTCGTTGGGCAGTTCCGGTGCGGCGGCAGATGGAGCGTTGGAATCGCTCAGTGACATTGGGCACTCCCTGATTTTGGAAAAATGTTTTCACGTACGACTTTTTGTGTCAATATATTTTCAGCATCAGTTTGATCCCCTCGTGTCGGGGATGGCCCTGTCTTTGGGGCAGTGCATAAATTGTAGGCAAACCAGAGGGATAGCCGGACAGTGACAAAACCGCCCGCCACCGTGCGCGAACTCATCCGGGAGCAATATGCAACCCTGACCCAGGCAGAGCGCAAATTCGCAAATGCCCTGCTGGCCAATTATCCGGCGGCTGGTCTGGCCTCTATCACCATTGTTGCCGCCAATGCCGATGTGTCGACACCCACCGTGGCGCGCATGGTGCAGAAGCTTGGTTTCAAAGGATATCCGCAGTTCCATCAGGCCCTGCTGAAAGAGCTGGAGGCAAAGGGATCCGGCCCGACCCAGCGCCGGGCCAACTGGGCGTCGGAGGCGCCGGAGGGGCATCTTCTGAACAGATTTGCACAGGCGGTGACCGACAACCTCAGTCAGACCTTTTCCAACGTCGATTCAGAGCAGTTCGATGCGGCGGTCCGGCAGCTGGCCGATACTGAGGGTCGGCTCTATGTGGTTGGCGGGCGCATCACCCGTGCGCTTGCGGATTATGCCTTCACGCATTTTCAGGCCATTCGCCAGCGGGTCACACATATGACCTCCTCCTCGGCGACCTGGCCGCATTACGTGCTGGATATGGTGGAAGGCGACACGCTGCTGATGTTCGACGTACGCCGCTATGAGACCAACCTGCAACGGCTGGCCGAACTGGCCTCGGAACGGGGGGTTCGGGTGATCTTGATCACCGACCAATGGTCCAGCCCCATCGGATCGGTGGCGGCGCATACCTTCAATTGCTGGGTGGAAATCCCCTCGGCCTGGGACTCGAACATCTCAACCATGATGCTGCTGGAGGCGATGATCTCGGCCGCACAGGAGGAGCGCTGGGACGAGACGCGCGCGCGCTACGAGAAACTCGATACAATCTTCGACACCACGCGGCTGTTTCGCAAATTCACCTGAATCCCCTCGCAGCCGTGGTTGTTCATAGTCAGAGAAACGTGTCCAACAGATACAAAAAAGGGAGGCCGCTGGCCTCCCTTTTTTGTATCTCGGAATTTAAGTGTTTCAGTAGCGGTTGCGGACCGCAAGGCCGATCAGAACGCCCAGCCCCAGCGCGCCAGCTACGGCAAGCGCCGGATTCTTCTTCACGAATTCCTCACTCTGGGAGGCAAGCTCATTAACGGTCTGGGACGCGGTTTTTGCACCCTCGGTCGCCATCTCACGGACCGCCTGAGCATTGCGTACCGCCATATCCTCCAGCTGTTCGCCAACCTCTTTGGCTTTTGCCGCAATCGGCTGGGACGCCTCTGTCAGGGTGTCCTGCTTGCGTCGCGCAGCGGTCGATTTCTTCGGTTCAGTCTGTGTCTGAGTTGCAGCCATGATGAAGTCTCCTTTCCACCACTCAACGTGCGCCGAGCCGCGAAAGTTCCATGGAACCATCGCCGCGCGGTCTGAGTTGGGACGGTATCACAGCACGACATGATATGAAGGAGAGGACCATGCTCTACTGGGCTTTGCTATTCTTTGTTGTCGCAGTCATCGCTGGCCTCTTCGGCTTTGGCGGTGTGGCGTCTGCCTCTGCCGGGATCGCGCAGATTTTGTTCTTCGTGTTCCTTGTACTCTTTGCCATCGCCATGGTGGTTCGGGTGGTAAAGGGCAGATAGCGTGGAGACGACAATGCGAAAGCGATAAGGGGCGGATGCTGTGGCGTCCGCCCATTTTCGTTGCCCATCTGTCCCCGGCGCCTGCGCGTCTGACATCGGTAAGAAGGTCTGACACCGGCGAGAAATATGGGAACCTCTGTCAGGAGCACACGTTGGGGTGGCGAGACCGACACAGACAAAGGAGATGATAAGATGAGCGAAGCGCTTTCAGTTGTGCCCAGCCGTGATGACGTTAGCACCGGTGTCCGTGACACCTCGGTGATCGCCAGCGGGCTGGCCGATGTGCTGGCCGATACCTATCGCCTCGTGTTCAAGACCCATGCCTATCACTGGAACGTCGAAGGGCCGGCCTTCTACTCGGTCCATAAGCTGACCGAAGAGCAGTATGAGAATATGTTTGCAGCGACCGACGAGCTGGCGGAACGGATCCGCGCGCTGGGGCATCTGGCGCCGTCGAGCCTTGCCGATATCGTCAGCCGTTCGAAGCTTGAAGACAAAACCGGCTCGCTGACGGCTGCGGATATGGTTGAGGATCTCGCTCATTGTCATGAACGCGTCGCGCACCGCCTTCATGCGCTGGCCGAGTTGGCGGGCGATCGCAAGGATATCGTTACCGAGGATCTGGCGACGGCGCGCTCCGCCTTTCACGAGCAGGCCGCCTGGATGCTGCGCGCCATCGCCAAGGGCTGAGGCCTGACGAAAGCTTGGGCGCCGCCTGACAGGGTGATCCGGCACGAGAGACGCGCGCGGCGGTGATCCCGGCGCGGCGGCGATCTCAAGCGAAAGAGTGGAAAACATCCGCAACTGCCGTCCAGACACAAAAATAGCCGCCTGATCACAGGCGGCTATTTGATCAAAACAGGTTTGCGCCTGGTTTAGGCCTTCAACGTCTCGGTCGAGGAGAAGAACATCGCCTGGCTGACCGCCGAGCGAACCTGATCCTCGGTATAGGGCTTCGAAATCAGGAAGGCAGGTTCCGGCCCTTCGCCGGTCAGCAGCCTTTCGGGGAAGGCAGTGATAAAGATCACGGGGCAGTCAAAATGATTTTCAAGGATCTTGTTCACCGCATCAATGCCGCTGGAGTTATCCGCAAGCTGGATATCCGACAGGATCAGATCCGGTGTCTCTTCCCTTGCGAGTTTCAGCGCGGCATCTTCAGTCCGGGCAATGCCGGTCACCCGATGTCCCATTTCGCTGACGATCCCTTCAAGATCCATCGAAATGATCGCCTCATCCTCGATGATCATGATGCGACCCGATGTGGATTTCGACATCTCCTGATAGGCGATCTTCACCAGCTCACTTGCTTCATCGGCGCCGATTTCCATGATCTGCGCCACCTCTGCGGTGCTGAAATCCTCAATCGTGTGAAGCAGAAGCGCCTCGCGGGTATTCGGGGTAAGCGCACGCAGATGCTTCTGCGCCTGGGTCTCCAGCCCGCTGTCGGGCATATCCAGCTCAACCGGGGCACCGCTGGAACTCCAGATAACATGGAAAGCGCGGAACAAAGCCACCTTTGCTTTCAGCTCAGCCTCATAGCGGTCCGGCTCGGCCAGGATCGCCTCCAGAGTTGCAAGGGCATAGGTGTCACCGCTGGTCTGGCTACCTGTCAGCGCCCGCGCATAACGGCGCAGGAACGGCAGGTTAGACCCGATCTGATTAGCAAGAATTTCTCCTGTCGGGGCGGTCATTTGATATGTCCCTTTTTTTCTGAATACATATGGAACCATACGTCTGGTCACTGCGTTTGGTTCCAGAGTGTGCGTAAAAAAATATAGTTGGATCGTATGGAAAAGCACAAGGCAACAGAAAAACGCGGCGACGCGATCGAGCGAGAGATCGACAGCAACCTGAAAAAGGCGTTTGATACGCTTGCGTCGGAGCCCATCCCCGACCGGTTCGCAAATCTTCTCGACCAGCTGAAAGCCAAGGGCGCAGCGCCGATCAAAAGCGCCAATCGTGATGAGGATGACTCCTGATGGGCGATCCCAGAGACGAGCTGGTGGACCACCTTGGTGCCATGCGTGCGTTTGCCATCAGTCTGACCCGGAATACGGCCATGGCCGATGATCTGGTGCAGGATACCTTGGTGAAAGCCTGGACCAATATCGACAAATTCGAGGAAGGCTCCAATATGCGGGCCTGGCTCTTTACGATCCTGCGCAACACGTATTACTCTCTACGCCGTAAACGCCGCCGCGAGGTGGAGGACGGCGATGGCGTCCTGTCCGAGCAGCTTTCGCAGAAACCTGATCATGACGGGCGCCTGAACATGCGCGATTTCAACAAAGCTTTCGAACAGCTGAACGATGAACAGCGCGAGGCGCTGATCCTGGTTGGCGCCGGCGGGTTCTCTTATGAGGAGGCCGCAGAAACCTGCGGCGTCAAGGTCGGCACGATCAAGAGCCGGGTGAACAGAGGCCGGGCGCGGTTGGCCGAGCTGATGAATCTGAGCGAAAACGAGCCGCTGGAGCTGACCGACACCGTAACTGCAGGCATCGTGTCGCAGCAAAGCGTGGCCTGATATGAAACTGGGGCGGGCACTGGCTGGCGGGCTGTTTTTTCGGCTCGCCGCTCTCATGACCTTGGCATTGCTGCCATTGGGCATGATTGCCATCTATCAGACCTATACGGTGATAGATGAGGCCGCGCGCCTGTCCCGGATGGCCATTCTTGCCCGCACCGAACGGGCCGCCATGGGAGAGCGGGAGCTGTTGCAACGCACCAGCGGCGCCGCTGACGCCCTGGCGGCGGCCACCCTGCCGCTGCGCAATCAGCCCGCGGCCTGCAACCTCGCCCTGGCCGCCTTTGTCAAAGCGCAGCCGACCTATTCCTTTGCAGGCCTTGTCACGCCCGAGGGGCAGCCGGTCTGCAGTTCCAAGGATGTGGGCGCCGCGATCGCCGAAACAGCATTTTTTGCAAAAGCGGTCGCTCGCGGCGCGCTGACCTATGGGGTGGGGCGCAGCCTTGATGGAAATGGGGATTTCGAACTCTCATTGACAACGCCGGTTCGCGAAGGTGGCGAAATCGTCGGCTATCTGACCCTCGCCATTCCGAAAAGATTGACCAGCGCGTTTTTCACCGAGAGCTGGCAACTGGAAGGCATCCGTTTTGCCACAATTGATCGGGACGGCGATATCCTGTCCTCTTCGGAGCCGCTGACTCAGGCCGGGTTGATGCTGCCCCAGACACCCGCGCAGTCGGATCTGATCAGGCGGTCTGGCGACACGTTCTTTGCAATGTCAAAATCCCAGGAAGAACGGTTCTTCGCGGTGAGCGACATCGTTCCGGGCGAGGTCGCCGTTGTGGGAAGCTGGCCAGCTGCACAGGCGCAGATGGCAACAGGCATGGGCGGCTGGGCCTTCACCCTGGCCTTTCCGGTGTTGATGTGGCTCGCAGGCATGGTCGTCGGCGTATTTGGCCTGCATCGTCTTGTTATCCGCCATCTCAGTGACCTGCGCGCAGCTATGCGGCGCTATGCACTAGGCGAGCGGAAACAGGCCCAGCTGGATCTGGTGAACCCGCCGCGCGAATTTGCCGAGGCCCAGCAGTCCTTTAACCGCATGGTGATGATCCTCAGCAAGGCCGAAGAACGCCGGGAGATCGACCTGCGCGAGAAAACCGTGCTCCTGCGCGAGGTGCATCACCGGGTAAAGAACAATCTCCAGCTCATCGCTTCGATCATGAACATGCAGGCAAGATCGGCGCGCTCGGACGAGGCGCGCAACGTGCTTGCCCAGCTTCAGCGCCGGGTGCGTGGGCTGGCGGCGATCCACCGGTCCCTGAACACCAATCCAGATGTCACCACCGTGGATGCGGCCGAGCTTATTACGGCTCTGGCCAAGGAGATTGCCTCCCTGTCGCATGGGCGCGACGGCGCGGTCGCCATCGAAACCGATCTGGCCTCGGTCCAGCTTAATCAGGACGATGCGGTGAATCTGTCGATGCTGGTGGCCGAAACGCTCACCAATGCTGTCAGATTTGCGGGTGTAGACGGCGACGGGCGACGCGTTGTTGGTGTCTCCTTTGCCGAACAGGAAGGCGGCTACTGCCGTCTTACCATCCGCAACGCGCTGGGCCCGCAGAACGGGGCCGAAAGCGAAGAGCGCCAGTTCACCAGCGGGCTCGGCGCACGGCTCATCAAAGCCTTCGTCGCACAGCTCGAGGGTGAGGCCAAGACGACGGAAACAGAAACAGAATTTACCTATGAGGTCGTCTTTCCGCATAGCGACGACACGGTGGCACAGGAGCTTGCGGAAAAAAGGGGTGCGAACGACAATGCCGACCTGCGAAACACAGGATGACGCGGCGACGGATCCAGAGGTCTTTGAGGTTCTGGTGACCGCTGCCGAGGCATGGCCTGCGTTTGAGCGGGCGGTGCTAAGCGCCAAAACAGAGGTGCGTGCCAGTTTCCGTATCTTCGACTTCTCTACCGCATTGCTGAGCGACGAGGCGCGCGCCATCGGCGAGACATGGGCGGATTTGGTCGAACATGTGGTTGCCCGAGGTGTCCATTTTCATCTGGTTGTCAGCGATTTCGACCCGGTGATGGGCCAGGAGCTGCATCAGAAAACCAAACGCACCGTGGCGCAGGCGCAGGAAATCGCCGTGCGCCTAGCGCGCCGCGCGACCGATGATCCGGTCGGTGACCTTCATGTCGAGGGCGCGCTGCATCCGGCGCGGGCAGGTCTGTTGCCACGGTTGGCGTTTGGCCCATTCATCAAGATGAAGAAGAACAAGATCTCGGACCGCAGGCCAACCGGACCAGCAGGCGCCACCGGGTTCCCCAGTCGTGGCCTGTCCGATACCCCCGACGATGGTCTTCTTCCCGAAGTGCGCCCGGTCACCCACCATCAGAAGCTGGCGGTGATTGACGAAACCCTACTCTATGTCGGCGGGCTGGATCTCAACGAGCGCCGCCGCGATACGCTGGAGCATGATGAGCCGTCACAGCAGACCTGGGCGGATGTCCAGGTGCTGGTCAGCGGCCCCGAGGCCCGCGAGGCCGCGCAGCATTTGCGGCATTTTCAACGCTATGTCGCGGGCAAGGAACACCCGCCCGAAGGCAAATTGATCCGCCGGACGATTTCCGCGCCGCGTCGTTTCGGATTCTGGGCGCTGTCCCCCCGCACGGTATTGCGCGAGATCGAAGAGGATTATCTCGCCGCCTTCGAACGCGCCGAACATCTGATCTATCTCGAAACCCAGTTTCTGCGCTCCAGCGTACTGGCCGACGGGCTTGCCGCTGCCGCCAGACGTAAACCGGACCTCTCTCTTATTCTGGTGCTGCCCGCGCTGCCCGATGATGTGGCTTTTGAGGGCAACCGGGATCTGGATGCGCGCTATGGTATGGCCTTACAGGGGCAGGCGCTGGACACATTGCAAGCAGCTTTTGGCAGCCGCGCGACCATCGCCAGCCCGGTACAGCCGATCCTGGCCGATCGCGAAGCGCCCTCGGTGCTGGCAGGCTCACCGGTGATCTATGTCCACAGCAAGGTGCTGATTGTTGACGATAGTTTTGCGATGGTCGGGTCTGCGAACATGAACGGGCGGTCGATGCGCTGGGACACTGAGGTGGCGCTGCGCATCACCCGCAAGGACCGCGTGGCCGAAACCTGGCGCGCGATGTGCGACCACTGGTGGGATCAGGGCCAGATGCCGGATGAGGCGCGCAGGCTGGAGACAGCGTCGGACTGGTGGCGCGCAGAGGTCGCACGCAATGGCCTGCGCCTGCCGGAGTCGCGCAACGGCTTTCTGGTGCCCCATGATCCGGACAAAATGGCCGATCTTCAGCAGCCCCTTCCGGGCGCGACCGAGGATGTGGTCTGACCCGACGGGATGACAGGGCCTGATGGCGCGACTGGGGCGCGCAGGCGGCGGCCCGGTGGTCTGGCTCAACTTGGCTGGGTATCGGGGCCTTGTGACCGGCGTGCCTCTGAGGAGGCGCGCAGCAACTGACCGGCCCACAGCAACGTCGGCAGCGCCACGATCGCGCCCACCGGACCCCAGATCCACAGGCCAAAGACAATCGCGAGAAACACCACCAGCGGGCTCAGATGCAGCTGATGACCGACAAAAGCCGGGGTGACAAACTGCGCCTCGATAAGGTTCAGCCCAAGGAACAATGCCGGCGGCAGCAGCGCCGCCGCACCGCCAAGCTGGGTCATCCCGACGAATGTCAGGCCGGTGATCATCATCAACGGGCCGAGATACAGGATGAAGTTCAGCAGCATGGCTGCCAGCCCCCAGATCAGCGCGCTGTCGATGCCGATCACGGCAAGGCCGATTGCGGTGGCGACACCAAGCGCTGCGTTGACGATCGTCACAGCAGCGAAGTAGCGCGCCACCTCATGTTCCGCGCGGTAGAGCCGTTTGCCCAATGCCCCCGCAGCAGCATAGATATCCGTACGTGTCAGCACGAAGAAGAACAGCGTGCCGATGAAGATAAACACCTGCGCACCAAAGTTGGGCGCCACCCAGAGCGCATCCATCAGCGTCGGAAACCCGCTGGCCACATCCGCCTCGGCGCCGCGTGTGCCGACGGTTTGTTCAATCTCCTGGCTGATGGCTTCGATGCCACGCAGGAGGCCGGACATCATGTAGACCCAGCTTTTGATTTCACGTTTAATTTTGGGGAGATCTTCAACAACGCCCGAGATCAGAGGCTCCAGCGACAGGAACAGCAGCACGATGATGGCGCAGGAGAATAGCAGAAGGCTGCTCGCGACGATCACGCGGGCCACGCCAATGCCCTGTAGCCGGTCGGCAATGGGTGAGACGACAATACCCACCACCACGGCAAATATGATGGGCGCAAGGATCGGTTTGGATACATAGAGTGCAAGGCCGAGGGCAAGTGCCGTCAGAATGAGCAGCATCATGCGCGCCGCACGGTCGGACAGCATCGAATTGAGCATGGCGAATGGCCTTGTCTGAGAGAAAACCCTCCGGCCCGGTCGGGCCAGAGGGGAGGGCAGCGTCAGTTCAGCGAGGCTTCCAGCGCCTCGCGGCCTTGGCTGAGCTGGTCGTGCAGCGCGGCCTCGCCTTTGTTGGCCAGCTTGCGTAACTCCTGTTGCAGGGTGTCGCGCGCCTCAGCCATCAGGGCGTCGCGTTTGTCGCCCAGCAGTTCATCTTCTTGCCGGGTTTGCGGCAGAAGGGCCGCGACAATCGCGCCAAGACCAAAGGCGAGACCGCCGGCGACCAGTGGCTGCGCCGCGATGCCATCCTGCGACGCGCGGCTGAGCTTTGCGGCTCTGCGTTCCAGTTCTTCCTGGATCTGGATCGCGGAAAGACGTGCCTTTCGCACCTGCTTGCGCGCTTTGGGAGGCAGTTTGTCCAGTCCGTGGTCCAGCGCCGCACGCAGACGCCTGGCGCTGGGGCTTTTGCGCTGGCCCGCATCGGGGCTGGGCACGTGAGCCATCTCAGCGCTGGTCGACGCGGTCACCGGTCCCGCCGGTTGCGCCTGTCCTTTCGGATCACGTCGCTTGCCGGCTCCCGACATCAGCAGCGCGATGCCGGTGCCGACGAGCGCCAGCGCGGCCGGGTTGGCACGCGCGGTCGACCACAGCTGCTGCGAAATCTCACCGCCATATTGCGATGCGGTAGCAGAAACTTCCGTCGCGATGCGCTCCGGCGACAGGCTCGCCGCCAATGTGTCGAGGGATTTGGACAGCGCTACGCGGTCACGGGCGATTTCGGTCTCAAGCTCGGTCAGATCGGTATCATCAGACATGGCGTGTGGTCTCCTTCAAGGTCTTGAGGTCGCGTTGCACGTTCCGCAGGCTGCGATCCGGCATAAGGGCTGAGGGTGACAGGCGGTTGACGCCCAGCATCACCAGCCCCACGGCAAGGGCGATCAACGGCCCGCCGACGATCAGCGCGGCGGTCCCGACGCTAAGGCCCAGAGCGGTGATCGCGGCGACAAGCGCGGCTGCAAGGACATGTAGCCCCACAATGGCCAGCACGGCGCCCACCGCGATCATCGCGATGGCAACACCGGCGCGCGACAGGTTGCGCGACAGTTCTGCCCGCGCCAGTCGCAACTCGTCCTGAACCAGCTGCGACATCTGTTTGAGCACGGTTACCAGCAGTCCCGGCGCCTGTGACGGGCTGGCAGAGGTGTTCTGATCTTCCATCACGAAACCCTCCGCGTCGGGCTCTGCGTCATGCTGCCACGGCTGTAGTCACTGTCGCTGGCCGGGGAGCCGTCACCGGTCTCATAGGCGGCCCATGGGTCGCCTGTTGCGTCATCGGCGACGGCGCGGCCCGACGTGGCGTCCGGCGCCGTCGACTTCAGGAACCGGGTTGCGGCAAAGCCGAGAAGCGCAGCCCCCCCCAGAAACAGCATCGGGTTCTTGCGGGCAAAAGTGCCGGTATCGCGCAGTACTTTTTCCAGATCGGCTTTCCGGATGGTATCCGCAACCTGCTCCAGCCCCTGAGCCAGCTGCTGGGCGGCCTGAGCCTGAAGCGAGCCTTGCGGCAGCTCGGAGGCAGCGGCATCAGCAGCACGCGCAACGGCGGCGGCCTCACCTGCGGCTTTGCTCTGGGCTTGCTCCGCGCGTGCTCTGGCCTCGCTGCGCAGCGTCTCCTGCGCCTGTTCCGCGAGTTCCGTCGCATGTGTCTTGGCGCGCTCGATGTGGCGTGAAGTCGTGTGTTGATCGGTCATGTGCCTCTCCCGTTCTGTTTGGATGGCTTGTGATCCCAACGCGGCCTGCGACGGTTGGTTCCCGATCTCTCTGGACTTCTGTCTGTTCCACCTCGCGGTGCCCAACGCGCGATCATGAACGCCGATATGGCAGCGCCCTCTGGGACGCGGACTCCAGAGCAGTCTTCGCGATCGGCGATAGCACACCGGCGGATTTTTCCGGGAACCAAGCCGATACCGGCACGTTGACTAGGCGACGATACCCAAATGACAGGAGCCAAGACATGAACGAGCAACAGATCAAAGGGAACTGGGCAACCCTGAAGGGCAAATTCCATGAGGCCTATGGCGATTTGACAGATGATGATGTCGAGAAGGCCAAGGGCGACCGCGAGCAGCTGCTTGGCCTGTTGCAAACGAAATATGGCAAGGCCCGCGAAGAAGCTGAGCGCGAGTTGGATAAGTTCTTCGCCTCGGTCTGACCCCTCCATCTGATGTCCTGTGGTTTGGCTGCCGGACAGGCGGCCGCAAACTGCGCGGGGTGACACTCCGACCCCGCCTATCGAATTGAGACGAAAGGAATTTTGACATGGCACGACAGACGGAAACCCAGCAGGAGGCGATCTCTCAACTGTGGCACCAGCTGGAGAAACGCCGCACTTCGATGCTGGCTGTGCGTGACAGCGAGCAGCATCCGCAGCCGATGACGCATTTTGCGGATGCAGAGAACGGCGCGATCTGGTTCATCAGCTCCTCCGACAGCGATCTGGTCCGGGCAATCGGCCTTGGTGCCGACGCCCAGTTGACCCTTGTCTCTGACGGTCAGGATTATCACGCAAGCGTGCGCGGACCGCTGGAGGTCACCAATGACCCCGATAAGCTCGACGAGTTGTGGAGCTTTGCCGTCGGCGCCTGGTTTGAAAAGGGCCGTGACGACCCCAAGGTGACATTGCTCAAGATGACCCCGCGTGAAGCAGCGATCTGGGCCTCGCAGGGCAACGCCGTTCTGGTCGGCCTGAAGCTGCTGCGCGCCAGCCTGAGCGAGACCGAGGGCCACCCGGATGTCGGCGTGCACCACGTGCTTCAGATCAATACCTGATCGTCAGCACGTCGCGCGATCACGAAAAATGGCGCTGTCCCGTGTTGGGGCAGCGCCATTTTTTAACGTTTCAGGCTTCGGTCAGATGTGTTTATGCCCTTCGCGCGCGGGGGCCGAAGAGCAGCCAGCAGATGAAGCCAAGGATCGGCAGGATCAGCACGAAAACAACCCAGATGACTTTCTTGCCGGTGCCTGCGTTGGACCCGACAATCGACACGATTGCCCAGATGGATAGCAGCAGGACGATCAGCCCGCCGATGCCAGCATATTCTACCATATATAATCTCTCCTTGTTGGCGTATGGGCGCGGTCAGGCGCTGCGCAGCGCCTCGATCAGCGCGTCCTTGTTCATAGTCGAGCGCCCGTCGATATCCAGCTCGCGGGCGCGGTCCATCAGCTCGTCTTTGGTCCAATCCTCATATGGGGGCGCCTTACCGCCCTTTTCAGATGGGGACATGTCATCATTTGCCTGCGCGTTGGCTATGGCGGCAGCCTTCGACTTGCCATAGCCCTTGTCGCGCAGAGCCTCATAGGTGTCTTCCTTCTTGATGGATGCGCTGTGGTCGTCGGCCATGGGGTGCTCCTCTTTTTCAAGCGCAACGCAGAACCTGAATAATTTGTTCCGCCATCCCATATTGCCGCATTGCCATCTGGCCGTGGCGACTGGCGTCATCACTCCGCGTTCTGCCCGTCGCTCAGCAGGTCGCCGCCACCATCGGGGGCGTTGCGTTCGCGGGCGGCGGCCTCCTCATTGGCGTCCTCGACACGGGCTGGATCCGACGCTGCCGGCAGGGGGGTCTCGGCCGGGGCGGCGGCAGGTTTAGGTGCCGGGGCCTTCTGCGATTGCTGCTGGGCCACGGGCAGCAGGCTCGCGGCGTCCCGAGCATCAACACGCAGGCGGTAGATCGGCTCCGGCAGGCCAAACCCATTGCTTTCCAGCGCGGTCTTGGCAATCCGAATGGCCTCGCCACGGGCTTTCTGAAAACTGCTCTGGGTCTGATCGACCCAGCCGGTGAAGGTCAGGATCACATTTGAATCGCCAACCTCCTTGACCCAGGCACCAACCGATGGATCCCGCAGGACAAAGGGCAGCGATTGCAGGGCATCAACCGCCGTCGACAGGGCCGCGGCCAGATCGGCGTCGGCATCAACACCCAATTCAAACTCGAACCGCCGGTTGGCATCGCGGGTGTAGTTGACGATCCGACCCTTGAAGACGGTCGCATTGGGGATGCGGATATGGTTGCCTTCGGGTGAGATTAGGATGGTTGCGCGTGAGGTCAGCCGGGCAACGGTCCCCATATCGCCTGCAATCTCGACAAAATCATTCGGTCGAAACGGTTGCCGCAGGCTGAGCAGGATAGAGGCGATGAAATTCTCCACCGTGTCGCGCACCGCAAAACCAACCGCCAGACCAGCAACACCAGCGGCCCCCAATACGGCCCCCAGCAGCGCTGTTGCGTTGAGGATATCCAGCGCCACCACCAGCCCCAGGACGATAAAGGCAATGCGCGCCACACCGCTATAGACCTCCGCGATAAAGGAGTTTGGCGCCAGACGCTTCCAGATCCGCAGCCGCGTCGTCAGCAGCCAGCCAAAGGCGGAAATCATCACGAAAACCAGCATCGCGACAAAGAAAATCGGTGCATTGGCAATGATATTTCGGGTCCGCTCCTTCAGCCGGGAAAAGGCCGAGTCGAGCCGCTCATCAAGCCGCCCATTGATCGCGGTCCGGTTTTCGATCGCCACGACACCGTCAATGCGTTCGACCATCGTGGTCAGCTGGGTCTGGCGCGGATTGTCCAGAACCTCGCCCGACAGGGTCACAACGCCACTTGACACAGAGACCCTCACCTTGTCGAAGCCGTCGATTTCTCCCAGCAGCTGGACAATCCTGCGGCGGATCTGGGCGTCCGGGGCAGCTTTGCTATCGAGCTGGATTGCGCTGTCGGTCTGCACCGGATCGCTGGTCGCCTGAGCGGCGCCGGGATGCGGCAACAACAGGCAGAATGTCAGCGCCATGACACTCAGAAGCAGCGCAAGCCGGGATTGACGGAATGCCGAGGCCAGGGGCCGGGCGGTGGCGCCGACGGGATGGAGGGAGCGGCGGGCAGGGCGGTGGGGCATTGGCATCCTCGGTCTGGAACGCATCGAAAAGGGGCGCGTGGCCCGCTGGTTGTAATACCCGTCAGGCCATTGATCGCGCTGCAATGGTTCTTCGAGTTACGGGGAACGTCAACCGCCGACCGCCATCAGCACCGCAATATCCGGATGCGCGCGGGATCGGACAGAAAAAACCCGCCAGAACTGGTCTGACGGGGCATGAATCGGGCGGCGCTTTACTGTGCTTCCTGAGATTCCTCGGTGATCGCGTCGCCAAGGTCGGAGACGTCACGGCCAAAGCCCTCGGTTGTTTCGCAGGCAGCCAGACCGGCCAGGGCAAGAGCGGCAATAATCAGTCGCATGTCAAATTCCTTTTGTTTCGCGGCGCGAACGCCGGTGTCAGATCCAAGTATCAGTCCCGAAAGTCGGGGCCGGTGTCGCACCGGCGGAGTATGGGGCGCGGGCAAAGCCCAGTCGCGGCCCCGGGTGGCCCCGATCTGGCGGGGCCTGCCCCGTCTCGTCACGGGGTTGCGCTGGGCTAACGCCTCTGCTGCCGGATCGGTTCCCGCCGAAGCTGCTGGCAGTCAAAGAAAAACACCTGACCTGCCTCGGGAGCGAGCGGTGTTGTCGTGCGCATTGTCCGGCGCTCGCTGGAACCGCAGGCGCGTCGAAACGTTTGCTCTCCAGAGACACAGAACAGACACGGAACCCGAGGCGTGACAGGTCGGACAGAGCGCCGAAGCGCGCACCGCAGGCCAGACAGGAGGCAGATCACAATGACAGCGCAGGACCATCCCGTCGGCGAGATAATCGAGGCGACGACCGAATTGCTGGAAGAGGACAGCATCAGCGTTGCCGAGGTTGTCGAGGATCTTGGCCATTCCTCGATGGCGGCGACCCTGTTGCTGCCCGCGATGGCGGTGGTGTCGCCGCTCAGTGGCGTGCCGCTGTTCTCGACTGTCTGCGGGCTGCTGATCTTTCTAATCGCCGGGCAAATGGCGCTTGGCCGGGATCACCTGTGGCTGCCGGATTGGCTCCGCCGACAGCGGATCTCCTCGGAGCGGGCGCGCAGGGTGCTGGGGCCTATGCGCCGGATGGCCCGATTTCTCGATCGCCATACCGAGGCGCGGGTGAAGATCCTGCTGCGCCAGCCCTTTGTCACAGTGCCGCGTATCCTGTGCGCCCTCTCTGGGCTGGCGATGCCGTTTCTTGAACTGGTGCCCTTCAGCTCTTCCACTCTGGGGGCGGTGGTCAGCAGCCTTGCCGTGGCGATGCTGACCCGCGACGGGCTGGTAATGCTGGTGGCGCTGGCGCTGCTGGCGGTGGCCGGCGTCGGCCTGCCTTACCTGCTGCTATGACGGGGATCAGCCCGGCAGGGTGTGGCGGCGCCGGACTTGTGCAGGGCGACCGGGCAGCGACAGCGCAGCATCGCCGCGTGCGCTGCGGCTGATCACCTTGCCCTTTGCCACCACTGCCAGACGGGCAGGCCGCAGGCGCAGTGCCTCGGTCGGGGTGGCCGCATCCAGCACCACCAACGAGGCGCGATCGCCTTTCTTCAGCCCGTAGCCGTCCAGCCCCATGATCGCGGCATTGTTCTCGGTCACCATGGTGAAACACTGCGCCATCTCGTCCGGGTGGGTCATCTGCGCCACATGCATCCCCATGAATGCCACGTCCAACATGTCGCCGGTGCCAAGGCTATACCAGGGATCCAGTACGCAATCCTGCCCCCAGCCCACCGTTACGCCATGGGCCAGCAATTCCTTCACGCGGGTCAGGCCGCGCCGCTTGGGAAAGCTGTCGTGGCGACCTTGCAAGACGATATTGATCAGTGGATTGGGGATGGCGGCAATCCCGGCTTCGGCAATTAGCGGCAACAGCTTGGAGACGTAGTAGTTGTCCATCGAGTGCATGGAGGTGAGATGGCTGCCGGCCACGCGCCCCTGCAAGCCGTGGCGCAGCGTCTCCTGCGCGAGTGTCTCGATGTGTCGCGACAGCGGATCATCGGTTTCGTCACAATGGATGTCGACCTGCAATCCACGATCCGCCGCGATCTTGCATAGATCGCCCAGAGACTCCGCACCATCCTGCATACTGCGTTCGAAATGCGGAATGCCGCCCACCACATCGACGCCCATATCCAGCGCGCGGATCAGGTTATCGCGACCATTTGGCGCCCGGTACAACCCATCCTGCGGAAAGGCGACCAATTGCAGGTCGATGTACTCCTTGACCGCCTCGCGGACCTCCAGCATCGCGGTCACGCCCCGCAGGTGGTCGGGCGTGGTATCGACATGGGTGCGGATCGCCAGCAGTCCCATGCTGGCCGCCCAGTCGCAATAGGTCAGGGCGCGGCTGACCATATCCTCGACACTGGCCTCCTCGCGCAGCTCTCCCCAAAGGCTGATCCCCTCCAGGAGCGTGCCAGAGGCATTGACCCGCGGCAGCCCGTAGGAGAGCGTCGCATCCATGTGGAAATGCGGATCGACAAAGGGGGGCGTGACCAGATCGCCGCTGGCCTCGATGGTTTCTCTGGCCGCCGCGTCAATGGACGGCGCCACCTCGGTGATGATGTCACCGGTGATGCCGATATCCGCGACCGAGCCATCGGGCAGCGTGCCGCCCTTGATCAACAGATCCAACATCATCTTTCTCCCTTGTTGAATGGCACCATCAATGCGGCAGGCACCTCGGCGCGGCGCGACATCACGATCAACGCCAGTATCGACAGAATATAGGGCATCATCAGGAACAGCTGGTAGGGCACCACCGCGCCGATCCCGGTCTGTTGCAGGCGGATCTGCAAGGCATCAAAGGCGGCAAAGAGGATGGCGCCCAACACTGCCTTGCCCGGTCGCCACGCGCCAAAGACCACCAGCGCAATGCAGATCCAGCCGCGCCCGTTCACCATATCGAAAAAGAAACTGTCAAAGGCCGAAAGCGTCAGGAACGCGCCTCCCACGGCCATCAGGCCGCTGCCCACCACCACCGCCCCCATGCGGATCGCGGTCACTGACAGCCCCTGTGCGGCCACTGCCGATGGGTTCTCACCCGCCGCGCGCACCGCCAGCCCCAGCGGCGTTCGGTAGAGCACATAGGCACAGAGCGCCGCCAGCACAAAGGCGGCATAGGTCAGCGGTGTCTGGGAAAACAGGGCCGGGCCGACCAGCGGCAGATCCGACAGCAGCGGGATTTCATAGGGCTGAAACGCCTCGATCTTGGGCGGCGAGGACACCTCCGGCAGCACCACGCGGTAGGTGTAGAAGGTCAGCGAAGTCGCCAGCAGTGTCAGCCCGATGCCCACCACATGCTGCGACAGCCCGAAAGGCACGCTGAGCGTCGCATGCAGCAGGCCAAAGGTCATGCCGGTCAGCAGTGCCACACCAACCCCGCCCCAAAGGGGCAGCCCGGCCCAGACCGCGATCCAGCCGGAGAAGGCACCCGCGACCATGATCCCCTCGATCCCGAGATTGAGCACGCCGGCCCGTTCGCAGATCAGCTCCCCCAGCGTGGCAAAGATCAGCGGCGAGGCGATGCGGATCGCAGCGGCCCAGAAGCTGGCGGAAAGCAGGATTTCGAGAATGTCCATCTCAGTCCCTCCGCAGCCGGAATTTGCTGAGCAGGATCGCCAGCACCATCAGCAGCAGAGCCGAGGCCAGCATGATATCGGCCAGATAGCTGGGAACACCTGCGGCGCGGCTCATACTGTCGGCCCCGACAAAGATCGCGGCGACAAACAGCGCTGCAAAAACCACGCCAATCGGATGCAGCAGCGCCAGCATGGCCACAACGATGCCCGTGTAGCCAAAACCGGGGCTGAGATCGAGCGTCAGCGCCCCCTTTAGGCCGGCCACCTCTGAATAGCCCGCCAGCCCGGCCAGCCCGCCGGACAACAGCGCGGTTTTCAGGATCACCTTTGTGACCGGAATGCCCGCAAATCGCGCGGCTTCGGCGTTCTGGCCAACTGCGCGCATCTCATAGCCCAGCGTGGTGCGGGTGTTGATCACCCAGATCACCAGCGCAGAAATTAGCGCCAGCGCAAACCCCCAGTGCAGCCGCAGCCCATCCACCACCCGGGGCAGCCGCGCGTCGGCGCTCAGCCGGGGTGATTTTGGCCAACCCATGCCCATCGGATCCTTCAGCGGCCCTTCCAGCAGGTAGGAGACGAACAACAGGAATATGAAGTTGAACAGCAGCGTGGTGACCACCTCATCCACCCCCAGCCGCGTTTTGAGCAGCGCAGGCCCCAGCAGCAGCACCGCCCCCGCGATCAGAGCCGCCGCACCAAGCAGGGGCAGCAACAGCGGTGCAGGCAGGTTCAGCGCGCCGGTGCCCAGAACAACGGTGATCACAGCCCCAGCATAGAGCTGCGCCTCGGCTCCGATATTCCAGAGCTTGGCACGAAAGGCGACCGCAACCGCCAGACCGGTGAAAATCAGCGGGGTTGCGCGGTTCAATGTCTCAAGCAGCGCAAATTTCGACCCGAATGCCCCGCTCAGGATCAGGCCAAAGATCGACAGCGGTTCCCCCCCGGCGACCTGTGCAAGCGCGGCAGCAATGACAAATGTCGCCAGCAGTGCAAGGGCAGGCGGCAGCAGCCGCCGCTGCCAGCTTGGCGCGGCAATCGGTTCAAGCCGCATGGCCATCCTCCGTCTGTGGGGCATCCGACCGATCGTCAAACCCATGGCCGGCCATCCAGGCGCCCAGTTCCTCGGGCTGTTTGCTGCCACGGGCAAAACCGGGGCTCAGACGCCCTTCGCTGATCACATGGATCACATCGGAAAGCTGCATGATTTCGTCCAGATCCTCGGAAATCAGCAGAACCGCCGCCCCGCGCGCGCAGGCTTTGGCCAATTGTTCATGCACATAGGTGACCGCGCCGATATCCAGCCCGCGCACCGGCTGGTTGGCCAGAATGATCTGCGGGGCCTGTTCCAGCACACGGCCAAGGATCAGCTTTTGCATATTGCCGCCCGACAGCAGCCGGATGCGCGTGTCGGGGCCGGGACAGCGCACGTCATAGCCTGCGATCACCGTCTTGGCGAAGTCACGCGCGGCCCGCCAGTCGAGCCAGCCACGGCGGCTGAAGCGGGTCGCATAGGTTTCAAGGATCGCGTTTTCGGTCAGGTCAAAATCGGCAATCGTGCCGGTCTTGTGCCGGTCTTCGGGGATGCGGGCGATCCCGCTGTTGATCGCCTCACGCGGGGACCAGCCTGCCGGGGCGGCGCCGTTCAGGGTCAGGCTGCCGGACTGCGGCGTGATCAGCCCCGAGACCAGATCAGAAAGCGCGGCCTGACCATTGCCGGACACCCCGGCCAATCCGGTAATCTGACCCGCCGCCAGTTCCAGTGACACGCGCTGCAATCCGGGTGTTGCCCCGATGCTGGGGGTGGAGACCTCATGCAGCTGCAACAAGGCAGGGCCGGGGGCGTTGGCGGTGAAATCCGCCGGCGTCACTTCTGCCCCCACCATCAGCGCCGCCAGTTCGTCACTGCTGGTCTCGGCGGTACGCCGCTCGGCCACCAGCCGGCCATGGCGCAGCACCAGCACGCGGTCGGAGATTGCCATCACCTCATGCAGCTTATGCGAGATGAAGATCACCGACAGACCACGGGCGATGGCTTCGCGCAGCGTTGCAAACAGCGCATCGGTCTCCTGCGGTGTCAGAACCGCTGTGGGCTCGTCCAGAATAAGGATCCGGGCATCGCGGTACAGCGCCTTCAGGATTTCCACCCGCTGGCGTTCGCCGACGGTGAGCCGCGAGACCTTGGCGTTGGGATCGACTTTCAGATGAAACTGCTCCGCCAGCGCGCGGATACGGGCCTTTGCCGGTCCTGCCCGCAGGCCCAGACCCAGCAGCGGCTCCACGCCAAGGGTGATATTCTCCCAGACCGTCAGATTATCCGCCAGCGTGAAATGCTGATGCACCATGCCGACGCCGCCATCCAGCGCGGCGCGCGGTGCACCGGGGGGCAGGGCCGTGCCGAACAGTTCCACGCCGCCAGCGTCCGCCGTGTATTGTCCGAACAGAATATTCATCAGCGTGGTCTTGCCCGCGCCATTCTCTCCCAGCAGGGCGATCACCTCGCCTGCAAACAGGTCAAAGCTCACGTCATCATTTGCGGTGACGCTGCCAAAATGCTTGGTGATGTGTTGCAGGCGCAGCACCGGGCCACTGCCCGATGCCTGCGCCGTCTGGTCCGGCGTCATGCGCAGCTGCTCAGGAGGAGCCGGGCTCGGTGTCGTTGATCTCCACCACAAAAGAGCCATCCTTGATCGCTGCGCTGCGGCTGGCGATCAGATCCAGTGCCTCCTGCGGGATCTTGCCCTCAAAGGTGCCAAAAGGCGCCAGCGAGGCTCCGCCCTCCTTCATGAAGGAATAGATGCCATAGTCGGCAGCGGTGAAATTGCCGTCCCGCACCTTGGCGATGGCCGCATCCAGCGTCGGCTCAAAATGCCACAGCGCCGAGGCCGCCACCGTGTCAGGATAGTCGCTCTGGGTGTCGATCACATTGCCGATGGCCAGCACGCCCTTCTCCTTGGCCGCGTCGGAGACGCCAAAGCGTTCCGCATAGAGCATATCGGCACCGTTCTCGATCATGGCGAATGCGGTTTCCTTGGCCTTGGGCGGATCAAACCAGCTGCCGATGAACGAGACCTGGAATTTGATATCGGGGTTCATCTCCCGCGCGCCCGCCATAAAGGCGTGCATCAGACGGTTCACCTCAGGAATGGGAAAACCGCCGACCATGCCGATATTGCCGCTCTCCGACATGGCCCCGGCCACGATCCCCGACAGGTAGGAGGCATCCTGAATGTAGTTGTCGAAGACCGCCAGATTGGGCAGCGCCGGATCCTCCTTGAAGGAAGAGCCCATCAGGAAGGCCACATCGGGATAATCTGCCGCCACCTCGCGGGCCTCTGCCTCAACGCCGAAGATCTCACCGATGATCAGCTTGTGCCCCTGTTCGGCATATTCGCGCATCACGCGCGGATAATCGGTGTTCGAGGTGTTTTCGGAAAACGTATAGGTGATGTCGCCACGGTTCTCTGCGGCGAGGGCGGCAACATGGATCCGGCTGACCCATTGCTGTTCGACGGGCACGGTGTAGATGCCTGCAACCTTGATCGGCTCGGCCGCTGTGGCCCGAAGCGGCAGCGAGGCGGCAAGCCCGACGGTCAGCGCCCCGGCGGCACAGCTGAGCAGAAAGTGGCGGCGCGACATCCGCGCGCTGGTCTTGGTCTGTGTCATGTCATTTCCCCCTGTCGATGGCCCTGCGTTGGTGCAGGCTCTTTGGAACGTCGCCGGTCATGCCCGCGTGGTGTCGACGCTAGGGGGCTGGTCGTGACCCCGGCAATACGCGCCCTGTGTTCCGCAGGGGAAACTATAGGGGCGCGCTTCTCTTTTGGGCAAGGATGAATTCAGATATCGAAATTTGTGCGGTATTTGAACCGCTTGCCCTGCGCATTGCCTTGCTTTCGATGGGGCGGTATCCATGGTGCGGACCCGCCCTGTCGGCGCGGCCGACACCGAACGAGGATCACATGACACAGATTGAACGCAGCCACACCGGCCCCCGCATGAGCCAGATCGTCAAACATGGCGATACCATCTATCTGGCCGGTCAGGTCGGCACCGCCGGGGCCAGCGTCGCGCAGCAGACGCAGGATTGCCTCGACAATATCGACCGGCTGCTGGCAGAGGCGGGCAGCGACAAAACGCGTATCCTGCAATGCACCATCTGGCTGTCTGACATGGCTGATTTTGCTGCGATGAACGAGGTGTGGGACGCCTGGGTGCCCGAGGGGCATACCCCGGCCCGGGCCTGCGGCGAGGCAAAGCTGGCGCGCCCCGAGTTTCTGGTGGAGATGATCGTCGTTGCCGCGGCCTGAGGCCGATAATTGCAAAAGGCCCCCGTCAGCGATGGGGGCCTTCTTTGGGATCGGGCGACCTTAGCGCCGCCGCAGCAGCCAGATAAAGAAGACGCCGCCGACCAGCCCGGTGACCAGCCCGATCGGCATGTCCTCTGGCGCCATCAGGGTGCGGGCGGCGATATCGGCAGAGACCAGAAACAGCCCGCCGAATAGTGCCGAGACCGGCAGCACCCGGCGGTGATCACCGCCAACGATCAGCCGTGCCACATGCGGGACGATCAGCCCGACAAAGCCGATCATTCCGGAAAAGGCCACCATCACCCCGGTGACCAGCGCGCCGACGCAAAAGGTCATCAGCCGGAACCGCGCCACCGGTATGCCCAGGGTTGTTGCCGTTTCGTCACCGACGGTCATCGCATTGAGATCGCCAGAGCGGGACCAGAGCCACCCCCCGCAGAGCAGCAGCACCACCAGCGGATAGGCCAGGTGGCTCCACTGCGCGAGGCCAAGCCCGCCCAGCATCCAGAACACCACGGTATGGGTGGCGCGCGGATCTCCAAGGAAAATCAGAATATTGGCGCCTGCCATGATGACAAAGGAGACCGCCACGCCAACCAGAACCAGCCGGTCAGCTGTTGTAGCCTCGGCAAAGCGGGAGACCGCAAGGACCAGCGCGGTTGCGCCCAATGCGCCGACAAAGGCCAGCAAGGGCACTGTGAGAAGCCCGAGAAACAACCCGGTGTGCAGCAGCGCCAGAATGGCACCAAAGGCACCGCCGGCCGAAATGCCCAGCAGATGCGGATCTGCCAGCGGGTTGCGGGTCACCGCCTGAAGGCTGGCACCCACCATGGCCAGACCGGCCCCGACCATCATCGCAAGCAGCGCGCGGGGAAACCGGATATCCCAGACGATGGCCGCCTGACCCTTGGTCCAGCCTGCGGCGAAATCGGCGCCCGATCCGCCGCCCAGCTTGTCGGCGATGATCCCCCAGACGGAGGTCAGCGGGATGCCGACCGCGCCCACGGAGACCGCAATCGACAGGGTCAGGGCCGTCAGCACGGCCCCGCCCAGGATCCAGGCCAGCCGCCCGCGCAGGCGCCGCCGGGCACGCGCGCTCAGGCGCGGCTCAGATGCGTGATGTGCGTCGGCTGTGGACATATCAGTTGCTTACCGCATTCGCGCGGGCGGCGTCAAAACCGGTGGCAAGTGTCTTGATCGCGCGGATATTGCGCGGACCCGGTGTGGCTTCGACATATTCCAGCGTCACGAAACGGTCGTTCTTCACCGCGTCGATCTCGGCAAAGGCCGGGTTGCCCCGCATGAAGGCGCGTTTTTCCTCGGCGGTGACCGAGCCGTAGTTGACGATGACAATCACTTCGGGGTTGCGCTCGACCACGGCTTCCCAGGTGACGGTGGCCCAGCTTTTCTCCAGATCATCCATCACATTGCTGCCGCCCGCGGCCTCGATCAGCGCGGTGGGCATGGCGTATTTCCCGGCGGTAAAGGGCGAATCCTCGCCGCTGTCATAGACAAAGACCCGCAGCGGCTCACCCGTCTCGGGGCGGTCCTTGGCAAAGGCGGCAAGCTCGTCCTTATAGCCGGCCACCAGCGCCTCGGCGGTGTCCTCGACCGCAAAGATCCGGCCCAGATTCAGCAGGTCATTATACATGTCATCCATGCTGACCTTGGCTTTCTCGCCGATGTGAATGCAGCTCTCGGTCAGCTCATAGACCTTGATGTCAAACGGCGCGAGCGTCTCGGGTGTAACCTCTCCGCCCACTTTCATGCCGTAGTTCCACCCGGCAAAGTAGAAATCCGCACCGGCGCCGATCAGCACTTCCTTGGAGGGGTATTTGGCCGATAGTTCCGGCAGCTCCGCCACGCCTGCGCGCATGACCGGATCCAGCGTTTTCCAGCCGGAAATACCGGTGTAGCCGACCATGCGGTCAGCCAGACCCAGTGCCAGCATCATTTCGGTGAGATTGACGTCGTTGGAGACCGCGCGTTTTGGCGGTGCCGCAAAACTGACACTGCGGTTGCAGCTCTGCACGGTGGTCTCGGCCTGCGCCGCCGGGGCCAGGGAGGCACCAAGTAGGGTGGCGGCAAGCAGCGGCATCACAGTGGAAAGGCGGGCAAACATGATCAGGTGGTGTCCTTATGAAACAGGGAGATGAAAGGTAAGGTGATCCTGCCCGGAGGGGGCAAGTGTCTCGCGCCTCGCAGCGACGTTGAAGACCTCGCTAACGGTATCTTCGCTCAGAACGTCGCGCGGTGCGCCAAAGGCCAGCGTGCGGCCCTGCGCCATCAGCAGGATGTCGTCGCAGACCCCGGCTGCTATGTTCAGATCATGCAGGCTGGTGATGATGGTCACGTCGAGATCCCGGATCAGCTCCAGCACATCAAGCTGATGGCGAATGTCCAGATGGTTGGTGGGTTCGTCCAGCACCAGCAGGGCCGGCTCCTGCGCCAGCGCACGCGCCACCATGACCCGCTGACGTTCGCCGCCCGACAGGGTGCCAAAGGCACGATCGGCCATCTCGCCCAGTTCCAGACGATGGAGCATCCGGTCGACAATCGCCGCATCGCGGGCGCCCGGCGTGGCAAAACCGGACCGGTAGGGCGCGCGCCCCAGCGCGACAATCTCGGCCACGGTCAGGGCAAAATCGGTGGGTTGCTCCTGCAAGACAGCGGCAACGCGCTGCGCTGCGGTCTTGGGCGGAAGGGCCCAGATGTCGCTGTCGCCGACCTCAACCCTGCCGCTGCGCGGCTGGTTGAACCGGTAGATCACCCGCAGCAGGCTGGATTTGCCGGCCCCATTCGGCCCCACCACGCCCAGCACCCGGCCCGCATCCAGATGAAAACTCGTCGGATGCAGGATCAGCGGAGCCATGCGGCCCGGCCCCCAGCTGACATCGGTCACGGTTACGGCAGCAGCGGTCATTCGGCAGGCTCCACCTGTTGCAGCGCCGCAGGGGGGGCGATGGCAGACGCCGGGATCGCAGCGGCCGGGGCGGCCGGAACCAGGGCCGGGATGCGCGACAATGTGCAACGGCGCAGTTTTCCGGGGCGGTCAACCGAACTGCACCAGCCGTCAGCCAGCATCTGGTAGAGATCGGTGAAACTCAGGATATCGGCGAGATCCTCCTCGGGGCTGAGATCGCCAAAGACATAGCTTGCCTTGCCATCCGCCTGAAATCCGACGGTACAGGGATGGCTGCATCCGGCCATACAGGCCACGCCGGCAACCTCGATCGCCGCGCTGCCACGCCGGTCGAGTTCACGGCGCAGGGCCGCAATCAGCTCCGGCCCCGGACGGCTGCCCGGGGTCGCGCCCTTGCAGGATGTGCACACCAGAATACGGTGCCGTGCTGTCCCGTCCATAGCGCCCTCCGCGCAATCCGGTCAGGTGATGAGGGGGAAGGGGATCAGCAATGCCTCAGCGCCACGCAAAATCGTCCTGCCCGCCGGAACACCCCGCCCGGTCAATAGGTTTCCAGTCGATGGCAGGTCTCCTGACTTGCGGGTTGCTGCGGGCCTCGGCCTTCCCGGCGCCAGCGCCAGTGGTCAATCGAGGTCGCTCACCGCTCACAGTTGCGGGGGCAGTCGCGGATTCGGCGCCTGATGGCTACACCACACCGCGTTCCCTTTTCATCCCGTGACCGCTTTTGGGTCTTGGGAACCATCTCCGGTTTTGGGTAGATTTCTCGCCGGGGTTTGTAAAGGGGAAACCGTCTGCCAATGCGTGTGCCGCCAGGGCGGCGGTGGAGCAAATGCGCGCCTCAGGGCTCTTCGGGCTGAAGCAGTTCACCACCGGCGCCAAGCCGGGGGCGCGGCAGGTGCTGCAACAGGGTTGCCACGCGCTGGCGGCAATGCTCCCCGGTCCAGTCCGCGGGGTGAAACCGGGGCGGCAGGTCGGGGTGGCGCAGCACCACTCGCCGCCAGCGGTGCACGATCAGGGTCCGAAGCGTGGCAATCTGCGCCGGATCAAGCGCGCCTGCCTCGGTCATCTTTGGCGGTGTCAGACCGCTCAACGTGGTGTCGAGCCGGGCGCAGGCCTGTCTCAGGTCATCGGGAAACAGCCGGTCCCGCAGCCAATCGGGCACCGTCAATTCCGGCTGTTCCACCACAAGGAAATTGTCCCGACCCTGCGGCAGCGGACCGTGACCCAGCAGGGTCGAACGGTTGATCGCGACATAATTGGGCTGCTGCACCAGCGCATCCAGCGCGCTGTTCTGCCCATCCGCAGCCACCAGCAGGTGCCAGTCGGCGGGGGGCACGGTGGTTGGCGCATAGATGCGCGGGGTGACGGCGGCGGACTGGCTGCGCCCCATCGGCGTCAGGAAATGGACCGACGCCCGGCCCGAGCGTGTGCTGTCGATCCAGCCATCCTTGCGCAGCCGGTGCAGCGCCACGCGGATCGCCTCGGGCTTGATGCCCATCGGCGTGATGATCCGGGTGAGGGCGCTGCCGCCGATCTGATCCCCCTCGCGCTGCGCCAGATCGCCAAACAGCGAGACAATAATCGACCACACCCGCTGGTTCTGCGGATCGCTGAGGGCGGTTACGGCGGTGTCAAACCAGAGGGTCTGCGTGTCGGTCATATAGAATAGATAAATCGCCCGGGCCGGTTAGGCCAGACCGGGCGAGTGTTTCACTGCAAACACCTGTCAGAAGGCATTCATCGTCAGCAGCTCATATTCGGCGGCAATCTCGTCGTCCTGATTGGTCAGGGTGACATGCCAGCGCACTTCGCCGTAGTCCTCGTTGCGGGGAGTTTTTTTCTTCACCGTCAGGCGCACCCTGATGCTGTCACCTGCCGAAACCGGCTTCATGAAGCGCAGGGAGTCGAGGCCGGTATTGGCCAGAACCGGGCCTTCGTCAGGCTGCACGAACATGCCCGCCGCAAACGACAACAGCAGGTAGCCATGCGCCACGCGGCCCGGGAAGAACGGGTTCCGCTTGGCGGCGGCGTCGTCCATGTGGGCATAGAAGGTGTCCCCGGTGAAATGGGCGAAGGTCTCGATATCCTCCAGCGTCACGGTGCGCGGCGCGGTGTGCAGGGTCTCGCCAATCGCCAGCTCGCCGAATTTGCGGGTGAACGGATGTGCCGGGCCCTTGATCTCTGCGCCGCCGGGGACCCATGTCTTGCCAATCGCAGACAGGATATCGGGTGAGCCCTGAATGGCGGTGCGCTGCATGTAATGTTTGACGCCGCGCACGCCGCCCAGCTCCTCGCCACCGCCGGCACGGCCCGGGCCGCCATGCACCATGTGGGGCAGGGGGGAACCATGGCCGGTCGATTCCTTCATCGAGTCGCGGTTGTTGAAATAAAGCCGCCCGTGGTAGGCGCCAGCCCCCAGCGCGACCTCGCGGGCCACCTCAGTATCATGGGTGATGACCGAGGCGACCAGCGAGCCTTCACCGCGATTGGCGAGAGCAATCGCATGGCTCAGATCGCGGTAGCCCATGATGGTGGAGACGGGGCCGAAGGCCTCGGTGTCATGGATCCGCTGGGCATGGTCCGGGTCGGCGCAGTGGAACAGCATCGGCGGCACAAAGGCGCCTTTGTCGGCGTCTGCACCATCGACGGTGAAGTTCTCGGGATCACCGAAGACACGCTCAGCTTCCTGGCCGATGATCGCCGCCTTTTCCAGCACGTCACGCTTCTGGCTGTTGGAGACCAGCGCGCCCATGCGGGTGGTTTCCAGACGCGGGTCGCCGATCTGGGTTTTGGTCAGGCGGGCAGAGAGCGCCTCGATCACCGCGTCCACCTGCGCCTGCGGCGCGATGATGCGGCGGATGGCGGTGCATTTCTGACCTGCCTTGGTGGTCATCTCACGGCTGACCTCCTTGACGAACAGGTCAAACTCCGGCGTGCCGGGCTGCGCGTCCGGGCCGAGGATCGACGCGTTGAGGCTGTCCTGTTCGGCCACAAAACGGACAGAGTTTTCCAGGATCACCGGGTTCGCCCGCAGCTTCAGCGCGGTCTGCGCCGAGCCGGTGAAACTGACCACATCCTGCATGGTCAGATGGTCCAGCATGTCGCCGAGGCCGCCGGACACCAGCTGTAGTGCACCGTCGGGCAGGAGGCCCGAGTCCAGCATCAGCCGCACCGCCAGCTCGGTGACATAGCAGGTGGCGGTCGCCGGTTTCACGATGGCCGGAACCCCTGCGAGCAGGGTCGGCGCCAGCTTCTCCAGCATCCCCCAGACCGGGAAGTTGAAGGCGTTGATATGCACTGCAACCCCTTGCAAAGGCGTGCAGATATGCTGACCGAGGAAGGTGCCGTTGCGGGAGAGTTGCTCCACATCGCCGTCCAGATAAACATGCCCGTCCGGCATTTCGCGGCGCCCCTTGGAGGCGAAGACGAACATGGTGCCGATGCCGCCGTCGATGTCGATCATGTGGTCGGACTGGGTGGCACCGGTGTCAAAGCTGAGGTCATAGAGCGCCTGCTTGTGCTGGTTCAGGTGGCCTGCCAGCGCCTTCAGCATCCGGGCGCGGTCGTGGAATGTCAGCTTGCGTAAAGAGGGACCGCCCACCGTGCGGGCATGGTCGAGCATTGCCTGCACATCCAGCGCATCATTGCCGGCCTGGGCGAGAGGTGCGCCGGTAATGGCGCTGGCGATGTTGCGCGCGCCAGCCCCCGGTGCAACCCATTGGCCCGCAACAAAGCTGGAAACATCAAGAAGGCTCATGAGCGCGATCCTTTGCATCTGAACCAATGTGGTTCGGTCTGAGGTGAGAAGCTCCAAATATATTGACCAACCGGTCGGTTTATGCAAGGTCTTTGTTAACACATGTACGAGGGAGGCGCTGTGATGTCTGAGACGCTGCTGGTGAAGGACCACGAAAACTGGGTGGAAATCACCCTGAACCGCCCGGACCGGCTGAACTCTTTCAACGAAGAGATGCACCATGCCTTGCGCGCCGCCCTTGAAGCCGCGCGTGACAGCGGCGCCCGTGCAGTGCTGCTGACCGGCGCTGGCCGTGGCTTTTGTGCAGGTCAGGATCTTGGCGACCGCGACCCCCGCAAGATGGATGGTCCCCCCGATCTCGGGCACACGGTGCGGACCTTTTACGCGCCACTTGTGAACCTCATCCGCGCGCTGGACGTTCCGGTGATCTGTGCCGTCAATGGCGTGGCGGCCGGGGCAGGGGCCAATCTGGCGCTGGCCTGCGACGTGGTGCTGGCGGCGGAAAGCGCCAAGTTCATCCAGTCGTTCTCCAAGGTAGGCCTGATCCCGGATACCGGCGGCAGCTGGCATCTGCCGCGCCTGCTGGGCGAGGCCCGCGCCAAGGGGCTGGCACTGACCGCTGAGCCGCTGCCTGCGAAGAAGGCCGAGGACTGGGGCCTGATCTGGAAGGCGCTGCCGGACGGCGAGCTATTGGCCGAGGCCCGAGCGATGGCGGAAAAATTCGCAAATGGCCCGACGCTGGGCCTGGGCCTGACCAAACAGTGCATTCAGGCGGCGGCGGTCAACACGCTGTCTGACCAGCTGGAGATCGAGGCGGACGCGATGAAGACCTGCGGCGAAAGCGCCGATTATGCGGAAGGCGTCGCCAGCTTCCTGGAAAAACGCGCACCCGTGTTCAAGGGCAAATGACCATGACCCCGAAAGAACGCGCCGAGAAATCCGCCGCTGCCATGTGGGCCGAAGACCATGCGTCCAAATGGGCGGGGATGGAGATCACCCATGTGGATGAGGGCGAGGCCACGCTGGAGCTGACCATCGCCCAGCATCACTGCAACGGCCATGGCATCTGCCACGGTGGTGTCACCTTCATGCTGGCCGACAGCGCCTTTGCCTTTGCCTGCAACAGCCGCAACCAGTCGACCGTGGCGCAGCACAATGTGATCAGCTTCACCGCGCCCGGACGGCTGGGCGATACGCTGATCGCCACGGCGCGCGAGATTTCCCTGACCGGGCGCAGCGGTATTTATGACGTGACAGTGACCAATCAGGACGGCCAGCAGATCGCCGAATTCCGGGGCTTTTCCCGGGCGATAAAGGGCCAGCTGTTTGATGAGTAAGCCCTATTGCAAAGACAAGCTGTGGAGAACGCCATGGAAGACCTGAGCCCGAAGAAGGCAGATCTGGACCCGATCGAGATCGCCTCGATCGACGAAATCCGCAGCCTGCAGCTCACGCGGCTGAAATGGTCGCTGCGCCACGCCTATGACAACGTGCCGATGTATAAGGCGCGCTTTGACGAGGCAGGGGTGCATCCCGACGATCTACAACAGCTCTCGGATCTGGCGAAGTTCCCCTTCACCTATAAGAACGACCTGCGGGACAACTACCCGTTCGGCCTGTTTGCGGTGCCGCGCAGTGAAATCATCCGCCTGCACGCGTCCTCCGGCACCACCGGCAAACCGACCGTTGTGGGCTATACGGCGAATGATATCAGCAACTGGGCCGATCTGGTGGCGCGCAGCTTGCGTGCCTCCGGCCTGCGCAAGGGCGACATGGTGCATAACGCCTATGGCTACGGGCTGTTCACCGGCGGCCTGGGCGCGCATTACGGGATCGAACGGCTGGGCGCCACTGTTGTTCCGATGTCGGGCGGCCAGACCGAAAAACAGGTGGGCCTGATCACCGATTTCAAACCTGACGGCATCATGGTGACGCCCTCCTACATGCTCAACATCCTTGAGCAGTTCCACAAGGTCGGCTTTGATCCGCGCGAGTGCTCGCTCAAGGTGGGGGTGTTCGGAGCGGAACCCTGGACCGACGCCATGCGCAAGGAGGTCGAGGCGGCCTTTGACATGCATGCGGTCGATATCTACGGCCTATCCGAGATCATGGGGCCGGGTGTCGCCAATGAATGCGTCGAGACCAAGGATGGTCCGGTCATCTGGGAGGACCACTTCCTGCCGGAAATCATCGACCCGAAGACCGGAGAGGTGCTGCCGGACGGGGAGATGGGCGAGCTGGTGTTCACCACGCTGACCAAGGAAGGCCTGCCGATGATCCGCTACCGCACCCGCGACCTGACCCGGCTGCTGCCGGGCACCGCGCGCTCGATGCGGCGGATGGAGAAGATCACCGGCCGCAGCGACGACATGATCATCCTGCGCGGTGTCAATGTGTTCCCCAGCCAGGTCGAAGAGCAGCTCTTGGCCACCGGCGGGCTGGCGCCTTACTACCAGATCGAGCTGTATAAATCCGGCCGCATGGACGCGATGCGGGTTTATGTGGAGGCCAATTCGGATGCCGCCGACGAACTCAGCAAGACCGCAGCCGCGCGGATGCTGACCAAGCGGATCAAGGATATGGTTGGCGTCTCCAGCGAGATCATTGTAGGCGAGCCGGGATCGGTGGAGCGCAGCCAGGGCAAGGCCAAGCGCGTCGTCGACAACCGCAGCAAGGAGTAACCCGGCTTGGCCCGCACCATCGCAAAAGACCACGACCACAAGCGCGCCCAGATCCTGAAATCCGCGGCGAAAGTCTTTGCCGAGGAGGGGTTCGACCGTGCGTCGATGACCCAGCTCGCGCGCGAATGCGGAATCTCCAAGGCGAATATCTACCATTACTACGACAGCAAGGATGCCGTGTTGTTCGGCCTCCTTGATACCTATCTCAGCGCGCTGCGCGACCGGGTCTGCACGGTCGATGTGACGGGCTTGTCGCCCGAGCAGCGTCTGCGGCGCATCGTGTCGGAAATCCTGCTGGCCTATCAGGGCGCCGATCATGAGCATCAGGTTCAGATCAGCGCCATGGGCGCCCTGCCAGAAGCGCAGCAGAAACTCCTGCGCGCCTACCAGCGCGAGCTGGTGCAGCTGGTCAGCGATGCCCTTGCCGGGGTGGCCGCGCCAACAATTGCCAGGGATCCGGCCAGGCTGCGCGCCGTGACCATGTCCGTCTTTGGCATGTTGAACTGGTACTATATGTGGAATTCCGGCGCAGGCCCGGAGGCACGCGAGGATTACGCGCAGATGGTGGCGGATCTGACGATGAACGGCATTCGCGCGCTCTAGCAGGCGACCATCGCCGCCGCTTGTCATCCAGCGCCACGACCAGAACAGGCCCTGAATAGGCCCCGGAACAGGCAAAAGACCCGAATACGCAAAAGGCCGCCTGCAACGGGCGGCCTTAGGTGATTCTATCCACAGGTCACTGTGGTCAGAATGTCTTTAGATGGATGGGCGCGGAAACTCCGCGCCGCGATCCTTACAGCAGTTCCAGCGAACCTGCGGACTGCTTGCCGTCACGACCAGTTTCCAGCTCGTAGGAAACTTTTTGGTTGTCGTTCAAACCATTAAGGCCCGAGCGTTCAACCGCAGAGATGTGTACAAACACGTCCTTGCCGCCAGACTCAGGCTCGATAAAGCCGTAGCCTTTTGTTGCGTTGAACCATTTCACGGTGCCATTGGCCATCCGAATTCTCCAGTATCTATCTCCCCGCAGGGTGCGGGATCGTAAGGCCTGATATCACAGAGTAACCGGCGCGACCATGCCCACAATGTCATAAGTTTTGCGAAGAATGGGGGCTGTGATTTCTCGGGCACGCTCTGATCCCCGGGCAAGGATCTTGTCGATTTCGTCCTGATGCTGCATCAGCCGGGCCATTTCCGTAGTGATCGGCGCCATTTTCGAAACCGACAGGTCGGCCAGCATCGGCTTGAACTCGGAAAACGGCTTGCCGCCGACTTCGGCCAGCACCTGTTCCACCGACAGTTCGGCCATGGCGGCATAGATATTGACCAGGTTGCGCGCCTCGGGCCGCCCCTCAAGCCCCTCAACCTCGGAGGGCAGGGCATCAGGGTCGGTCTTGGCCTTGCGGATCTTCTTGGCGATGGTGTCGGCATCATCCGTCAGATTGATGCGGCTGGCATCCGAGGGGTCGGACTTCGACATCTTTTTCGATCCGTCGCGCAGGGACATGACGCGGGTGGCCGCCCCTTCGATCACCGGCTCGGTCTCCGGGAAGAAGTTGACACCGTAGTCGTGATTGAACTTCATCGCGATGTCGCGAGTCAGCTCCAGATGCTGCTTCTGGTCCTCGCCCACCGGCACATGGGTGGCGTGATAGACCAGAATGTCCGCCGCCATCAGCGCCGGATAGGCAAAGAGCCCTAGCGAGGCGTTCTGCGCATTTTTGCCGGCCTTGTCCTTCCACTGGGTCATCCGCTGCATCCAGCCCATGCGGGCGACGCAGTTGAAGATCCAGGCCAGCTGCGCATGTTCAGGCACCTGGCTCTGGTTGATCAGGATCGACTGCTCGGGGTCCAGACCCGCAGCAATGAAGCCCGCGCAAAGCTCGCGCGTGGATTTCTTCAGATCCGCCGGATCCTGCCAGACGGTGATCGCGTGCAGATCCACCATGCAGTAGATGCTCTCCACGTCCTTGGCCTGCCAGTCCACGAACCGCTTCAGCGCGCCAAGATAGTTGCCAAGGTGCAGATTGCCCGATGGCTGGATGCCGGAAAACACGCGGGGCGTGAATGTGGTCTCGGTCATCAAGAAACTCCCGTCTGGAATTAGGATCCTCGCTGGCTTAACCATGGCGGCAACCCTCGTCAACCGCGCGCGGATCAACCGGGCGGCCGGGCAGAACAGCAGAGCAGGCAAGCAGGAGCAAGAACACGATGGAATATCAAAAAGAGCCGTCGCCGGTGAACCCGCTGCCGCCCGTGGTGGTGGCGCTGGTGCTGATCCTCTTTGCCATCGAGGCCGGATTTTCCCTCGGCGCGCGCGGCATCATCGGCGGCCCCGAGGCGATTGGCTGGCGGCTACAGGCGATCCAGACCTATTCGTTCTCGTCCGACATCTTCTGGTGGATGTGGGAGACCGGGCAATGGCCGGTGGAGCATCTGATCCGCTTTGTCTCCTATCCCTTCGTGCATGTGGCCTTTACCCAGACGCTGTTTGTCTGCGTTTTCGTGCTCGCCATGGGCAAGATGGTGGGCGAGATATTTGGCGATCTGGCCATGGTTCTGGTGTTTCTGATATCCGGCATTGGCGGCGCCTTTGGCTATGCGCTGCTCACTCAATCGCCGGTTCCGCTGATCGGCGGTTTCCCCGCCGTCTACGGGCTGATCGGAGCCTTTACCTATATCCTGTGGCGGCAATTGTCGCTTGTCGGCGCCCAGCAAAGCCGCGCCTTCACGCTGATTGCCTTTCTGATGGGGATCCAGCTGCTGTTTGGCCTGCTGTTTGGCGGCACGCTTGACTGGGTCGCCGATCTCTGCGGCTTTGCCACCGGCTTTGGTCTCTCCTTCTTCCTCGCCCCCGGTGGCTGGGCCCGTATCCGCAACCGCATCCGCCGGGAGTAGGGGGCGAAGGCCGCAGGATCGGACAGGGCGTTCTCAGTTCGATACTGGCAGCGGGAAAGGGCTGGTGGCGCCACTCTGGACGCCACCAGCCTGGCCTCAATAGGCCACCGATGGCAGCCAGGTCGCGATCGACGGGAACCAGATCACCAGGGCGAGTCCGGTCAATTGCAGCAGGATGAAGGGAACGACGCCCTTGTAGATATCCGTCAGCGTGACCTCGGGCGGGCAGACGCCCTTCAGGTAGAACAGCGAAAACCCCACCGGCGGTGTCAGGAAGCTCGTTTGCAGCGTTACAGCGACGAGGATCACGAACCAGACAAGCTCCGGGTTATCCAGCCCATAGCCAGGTACCGACAAACTCATTGCCGCAATGATCGGAGCGACAAGCGGCAGGATGATGAGCGTGATCTCGATCCAGTCCAACACAAAACCAAGCAGAAATACGATGAACAGAATGAACAGGATCGTGCCCATTTCTCCCAGGCCCATGCCTTCGATGGTGTGGGTGATCAGCTCATCGCCGCCCAATTCGCGCAGAACAAAGGCAAAGCAGGTGGCACCAAGGAAGATCGCAAAGATATAGGCCGTTGTCTTGAACGTGTTCCGTGTCACTTCGACCAGTTTCGCGATTGTCAGCTTGCGATAGCCTATTGCCAGCAGCGTGGCCCCGGCGGCGCCAACACCTGACGCTTCCGTCGGTGTCGCAAGACCGGCAAAGATCGACCCCAACACGGCAAAGATCAGCGCCACGGGCGGCAGAACCGCCTTGAACACATCCCAGATCGCCGCCCAGTCCACCTTCTTGGCACCCTCAGGCAGTGGCGCCACATCAGCGCGCAGGGTTGAAATCACCACGATGTAGAGGATGTAAAGGCCCCCGATGATCAGGCCGGGAAACAGCGCCGCCATAAACAGATCACCCACTGACAGCGCCATCTGGTCGGCCATGATGACCAGCATGATCGACGGCGGGATCAGAATGCCAAGCGTGCCGGACGAGGCAATCACGCCTGCCGCCAGTGTCTTGGAATATTTCTGTTCCATCATCGCGGGCATCGACAAAAGACCCAACAGCACGACGGACGCCCCGACGATACCGGTCGAGGCGGCCAAGATGATCCCGATCGCAGTCACGGTGATGGCCAGGCCCCCACGCATGGTGCCGAACAATCTCTGCATCGAGGTCATCAGCCGCTGTGCCACGCCGCTTTCGTCCAGCATCAGCCCCATGAAGATAAACATGGGAAGGGCAACAAGAACGGCGTTGGACATCGTCGCGTAAACACGGTTCACAACCGCGCCAAGTGTCAGGTAATCGAGCCCCGTAAACGTGGCCTCCATGCCCGTCCAGAGCAGCATGTCATTGTCGCCGAGGTAAGCAATACCGCAGTAAAGAACGCCGATGCCCGACAGGACCCAGGCGACCGGAATGCCGGTGAACAGGACACCAACGAAGGACATGAACATTGCGATGACGAGCTTTTCCTCAGGCGCCTCCACCAGCCGCATCAGGGTGAACGTCACGATGGCGAAGCCAACCATCATCCACATGAGGGGTTTCAGACCAGCACGATCCGACGATGGATCGGCGCGGGTCACCAGCATGTAGAGGTCATGAATCAAGCGTGCGACAGCAGCCATGGCAATCAGAACAAAGCTGGCCGGGATAACAGCCTTCAGCAGCCAGCGCGCCGGTAGGCCGGTGGGGCTGTCGGACCGTTCGTTGACCCGGTAACTGTCCTGAAAATAATCGAGACCCTGATCAATCATCAGGTAGCAGAACGGCAAGATCAGAACCACGATCCCGACAATTTCGATCGCCCGCCGGGCGCGGAAGGAAAAGCCGGCACGCAAAACGTCGACGCGGACATGGGCGTCGGTGCTCAGCGCATAGGACACGCCGACCATGGTTGTCAGCGCATAGAGATGCCACTGCAATTCATCCAGCTTTGGAAAATTCAGATCCAGCGTATAGCGCATCCCAACCTGCACTATGATAGCAAGGATCAGGAGCACATTTGCCCACATAACGACGTGTCCGACGCCCTTGACCAGCCGGTCCAGCGTGGCTGCGAATTTCGGGTCTTTCCGGTCGTCGTTTTCGATTTCTTCCCAAAGCGGGTCATAGTGGGCGTCTTGGTGATCGTGAGATGTCGATGTCATTTCTTTTCCTCCCCTGAACCGGGCCTCCCCCGATCAGATCAAAAACCCGGACCGCAAAGCCGGTCCGGGTTAGATGTGTTACTGGCGTGGCAGGAATGCGTGGGCTTTCCACAGGGCGTAGCCTTCGCTGAACTCATTCAGGTCGGCGTATACCTTTGCAAAGAACTCATCGTTTGCGGCTTCTTCCTCGGCCACCTCGGTCCAGGTCGCGCGGAAGACGTCCAGCATCTCGGGTGTCCAGTCGACAATGGTCACGCCGTTTTCATCGACGTTCTTCTGCATCGCTGCAAACTGGATCGCCTCACCTTCGGCAAAGCTCTCGGTCATCTGCGCACGGCAGGTCAGCTCAATCTGGGCCTGCAAGGTCGGGTTCAGCTCGTTCCATTCATCCTTGTTGATGATCAGTTCAAAGATGGTGGCCTGCTGATGCCAGCCCGGGAAGTAGTTGTACTTCGCCAGTTTGTGGAAACCGAGACGCTGGTCGATGGCGGGCATCGAGAACTCGGTGGCGTCGATTGCCCCTTTCTCCAGGGCCGGGAAGATCTCACCGCCGGGCAGCAGGGATGTGGCAACGCCCAGTTTCTGCATGACTTTGCCGCCCAGACCGAAGAAGCGCATCTTCAGGCCGTTCAGCTGTTCAACCGATGTGATTTCTTCAGCGAACCACCCCGAGGTTTCCGGGGCAATAATGGTGCAGGGAAGAACTTTGACGTTGAAACCGGCCTGATCGTACATCTCCTGATACAGATCCATGCCATTGCCGTAGTAGAGCCAGGCCATGTATTCGCCTGCTTCGGGGCCGAATGGGACAGCCGAGAACAACGGCGCTGCCGGAATCTTGCCGGCCCAGTAGCCAGCGGTGGCAAAGCCCGAGTTGATCTTGCCGGATGACACCGCATCAAGAATCTCAAACGCCGGAACCAGCTTGCCGGGCTCGTAGACCTTCATCTTGATGGCCCCACCTGAGATAGCCGCAAGATCCTCCGACACGCGAACGATCGGTGTGCCAAGCCCAGGCAGTTCAGTTGAAAAGGCGACCGGCGTTTTCAGCAGAATTTTGTCTGAGGCAAAGGCCGGTGCCGCGGCCAGAGCCGCTGCGGCGAGAGCTGTTGCTACTTTCTTCATGTCGTTTTCCTCCTTGATGACATGTGTCCGGATCTTTTTGCAGACCCGGTTGGGTAAGCCGGGGATCACGTCCCGGCCATGTGCGCCTCGCAAGGCATCTTGAAACCTGTCGAGATTGGGCGCGCACCCGACCGGGTGCGCGTGGTTCTGCGGGTGCTTCCAAAGGGAACACTCTGGTCAGGGACAGCAGCCAACGGCGATCAAACATATTTTGACCCGCATCTGACTTTCCCGGATTCTGCGGTCTGCCGGCCCCGACATCCCCGGCGATTTCGACGGCGTGGCCCGGTTGGGCCGCACTCTCCGCGTCCGAGTCTCCGATCTCTTTACCGGAGGGCCGCTTTTACAAAGCGACGCGTGTCGCCAGATTTCTTTCATCAGCGATCCGCGCCGCGACCGAGGCGACGGCCAGATCCTGAAGGCCCACACCGGTTCCATCAAACACAGTGATTTCACTGTCACTGCTGCGGCCCGGATGGTCGCCGTTGATCACGGCACCGATGGGTGTGATGTCAGCTTCGTCGATCAGCCCGGATGCGATTGCATGTTGCGCCTCGCCAATGGTGATCGACTGGGCGATCTCATCCGCAAAGACGGTGGCCTTGCCAAAGAGCGCCGCGTCCACTTCCATCTTGCCCTTGGTGTCTGTGCCCATGCAGGCAATATGCGTGCCGGGCTTGATCCAGTCGGCCATCAACAGCGGTTCAAACGCCGATGTAATGGTGATGATCACATCCGCCTGCGCGCCCAGCTCTTCTTGCGTTACGGCTTCGAACTCCAGACCCAGCTCTTCAGCCACGGCGCCCAGACGCGGCAGCATGTCGGGATGCGGGTTCCAGGCGACGACCTTCTCGAAATCGCGCTGTTCGGCAGCGGCCCGAAGCTGAAAGGTGGATTGATGACCTGCGCCCACCATGCCAAGGACTCTGGCGTCCTGTCGCGCCAGATGAGCAATTGAGACGGATGACGAGGCAGCGGTACGGACTGCTGTCAGGTAGTTGCCACCGACCAGCGCTTGAAGACGACCGGTATCTGGATCAAACAGAAAGATGGTGGACTGGTGGTTGGTCAGCCCGTTGTCCATGTTGCCGGGCCAGAAGCCACCGGATTTCACACCCAGAGATTTCCCCGCCCGGTCAAAACCCGATTTGAACCCATAGAGCGCATCGGCGTATCCGATCGCCTCGCGGATCACCGGGAAATTGTAAGCGTCTCCGCGCGCCATGGCGCCAAAAACAGCCTCTACCGCGTCAAAAGCATCAGCACGGCTGACGGTTTTTGCGCAGATCTCCTCGCTGACAATCAGCAATCCATCGGTGTCAGTTGGGTTGGTCATCGTCTTGTTCCTTTGTGAGTTCATTTTGCGGGGGCGGCGTCTAGCACCACGCCGCACCCCGCGCGCCAGTGGGAGGAGGGCTGGCGTTAATAGGCTTTGCCGCGGGCGGAGACGGGCCAGAGGGTTTCGACCTTGCCGCCCCGCACGCCGACATACCAATCATGGACGTTGCAGGTCGGGTCACAATGACCTGGCACGAGCCGGAGCTTGTCGTTGACCTTCAGGGCTCCACCGGGATCTGCGACAACGCCATGCTCATCCGAACATTTGAGATATTCGACATCGTCGCGGCCGTAGATAAAGGGCAACCCACTGTCCACGGACTGGGTCTTGAGGCCTGCATCCACGATGGCCTTGTCGGCCTTGGAGTGGCTCATGACCGTGGTCAGGATGAACAAGGCGTTCTCCCATTCCCCAGCGTCGATGCGCTTGCCGTCCTTGTCGAGGATGCGGCCATAGTCGGCATCCATGAAGGCGTAGGAGCCACATTGCAATTCGTTGTAAACACCCGAGTTCGACTCGAAGTAATAAGATCCGGTGCCACCGCCACCGACGATGTCACACTCCAGGCCTTCGGTTTTCAGCGTGTCGACCGCATCCCTGACCATGGCCACCGCAACGTCGATCTTCGCCTTGCGCTCGTTATAGTCGTCAAGATGCTGCATCGCGCCCTGATAGGCCTGGATGCCGGCAAATTTCAGACCTTCTGCGGCGTCGATGGCCTTGGCGATTTCCACGACATCGCGCGTGCTCGACACGCCACAGCGTCCTGCGCCACAGTCAATTTCGACGAGGCATTCGATCTGGGTCCCATGCGTCCTGGCCGCAGCCGAAAGGTCAGCCACATTGTCGATATCATCGACACAACAGATCGCGCGGGCGCCCAGCTTCGGCAGACGCGCAAGACGGTCGATCTTGGCGGCGTCGCGCACCTGGTTCGATACCAGAATATCCTTGATACCACCCCGGGCGAAGACCTCAGCTTCAGAGACTTTCTGACAGCAGACACCGCAGGCGCCGCCGAGCTCTTCCTGAAGCTTCTGCACGTCGACCGACTTGTGCATCTTGCCGTGGGTGCGGTGGCGCATACCGTGATCCTTGGCATAGTCGCCCATCTTCTTGATGTTGCGCTCCAGCGCGTCCAAATCCAGCACAAGGCATGGGGTCTGTATGTCAGCCTCATCCATGCCCGGTTTGGCCGGGATGTCGTAGCCCACTTCGAATGCGTCGAGATTGGTCATGTCCTTCATGTCCGTGCTCCTCTGTCGGGATTTCAGTAAGATGATTGAGATCAGGCGGCGGTCAGCCAGGGCAGCTTGTCGAGGTCGACATTGCCACCGGTTATGATCAGGCCGACGCGCTTGCCCCTGAAGGCCTCCGGGTTCTTGAGAACCGTTGCGAGCGAAACCGCCGATGATGGCTCCATGACCACCCGCAGGTGCTTCCAGGCCAGCTTCATCGCATCAATGATGTCGTGCTCGGAGGCTGTGTAAATCTCGGACACATGGGTCGAAACGAAGTGCCAGGTCAGGTCCTTGAGCGGCACCAGCAGCCCGTCCGCAATGGTCTTGGGTGCGTCATCGGCAATGATATATCCGGCCTTGAAGCTGCGAAACGCATCGTCGGCCTGTTCGGGTTCGGCCGCGATCACCTTGGTTTCCGGCGCAAGTGTCGACAGGGTCAGGCAGGTTCCCGAAATCATGCCGCCGCCACCGATCGGGGCCACAACCATATCGAGACCGCCGGTCTGTTCTATGAATTCCTTCGAGCAGGTTCCCTGGCCAGCGATGACGCGCGGGTCGTTATAGGGGTGCACGAAGTCACCGCCGGTTTCGCTTTGCACTTTGGCAAAGGTCTCCTCGCGCGAGGTGGTAGAGGGCTCACATTCGGTGATCTTGCCGCCGTAGCGGCGCACCGTGTCTTTCTTGGCCTGTGGCGCGGTGTGCGGCATGACCACATTGCACGGGATGCCCCGCAACATCGCCGCATAGCTCAGGCAGGAGGCATGGTTGCCCGAGGAATGCGTCGCAACACCCTTTGCCGCCTGGTCATCATCAAGACCGAATACGGCGTTCGAGGCACCGCGCACTTTGAAAGCACCCGGCTCCTGAAAGTTCTCGCACTTGAAAAACAGGTCGCACCCGGCGATCTCGTTCAGGTAATCCGACGTCCGAACCGGTGTACGGCGGATATGTGGCTTGATCCGCTCATGCGCGGCCAGCATGTCCTCGTAGGTGGGGATATACATGGGTTGGATATCCTTCATCACGCGGCCGCTTTGGCTGCGGTTGCATGGGTGCTGCGGAAATACTCCTGTGCGGCAGTCACCCCGCTGCCGAGTTGGACCGGATAGTCGAGATCGGCCATCGCCATCTCAATGGTGGCAAGACCGGACAGAACCATGACGTCGGTCAGGCTGCCCAGATGGCCGATGCGAAAGGCCTTGCCGTTCATCTCGCCGAGCCCAATCCCGAAGGACACGCCGTAGGCGTCAAAGGCGTGCTCGGTCAGCGCATTGCTGTCGAACCCCTCTGGCACATAGATCGCGCTCACCGTGTCCGAGTAGAGCTCGGGCGATTGGGCGACCAGCTTCAGCCCCCATGCCTGAACCGCGCGGCGCACGCCTTCCGCCAGCCGGAAGTGGCGGGCGTAAACGTTCTCCAGCCCCTCTTCAAAAAGCATCTTCAGGCTTTCGCCCATGCCGTAAATCAGCTGCAACGGTGGCGTATAGGGAAATCCGCCTGAGGCGTTGGCCGCCATCATGTCGCGGAAATCAAAGAAGGTACGGGGCAATGTGGCGGTTGCCATTGCGTCCAGCGCTTTGGGGCTGACACACAGGATGGCCATGCCGGTGGCCAGCATGAAGCCCTTCTGCGACCCGGATACCGCGATATCCACGCCCCAATCGTCAAAGCGGAACTCCATAGACGCCAGCGAGCTGACGCAATCCACAAACAGCATCGCCGGGTGGCTGGCGGCGTCCATCGCCTTGCGAACGCCCGCGATGTCCGACCGCACGCCGGTCGCTGTCTCGTTGTGGGTGACCAGAACGGCCTTGATCTTATGGTCCTTGTCCGCGCTCAGCACGGCTTCGAATTTCTCGGCGGGCGCACCGCTACCCCAGGCGCATTCGATGATCTGAACATCCAGACCATGACGCTGGCACAGGTCGATCCAGCGGTGGCTGAACATGCCATAGCGCGCCACGAGAACCGTATCGCCGGGGCTGAGGGTATTTGTGACAGAGGCCTCCCAGCCACCGGTCCCGCTTGCGGGAAAGGTGATGATCTTGCCATTCGTCGAACCAAACACTTTCTTTGTGCCCTCCAGAACCGGTGCAAACGTGCTGACAAAATCCGGAGCGCGGTGGTCCCGCGTCTGAACATGCATCGCCGACAAGAGCCTCTCGGGAATGTTGGTGGGGCCTGGAATAAAGACTGGATTTTGATCTGACATCACTCGATTCTCCGCTTTGGTAAGTTAATATTACCAGTTCGAAGGCACGCTGCAATTTTCTTGAAAAAGATTTTCAGTATTGAAGAATATTCACTTAGTCACTGATATTGATGAATTTTACATTTTTCATATCCCGACCCCTGTTCATCTTGAAAATATTTTTCACTTCGATACCTTTGAGGCATCGCGAGGTATGAGCTAGGAATGACGATGCAAAAACAGAAACGGTCCCGTGGCAGACCGAAGTCACAATTCACCGAAAGCAGTGCAGGCACGCTTCAGTCTTTGGATCGTGCCCTTGGTGTGCTGACAGCCATTGCACGCGCGGATCGTCTGACGCTGACGGATTTGTCGTTGACCGTCGGCGTTCCCACAGCCACGACCCATCGCATTCTGATGACCCTGCAAAAGCACAACTTCGTCACCTTCGATGAAGACCGCCAGGACTGGCTCATAGGGATCGAGGCCTTTCGCACCGGCTCGTCCTTTCTGAAACGTCGAAACCTTGCCGAGATCGGGCGCCCCGTCATGCAGCTGCTTATGGAGCAGACCGGGGAGACTGCGAATCTGGCGGTGCCCGCCGCCGCGGAGGTTGTCTTTATCGGGCAGGTCGAAACACATAATCCGATCCGCGCGTTCTTCCCGCCGAGCACGCGCACGGCCATGCATGCCTCCGGCGCCGGTAAGGCCATTCTGTCACAGCTGTCAGAAGAGAAAGTCACCCAGTTGCTGACAAAAGCGGGCCTGCAGCAATTCACGGCCAATACCCATACCAGCCCGAAATCCCTGTTCGAGGATCTTGCGCAGATCCGCGCGCGTGGCTGGTCCTTTGACAGCGAAGAGCGCTACGAAGGCATGTCGTGCATCGGCAGCGCGATCTTTGATGAATTCGGCAAACCCTGTGCCGGTGTGTCAATTTCAGGCCCAAGCATCAGGTTTGATGACGCGCATGTTGCACAGTTCGGCGCAGCGGTGTCTAAGGCCGCCGCCGAAATTACCCTCAGGAGCGGCGGCGTTATCCCGGAGCAGATCTGATCCGGATGAGTGCAGCGCCGGTTGCGATGGCCCCTCTGCCCAGCTCTCTTGCCGCGCACCTCACCAATCAGCGCGATGCGCAGCAACACGAACCTCTGCCAGAACCCAACTTGGCGGGGGCTACAGACGCACCGGCCGCACCCCCGTCACCCCGTGTCGCCGCCCCGGCGGACCGAGCGTTTCAGGTCGCCGAGGCGCACCGCCCCGATGATCTGGCCGACGCCGAAATAGACCACCGCGCCCAGCACGATCAGGCCCAGCAGTGCGAGGTAGCGCCAGCTGGGCAGGTAGAACAGCCAGCCAAAGCCCTGTACCACGCCGAATAGCGCCAGCCCCATGATGGCGGAGGCCGCCAGGATGCGCAGGCTCCGGTCGTAGAAGCGCTGATCGAAGCGCGCGACCTCTCCCATACGGCGGGCCCCCAGCCACAGGCAGGCGACCATCGCCCAGCCCGCCACCGTCGCCGCGATGGCGGGGGCGATCCAGCCCAGATAGGGTTTCAGACCAAAGGCAAGAGCGGCATTGATGACCATCGCCACCAGCGCATAGCGAAATGGCGAACGGGTGTCCTCGCGGGCAAAGAACAGCGGTTGTAGCACCTTTTGCAGCACAAATGCCGGCAGGCCCGCGCCATAGATCGCCACCGCCAGCGCAATGGCGGCCACATCCTCGGCCCCGGTGGCGCCACGCTCATAAAGGACCGACACCAGCACAACAGGCACCGCCAGAAACGCCGCAGTCGAGGGCAGGGTCAGCAATAGCGAAAATTCCCCGGCACGGGAAAACGCATCGCGCCCGCCCGCATCGTCCCCCGCCCGCAGACGGCGCGACAGATCCGGTAGCAGCACGATGCCAATCGCAATCCCCACCACCCCCAGCGGCAGCTGATAGAGGCGATCTGCCACAAACAGCCAGCTCACCGCGTTTTCAATGTCAGAGGCCACCTGCTGGCCGACCACCAGATTGATCTGCGTGACCCCCATCGCCAGTGCTGCCGGCAGCGCCACACGGACGAGCTTCTTCATGCGCGGGGTCCAGCGCGGCAGGCCGGGGCGCAGGCGGATACCGGTCCGGCTGGCGGCGATCCACACCAGCGCCAGCTGTGCAACCCCTGCAACCGGAATGGTCCAGACCAGCCAGGTGATCACCTCGCCCCCCAGCACCGCGCCCGCCACCATGGCCGCGCAGGCAAAGATATTGAGCAAGACAGGCGCCGCCGCCGCCGCCGCAAACCGACCGGTGGCATTCAGCACGCCGGAAAACAGCGCCGCCAGCGACATGAACAGAATATAGGGAAAGACGATCTGCCCGTAGCCCACCGCCAGATCAAACCGCGCATCGCCAACAAAACCGCCCGCGGTGGCCCAGACCAGGGCCGGCATGAACACCATGCCAATCCCCACCAGCAGCAGAACGGTCACCGCCAGCAGGTTAAACGCCTCCTGCGCAAACCCCTGCGGATCCTCGCCGCTCTCCAGTCGCTTGGCAAACATCGGCACAAAAGCCGCGTTGAACGCGCCCTCGGCAAAGAAGCGGCGGAACATGTTCGGCAGCCGGAAAGCGGCCACAAAGGCATCCATCAACGGACCCGGCCCGATATAGGCGGTGATCAGGATTTCACGCAGAAACCCCAGGATGCGGCTTGCCAGCGTCCAGAAACCGACGGTGAGAAAGCCCGACAGCAGTTTGATAGGCTTCATGATCCGGCCCGCTTTGCCCCTTCGGCGATGGCGTTGCGCAGCTTGGCCTCCAGCGATTTCTGTTTGGATTCGGAGTAGTATTTCAACCCGAACATATCCTTCACATAAAACGCATCGACCACCTGCTCGCCATAGGTCGCGATGATCGCATTGGCGATATAGATATTGGCCCCCGCCAGTGTGCGCGCCAGATCATAGAGCAGACCGGGGCGGTCGCGGGTGTCGACCTCGATGATCGTGTAGATCTCCGAGCCATCATTATCAAAGGTGATATGCGTCGGCACGTTAAACGCCCGCTCGCGCTTCTTGATCTTGTCGCGCGATTTCAGCGCCTCGCCGGTGATCACCTCGCCCTTCAGGGTCTTGTGGATCATCTCGCGCAGACGCGGCAGCCGGGCGGCCTCATAGGGGTGACCTTCGGAATCCTGGATCCAGAAGGCATCCGTCACATAGCCGTCCTTGGTGGTATAGGACCGCGCATCCACCACATTCGCGCCCACCAGTGCCAGCGCGCCGGCAATCCGGGCAAAGATGCCGGGGTGATCGGCCATCGAGAAACAGGCGCGGGTGGCGTCGCGATCCTCATCGGGGTGCAGGCGGATGATCACCCCACCCGGGTCGTCCAGATCGGTCAGTTCGCGCAGCATCTCGGCAAAATCAATATGGGCCGTCACATGCAGCCCCTGCCAATAGGGGTCATAGTGGCGGGCGGTCTCGATCTTCAGATCGGCCTTGGGCCAGTCGGGCAGGGCGGCGCGCAGGGCCTTCTTGGCCTCGGTGCCGCGATGGGCGCGGTTCAGCGCCTCTACGCCATTCTCCAGCGCCTCGCGGGTCTGGTTATAAAGCGCCCGCAGCAGCGCGGCCTTCCAGTTGTTCCAGGTATCCGGCCCGACGCCGCGAATGTCGCAGACCGTCAGCAGCAGCAGCAGGTCCAGCCGCTTGATCGTCTTTACCGCCTTGGCAAAGCCGCGCACGGTGCGCGGATCGGCAATATCGCGTTTCTGCGCCATATCCGACATCAGCAGGTGATAGCGCACCAGCCATTCAACGGTTTCGCTTTCGCTTTTGTTGAGACCAAGCCGGGGCGCCACACGCCGGGCAATCTGCGCCCCCAGGATCGAATGATCCTGCTCGCGCCCCTTGCCGATATCATGCAGCAGCATGGCGACCATCAGCACCTTGCGATTGACCCCCTTGCGGATCACGGTCGAGGACAGCGGCAGCTCGTCCTCCAGCTCGCCCCGCTCGATGGCGGCAAAGTTGGAGATCACCTGAATGGTGTGCTCATCCACCGTGTAGGAGTGATACATATTGAACTGCATCATCGCCACGATCGGCTCGAATTCGGGCACAAAGGCGCTGAGCACCCCCAGTTCGTTCATCCGCCGCAGCGCGCGTTCCGGGTTGCCGTGTTTCAGCAGCAGATCCAGAAAAATCCGCCGCGCTTCCTTGTCGTTGCGCATCTCGTCGTCGACCAGATGCAGGCTGGCCGTGACCAGCCGCATGGCATCCGGGTGGATCAGCATCCCCGTCCGCAGCGCCTCCTCAAAGATCCGCAACAGGTTCAGCTTATCCGCGCAAAAGGCTTCGGGATCAGAGACATCCAGCCGGTTGTGCACCACCACATAGCCGGGTTTGACCCTCGGGCGACGGCGGAAAATCCGCTCCAGCAGCGGCTCGCTCTTCTGATGGGTGGCTTCCAGTTTGGTGAGAAAGATCCGGGTCACGTCACCCACCTTGGTGGCGTGGCGGAAATACTCCTGCATGAAGACCTCGACGGCGCGGCGACCAGCCCGATCCTCATAGCCCATACGGGCGGCGACCTCGACCTGTAGGTCGAAACTCAGCTGCTCGGTGGCGCGTTTGGTCAGCAGATGCAGATGCGCCCGCACTGCCCAGAGGAAATTCTCCGCCTTGGCAAAGGAATCCAGCTCTTCCGGGCTGAACAGCCCCATCGGCACCAGTTCGGCGACATCCTGCACCTGGTACAGGTATTTGGCGATCCAATAGAGCGATTGCAGGTCGCGCAGCCCGCCTTTGCCTTCCTTGACGTTGGGTTCCACCACATAGCGTTCGCCCTGTTTCAGGTGGCGCGCATCGCGCTCGGCCAGCTTGGCCTCGACGAAATCGCGGGCGTCCTTGGAAAACAGCTCCGCATTGAGCCGCCGATCCAGATCAGCCGCAAGCCCGGCATCGCCATCCAGAAACCGCTGTTCCAGCATGGCGGTGCGAATGGTGAAATCCTCGCCCCCCAGACGGATGCAGTCACGGATGGTGCGGCTCGAATGGCCCACCTTCAGGCGCAGATCCCACAGGATATAGAGCATCGATTCAATCGCGCTCTCGGCCCAGGCGGTGATCTTGTACGGGGTGAGGAACAGCAGATCCACATCGGACTGCGGTGCCATTTCACCGCGGCCATAGCCGCCAACGGCAATCACCGCGATCCGCTCGCCCTGGGTCGGGTTGGCCAGCGGATGCAGCAGGCTGGTGGCGGTGAAATAGGCGGCAGTAACCAGCCCATCGGTCAGATAGACATAAGACCGGGTCAGCGCCCGCGCCGCAAAGGGTTCCTCGGCAAAGGCCTCGGCGATGGCGGCGCGCCCGGCCAGATTGGCCTCGCGCAGGATTTTCACAACGCCAGCGCGCAGCTCCGCCGCCGAGCAATCCCGCGACAGGGCGGTGATGGCGGCGCGCACGGCAACGGCGTCAAAAATTTTGCCGGGGTCGCAGATCAGCGGCCCCAGCAAGGGTGGCAGATGGACGGTGTCCGGCAGCGCTGGATCAGAATCCGGCACCGGCGAAGCTGCTGGGAGCTGGGTCAATAACCACAACCTTCTGTTCTTGGATTGTCGCAACCGCAAGGCCGCGTTCATTGGTGCCATCGGGGCGCAGGCGGAAGATACCACCGGTGCCCTGGAACCCATTGCCACGGGTCAGTGCCGCGCCGGTCAGCGCGTCGGATTTGCCGGCACTCACCAGCGCACCGATTGCGGCAATCCCATCATAGGCCAGACCACCGATCGGATGCGGCGCGGCGCCATAGCTGGCCTGATAGCGGCTGCGGAACTGCTGCGACCGGTTGGTGTCGGGCATTGCGAACCAGCCACCCTGCACACCCGGCAGGGCCAGCGTCTGCGCCGGAATATCCCAGCGGGTGAGGCCGATATACTGCGTTACCGCAGGATCGACACCGGCTTCGGGCATCAGCTGCGTCAGCAGGGGCAGGGCGCCTGCGGTATTTGCCGTCAGGAACACCGACTGCGCGCCGCTGCTGGCGACGGTTGACCGGATCGTCGGGATCGCGTTGATCACGCCCTGCTGCGACAGCTCATAGCTGACGGAGCCGTTGATATTTGCCCCGGTCCCGGCGGCGGCACGTTCGATCGCCACGCGGCCGGCCTGACCTGCGGGGTCACTGCCGCTGACGATCACCATATTGCCCTTGCCCTGACGGCTGGCATAGCTGGTCAGGCGTCGCGCGGTATTGTCAAAGGTCGGCCCGAGGATGAAGACATTGCCGCCGGCAATGGCGGTGTTGTTGGAAAACGCCAGCACATTGACGTTGCGTTGTGCGGCGACCAGACCTGCGGCATTTGCGGCCTCGGCATAGACTGGCCCCAGGATGATCCGCGCGCCATCGTTGATCGCGGTGGTTGCTGCGGTTGCGGCCTGCTGCGGCACGCCGGCGGTGTCATAGATCCGCAGGTCGATCTGCGCCCCGTTGAGATCGGCGATCGCCATGCGGGCAGCATTTTCAAGGCTCTTGGCCAGCAGCGCGTCACCGGGCTGCGCCGAGCCACGCGGAACCAACAGGGCGACCGGAACGGGTTTGGTCGTGTTGATCGACGGCCCGCTGCCAGTCGGCAAGGTGTCACAGGCGGCCAGTGCCAGCGTCGAAACAACGGTTGCAGCGGCCAGTGCCGCCTTGCGGGCGTGTTGAAAAACAGCAAACATAATGGACTTGAAACTCCCTTGTCCGGCGGCGTACGCCGTGTTGGTACCTGAGGGATCATAAACGACCAACAAGGCGGGTCCAGCGTGAATCACAAGATCGTCCATTTGCCATGCGGGCTCTACTTCGTCGCGACGCCCATCGGCACCGCGCGCGACATCACTTTGCGGGCGCTTGACGTGCTGGCCTCCGCCGACATGATCGCCGCCGAGGACACCCGTTCTCTGCGTAAGCTGATGGAAATCCACGGTGTTCCGCTCAATGGGCGGCAGATCGTGGCCTATCACGATCACAGCGGCGCTGGCGCGCGCGGACGGCTTCTGGCGGCGCTGGAGGCGGGGCAGTCCGTGGCCTATGCCTCCGAGGCGGGTATGCCGCTTATTGCCGATCCGGGCTATGATCTCAGCCGCGCCGCCGCCGAGGCCGGGCATCTGGTCACGGTTGCGCCCGGCGCCTCTGCGGCGCTGGCGGCGCTGACATTGGCCGGACTGCCAACGGATGCGTTTTTCTTTGCAGGCTTTCTGCCCAACGCCAGTGGCGCAAGATGCAAACGGCTGGAGGAGCTGGCCGCCGTCCCCGGCACGCTTGTGTTTTACGAATCGCCCAAGCGGATTGCCGCCTCGCTGCGCGACATGGCGGGCGTATTGGGCGACCGGCCGGCGGCGCTCTGCCGTGAAATCACCAAGAAATTCGAGGAGGTGCGACGCGATACCCTGCTGACCCTCGCCGAAGGACTGGAACAATCCCCGGTGAAAGGCGAAATTGTGGTTCTGGTGGACCGTGCGCGCGGCGCCAGTGTCAGCGATGGCGATCTCGACAGCGATCTGCGCGCCGCCCTAAAGGACAACTCCGTGAAAGACGCCGCCTCCATCGTTGCCGAAATGCACAATCTGCCGCGCCGCAAGATCTATCAACTGGCGCTCGACATGGCCAAGGACGCAGGCTGAGCATGGCCGGGCGGGCAGATACCCCGCCCGGACGGCCCTCTGCGCGCGGGCTGCGTGGATCTAGGTCCCATCACGCTGGATACGCCGCGGAAGAGCTGGTCGCCCGGTTTTATGAGCGCGGGGGATACACGGTCGCGGCGCGCCGCTGGCGCGGCGGTGGCGCCGAAATCGACCTGATCCTGCGGCTTGGGGCGATGGTGGTCTTTGTCGAGGTCAAGCACAGCGTCAGCCGCGATGAGGCGATCGCCCGCATCAACAGCACCCAGATGCAGCGCATGATGACCAGCGCCGCCGGGTTTCTGGCCGGCGAACCTGCCGGGCAGCTGACCGAGTCGCGGCTGGATGTGGCGGTGGTTGATGGCACCGGCAGGGTTGAGGTGATGGAAAACGCCTATGGTCAGGGTTGAGCGTCTCTGCCATTGAACCTGTCGCCAAGCTGGGTCATGTATTCGGCGTGGGCGGTTTGCCCATGTCATTTTGCCCATGTCATGAGGGACTGACATTATGAAAATCGCCTTTCAAATGGACCCGATCACCGACGTTGATATCAATGCCGACAGCAGTTTTCGCCTGGCTGAGGAAGCGCAGGCGCGCGGGCATAGCCTGTTTTTCTATGGCCCCGACCAGCTGGCCTATCAGGAGGGCCGCATCACCGCGCGCGGCCATGATATGACCGTTCAGCGCGTGGCCGGACACCCGGCGGAGCTGGGTCCGCGCCGCGAAGTCGACCTGAGCGACTTCGACGTGGTCTGGCTGCGGCAGGATCCGCCCTTTGACATGCACTATATCACCTCGACCCATCTGTTGGACCGGCTGAAGGGTCAGACGCTGGTGGTCAATGATCCCTTCTGGGTGCGTAACTACCCGGAGAAACTGCTGGTTCTGGATTTCCCGGAGCTGACGCCGCCCACCGCCATTGCCCGCGATCTTGAGACGATCAAGGCGTTCAAGGAAAAACATGGCGATATCATTCTGAAGCCGCTCTACGGCAACGGCGGTGCCGGCGTGTTCCGGCTGGACCGCGACGACCGCAACCTGACCTCGCTGCATGAGCTGTTCACCGGCTTCAGCCGCGAGCCGCTGATCGTGCAGAAATTCCTGCCGGATGTGAGCAATGGCGACAAACGGGTGATCCTGGTCGATGGCGAAGCCGTCGGCGCAATCAACCGGGTGCCTGCGGCGGGGGAAACCCGTTCCAACATGCATGTCGGCGGCCGGCCGGAGAAAATCGGCCTGACCGACCGCGACCGCGAAATCTGCGCCGCCATCGGGCCATTGCTGCGCGAAAAAGGGCAGGTCTTTGTCGGTATCGACGTGATCGGCGACTACCTGACCGAGATCAACGTGACCTCGCCGACCGGCATTCAGGAGCTGGAACGCTTCGACGGCGTCAATATAGCCGAGAAGATCTGGCAGGCGATCGAAGCCAAGCTCTGAGCTCTCGCGTGAGAACACGCTTCAGGCGGCAATCCGAAAACTGATCGCTTCGGCGATATGGGGGCGGCGGACATCCGGCGCCCCATCCAGATCGGCGATGGTGCGGGCGATGCGCAGCACCCGGTGATAGCCACGCGCGGTCAGCCCGAACCGGTCCGCCGCCTGCAACAGCAGGGCCCGACCTTCGCTGTCGGGCGTCGCCACCTCCTCCAGCAGCTGACCCTCGGCATCGGCATTCTGCCGCAGCTGGGGATGTTGGCGGTAGCGGCTGGCCTGGACCTCCCGCGCGATGGCAACCCGCATGGCCACCTCCGCCGACGTTTCGCCATCACCCGGCAGGTCCAGATCGGCAAAGCCGACCGGCGGCACATCCACCCGCAGATCGAACCGGTCCATCAGCGGCCCGGAGATACGGCCGAGATAATCCGCCGAACACTGCGGCGCCCTTGCACAGGCGCGATTGGCATCGCTGAGCGCGCCACATTTGCAGGGGTTGGCCGCCGCCACCAGCATGAACCGACTCGGGTAGCTGACATGGGCATTTGCACGTGCCACATTCACATGGCCGGTTTCCAACGGCTGGCGCAGCGTCTCCAGCACTGCCCGGCTGAATTTCGGCAGCTCATCAAGAAACAGCACACCATTATGCGCCAGGCTGATCTCGCCCGGCTGCGCCCTGCGCCCGCCCCCGACAATGGCCGCCATCGAGGCGGTGTGATGCGGCTCGCGGTAGGGGCGGCTGCGCCGAATGCCGCCTTCGTCGATCAACCCGCAAAGCGACTGGATCATTGAGGTCTCCAGTGCTTCGGCCGCGCTTAGCGGCGGCAGGATCGAGGGCAGCCGCGCGGCCAGCATGGATTTCCCCGATCCCGGCGCGCCGACCATATAGAGATGATGCCGACCGGCCGCGGCAATCTCCAGCGCGCGCTTGGCCCGTTCCTGCCCCTTCACATCGCGCAGATCCTTCCCCGCAGGGGGATCAATCACCTCGCCGGGGGCGGCGGGGGGGATCACCATCTGCCCGGTGAAATGCGCCACCACATCCGCCAGACCGCCCGCCGCGATCACCGTCGCATCGCTGACCCAGGCCGCCTCCGCACCCGAGGCCTTCGGGCAGAGCAGCCGCCGTCCTTCGCTCGCGGCGGCCATGGCGGCAGGCAGGGCACCCACCACCGGCACCAGATTGCCATCCAGCGACAGCTCGCCCAGGGCAATGGTCTCAGAGGCCGCCTCGGGCGGGATGATCCCAATCGCCGCCAGTAGCGCCAGCGCGATCGGCAGATCAAAATGGCTGCCCTCCTTGGGCAGATCGGCAGGCGACAGGTTTACGGTGATCCGGCGCGAGGGCAGGGCAATCGACATCGTCGCCAGCGCCGATCGGACCCGCTCGCGGGCCTCGCTGACCGCCTTATCCGGCAGACCGACGATGGAGAAGGCAGGCAAGCCGGGTGCGACCGCACATTGCACCTCGACCGGGCGGGCCTCGACGCCTTGAAACGCAACGGTATAGGCGCGCGAAATCATCTCTCCCCTTTCCGCTGTGGGTAGGGAGAGATGCTTGGCCAACGTGGTTTCGGAGTCGTTAACGCACCGGCGATGCCGCTGCGGTTTTACGTTTTATTCACCCTGATGCCGGGGGACGCCGGGGCGATGCCGGGGACAGTGAGGTCAGCTCAGCTGCCAAGGTTTGCGCGGCAGATCAATCGGGTAGGGATCGGTTGCATAGCTCACCTCGTCAATGCGGTCCTGCCAGCGGCGCAGCACCGGGTCGGACAGGGTGACGCGGCAATAGGCACGCATCTCGTCCGAGACAGGCAGATCAAAGCCGACGATGCGAGCCGCCACCGGCGCATAGAACGCATCCGCGATGGAATAGCTGCCAAACAGCCAGCCATCCTTGCTGCCGGACACTTCGCGTGCATGGGCGAACAGTGTTTCAATCCGCTTGAGATCTGCCAGCACCGCGTCAGAGGGTTCAAACCCCTGATAGATATGTGCCAATTGCATCGGGCAGGCGCTGCGCAGCGCACCAAAGCCCGAGGCCATCTCGGCAACCAGCCAGCGTGCCGTTGCCCGCTGGCGTGGATCCTGCGGCCACATGCCAGCCTCCGGGTGCCGTTCCGCAAGCGTTTCGGCGATGGCGACGGTTTCACCAATCACCGTGCCATCCGGCAATTGCAGCGTCGGCAGCAGCCGTGCCGGGGCCAGTGCCGCCATCTTCTCCGCCATGGTGCCCGAGAACATCTCGACCAGCGAGACCTCATGAGGCAGGTTGAATTTTTCTAGCATCAGCCAGCCGCGCAACGACCAGCTGGAATACTTGCGATCACCGATATAGAGTTGATATGTCATGTCGCGAGGTTAGCGCGCCTCAGGTCATTCTGAAACGGAATATTTGTGCGCTAACCCATCACGGAATGTGATTTATTCTACCACGCCCCCAGCCGCGATCCCGGCTGCTGCCCTGATGGGTGATCTCGGTGACCGACAGGTTGTCGATCCGATGCGAAAAGGCCTCCTCGGCGGTCAGCTGCTCGGCGCGCTGGATCTGCGTCAGGATCTGGCCGAAATGGCCAACCACCACCAGATCCCGGCCGCGATGCGCCTCGATCAGACCATCGATGGCTGCGTTTACCCGCGCGCAGACCTGATTCCAGCTCTCGCCGCCGGGCGGGGTCACATCGCCGGGGGTTTCCCAATAGGCGCGGATACGCTCGGGGTCTTCGGCATCAATCTCGCGCCAGCTGCGCAGCTCCCAGGCGCCGAAATGGATTTCGCGCAGCGCCGGCTGGTCCGTCAGCCGCTGCCGGTCGCGCCCGATGGCCGTCGCCGTATCGCGCGCCCGGCTGAGGTCGGAGGACACCACCAGCGCCTCGGGGGGCAGATACCCGTGAAGCCGGTCCAGCGCGGCGGTATCGGACAGATCGGCGGGCAGATCGGACCAGCCAACCATGGATTTGGCATGGGTCGGGCCGTGACGGACCAGAAACAGTCTCGTGATCGCATCGTTGCTCATAGCGTTCCTTTCAGCACCTGCGGCAGCCCGGCGGTGACCAGCACAGCCCGGTCGGCCACCCCGGCCAATGCGATATTCAGCCGGCCCTGCGCCTCGCGGAACTGCCGGGCCAGCGCATTGTCGGGGACGATGCCATGGCCCACCTCGTTTGACACCACCACCACCTCGGCGGCGCAGCGCTGCAAGGCGGCCATCAGCGCTGCCTGCTCAGCAATCAGATCCGCCTCCGCCAGCAACTGATTGCTGAGCCACATGGTGGCGCAGTCCAGCAGGCAGATCTGGTCGGCGCGCAGCGAGTCGAGCACCGGCGCGAGGTCCCGTGGCGCCTCATGGGTGGTCCAGCCGACGCCGCGCTGATGCAGATGGCGGTCCACCTTGGCCCGCATCTCCTCGTCAAACACTTGTGAAGTGGCCAGATAAACCCTGTCTTTCCCTGAGTTTAGGCAGATTTCCTCGGCATAGGCCGATTTGCCCGATGCCGCACCGCCCAGAATGAATGTGACTTTAGTCGGCACTTTTATTACCCTGAAGCTATCGAGTGTTGTGTGACTGGGTAGCCACGGGTGCGGCGCAACACAAGATGTGTTGACCACGGGCGCGCGTCAGGCCCGCAGAGATGGCGCTGATTTCAGAGGTTGATTGCACCCGGACCGGCCCGCTGTGGCGGCGCATTTCGCGCCTGTCCAACCACGCTGGGGGCCGAGACGACAGTCCCGAGCCTGATTTTCGGGAATTTACCAAGACTGAAGTGATCCAAGAGGGCGCATCGCCCGTATTCAGATCAAAATTCATCTACGGGGAAGAAAAATGGCTCTTGATACCATGATCGAAAACCCGTTGCCCAAGCGGGCAATGAAGGCGGAATTGCTGGACGCAGAGACCGAATTGCGACTGGCCTACGCCTGGCGGGATGAGCGGGACGTGCAGGCGCTGCATCGGCTGATCAATGCCTATATGCGACTGGCGATCTCCATGGCCTCCAAATTCCGCCGCTACGGCGCGCCGATGAATGATCTCATTCAGGAGGCCGGGCTGGGACTGATGAAGGCGGCCGATAAATTCGACCCTGACCGTGGGGTGCGCTTTTCGACCTATGCGGTCTGGTGGATCAAGGCGTCGATTCAGGACTATGTGATGCGCAACTGGTCGATGGTGCGGACCGGGTCGACCTCGGCGCAGAAGTCGCTGTTCTTCAATATGCGTCGGGTGCAGGCCCAGCTGGAGCGTCAGGCCCAGTCCGAGGGCACCCAGCTGGATCAGCACCAGCTGCATCAGAAGATCGCCACCGAAATCGGTGTGCCGCTGCGCGATGTGCAGATGATGGACGGGCGGCTGGCCGGGGCGGATTTCTCGCTGAATGCGGTGCAATCGGCCGAGGAAGAGGGCCGCGAATGGATCGAAGCGCTGGAGGACGACAGCGCCCAGGCCGCCGAGCTGGTCGAGGAAAGCCATGACACCAGGCAGCTCAGGATCTGGCTGGTGGAGGCGATGCAGGCCCTGAACGACCGCGAACGCTTCATCATCACCGAACGCAAGCTGCGGGACAAGCCGCGCACGTTGGAGAGCCTCGGTACGGAGCTGGGCCTGTCCAAGGAGCGTGTCCGCCAGCTCGAGGCGGGCGCCTTTCAGAAGATGCGCAAATCGCTTGAAACCTGCTCACGGGAAGTTCAGAACTTCCTCCTATGACATCTCACATACCTATCATGATCAAAGGCGTGTCCGACTTCGGGCGCGCCTTTTGCATCTGCGCGGCGGCATGGCGACCGAACGCCGTCGGCGTTCTTGTCGCGGCTGCCGTCATGACCGGCACGGCCCGCGCGGACGAACACAGTGGACAGGCCCGCCCGCCTGCGGTGCTGGCCAGCTCGGTGGCGGAGGTGCTGCCGGTTCTGGCCGGGGCCGACGTGGTGTTTCTAGGCGAGATCCACGACAACCCCGCCCATCACGCGGTGCAGGCAGAGATCATCACCGCGCTCCAGCCCGCCGCTGTGGTCTGGGAGATGATCACGGCGACGCAGGCGGCAGCGCTGACACCGGATCTGTTGCAGGATGGTCCGGCACTGGCAGAGACGCTCGACTGGACGCAGTCCGGCTGGCCTGAGTTCGCGCTTTATCAACCGGTCTTTGCCGCCAGTCACGGGGCGGCGCAGTTCGGCGCGCTGGTCCCGCGAACGGAAACCCGCCGCGCGATGGAACAGGGCGTGGCGGGGGTCTTTGGTCCTGATGCGGTGGCCTATGGGCTCACCACCCCGCTGGATGAGGCAGAGCAGGCGGCGCGTGAAGCCGATCAGCTGGCCAGCCATTGCAATGCGATGCCGGGCGAGATGCTGCCGGTTCTGGTTGAGCTTCAGCGGCTGCGCGATGCGGTGCTGGCCCGCGCTGTTGTTGCGGCGCTGGTTCACGTCGCCGCAGACCCGGTCAGGCAATCTGGCGGCCAGAATCCGGGGTCGGTCGTGGTGGTGACCGGCAATGGCCATGCCCGGCTGGATCGTGGCGCGCCGCTGGCCTTGCGGCAGGCGCGCCCGGCGCTGAAGATCACCGCTCTGGGCCAGTCCGAAGGCGGGCAGATCGAGGGGACGTTTGATGTGGTGATGGAGGCAGATCCAGTCCCGCGCCCCGATCCCTGTCTGGCCTTCCAGTGAGGGGCACGCGCGCGCTGCGGCAGACGCCCTGCGGAAAACCGTTTCACACTGGCGACAGGGCGCAGTAGAGTTTGCCGGGATCTGCGGCAAGGATAGGCAAATGCTGGCGAACAAACGTATTCTCCTGATCATCGGTGGCGGGATTGCCGCCTATAAATCGCTGGAGCTGATCCGCCGCCTGCAGGATCAGGGCGCCGAGGTGGTGCCGGTCCTGACCAAGGCGGGCGAGGAATTTGTAACTCCGCTGTCCGTTTCGGCGCTGGCCGGGCAGGCGGTGCACCGCGATCTCTTTGACCTTACCGCCGAGGCGGAGATGGGTCATATCCAGCTGTCGCGCAGTGCGGATCTACTGGTGGTGGCCCCGGCCACGGCGGATCTGATGGCGAAGATGGCCCATGGTCACGCCAATGATCTGGCCTCGACCCTGCTGCTGGCCACAGATACTCCGGTGCTGCTGGCGCCTGCGATGAATGTGCGCATGTGGCAGCACCCCGCGACCCAGCGCAATCTGGCAAGCCTGATGGCGGATGGTGTGTCCTGCGTCGGCCCGGATGAGGGCGGCATGGCCTGCGGCGAATTTGGTCCCGGCCGTCTGGCGGAACCGGACGCCATTGTTGCCGCCATTGCCGCGAAACTATCCGATGGACCGCTCAAGGGGCGGCGCATCGTCGTGACCTCCGGCCCGACGCATGAGCCGATCGACCCGGTGCGCTACATCGCCAACCGATCGTCGGGCGCCCAGGGGACAGCGCTGGCCCGTGCTCTGCGCGATCTGGGTGCTGAAGTGGTCTTCATCACGGGCCCGGCCAGCGTTGCGCCGCCCGATGGCGTCGAAGTGGTGGCCGTTGAGACCGCGCGGGAGATGGCCGAGGCGGTGTCAGCGGCGCTGCCCGCAGATGCCGGTGTCTTTGCCGCGGCGGTTGCCGACTGGCGTGTGACCAGCGCATCGGATCGCAAGCTGAAGAAATCCAAGGATGGGCTGCCGGTGATGGAATTTGCCGAGAACCCCGACATTCTCGAGACCGTGTCGCGGCTGGAGCAGGGGCGACCGGGACTTGTCGTCGGCTTTGCGGCGGAGACCAATGATGTGGTTGACAATGCCACCGCCAAACGCCTGCGCAAGGGCTGCGACTGGATTGTCGCCAATGACGTCTCCCCGGCAACCGGTATCATGGGCGGCCGTGAGAACGCGGTGATCCTGATCTCCGATGCAGGCGCCGAAAGCTGGCCGCGCATGGACAAGGACGCGGTTGCCCGCAAGCTGGCCGACCGCATTGCACAGGCGCTGGCGGAGACGGGCTGAACAGAGCCGCACAGGACGAAACCAAGAGGGATCAGGCACAGAATGGTCGATATCCGTATCACATATGACGAAGGCGCAGACCGGGAGGTGCCGCTGCCCGCCTATCAGACCAGCGGCGCGGCAGGCGCCGATCTGCGCGCCAATCTGCCGGATCGCGCCAGCCTGACGCTTGCCCCCGGTGCCCGCGCGCTGGTGCCCACGGGCCTGCGGCTGGCGATCCCCGAGGGCTATGAGGTGCAGATCCGCCCGCGCTCGGGTCTGGCGCTGAAACATGGCATCACCCTGCCCAATACCCCCGGAACCATCGACAGCGACTATCGTGGTCCGCTTGGGGTGATTGTGATGAATGCCGGCGAGGCCGCGTTTGACATCGCCCATGGGGACCGCATTGCGCAGATGGTGGTGGCACCGGTGCTGCGCGCGGAGTTCCAGCTGGTCGAAACGCTGGATGAGACGCCGCGCGGGTCTGGCGGTTTCGGCTCGACGGGGCAGGGCTGATGCTGTCGATCCTTGTCCTTGCAGCATTGATCTGGTGGGGCGGCCAATTCCTGGGGCTGGGACGCCGTTTGCGGTTCAGCCTGCTGGCATTGCTCTATGGTGCGATCCTGACGCTGCATCTGACCCTGCCTGCGACCGCGCCGCTGCGGCTGGCCACCGGGGAAACCGCCGCCCCCTGGCTGATGCTGGCGGGGGCCTTGGCGCTGGTGCTGGGCTACCGTCAGGGGCTGCGTGTCCTGCGCAATCGGGCGCGGCCGGAGGCGGCCGACAGTGAGGCGACCCCGCCCCGGTCGCAGAAATTCTCCGAGACAGAGCTGGAACGCTACGCCCGCCATATTGTCCTGCGCGAGCTGGGTGGCCCCGGGCAGAAAAAACTGCGCAACGCCCGCGTGCTGGTGATCGGAGCCGGTGGTCTGGGCGCGCCTGCGCTGCAATATCTGGCCGCCGCTGGCGTCGGCACAATCGGCGTTATCGACGATGATCTGGTGGAGAACGCCAATCTGCAACGGCAGGTCATTCACCGCGATGATGATATCGGGCGGCCCAAGGTGTTTTCGGCGCAGGCCGCGATGGTGGCGCAGAACCCCTATGTGGAGGTGCGCCCCTATCATCGCCGCCTGGATGCCGAGATCGCGGCGGATCTTTTTGCCGATTACGATCTGATTCTCGACGGCACCGACAACTTCGAAACCCGCTATCTGGCCAATCGCACGGCGGTGGCGCTGGGCAAGCCGTTGATTTCAGGCGCGCTGTCACAGTGGGAGGGGCAGATCTCGCTGTTCCAGCCCTCAGTCAGCGGCCCCTGCTATCAGTGCATCTTTCCCGAAGCACCTGCGGCCGGGCTGGCGCCCAGCTGTTCCGAGGCCGGGGTGGTCGGGCCGCTGCCCGGTGTCATCGGCGCGATGATGGCGCTGGAGGCGGTGAAGGCGCTGACCGGTGCTGGTGCGGTGCTGCGTGGTGAGATGCTGATCTATGACGGCCTTTATGCCGAAAGCCGCAAGATCACCCTGCGCGGCCAGCCCGATTGCCCGATCTGTGCCGGTGGCGCCGATGCCGACGTGGAGCCTGACGCGGCGCTCCTCGGCAGGCGCGCGGAGGGGGTCTGACGGAACCAGACGCAGCGATTGATCAATCAAAACCAAAGGGGAGGACAAAATGACATTCAACATGACCCAGGGCGCGGTGAAAACCATCGCCGCTGCCGCAGGCCTGGCCCTGCTGTCTACCGCTGCCACAGCGGCGGATCTGCCGGACCTTGAGGGGCGCGAAGTGGTGGTCTCGGTGGAGAATGCCTATCCGCCGCTGCAATTTGTCGACCCTGCCAGCGGTACAGCCATCGGCTGGGAATATGACGCCATGGCAGAGATCGCCGAGCGGATCAACATCACAGTCGTCTATGAAACCACCAGCTGGGACGCAATGATCCCGGCGGTGAGCGATGGTCAGTATGACATGGGCATGACCGGCATCACCATCCGCGACGATCGCAAGGAAAAGGTCGATTTCTCCGACAAATATCTGACCTCGCAGATGCGCATGATCGTGGCCGGGGATGAGAGCCGCTTTGACGATGCCGCCAGTTTTGCTGCCAATGCGGATCTTCTGGCCGGGGCCCAGCCCGGCACCACGCCGTTTTATGTGACCGTCTATGATATCCTTGACGGCGATGAGGCCAACCCGCGGATCAAGCTGTTTGAAACCTTTGGCGCGGCGATTCAGGCGCTGCGCACGGGCGATGTGGATCTGGCGCTGTCGGACAGCACCGCCGCCAATGGCTATGTGCAGGCCTCGGACGGGGCGCTGAAGATCGTGGGCGAGCCGCTCGGGACCGAGGATTTCGGCTTCATCTTCCCCAAGGGCAGCGATCTGGTGGCGCCGATCAACGCCGCCATCGCCTCGATGGAGGCGGATGGCACGCTGGATGCGCTGAACACCAAGTGGTTCCTGGAGTATAAGCTGGGCGGCTGACCCGGCGGCAGACTATGACCAATCCCCGGCCCTAGCGCCGGGGATTTCCACATCATGGGGCAGAGATGAACGAGCAAGAGCCAAGACCGGGCAGGCAAAACCGTTGGGCGGACAGCAAAAAAGAAGATTTCCCATGGTGGCTGGCGGCGGTGATCCTGATCGGGGCGACGCTGGTCTGGCGGGTGGTTTCGGATGATCTCTATCTCAATATCCTCAACACCCTGATGCGTGGCGTCCAGCTGACGATCTTTGTCACGCTGGTGAGCTTTTTCCTGGCCTCTCTTCTGGGGCTTGGGCTGGCGCTGGCTGCGGGATCGCGCTGGCTGGTGATCCGGCAGGGTGCGCGGTTCTATATCGAGGTGGTGCGGGGCATCCCGATCATCGTGCTGCTGCTTTACGTCGCCTTTGTGCTGGCGCCAGCGCTGGTGGAACTGCGCAACTGGATCGGCGCGCAGATCGGGTTGGATCCGATCCGTACTCGCAATTTCCCACTGCTGTGGCGGGCCATTATCGCGCTGATGATCGCCTATTCCGCCTTTATCTCGGAGGTGTTCCGCGCCGGTCTGCAATCGGTGGATGCGGGCCAGATCGAGGCGGCCAAGGCGCTGGGTCTCAGCCGCTGGCACCGCTTTCGCTTTGTCGTGTTTCCGCAGGCGATCCGCACCATCCTGCCGCCGCTTGGCAATGATTTTGTGGCACTGGTAAAGGACAGTTCGCTGGTTTCTGTACTGGGGGTCGCCGATGTCACCCAGCTGGGCAAGATCACGGCGGTGGGCAATTTCCGCTATTTCGAGACCTATAATGTGGTGGCGCTGATTTACCTCACGCTAACAATTGGCCTGTCGCTGCTGCTCAGGCGGTTTGAGAAACACCTGCGTCGCCGCGAGGAGCGCCGGTAGCGGGCAGGCTCCGGCGGCAATCGGTGAAATTCTCTCGACTGTGCCTCTGGACGGCGGGCAGGGGCGGGCATAGCTTCCTCACAAAGGAGATTTGCCATGACCAATCCGCTGCTGTCCAACTGGGACACGCCGTTTGAAATTGCCCCCTTCGACCAGATCAAGGACAGTGATTTTGCCCCTGCGCTGGATGAGGCGCTGGCTGCGCATAAGGCGCAGATTGACGCCATTGCCGCCTCGGACGAGGCGCCGACATTTGACAATGCGATCGAGGCGCTGGAAACCCCCTGCCGCGAGCTGGAGCAGGTTTTGTCGGTGTTCTACAGCGTGGCTGGTGCGGACAGTAACCCCGAGCGCGAAGCGTTGCAGCGGGCGTTTTCCCCGAAGCTGGCGGCGCATTTTTCCGCCATCACCGCCAACAAGGCACTTTATGCGCGCGTCAAATCGGTGTGGGATCAGCGCGATACGCTGGATCTGACCGAGGAACAGCAGCGCGTCCTGATGCTGACCCATCGCGGATTTGTGCGCGGCGGTGCGGCGCTGGAAGGCGCGGATGACACCCGTATGCAGGAGATCAAATCCCGGCTCGCGACCCTTGGGACCGAGTTTACCCAGAACCTGCTGGCGGATGAACGCAGCTGGTATATGGAACTCGGCGAAGAGGATCTGACCGGCCTGCCGCAGTTTGTGGTCGATGCTGCCCGCGCGGCGGGCAAGGACAAGGGGCTGGAGGGGCCGGCGGTCACGCTGTCGCGCTCGCTCATCACTCCGTTTTTGCAATTCTCGCCCCGCCGCGACCTGCGCAAGACGGCGTTCGAGGCCTGGGCCGCGCGTGGTGCCAATGGCGGCGACAGCGACAACCGCAAGATTGCCGCCGAAATTCTGGCCCTGCGCGAAGAGCGGGCCAAGCTGCTTGGCTATGAGAATTTCGCGGCCTACAAGCTGGAAACCGAGATGGCCAAGACCCCGGCCGCGGTGCGCGATCTGCTGATGCAGGTCTGGGAACCGGCCAAGGCGCAGGCGGAAGCGGATGCCTGGGTGCTGACGAAGATGATGCAGGATGATGGCATCAACGGCGAGCTGGAGCCCTGGGACTGGCGCTATTACGCGGAGAAACGGCGCAAGGCAGAGCATGATCTGGATGAGGCGGAGCTGAAGCCATATTTCCAGCTGGATCGGATGATCGAGGCGTCGTTTGACTGCGCGACGCGGCTGTTCGGGCTGGAGTTCACGCCGCTTGATGTGCCGCTCTATCACGAGGATTGCCGCGCCTGGGAGGTGACCCGCAATGGCGCGCATGTGGCCGTGTTCATTGGTGACTATTTCGCCCGCTCCTCCAAACGCTCCGGTGCGTGGTGTTCGGCAATGCGCAGCCAGGCGAATTTCCCCAAGGTGCAGACACCGGTTGTGATCAACGTCTGCAACTTTGCCAAGGGGGATCCGGCGCTCTTGTCTTATGATGATGCGCGCACGTTGTTCCACGAGTTCGGCCATGCGCTGCACCAGATGTTGTCGGATGTGAGTTACGAGAGCATCTCCGGCACCTCGGTGGCCCGCGATTTTGTCGAACTGCCCTCGCAGCTCTATGAGCACTGGCTGGATGTGCCGGAGGTTCTGGGCAAATTCGCCACCCATGCGGAAACCGGCAAACCGATGCCGGTGGAGATGCGCGACCGGGTGCTGGCGGCCTCGACCTTTGATATGGGGTTCCAGACGGTGGAATATGTGGCCTCTGCACTGGTGGATCTGGCATTTCACGACGGGCCTGCGCCGAAGGATCCGATGGCCAGACAGGCCGAGGTTCTGGCCGAGATCGGGATGCCGTCGGCGATCATCATGCGCCACGCCACCCCGCATTTCGCCCATGTGTTCTCGGGCGACGGCTATTCCTCGGGCTATTACAGCTACATGTGGTCGGAGGTGATGGACGCCGATGCCTTTGCCGCCTTTGAGGAGGCGGGCGGTGCTTTTGACCCCGAACGCGCCAAGGCGCTGGAGGCGCATATCCTGTCGACCGGTGGCTCGCGCGATCCGGCGGAGCTGTACACGGCGTTCCGGGGCCGACTGCCCGGTGTGGATGCGTTGCTGAAGGGGCGGGGGCTGGCGGCAAAATAATCCGCACGATGGTTTTTTCTGAAATGTGAGAGGGCAGGCGCGATGCGTCTGCCCTCTCTCGTTTGCAGTTGTGCCCCCGCGATCTGCGGTGAGGGGGCGCAGGCCTGCCTAGAACAGTTGCAGGTCTTTCTGACCGCTCTCAATCTCGCTGAAGCTCGGCATGTTTTGGATCGCCCAGGGCACCGGGGCGGCGCCGGGCATCGGCACTGTCGGTTTCATCGCCGCCGCCATGCCAAAGCTTGGCTGGTCCAGTTCGCCGCGGATGTCGCGCAGCAGGGTTTTGTGATCCGGCATCGACTTCAGGATGTTCGCCAGATCCACCTTCGCGCCCTTCCACCACTGGAACCAGATCGGTTTCTTCAATGGGCGCAGGCGATCCCGGATGCCGGGGCCATAGCCGGTATCATAGACCTGTTTTCCAAGAAGCACGGTCTGGTAGACCCGGTAATCAAACAGGGTGGCAAATTCGATATCATGGGGCATCGGCAGGCGGTGGTGCCAGAGTTCAAGGTTCTCGGCAAGGCGATCCGGGATCTTCATCTCCGTGCGGGCGTCGATCCAGTATTGGTCATCGGTGCGGTTGCCGAGCCGGTAGTGCAGGCAGATGAATTCCAGCACCTCGTCATAGAGCTTGTCCATCTGCCGGTTGTATCGGCTGCGCAGGGAGGGGGCGATCTCGCGCGTTGGCAGATGTTCGGCAAACCAGCGCACGGCGTGGTCGATCATGTGGATCGCGGTGCTTTCCAGCGGTTCGATAAACCCGCCGGCCAGACCGATGGCCAGACAGTTCTTGACCCAGGCGTTGCGCACGCGTCCGATCCGCATCGGGATCACCCGTGGCGTCGCCCCTTTGCCACTGTCCCCCAGCCATTTAAGGTATTCATCCGCCGCCTGATCATCGGTGCGATGGGCCGAGGAGAACACATAGCCGGTGCCCACGCGATTGTAGAGCGGCACGCGCCACGTCCAGCCGGCCCCAAGGGCGGTGGAGCGGGTCAGGCTTTCGATTTTTTCCGGGTCGGGATGTTCAATCTGCAAGGCCATAGCGCGGTCATTGGGCAGGTATTCGGAATAATCCATGAACGGCTCACCCAGCGCCTGATTGATGATCAGCCCGCGGAAACCGGTGCAGTCGATGACCATTTCGATATCGTGGCGGCCGCGCTGTTCCAGCATCAGGTGGCTGACATTGCCCTGTTCATCCAGTTCGACCGATGTCACCTCGTCCTGAATATGCTCAACACCGCGTTTGGTGCAGACCCTGGTGAGCATGCCTGCAAATTTCACCGCGTCCAGATGATAGGCATAGCCGAACCGCTGTTCGAACTCCGGTTGACCCAAGGGGCGCGCACCCTTGCACAGGCGGCCCAGATCATCATGTGGCGCGATGGACTGGGTGAAATCCCGGTCGCCGTTGCCAAAGCGCAGGAAATATTCCGCGGCCTCCAGCCCCTCCAGCAGCTGACCATGGGCAAAGGGGTTCACATAGTCGATGCGATTGCCCTTCGGGTCCTTGTTCCAGTTGCAGAATTTCACACCGAGCTTGAAGGAGGCGTTGGTTTCGCGGAAGAAATTGCGTTCGGATATGCCCGCCTGACGAAGCGTCTTTGGCATCCGTGGCACCGTTGCCTCTCCGACGCCGACCGTGGCGATATTTGGGCTTTCGATCAGGCAGATCCGCGGGCAGTCCTTTGGTGCCGAGGTGCGGGAGAATTCCGTCTCCAGGATCAGCGCCGTCATCCACCCCGCCGTGCCGCCGCCGACGATGGTGATCTTCCTTAAGCGATTGTTCATCTAGTTCCGTCCCTGTTTTTATGTTTTTTGAAGAACCGTAGCGCAAGTTTCTCGCATTTGGCCAGCCATTATGGCGCTCAGCCGGTCTGGACGGGGCTGAGCGGACCCGACGTCGCGCTGATCGTGGTTTTGCGGGGACATGGCCGGGGGCGGCATGGGGCTGCACTATTTGGAAATTTCGATGATGATCGGTGCTGTGCAAACGTGGCCCGGCATGGTGCGTCGGGGTGGCTGTTGTCCAGACACGGGTCATCACCGGCGCGACCTGTGGTCGTCCGGGGGGTGCTGCCGTGTTGATCTGCCAGTCTTGGAACTGGGGACTTGTTCTGCAACCGGGCGGTTGCGGCATAAAGTGGACGGCGCCGCCACGGGGGCGGAGAGGGGCGGGTTGATGGCCCGCGTGCTCAAATTCTCTGCACAGCCTCACACACTGAGGCCCGGTTCCTGGTCGGAGCCGGGGTGCCAGACCCGGATCCTGCAATCGCGATTGCCCGAGAGACTAGCGCAAGGGTCTGAAACGATTCTGAGCGGGGCGGGCGGCAGGTTTGCTGGATGTTAAGAACTGCCGCCCACCTGGGTGATCAATAGCCCAGATTGCGGTCCACCTGATGGCGCAAGGGCTGTCCGGCCTCGCCCAGGCGAATGTTTTCGGCAATCACCCGTGCGGCAGTGATGGCGCGGGTTTCGGCCGCGATATGGGGCGTCACGGTCACATTGGGATGGGCCCAATAGGGATGATCCAGCGGCAGCGGCTCCACCCGGAAAACATCCAGCGTGGCATGGCCGATCTGGCCACTGTCGAGCGCGGCCAGCAGGGCATCATCCTCAATCAGCGGGCCGCGTCCGGGGTTGATGATCCGTGCGCCACGGGGCAGCAGGGCGAGCGTGTCACGGTTCAGCGTATTCTCGGTGGCCGGTGTATCGGGCAGCAGCAGGATCACGATTTCGGCGGCGCTGAGCGCCGCGCGCAGCCCGGCCTCGCCGTGGCGGCAGGTGATGCCGTCGATGGATTTTTCGGATCGCGACCAGCCGGTGACCGGGAAGCCCAGCTTTGCCAGCATCTGCGCGCAGGCCTGCCCCAATGCGCCAAGGCCCAGCACGGTGACCGGCCGTTCCTCGGCCAGCGGCGGCACCACGGGGTCCCATCTGTCCTGCGTGCGGATCGTGCGGTCGATGCCGAGGTGGTAGCGCAGCACATGGCCGGTGACCCATTCCACCATGCCTGCGGTCAGCCCCGGATCCACCATCCGGCAGAGCGGCATCTTGAGGGTCTGGTTGCCGACGATCTTTTCCACCCCGGCCCAGAGGCTCAGCACCGCCTTGCAGCGGGTATAGGGGGTAAAGTCCTGAAGGTCGGAATTGGGGGCATAGACCACGTAATCGACCTCTCCCGGCGCGTGATCGAGGCGCAGATCAACCTCCAGCCCGGCCTCGGCAAAGGCGGCGCGCAAAGGTGCCTGATAGCTGGCCCAGCGTTCGGGCAGGGCGGCGAACTGGACGTTGATCATGTGGCAAACACCCCGTCCATATCGGCAAATCCCTTGATTTCGATGGGGTTGCCTGCGGGATCATGAAAGAACATCGTGCTTTGCTCTCCCGGCTCGCCCGCAAACCGGGTGGTGGGGGCGATGGTGAAGTCAACACCCGCCGCCTCCAGCCGGTCAGCCAGCGCGCGCCAGTCACCCTGCGGCAGGATCACCCCGAGGTGGGGCATCGGCACCATGTGATCGCCGACCCTGCCGGTCTTGGCGGTGGCAAAAACTGGCCCGAGGTGCAGCGAAATCTGATGGCCGAAGAAGTTGAAATCGACCCAAGTCTCGGTGCTGCGCCCTTCCTCACAGCCCAGCAGATCCCCGTAAAAGCCGCGCGCCCTGTCAAGATCATCCACGTGATAGGCGAGGTGAAAAATGCTCATCTCTGTGCTCCCTTAACTCTGTACCTAAGGGGATAGGCGGTGAGGCGTGCAAAGGGTAGCTTGTTTTTCTATGTTCAGACATAAGGATATCTATGGATACACGATTTCTCACCAGCCTGATTGCCACGATTGAAGAAGGCTCCCTTGCGGCGGCGGCGCGGCGTGAGGGGATCACCGCCTCGGCCATCTCGCAGCGGATTGCCGCATTGGAGGCTGATGTGGGCGTGGCGCTGCTGTGCCGGGCGGGCCGGGTCATGCAGCCAACGGCGGAGTGTCGTCGGCTGCTGCCACGGATGCGTGACATGCTGCGGGCAGAGGCCGAGCTGCGGGGAGAGCTGCGCGGCGCCGCGCTGACCGGCCGGTTGCGGCTGGGCGCGGTATCGACGGCGATGGGAGATTACGCGGGCGCGATCCTGCGGCATCTGAGAGCCGCCGCGCCGGAGGTTGCGTTGCAGCTGGTGCCCGGCACCTCTGAGGGGCTTTATGCGGCGATGGAACAGGGGCAGGTCGATGCAGCCCTGTTGATCGAACCGCCCTTTCTGCTGCCGAAATCCTATGTGTTCACCGAGATCGCCCGGCAACCCATCGGGCTGTTGCAGGCTGAGAAGGCCGCTGAAGAGCCGCTGCCCTATCTGATCTACAGCCGGGACGCCTGGGGTGGCGCGCGCTGCTGGCAGGCGCTGACGCAGAGGGTCGATGCGCCGGAGATCCTGGCGGAACTGGATGCGCTGGAACTGATTGCCCAGATGGTGGCAGAGGGCACTGCGCAGGCGGTTGTGCCGCTTTGGGAAGGGGTGGGGCGATATGGCGGGCTGCGGTTCACGCCCTTTGATGACGCGGAACGGCGGCTGGGCGTGCTTCTCCATCAGCGCGATGCGGACAGCGCGCTGACGCGGGTCTTGCTGGCAGCGCTCTAGCCGACGCCTATCGCGGGCGGTGGATATTGGCGCTTTGCACCAGACCAAAGGCGGCCAGCAGCACCAGCATCGCCGACCCCCCGTAGGAGACCATCGGCAGCGGCACGCCGACCACGGGTGCCAGCCCCATCACCATCGACATATTCACCGCAAAGAACAGGAAAAATGTGATGGCGACGCCCAGCGTGACCAAAGAGGAAAACCGGTCCCTGGTGGCAAGCGCCGTGGCAATACAGAACAGGATCACCAGCATGTAGATGAACAGCAGGGTGAACCCGCCGATAAACCCGAATTCTTCGGCCAGGGTGGTGAAGATGAAATCGGTGTGTTTCTCGGGCAGAAAGTTCAGCCGTGACTGGGTACCCTGCATGAAACCGCGGCCGGACCAGCCGCCGGACCCCAGCGCAATCTTCGACTGGGTGATGTGGTAGCCGGCACCGAGCGGATCCTGCGAGGGATCGAGAAAGGTGTCGATGCGGCGGAACTGATAGTCTTTCAGCAGCTGCCAGTCGGTACCCCGGCTTTTGAACACGGCCGCAACAAGACCCACTGCGGCGCCGATGACGGCGGCAAAATAGGCCCAGTGCACACCGGCAAGGAACATCACGCCCCCTCCGGCGGCCATCAGCAGGATGGAGGTGCCAAGATCGGGCTGGCGCAGCACCAGAAAGGTGGGCAGCAGGATCAGGATCACCGGCAGGATCACCCATTGGGGCCGTGAACAGCGCTCCGGCGGCAGCCAGTCGTAATAGGCGGCCAGCAGCATCACCAGCGTGATCTTCATCAGCTCCGATGGCTGTAGCCGCATAAAGCCAATGTCGATCCAGCGCTGTGCCCCCATGCCAACGGTGCCGAAGAATTCCACCGCCACCAGCAAGAGCACCGAGACCAGATAGGCCAGGACCGAGATATTGCGCCAGAACCAGATCGGGATCATGGCCACCACCAGCATCACCGAAAGCCCAAGCAGGAAGCGTTTGACCTGCGGTTCCACCCAGGGGGAGAAACTGCCGCCCGCCACCGAATAGAGCATCAGAAAACCGACGCTGGCGACGCTGGCCAGAAGCAGGGTCAACGGCCAGTTGAGATAGAGGATCTTGCGCAGGCCGGTCGGCACCGATTGCGCGTTATTGGCAAGATAGCTCATGGCTGTCCTCTTGTCGCTGTCTGCCCCTGTTCACGCAGGCCCATCTCAGGCCTGACCACTGTCGCTGTTGCGGCTGGTGCGCTGGATGCGTTCACGTTCCAGACGGTCCTGCTGGGCTTCGATACGGCTGCGGTCCTTCTTGGGGTAGGCCTCAAGCGGTGGCGTGCCATTGTAGAGCGCCTGTAGCAGCACGTCGCGGGCGATCGGCGCCGCCGCCTTGGAGCCGCCACCGCCATGTTCCACCACCACCGCAACGGCGAATTTCGGGTTGTCATGGGGCGCGTAGCTGACAAACAGCGCATGGTCGCGCCGTTCCCAGGGCAGGTCCTCGTTGCGGATCACCCCGGCGGCGCGCTCTGCGGCGGTGATATTGCGGACCTGACTGGTGCCACTCTTGCCCGCCATGCGCATGCCCTCGGCGATGATCCGGGAGCCGTAGCCGGTGCCGCGCCGTTCGTTGCTGACCGAATACATGCCCCGGCGGATCGTGCGCAGATTGTTCTCGTTGACGCCAATCGGCTCTCCGGCGCCGCTGGGCTGTTCCACCCCGTCGATGGATTTCAGCAGGCGAGGCGTCACCGAACGCCCGGTGGCCAGACGTGCGGTCATCACCGCCAGCTGCATGGGCGAAGCCAGAAGATAGCCCTGCCCGATAGAGGAGTTCACGGTGTCACCAACCAGCCAGTCCTGACCGTAGGTCTTTGATTTCCATTCCTTGTTGGGGGCGATCCCCTTGGCCACGGCGGACATTGGCAGATCATGGCGCACGCCAAGGCCAAAGCGTTTTGCCATGGCGGAAATCTTGTCGATGCCGACCTTGATGGCGAGATCGTAGTAATAGACGTCGCAGGAGCTTTTGAGCGATGTATTGAGATCGACATGGCCATGGCCTGCGCGTTTCCAGCAGTGGAAGCGGCGGCCCGAGACCTCCAGATGGCCGGGGCACCAGACGGTATCTTCGGTGCCGATCAGGCCTTCTTCCAGCGCGGCAAGGGCGGTGATCATCTTGAAGGTCGATCCGGGCGGATAGGTGCCCTGAACGGATTTATTGGCCAGCGGGCGATAGGGGTCTTCGGTCAGCATCCGGTAGTCGGCTACCGAGATACCCCGCACAAAGAGGTTGGGATCAAAGCTGGGCGAAGAGGCAATGGCGCGCACATCACCGTTTTCGCAGTCGATGACCACGGCGCTGGCGCTCTCGAGGCCAAGCCGCGCCTGGGTGTAGTTTTGCAGATCGGCATCGACGGTCAGCTGCATGTCGGCGCCGGCCTCGCCTTCGCGGCGATCCAGCTCGCGCATGACGCGACCGGTGGCGTTGACCTCGACACGTTTGGCGCCGGCCTTGCCGCGCAGCACATCCTCGCGCTTGGCCTCGAACCCGACCTTGCCGATCTGAAAGCGCGGGATCATCAGCACCGGTTCTGGGTCTTCCATCTTGCTGAGGTCATAATCCGAGACCGGCCCGACGTAGCCGATCACATGGGCAAAATCCTCATGCTGCGGATAGACCCGCGTGAGGCCGACCTCGGGCGTGATGCCGGGCAGGGCGGGGGCGTTGACCGCAACCTTGGAGATGTCGTCCCAGCTGATCTGATCGGCCAGGGTGATAGGCAGGAACGGTGGCGAGCGGCGCATTTCAGCCATGGCGCGTTCGATGTCTTCGGGGTCCAGCGTCAGCAGTCGCGACAGTTTGTCGATGACGTCGCCCACATCGCCGGCATCCTCGGGCACCACGGTGATCCGGTAGGATTGCGCGTTCTGCGCCAGAATTGTGCCGTTGCGGTCGTAGATCTGCCCCCGTGCCGGGGGGATCAGGCGCAGGTTGATGCGGTTTTCCTCGGCCAAGAGGCGGAACTGGTCAGCCTGATCGACCTGAAGGTGACGCATCCGCATCGCCAGACCCCCGGCAAAGGCCAGCTGCAACCCGCCCAAGAGCAGGGCGCGACGGCTGAGTTTGCGATGTGAGGCCTCGACATCCTTGACGTTGCGTTTCATCAGCGGCTTCCCAGGGCTTCTGCCTCGGCGGGGGAGAGTTTGCGCACCCCCAGCAGGCTTTGGCTGGCCAGCGCGACCAGCGGATAGATCAGCAATGTTGCCACCATCTGGATCAGAATCAACCCCAGCGACGGCTGCACCACCCCCAGAATTGCCAGGATCAGCCGGTTGAGCAGGGTCACGGCGGTGACGGTCACCGCCACCGTGAACCATTCGCCGAGAAAGGCGGTTTCACGGTGCGGCTGAACCTGTGATTTCAGAAAGCTGGAGGCCAGAACCACCAATAGCGCCATCAGGCCCGGTGGCCGCTGGAACAGCAGATCGGCCAGCAGGAAGGTGAGGGCAATCAGCAGCGTCGGCACGTAGTCGGGACGCCGGAGCGACCAGGCCAGGACCAGCGCCAGCATCAGATCCGGCGGCGCCCAGCGAGAGGGCAGCGTATCCAGCGGCAGCAGGTGAAAGAACATGATCACGAGGGCCAGCGCCGGAAAGGCCGCGCGCATGAGCCAGATCCGCGCCGGAGCGTTATTGGCCATCTCCGGCCTCCGCCGCCGCCCCATCGCCCAGCCCCTCGGGCCGGGGTTGCGGAATATTGATGCCCGGTGCCGGAACCACCAGCCCGCCGGGATCCTTGATCACCTCAGATCCGTGATGGCGCAGCACCCGCAGGAATTCCAACCGCTCGTAATCGGCCGAAAGGCGCACCCGCAGGCGGCCAAAACGGTCCTGCGTGACCTGCCCGATCAGCAGACCTGCCGGGAACACCTTGCCATCGCCCGAGGTGACCACCCGGTCGCCGGGGCGGACCAGATCGGGGTTTTCGAGAAAGTCGATCACCGGCGCCGGGCTGTTGTCGCCAGCTACCAGCGTGCTTTGCCCGGAGGGCTGGATCAGCGCGGGGACGGAGCTGGCAGCATCGGTGAGGAGGATCACCCGCGCGGTATCCTGCCCGGTGCCGGAGATCCGCCCGACAAGGCCGATGCCATCCATCGCCGCCCAGCCGTCGCGCACCCCGTCACGCGCGCCGACGTTCAGGATCACCGACTGGCGAAAGGGCGAGCCGCTGTCGGCCATGACCACACCGGTGACAAAGGTCAGGCGGGGGTCGAGCCGCACATTGTTGAGATCCAGCAGGCGGGCGTTTTCCTGTTCCAGCTGTAGCGCCGCCTCTTTCCAGGCGCTCATCTGGCGCAATTCGCTGCGCAGTTCGCGGTTCTGTTCGGCAAGCCGCTGATAGCTCTGAAAATCGCGCAGCAGGTTGATGGCGCCCTCAACCGGGACCATGGCCCAGTCCATGCTGGGAACAACGGCATCGACGATTTGGGCGCGAAACCTCTCGACCCTTGGGCTGTCGATCCGCCAGATCAGGAAAATCGCCAGCAGGCACAGGCAGATAACCCCGGTCAGCAGGCGGCGCAGCGGGGCGGTATAGTCATCACGCTGGGACCGGTCTTTGGCCAAGGTATTCCTTCCCGGCGCCGGGCGTCGGCCATCCTAGCGATGGCCGGACCGCTCAGCTGTCGTAATCAATGGCATGTGCCAGCTGTTTTTCGTATTCCAGCGCCTTGCCGGTGCCAAGCGCCACGCAGTTCAGGCTTTCATCGGCGATGGAGACCGCCAGACCGGTCTGTTCGCGCAGGGCCAGATCCAGATCGCCCAGCAGCGCGCCGCCGCCGGTCAGCATCACGCCGCGATCCACGATATCCGCCGCCAGATCCGGCGGTGTGGTTTCCAGCGCGGTCATCACCGCTTCGCAGATCTGCTGCACGGGTTCCGCCAGCGCTTCGGCGACCTGGGCCTGCGAAATCTCGATTTCCTTCGGCACGCCGTTCAGCAGGTCGCGGCCACGGATCTGCATCGACTGGCCGCGGCCGTCGTCGGGCATCCGGGCGGTGCCGATGGAGGTCTTGATGCGTTCGGCCGTGGCCTCGCCCACCAGAAGGTTCTGCTGACGGCGCAGGTAGTTGATGATCGCCTCATCCATCCGGTCGCCACCAACGCGGACCGAGCGCGCATAGACGATGTCGCCCAGCGACAGAACCGCAACCTCGGTGGTGCCGCCGCCGATGTCCACGACCATGTTGCCGGTGGGATCGGTGATCGGCATCCCGGCACCAATGGCGGCGGCGATCGGCTCGGCGATCAGCCCGGCGCGGCGGGCGCCTGCGGAGAGCACCGACTGGCGGATCGCGCGTTTTTCAACCGGGGTGGCGCCATGCGGGACGCAGACGATGATCTTGGGCTTGGAGAAGGTGGAGCGTTTGTGCACCTTGCGGATGAAATGCTTGATCATCTCTTCGGCGGTGTCAAAATCGGCAATCACCCCTTCGCGCATCGGGCGGATCGCCTCGATGGAGCCGGGGGTGCGGCCCAGCATCAGCTTGGCATCCTCGCCAACTGCGAGCACTTTTTTCACGCCGTCCTTCACATGATAGGCGACAACGGAGGGTTCCGACAGGATGACACCGCGACCCTTGACATAGACGAGCGTGTTCGCCGTGCCGAGGTCAATTGCCATATCAGACGTGAACAACCCGCCAAGACTTCCAAAGATCGACATGTATTAGGACCCTGTAAAACTGCCACCTGTCCCGCGACTCTGCTGAGCGCGGGCTTTATGTCTTATAAGCAGCGCCGGGAGGTGGCGAAAGGGCGGATTCCGATCAAAAGGCGCCTTTTCGCCGCCACCCGGCGGGTGCCCCATGGGAAAGGCAGACAACCGATCCGATTGGCAGTGTTGGCAGGTGTGGCGCGGATTTGATAAGCGCGCCCCGCAAAACCGCACGCCTCCGGCAACTATCGGAGGCGGTACAGGGCCGCGCGATGTTGCTTCTCTTGTTTGCGCAGCGTTGTTAAGCTTGATCCTTGCGGATGTTTGGTCGGCGAAGGGAACGGCGATGAAGCGGCGAAATTTCTTACTGGCTGGCGGGGCCTTCGGCATGGCAAATCTGATCACAGGACAAACTGCCGTTGCCGGGTCCGGATTTTTTGTCCCACCGGAGGAAGCGCCGCATCAGCGCACCTTCATGCAATGGCCGGTCAGCAGGAAGGTGCATCCCGATCCTGTGTTCCGCGACATGGCGCAGCAGTCGATTGCAGATATCGCCAATGCGATTGCGGCGTTTGAACCTGTCACAGTGCTCGCGGCGGCAGCGGATCACAGCGGCGCGCGCGCCAAGCTGTCTGCGGATGTTGAGCTGTGGGATATCCCGACCGAGGATCTGTGGTGCCGCGATTCAGGGCCTATCTTTGTGATCGATGGCGCAGGCGGCTTGGCGATCAGCCATATCCAGTTCAACGGCTGGGGCAAAAAGCAGGTCAACCGGCGGGACAGCCAGATCGCAGGACGGGTGGCCGAGCGTTTGGGGCTGCCGCTGTTGCCAACCGGTTTGCATGGCGAGGCAGGCGGCGTGGAGCAGGATGGGCACGGGCTGCTGATGGCACATGAGAGCAGCTGGGTGAACAAAAACCGGAATCCCGGGCTGTCACGCGATCAGATAGAACAACGGCTGCTGGAGGCTTATGGGGCGGATCGCATGATCTGGGCCGAGGGGGTCCGGGGGGAGGATATCACGGATTATCATATCGATAGCCTCGCACGTTTCACCGGGCCGGGGCGTGTTCTTATGAACCTGCCCGATACCCCTGATAGCGCCGATCCGTTCCATATGGCTGCGTTGGACACGCATGACCGGCTGGTCGGGGCGGGGCTGGAGGTTGAGGTTATCCCCGAACCTCATATCCGTCAGATCAAAAGGTTCGATTTTGTCGCCTCTTACGCCAATTATTACGTCTGCAATGGCGCGGTGGTCGCGGCGGAATTCGGGGATGGTGCAACCGATGAGATCGCGCGGAACGCGCTGGCGCGTCACTATCCGGGACGGGAAATAGTCACGCTGAACGTGGACCCGCTGGGCGAATTGGGTGGCGGCATTCACTGTGCAACGCAGCAGATGCCAGCGGTCTGAGCCATCAGATCCAACGCCCTCCGCTGCGGCAAGGGGCTTTTGTCCGGGGCGGTTTGGCGGTAGAGGGCTGGGATGCTGTCATATCAACATATCTATCACGCCGGAAATCTGGCCGATGTTCAGAAACACGCGCTGCTGGCGCGGATGCTGGATTATCTCACGCGGAAGGACAAGCCGCTCAGCTATATCGAGACCCACGCCGGGCGCGGGCTCTATCAGCTGGATGCGGCAGAGGCGGTCAAGACCGGCGAGGCGGCGGCGGGGATCAGCCGCCTGCTGGATCAGGCCCTGCTGGCCGACGATCACCCGCTGGCCGCTGCCATTGCCGCAACCCGCAGCGCTCATGGGGAGATGGCCTATCCGGGGTCGCCGCTGATTGCAGCGCATCTGCTGCGCGAGGCCGACAGTCTCAATTTTGCCGAGCTGCACCCGCAGGAAAACGCCGCCCTGCGGCAGGCGCTGTGGGCGCATGGGCTGGGGCGGCGGGTCCATGTGCATCAGCAGGACGGGTTTGAGCTGGCGCAGTCGCTGGCGCCGCCGACGCCGCGTCGCGGGCTGCTGCTGATTGATCCCAGCTATGAGGTAAAGCGCGACTACGCCCAGATCCCCGGCCATATCGCCAAGCTGCACCGCAAGTGGAACGTCGGCGTCATTGCGCTGTGGTATCCGATCCTGACGGACGGGGCGCATAAGCCGATGCTGAGCGCGCTGGAGGCGCAGGGGCTGGCCGGCGCATTGCGTCATGAGGTGCGGTTTCCCCCGGCGCGGGAGGGGCACCGGATGGTCGGCTCGGGCATGTTCATCGTGAATGCGCCCTATGGCACCGAGGAAGAAGCCGCGCGGCTGACCAAACTGTTCAGCCGTCTGGGCTGAGATGCGGCCAACAGAGGCGGTTGGCCCTGGGCAGAACGAAAAAGGCCACCCGTCGGGTGGCCTTTGCTGTTTCAGATCAACGCATTGATCAGGTGATGTCCTTGTAGGAAATCTCGCGGGTGTCGGCGCCTTCGCCCATTTTGCTGCGGCGGATGATCAGGCGGTTGAGGGCGCTGATATAGGCGGCGGCAGAGGCGACAACCGTGTCGGTGTTCGCGCTCTCGCCCGTGGCGATCACGCCGTCTTCTTCCAGTCGGACAGACACAGTGGCCTGCGCGTCGGTGCCTTCGGTGACCGCATGGACCTGATAGAGCTGAAGATGGGCCGAGTTCGGGTGGATCTTGCGGATCGCCTTGAAGGCGGCATCGACAGGGCCGTCGCCTTCTGCGGTCTCGGTCACATCCTTGCCGTCGACTTCCATTTCGATGGTGGCCTCGGCGGGACCGCCGGTGCCACAGACGACTTTCATCGACACCAGCTTGAGGTGGTCATCCTCATCGCCGCTGGTGCGCATCAGCGCGATGATGTCGTCGTCAAACACCTCTTTCTTGCGGTCGGCGAGTTCCTTGAACCGGACAAAGAGATCCTTCAGCTGGTTGTCGCCCACCTCAAACCCGAGCTGGCTGAGCTTGTCGCGCAGCGCCGCACGGCCGGAATGTTTGCCAAGCGGCAGCGAGGTGCCGGCAATGCCCACATCCTCGGGCCGCATGATTTCAAAGGTTTCCTTGTTCTTCAGCATGCCATCCTGATGGATGCCGCTTTCATGGGCAAAGGCGTTCTTGCCGACGATGGCCTTGTTCGGCTGCACGACAAATCCCGACACGGTGGAGACCCGGCGCGAGATGTGCATGATCTTCTTGGTGTCGATGCCGGTGGTAAAGGGCATGATGTCACCGCGCACCTTGAGCGCCATCACCACCTCTTCCAGGGCGGTGTTGCCCGCGCGTTCGCCCAGACCGTTGATGGTACATTCGATCTGGCGCGCGCCACCTGCCACAGCGGCCAGCGCGTTGGCGGTCGCCATGCCGAGGTCGTTGTGGCAATGGGTGGCAAAGATCACGTCATCTGCACCGGGCACGGTTTCGATCAGGCGCTTGATCAAATCGGCGCTCTCGACCGGGGCGGTATAGCCGACGGTATCGGGGATGTTGATGGTGGTGGCGCCCGCCTTGATGGCGATTTCGATCACCCGGCAGAGGTAATCCCATTCGGTGCGAGTGGCATCCATCGGCGACCACTGCACATTGTCCACCAGATTGCGGGCGTGGGTGACCGTCTCGTGGATCTTCTCGGCCATCTCATCCATGGTGAGGTTGGGAATGGCGCGGTGCAGCGGCGAGGTGCCGATAAAGGTGTGGATGCGCGGCTGTGCGGATTTGCGCACGGCTTCGGCGCAGCGGTCGATATCCTTGAAGTTGGCGCGCGCCAGACCACAGATCACGGCATTCTTGGAACGTTCGGCAATCTCGCTCACCGCTTTGAAGTCGCCTTCGGAGGCGATGGGGAAGCCCGCTTCGATGATATCGACGCCCATGTCATCCAGCAGCTCGGCAATCTCGAGCTTTTCATCATGGGTCATGGTTGCGCCGGGGCTCTGCTCGCCATCGCGCAAAGTGGTGTCGAAGATCAAAACGCGATCTTTGTCAGCTGCAGTCGTCATGTCGGTATCTTTCTTGTCTGTCCTAAAATCCAATCCATGTGGCGCGCATGCCTTCCCCTCTGAGCGGGCGCGCCGGATGGCACGCTCAGAGGCGGATTAGGATCAGTAGGGCGCGCAGATCTGCACCGCGCGGGGCGGTGGCAAAGCAAGGGATATCTGCACGCATCATCATGACGCAGAGTTATACAGAGCCAAAGACGAATGGAAAGACAGAAATTGACCGGGCAGGAGCAAAGCCTGCGACTGTAACCCGTTGGCCCGGATCAGACATGCTACGCCTTATGGCTGGGCGCGCGCTGTGCGGCGGGTCCAGCTACGCCTTTTGGCGGTGGGGCGCGCCAGCCTATCCGGTCGGCCGTGCTGCGGGTCAGCGGTAATCAGTTGCTGGCGTTTGCATCGTCGGTGGCGGTGGCCGGGTCGGCTGTTGTGGCATCATCGCTGTCCTGTGCCGCCGCACCGGTGGTTTTGAGCGCGCCGTTCTCCCAGGTGCCTTCGGCTTGCTGACCGCTGGCATAACGCATCACACCCGGTCCCTGACGTTTGGAATTGAGAAAGCTGCCCTCGTAGACATCGCCATTGGCATAGGTCGCGACGCCCTGGCCGCTGATCTTGCCTTCAGTCCAGTCGCCCTCATAGCTGAAGCCATCTGTCATCACGATCTTGCCGGTGCCGTGGCGCTGGCTGTTGGCAAAGCTGCCGGTATAAACCGAACCGTCGGGGTAGGTGACAACCGCTTCGCCATGGCGCTGCCCCTCTTTCCAGCCGCCGTCGTAGCGGTAGCCGTCAGGGTAGGTCATCACGCCCTGGCCGTGGTTCTTGGCGTTCTGGAACTCGCCTGTGTAGACCAGCCCGTTGGGATAGGTTGTGGTGCCGCTGCCCTCGATCACGCCGGCCACCCAGTCGCCTTCGTAGGTGGAGCCGTCGGGATAGGTGATCTTGCCCACGCCATCGGCGAGATCATCGCGGAACTGGCCCTCGTAGACCGAACCGTCGGGATAGGTGACGCGGCCCTTGCCCTCGATCTGACCGGCCAGCCATTCGCCGGTGTAGACATAGCCGTCGGTCTTGGTGAAGGTGCCTTCGCCGTGGCGCAGGTCATCCTCGAAATTGCCGATATAGACATCGCCATTGGCATGGATCTGCTTGCCTTCGCCCTGACGGCGGCCGGCCACCAGCGGGCCTTCGTAGATATCGCCATTGGGCTGGGTCAACACGCCGGTGCCATCCATCTGGTTTGCGGACCAATCGCCCTCGTAAACCAGACCATCGGGCATGATCAGCTTGCCTTTGCCCTCCAGCTGGCCGTCGCGGATGTCGCCCTCATAGGTGGCGCCGTCCGGGTAGGTGATCTTGCCGGTGCCTTCCTTGCGGCCATCGACCCAGTCGCCGTCATATTCATAGCCGCCGGGATTGCGCATGATGCCTTTGCCATGGTGCTTGGCATCGCGAAAGCCGCCCTCATAGCGCGCGCCATTGGCATAGACCGCAACCCCCTGGCCATTGATTACGCCGTTCGACCACTCGCCATCATAGGTGCCGCCATCGGCAAAGGTGATCTTGCCTGCGCCTTCGGGTTTGCCTTTGACGAATTCGCCCTCGTAGATGGATCCGTTGGGGAAACGCGCAACGCCACGACCGCGGACTTCGCCATCGACCCAGTCGCCGGTATATTCATAGCCGTTGGGCAGCCGGTAGGTGCCGGTGCCATGTTGCAGGCCGCCGCGAAAGGTGCCCTCATAGATGCCGCCGATTTCATCCTGCGTGGTCAGCACCTTGCCATCCTGGGCCAGGGCCGGGCGTCCGACCCCGGCAGCGCCAAGCGCCAGAGCGGAGGTCAGAAGAGCGGCGGTGGTGAAACGGGTCATGGAATATCTGCTTGCCATAAGGGGAGCCGGGGTGCGGGCCTGTTGATCGGTTTGACAGGAAACTATGCCACAGCCGCCGCCGTCGCAATGTCTTTTGCCACTGCGGTCTTTCCCTCGCAGCGTGATCTGTTTAATGGCAGAAGGCAGGATTATCGAAGGACGCAAGCAGGATGGCTGATCGTTTTCGCGTGACACTGGCCCAGTTGAACCCCACCGTCGGGGATCTGGCTGGCAATGCAGATAAGGCCCGCGAGGCCTGGGCCGCAGGCCGCGAGGCAGGTGCTGATCTGGTCGCCCTGCCAGAGATGTTCATTACCGGTTACAACACGCAGGATCTGGTGATGAAGCCGGTTTTCCACCGTGCTGCCATTGCCGAGGTTGAGCGGTTGGCCGCCGATTGTGCCGATGGTCCGGCGCTGGCGATCGGCAGCCCGTGGGTCGAGGGCGACAGGTTGTACAACGCCTATCTGATCCTGAAGGGCGGCAAGATCACCACGCAGGTGCTGAAACATCACCTGCCAAATGCCACCGTCTTTGACGAGGTGCGGATCTTTGATGCGGGCCCGCTGGGCGGTCCTTATGCGGTTGGCGATACCCGGATCGGCAGCCCGATCTGCGAGGATAGCTGGTATGAGGATGTGGCCGAAACCCTGGCCGAAACCGGCGCGGAGTTCCTGCTGATCCCCAATGGATCGCCCTATTATCGCAACAAGATGGATGTGCGGCTCAACCATATTGTGGCCCGCTCGATCGAGACCGATCTGCCGGTGATCTACCTCAATATGGTGGGCGGCCAGGATGATCAGGTTTTTGATGGTGGTTCGTTTGTGCTGAATCCGGGCGGGGCGCTGGCCTTGCAGATGCCGGTCCTGCGCGAAGATATCTGCCATCTGGATCTGGAGCGGACCGCCGAGGGCTGGCGCGCCGTGGATGGCCCCAAGGCGGTGCTGCCGGATGAGTGGGAGCAGGATTACCACGTCATGACGCTTTCGCTGCGGGATTACATGCGCAAGACCGGCTTCAAGAAAGTGCTGCTGGGGCTCTCCGGTGGCGTCGATTCCGCCATTGTCGCCACGATCGCGGTCGATGCGCTGGGGGCTGAGAATGTGCGCTGCGTGATGCTGCCGTCCGAATATACCTCGCAAGCCTCGCTTGACGATGCCGAAGCGGTGGCAAAGGCGCTGGGCGTGCGCTACGACTACGTCCCGATTGCCGAGGGGCGCGCCGCGATCACCAACACGCTGGCGCCGCTGTTTGCCGGGATGGAGGAGGGGCTGACCGAGGAGAACATCCAGTCGCGCCTGCGCGGGCTTCTCCTGATGGCGATGTCCAACAAATTTGGCGAGATGCTGCTGACCACCGGCAATAAATCCGAGGTCGCCGTGGGCTATGCCACGATCTACGGCGATATGGCGGGGGGCTACAACCCGATCAAGGATCTCTACAAGACCCGCGTGTTCGAGACCTGCCGCTGGCGCAATGCCAATCACCGCGACTGGATGATGGGGCCGGAAGGGGAGGTCATCCGCCCCTCGGTCATCGACAAGCCACCGAGCGCCGAGCTGCGCGACGATCAGAAGGACAGCGACAGCCTGCCGGATTACCCTGAACTGGACGCGCTGCTGGAGATCCTGGTGGATAGGGACGGTTCGATTGCTGATTGCGTTGCGGCCGGGTTCTCGCGGGAGACGGCAAAACGCGTGGAACACCTGATTTATATCAGCGAATACAAACGCTTTCAGTCAGCCCCCGGTGCGCGGCTCACACCGCGCGCGTTCTGGCTTGATCGTCGGTATCCGATCGTGAACCGCTGGCGCGACCCCAGTTGACCGACCAGTAAGGCGCTGGTGATCCACCCGTTGGTGTCAGCGATATCGGGCTGGTCCCTGCGGCCAAAGGTGCGGCCAAGGCGGGAGCATCGCATACGTTCGGTCGGGGTCAGCTGCCGGAGAAGGGGCCGTTGGCGGGATCGGCTTCCTGGCAATCCACGACGCAGTTGCGGCCTGCATCCTTTGCCGCGTAAAGCGCGCGGTCCGCGGCGTGCATCAGATCCTGCGGCAGCAGGCCATCCTCGGGGAAGCTGGCAACGCCGATGGAGATGGTGACACGCGGCAGCGTGCCGGAGCCATAGCGCAGTGTGATTTCCTCAATCGCGACACGCAGCGCTTCGCCGACCTCCATCGTCTGTTCCTTGTCGGTATCCGGCAGGAAGACGGCAAATTCCTCGCCGCCCATCCGGCAGCAGATCTCGCCATTGCGGAACAGATCCTTCAGCGTGTCGCCAATGGCGCGCAGCACCATGTCGCCCGCATCGTGGCCATGGGTGTCGTTGAAGGTCTTGAACCGGTCCGCATCAAAGCTGAGCACTCCCAGCTGGCTGGCGCGCCGGTCGGCCAGCGCCACCGCATTGCGCAGCTCGCCGAGGAAATAGCGCCGATTGTAGACACCGGTCAGCGGATCTCGGGTGGACTGGTCGTGCAATTCGTCGCGCAGGCGGACATTGGCCACCGCCAGCGAGATATGTTCGCCGCAGCGCAGGGCAAGGCGATGCAGCGCCACCTTGCGCTTAGGGTCGGTTTCCGGTGCAAATTTCACATGCAGCAGACCGACGGTATTGCCATGGGCGACCACCGGAAAACAGACGTAATCGCCATGCTCATCGGTGGCAGGCTGCTCCTCGACATGTGCGCAGGGAAAGGCGATCTTATCCGCAGAATAGAGATACTGCCGCCCGCGCCGCAGCGCCCAGCAGGCATCGGCAAAGATGTGGTCATGGACCTCCGCCCCGCCCCAGTGGCATTTGCCATCCAGAACGTCCCGCGAGTTGGAGTAGATGTAAAGCTCGCCCTGGGATTGCGGAAACAGCTTCGCCATGAAGGCGCTGACAATGCGGAACAGCTCCTCCTGGGATTTGCAGGAATGCAGCCAGACGTCGAGCTGCGACAGCAGCTTGGCCTCTTCGCGCCAGGACTGTTCCGCCGCAAGCGTCTTCAGCGCGGTCAGCTCCGCCTCCTCGGCGGCCTGGCGCGCCAATGTCAGGTCCCGCGCACTGCGCTCGATCTGGGTCACATCGGTGTAGCAGGAGACAAAGCCGCCGGTGGACAGCCTGCGGGTGTCGATCTGAAGGCGCCGTCCCGACGGCATCCTGCGGGTCGCCGAAAACCGCTCCTTGTCAGAGCTGAAATCCTGTTCGGCCTGTCTGGCGCTGTCTTCGGTCACATGGCCCAGCCTGACGGCGGTGGCAAAAAACGCCTCACGCGAATAGCCCGGAAAGATGTCGCCATTCTGCAGCTCCAGCAGGGTGAGCAGCCGTTCGTTGAAGACCTGGCAATGCCCGTCCTCGGTCCAGACCATCACGCCCTGATCCAGCTTGTTCAACACATCCATGAGCCGCGCGTGGGAGGGTTCAGGCAAACTCTCCGCCTGCAACATGTCGCTCGGGATCACTTTGTTCACGGGAGACCCCATTCTTCGTACCAATAATCGTCAGTGCTGCGACAGGCTGACACAGGAAGTCTGAACGAAATCTAAGCCGCCCCCTGAAAAACGCGGACAGTTTGAGACGACTTGGGATCAACCGTCGGCGACTGCGCCGCAACTGGACAAAACGTCGCCTATGTGACATGGGGCAGGGCAACAGGAGACTTGTGATGACAACCACCCGATTTGCCCCGTCGCCGACCGGCTATATCCACGTTGGCAATCTGCGCACCGCGCTGATGAACTATCTGATCGCCCGCAAGGCCGGCGGCAGCTTCATCCTGCGCATCGACGACACCGACCCGGAGCGGTCGAAGGAAGAGTACGTCGATGCCATCAAGCAGGATCTGGAATGGCTGGGCCTGACCTGGGACCGTGTTGAACGCCAGTCCGAACGTCTCGACCGCTATGTCGCCGCTGCCGACAAGCTGCGCGAGATCGGCCGGTTCTACGAGGCGTTTGAAACGCCGGTTGAACTGGACCTGAAGCGCAAGAAGCAGCTGAACATGGGCAAGCCGCCGGTCTATGATCGCGCTGCGCTGAACCTGTCGGAGGACGACAAGGCCAAGCTGCGCGCCGAGCGCGGCGATGGTGTCTGGCGCTTCAAGCTGGATCAGGAGCGGATCGAGTGGACCGATGGTATCCTGGGCGATATCTCCATCGATGCCGCGTCGGTCTCGGACCCGGTCTTGATCCGTGGCGACGGCCAGTTCCTCTATACGCTGGCCTCGGTAGTGGACGACACGGAAATGGGCGTGACCCATGTTGTGCGCGGCTCTGACCATGTCACCAACACCGCCACCCAGATCCAGATCATCGAGGCGCTCGGCGGCACTGTCCCCTCCTTTGCGCATCACTCGCTCTTGACCGGCCCGCAGGGTGAGGCGCTGTCCAAACGCCTCGGCACGCTGGCCCTGCGCGATCTGCGTGAAGCGGGCGTGCAGCCGATGGCGCTGCTGAGCCTGATGGCGCGCCTTGGCTCCTCCGACCCGGTTGAGCTGCGCGCGGAACTGGCAGAGCTGATCGAGGGTTTCGACATCAACCGTTTTGGCGCTGCGCCGACCAAGTTCGATGTGCAGGATCTCTACCCGGTGACCGCCCGGTATTTGCAGTCCCTGCCGCTGGAGGCCGTGCAGTCCCATGTGGACGCGCTGGGGGTTCCGGCAGAGAAACAGGCCGCATTCTGGGATATGGCCAAGGAGAACATCACCACGCTGAAGGATCTGGCGGGCTGGTGGGACCTCTGCCGCGACGGCGCCGAGCCGCTGGTGGCTGATGAGGACAAGGACTTCATCGCCGAGGCGATGGCGCTGCTGCCCGAAGGCCCCTACGACAGCGAGAGCTGGGGCACATGGACCGCTGCTGTGAAAGAGGCGACGGGCCGCAAGGGCAAGGGCCTGTTCATGCCGCTGCGCAAAGCCGTGACCGGCATGGAGCGCGGCCCCGACATGTCCGCCCTGCTGGCGCTGATGGAAACGGTCCGCGCCCGCGGCTGAGCTTTAACGACTGTCTGATGCAAAGGCGGCACCATAGGGGGCCGCCTTTGTGCTGTCCTGTGCTGTCCGGGGTGCTCCCGCCCACATCGGTGGCATCACAGAAGCCACCTCTGCGGTTGGGCCGGGCGCCGCGCGCCGGCGCGGCGCCGCAGACCGCCTGTAGGCGGTCTGCCATGCCCAACTGCGCTCAGGGCAGGGCAGATCTGCCCTGTTGTGCGGGCGGGAGCCGCCTTGGCCGCCGCCCTTCGGACCCGCCTCCGGGTGTCACTTCGGCTCTCCCTCTTGGTGTCCCTCTTGGTCATCTCCCTTCCGCTTGCCATCGCGCAGGTCGGCGGCGGCCTCGGCCATGGCCGGGTTGGGATGATGCGCCAGCGCGGAGAGCGCTTTGTCCATCCAGTCGATCACCGCAGGGTCGTCGCCGCCGGCGCGGGCGATGGGCGGAAAGGCGCAGGACAGCAGGTGCCGGGCCGAGACCGCAGGCATCATCACCCGGTCAAAGGACACGTCGCGCGCGTCAGGCTCGGCCTCATCCGGGGTATTCTCCCACAGCAGCCGTTCCAGCCGCCCCATGACCTCCAGCGCGGTGCCGGGATCATTGACGCCGGGCGACAGGGCGCGCTGTGCGGTTTCCGCCAGCAGCGTCAGGCCAAAGGAGGGATCCTGATCGAAACTGCGCACATCACCGATTTCGATGCAGCGGCTGGCCGCCTCGCAGAGCGTCTCCTCGCCGGTCTCGGCATAGGCCACCGGCCGCCCGCGCAGCACGAATTCGCCGGGGGTGCGGTGGATGGCGATCCTGGTCTCGGCCTCTTCGGCCAGCGTCTGCAACCCTGCGACATCGACAAACCGCACAAAGCCCGAGGCCTGCGCCGGGATGGCCCGGCCCTGCTGCTGAAATCTGGTGTCATCCTCGGCGCAGGCGGCGCCCAGGCAGGGCGCTTCGGCCCGCTGGCGCAGGCTGGTGCGGCTGCGCTCTTCGATCAGGCGCAGCGTGTGATCCATGCTGCCAAGTCCCGACAGATGGTCAATCCAGCGCAAAATCGCCACGACGATCAGCGCCACCACTCCGACGGTGATGGCAAAGATCACGATGGCGGCATCCTCGCTGTAGAACCCGGCGCGGAACAGGATCACCGCGCTCAGGCTGAAGACAAACCCGCCGACAAAGGTGGCCAATACGCTCTGGGTGATCGTATTCTCCAGCAGCAGGCGATAGACCCGTGGCGTCGCCGTGGCAGCGGCCGTACGATAGGCCGAGACCATGACATTGAGCGAGAATGTGGTGACCGCCAGCATCCCGGAGGCAAGGATGGTCAGCACCGGCAGCGCCGCCTCGCGGCCAAAGCGTTCGCCCAGGTCTTCGGGTATGAAGGGCGTGAGCCAGGGAGCGATGGCCAGCGCCAGCAGCGAACAGGCCGAGAGCAGCACAACCCGGAACCACAGTTGCCGGGTGATCCGCCGGACATAGAGCAGGGTGCGGGAAATCACTGATCTGCCCCGATAACGGTCGCGCCAAGCGCCAGCAGATGCTGATCGACCAGATCCAGCTCTTCAGCAGTCAGCCTCTGCGCTCTGGGATATCGCGGGGCGCTGCGGTCGTTCAGGATCGGCGCGTCCCAGCCATCGGTTGTGCGCACGAAGGCGGCGACACCATCGGCGCCGAAGACGTCCAGATAGCCCTGAATAACCACGTCGAGATAGCTGAGCAGGATCGGATGGCGCAGGCTGGCCGCGCGCTGGCTGTGGCCGGGCACCGCATAGACCGCGATATCGGTCTCCGGGTTCAGATCATGCTGGACCGCGCCGCTGGCAGGCAGCCGCTCATAGGCAAATTCGCGGTCATCAAGCGCCGCCCAGTCGGCGCCCGGCACCTCGGCGATCAGCCCGTCGATGGTGGTTCTGTCACAGGGCACGGCGCTGAGAAAGGCAACCGGGCGCAGATCGGTATGCACCCAGGCCCGGCGCCAGCCGTTGAGTCGCGCGGGGCGGGCCTGACCGTAGCCATGGGTGCGCGTGTTCACCAGGCTGCCGTAGCCAAAGAAATAGGGGGCTGGGGAAACGGGGGCGGGCATTCAGATCTCCTGACTGGCGATGTCTGTCTCAGCGGCGCTGACCGCCACAGGCAGGTGGGGTCTGTTGCCCACCGTTTGCCCTGCGTCGGCGCTGCCTGCGGGCGGCGCAGCGGGACCCGGCAGGGTCAGGGGCAGGGGCAGGCGAAAGCGCGTGCGGCTTTGATACATGTCAAAGTGGCCTTTGTGCGGCCATGTCATGATCTTGCGACAAGGCACCTCGGAGGGGCGATCATGCGGATCACGAAACGGACAAATATTGCAGTGCGGCTGTTGATGTATTGTGCAGCCCATGCGGACCGCCTGGTTACCAAATCCGAAATTGCCGCGCGCTGCAATATCTCGGAGAACCATTTGGCGCAGGTGATCAACCAGTTGGCGCAGCTGGGCTATCTGCATACGCAGCGTGGGCGTAACGGGGGCATGTCGCTGGGCAGGCCCGCGGCGGAAATCGGCATTGGCGATGTCTTTCGCGCGGTCGAGGGCACGGTGCCGATGGTCGAGTGTTTTGCCGATGCCGACAATACCTGCCCGCTGGTTTCGGCCTGTCGGCTGCGGATTGCCCTCGCCGATGCGGCGCAGGCCTTCTACCGGTCGCTGGACGGGATCACCCTGGAGGCGCTGGTCTGCGACAATGATGCGCTGTTTGCCCTGTTCCAATCGCCGGTTTCGACCGGCTGCGCGCGCTACGCCAGCTGAGATGCTCTGGCGCCCGCCCGCCGTGGCTGACGTCGTGGCTGGTGTTGTGGCGGGCGGCCCCGCAAGCGCGGCGCCAGAGGCCGCGGTGTGGCCTAGTCGCGGGCCCGCAGGATCCGGGCCGGGCGCACCTGAAGGGGCCGCCAGGCAAAGGCCAGCCCAGCCAGCAGCGTGGTCAGGATGCCGCCGCTGATGATCGCCAGCGCATTGCTCCAGATCACCTGATAATCGCTTTCGAACACATAGGTGTTGATGGCCCAGGCCCCGGTCATTCCGGCCGTCAGCGCGACCAGGCCGGCCCCGGCGCCCAGAAACACCGATCTGAGCGCAAAGCTGATCAGGATCTGCCGTCGCGGCGCGCCCAGCGTCTTGAGCACAGCCGCCTCGTAGCGGCGGGCAGGTTCGCCGGCGGCGGCGGTGCCAATCAGCACCATGAAACCGGTCAGCAGCGTTGCCGCGGCACCATAGGCGGTGGCAGATGCGAGCTGCCGCAACAGGTCCGACACCCGGTCCAGCGCATCGCGGACCCGGATCGCGGTGATGTTCGGCATCGCCTTGGCGAGATCGCGCAGGATCTGGGCTTCGGCCTCCTGTTCGGCATAGACCGTGGCGATATAGCTGTGCGGGGCCCCTGCAAGCGCGCTTTCGTTCAGCACCATGACAAAGCCCATGCCCGCCGTGGAAAAATCGACCTCGCGCAGGCTGGTGATGGTGGCGGTAATGTCGCGGCCCAGCACGTTGAGCGTCAGCGTGTCGCCAAGGTTGAGACCCAGCTCCTCGGCCTCTTCGCGGGCAAAGCTGACCTGCGGCGCGCCGGTGTACTCTTCGGGCCACCACGCGCCCGCGACGATCTGGGTGGTGTCTGGCTGTTTGGCGGCATAGGTGATGCCGCGATCGCCCCGGACGACCCAGTGATCGCCTGCCACCTCGGTTGCGGGCTGGCCGTTGATGGTGGTGAGGATGCCGCGCAGCATCGGTGCGCTCTGCACGCGCTCAACCGCCGGGTCCTGCTCCACGCGGGCGAGGAAATCCGGCATCTGATCGCGCTGGATATCAACGAAGAAATAGGAGGGCGCCACATCGGGCAGGTTGCCTTCGATGGCGCGGCGCATATTGCCGTCGACCTGACCAATCGCGGCCAGAACGGTCAGCCCCAGCCCCAGGGCCAGCACGGTCGGCACGGCGCCATCGCGAGAGGTGCCAATCGCCGAGAGCGCCCATCGAAGCGCCGGATATCCACGGGTCAGCGGCGCGGCGCGGCGGGCGATCCAGCCCAGCACCAGCGCGGCCAGCAGCAGCACCGCCAGCGCGCCGATCAGCCCCGCAGCAGTCCAGAGCGTCAGCTCAATCGCGCCGCTGAACAGCGCGGCAGAACCAATCAGCACCGCCACCGAGACAGCCGTGGCGACGATATAGCGGGGGGCAGGCCAGCGGCTGCGGCTGTCCAGCGCGTCACGAAACAGCGCCGCAGCGCGGATCCGCTCGGCGCGGGCCAGCGGCCAGAGCGCAAAGACAAAGGCCGTCAGCAGCCCGTAAAGCGCCGCTTCGCTCAACGCCGGGACCGAGATGCCAAAGACCGCAGGAAACGGCAGCTGCGCCGCAATCAGCGGCCCCAGCAGCACCGGGGCCAGCCCGCCGATCACGAGGCCAATCGCAACACCAAGCAGCGCCAGCGCCCCGATTTGCAGAAAATAGGTCAGAAAGATCGTCCGGCGGTCCGCGCCCAGCGTGCGCAGGGTGGCGATGGTCGCGGTCTTTGCCGCCAGATAGGCGCGCACGGCGGCTGAGACGCCGATGCCGCCCACAGCCAGCCCGGAGAGGCCAACCAGCACCAGAAACCCGGCCAGCCGCTCGACAAAGGTGGCGATGCCCGGTGCGCCGTTACGGGCGTCGGTCCAGCGCATACCGCTGTTGTCCAGCTCGGCTTCGGCGCGGGATTTCAGCTGCTCCAGATCGGTGCCTTCGGGCAGGGTCAGCCGGTATTTGCTGGAAAACAGCGTGCCGGGCTGCAACAGGCCGGATCGGGCCAGGTCAGCGCTGCGCACGATGGTGCGTGGCCCAAGCGTGAAGCCCGCGCTGGCGGCATCCGGTTCATTCTCCAGCAGCGCGGTCAGGACAAAGCTTTGGGTGCCAAGGGCAAAGCGGTCACCAACAGAGAGGCCCAGCCGATCCGCAAGCACCCGCTGCATCACGCCGCCGGGCAGGTCCCCGGCGCCCTCCAGCGCCTGTGGCAGCGGCAGATCCGGCGAGAGCCGCACCGTGCCAACCAGTGGATAGGCGCTGTCTACCGCCTTCACCTGCGTCAGGGCGCGTTCCTCACCGACAGCTGCCATCGACCGGAAGTCGATCACCTCGGAGCGGCGCAGGGCATTGGCCTCCATCCAGGCCTGTTCCTCTGGGCTGGCGCGCCGATAGGTAAAGCCCAGTTCGGCATCCCCGCCCAGCAAGACCGCGCCTTCCTCGCTCAGCCCGGTTTCAATCGCCGAGCGCAGCGAGCCGATCCCGGCAATCACCGCCACCCCCAGCGCCAGACAGATCAGGAAAACGCGAAACCCATGCAGCCCGCCGCGCAGCTCCCGTATGGCAAAGCGTGTCGCCAGCGACAAGGTGTTCATTCAGCGGCCTCGCGCGCGGCGGCAAGGTCGAGACGGCCATCGCGCAGCCGGATCACCCGGTCACAGCGCGCCGCCAGTTCCGGCGCATGGGTGACCATGATCAGCGTCGCGCCATAGCGGTCGCGCAGGTCAAACAGCAGGTCCATGATCGCATCGCCGTTGGTGGCGTCCAGATTGCCCGTCGGCTCATCCGCCAGCAGGATCCGCGGGCGGGTCACCAGGGCGCGTGCCAGTGCCACACGCTGTTGTTCACCACCTGACATCTGCGCCGGGAAGTGACCGGCACGATGGCCGAGCCCCACGGCCTCCAGTTCGGCCTGCGCGCGGTCAAAGGCATCCCTGTGCCCGGCCAGCTCCAGCGGGGTGGCGACATTTTCGAGCGCCGTCATGGTGGGGATCAGGTGAAAGCTCTGGAACACGACACCCATATTGTCGCGGCGAAACCGCGCCAGCGCATCCTCATCCATCGCGGTCAGGTCCTGCCCCAGCGCCGAGACGGTGCCGCCGGTTGCCTGTTCCAGACCGCCCATCACCATCAGCAGCGAGGATTTGCCCGACCCGGAGGGACCAATCAGGCCCAGCGTCTCGCCGCTTTCGACCGCAAGCGAGATGTCATGCAGGATTTCGACAGGTCCGGTATTGCCAACCAGCGACAAAGACGCATGCTGGAGGTTCAGGATAGGGTCGGACTGGGGGATCGTGCTGGACTGCATGTGACGTCGCGCCTGTTTTGGGATCACTCTCGATATGGAGCCTTTCTACCAATGCGCAAGATAATGGCCGGATTGATTTTTATATTAACTGCCGCAGTTGCGCAGGCCGATCCGGTTCGGGTGGCGGCTTTGGGGGACAGTCTGGTGCAGGGCTACGGGCTGCCGCAGGGGCAGGGCTGGGTGCCGCAGCTACAGCGCTGGCTGGGGGAACAGGGGGCTGAGGTGCGCCTGATCAATGCCGGTGTCTCCGGCGATACCACGGCGGGTGGCGCGGCGCGGATCGACTGGACGCTGGCCGACGGGCCGGATGCGCTGATCGTCGCATTGGGCGGCAATGACCTGCTGCGCGGGATCGCCCCGGCTGAGAGCCGCGCCAATCTCGCCCGTATTCTGGAGGTCGCCAAGGCCAATGCGGTGCCGGTGCTGTTGGTTGGTATCGCGGCGCCGGGCAACTATGGCGCCGACTTCAAAGCAGAATTCGACGCAATCTTCCCCGAGCTGGCGCGCGACTATGGCGCGCTGCTGCATGACGACAGCCTTGCCGGGATCCGCGCGGCAACCGGCAATGATCCGCAGGCGGCGGGGCCGTATCTGCAGGAGGACGGGATTCACCCCAACGCAAAAGGCGTGGCGCTGAATGTGGCGGCCATCGGCCCGAAGGTGCTGGATCTGGTGGCCAGGGTGGACCGCTGACGCGGGGGCGCCACGGGATGACCGCAGAGGTGCTGCGGCAGATGACTGGGCGCCACAACAAAAGACGGCCCCGAAAGGGGGCCGACAGCTGATCTTCTTCGGGTAGGCGGGTTAGGCCAGCTCGATATTCACCGCAGACTCGCGGCCGTCACGGCCCGGTTGCAGCTCATAGGTCACTTTCTGGTTGTCCGCGAGGCCGGTCAGCCCCGACCGCTCAACGGCGGAAATATGTACGAACACATCGCTGCCACCCGCATCGGGTGCAATGAAACCGTAACCTTTGGTGGTGTTGAACCATTTGACGGTGCCTGTGGCCATCGTCTTCTTCTCCCAGTCTTACTCTAAATCCCTGTCCGCGACATGCGACAGCCCGGCAATGTCATTGCGTATTCATGACCGAGCCTCCTAGGACAGCGATGAGTTCTGCGTAACCTTGCGGGAACGATCTTGTCGCCAATGTCCTCTCGGTGCAAGTGTTATAGCGGGGGGTGCCTGTCAGTTTGGCGCTGCCAGAGGCGCTGTGGATGGCCATCGGCGGGGCTTGGCACCCGGACAGGCAAGCTGGCGCCGATGCGCCAACAAATCACGCGCTGCCACCTTGGTCTGGTCCTGATCAGAGCACCGTCACCACGGTTCCCAAGGGCACCCGTTCGTAGAGGTCGACGATATGCTCGTTCGTCATGCGGATGCAGCCGTTGGAGACGGAATGGCCGATCGTTTGCGGCTGATTGGTGCCGTGAATGCGGAAATAGGTGTCGATGCCGTTCTGAAACAGGTAGAGCGCGCGCGCGCCCAGCGGGTTATCAGTGCCACCGGGCTGGATGTATTTATTATCGACAAAGCGGGCATAGCTGCGCGGATCGCGTTCGATCATCTCGTCCGTCGGGCGCCAGGTTGGCCATTCTTTCTTGGCCTGGATGACGGCGGTGCCGGTGAATTCAAGACCGGCCCGCCCGACGCCAACGCCATAGCGGCGCGCCCTGCGCGGCTCTGTCACGTAATAAAGGTAATAGGATCGCGGCAGCACCAGAATTTGCCCGGGGGCGAATTGCTTCTTGATGCGGACCTCCTGCGGAGTGGGGTCAAAGGCCGTTTCGGCTGACCCGATCTGAGGCCAGAGAGAGGCGGCGGCGGAGCTGGCCAGAAAGGCGCGGCGTGACAACATGCGTGGCTCTTTCGGTTTTGGAACAGATGCCATCAGTCTGCGGTGCGCGAACAATCCGGTCAATAGCGGCGCCCGCACGGCCGCCGTTGCGGGCAGACGGCGCGACGTTGGTGCAACAGCGCGATGCCCTGATGGGCCATAGGACATTGGCAAATCAGGCTTCGTGATATCACGAAGCTGTGATATCCTGTGATCGGATCGCGTTTCTGATCCACCGTCATTTCCGGCGGGTTTCTCGTTTGAGGGCGTCATGTCGGCACGGCTGCGGGGGCAGCTCTGCCGGAGGTCTCAGGCCCGGACAGGGGCTATTTCTCGGCTTCTGCGTTTCAGGTCTGCGATCCCGTCCGAAACCGGCCGGTGGCTGTTTACAGCCCGTCTGGCGGTTTGTCGGGGGTATACTGGAGTAACCATTGTGACTGTTTCATTTGGGGGGCGCGCGGCAGTGACCGCGCTGATTATGGCTGTCGGCCTCGCGGCTGCGGACCGGAGTGAGGCTCAGGAAGATGCGGGGTTTCTCGCCACCTCACTGCGTTATTCAGAACGGATGCTGGACCGTCAGGAAGATGTGACCAACAAGGTCGCCATTGCCCTGCGCGCGCGGCAATCGGGGCAGCTCGGGGTCAATCGGATCACCTTTGGCGGGCGCTTCTTAGGCACGGTGATCTATGAGAACACCAATACGCCCGGCAAATTTCCGATCCTGTCGCGGCTGCCGCCGACCCACACCAGCGGCACCACCGATACCTATGGTGTGATCAATGATATCTCGCTGATCACGACCGCCACCACCCCGCTGCTGACAGCGGTTGTGCAGGGCGAATATACCGAGGTCGAATATCCCGGCCAGAACGACATCCAGCTGCGCAAGGCCTGGCTGGCGGTTGGTGATCTGGACCGCTCGCCCTTTTATCTGGCGGTTGGGCGCAAGACGGTGAATTTCGGCAATTTTGCCAGCTATGCGCCCTTCACCCATACCCATAACAGCCATTACTTCTGGGCCCAGACCAAGGATCCGCTGATCGAGATCGGTTATATCACCGAGCGTACCGAACTGGCGCTGTCGATCATTCGCAACCACCGGGGCAACCGGGTGATCAGCAGCCCGAAGAACGATGATCACTACACCAATTACGCGCTGAACGCCTCCCATCGCATTCCGCTGGCCAATGGTATGGGGCTGAAACTGGGGGCCGGTTTTCTGCGCGGCACGATCTACGACAGCACCATTGCCCATCATCCCCCCGGAAGCGGCATCGACCGGGGCTGGAACGGCGCCTGGGATATTCACGCCACGCTCAGCGCAGAGCGCTTCGACGTCATGGCGGAGTTCACCCAGACCACCGACCGCTGGCCTGCCACCGATCACAAGGTCAGCGCGCTGACGCTGCAGGGGCGCTACCGGGGGGAGGTGCTGGGACGTCCGGCGGTCTATTCACTCTCCGCCAGCCACGGGCGGCAAGGCGCCTCCGGCACCGAATGGGAGTCGATGTCGCAGATCATCCTCGGGATGGAGGTTGCGCTGGCCCCGAATGTCACGCTGGGGGCGGAATATCTGTTCAACGATGGCTTTGTGCCGCTGATCCTGCCCCGGCGCACAGGCGATGCCAGCGTGCGCTCGCATAGCGTCATTCTGGGCGCCAAGCTCACCTTCTAGCGGGTGGGCACCAGCGCGGGCAGGGCTTGTCCTGCCGCCTCTGGCCAGTATATCTGGCCTGAATACAGGCGCCACGCCGCCTCGGCGGTCAGTGATGCGAAGGAGAGATTGCCCCATGGGTGCCAAGACCCTGACCTGCCTCAGCTGTGCCCAGCTGAACCGCGTGCCCGAGGACCGTCTGGCCGCCGGCCCCAAATGCGGCACCTGCGGGGCTGCGCTGATCCCCTCGACGCCGGTCGATGTCGACCCGGCGACCCTGCAAAAGGCCGCCGCGCAGGATGACCTGCCGCTGGTGGTAGATTTCTGGGCGCCCTGGTGTGGTCCTTGCAAGATGATGGCCCCGGATTATGCCAAGGCGGCAAAAACGCTGCAGGGGCAGGTGCGGCTGGTCAAGCTGAACACCCAGACCCATCAGTCCACCGGCGCACGCTACCGGATCAAGGGGATCCCGACACTTGTCCGCTTTGTGCGCGGCAAGGAACAGAAACGGCAGGCAGGCGCCCTGCGCGCAGGCCAGATCGTGAGCTGGGCGAAGGGATAAGCCGGAGGCTCGGCTGATATCGAAACGCGGATAAGGGGGCTTTGGCCCTGCGGTTGGCTCGGGTCCTGCGGTCGGCTCAGGCCATGCGGTGGGTTTCATCCCCGTCCGGCGGCATCATCGGACGCAGACCCGGCGGCAGATGCAGCATTGCAAGCATGGTCACAATGGCGGCGGTTGTGCCAACGGTGGGGTAGAGCAGCAAGCTATACCAAAGTGGCAGCGCATAGAGGGTATAGGCGGCGACCGCAGAGAAAATCCCTGCAAAAGTACCGACAATGATCCCGATCCATGCCATGTTTATACCTCTTAGGTTGAGTCGCATTTAATCTACAATTTTTCAGGCAGAGTGCAACTCTCTGTGTTCGAGCAAGATAGCTCAAATTGTCTTTAAATTTGGTTAACATCGGGGGTGGCGCAGGTGACGGGATCTGCTGAATTATGTGTAATGCTGTGATTTCAATTGGAAATATCAGATGGATGCGCGATCTTCGCTGCGCGTGTGGAAGGTGTCAAATTGATGTATCCTGCGAATTTTGCTCTGGGCGTCTGCGCGGGAAGCCGCCGCTTTTTAGAACCAGCGCCACGGTGAGGCCGACGCCAAGCAGGCTGCTGATGCCACTATAGAGCAGAAGAAGCCCCCAGATGGGCAGGTTGTACGCCACATAGTATATCACCGTGACCATCATGGTCACACCGGTACTCGTCAACATCGCCAACCAAGCCATAACACCCTCACTCAACTGAGGGGAAATTGCCCTGAAACAGGCGATGCAATCAATATGTCTTACGGTCAGATGGCGAGTATATTGGTATGTGTTGCAGCTTATTCTGGAATTGTGACCGCGACGGGCTGTTTCGGTGCGCATATCGCATGGATTTGGCCCGTGGAGTGGTCGGCTGCGGCGGAAATCAGGCCCGCGCGGGTTTCGCCGACAGCCCCTGATGTGCTCCGTGCGCCCGCTTGTCCCCGGCCTTGTCCGCCAGCGTATTGCGGGCGGCCTTCTGCGTCCACAGCAGCAGGATGGCCAGCATCGCCGAGGGCACTCCGAACAGCGGATAGAGCAGCAGGCTCATGCCGAAGGACAGGCCGATCAGCGTATAGCCCAATACGGCCGCATTCAGCCCGCCAATGACGCCTACCAAGATCCCGATTCCTGCCATGCTCTCACCCTTCTGTGGTTCGCCGACGGGCACAGGCCTCGGCAAATCTCAGAATAGGGTTAATTTTGTTCAAATTATGCCGGGGTCATGGCGGCTGTGGGAACGGGTTGGTTCCGACAAAGGGAACACGACGACCTGGAAAGCCGGATAAGAGGCGACGCCCGCCTCTATTAAGAGGGCGACGCCGAATAAGCCGTTTGGGGAAGGAGTGATTTGAAGACTTCAGGGGGTGAGCTGGTATCGCATCACCCCCTGAAGCTCACTCACCGCACAAATTTCTTGTGCTTCAACCGCTTGGGCTCCAGCGCGTCGGGGCCGAGACGGCGTTTCTTGTCCTCTTCGTAGTCCTCGAAGTTGCCCTCGAACCATTCCACATGGGCGTCACCCTCAAACGCCAGAATATGCGTACAGATCCGGTCGAGGAAGAAACGGTCGTGCGAGATGACCACGGCGCAGCCGGCGAAATCGACCAGTGCGTCTTCCAGCGCGCGCAGGGTTTCGACGTCCAGATCGTTGGTCGGTTCGTCAAGCAGCAGCACGTTGCCGCCCTCTTTCAGCAGCCGCGCCATATGGACCCGGTTGCGCTCGCCGCCCGACAGCAGCGACAGTTTCTTCTGCTGGTCGCCGCCCTTGAAGTTGAACGACGAGCAATAGGCGCGGGAGTTGACCTGCGCGTCGCCCAGCTCGATGATCTCGGCGCCGCCGGAGATGGCTTCCCAGACGGTATCATTGTCGTTCAGATCGTCGCGCGACTGGTCGACATAGGACAGTTTCACGGTATCGCCATAGCTGACGCTGCCCTCATCGGGCTGTTCCTGGCCGGTCAGCATCCGGAACAGGGTCGATTTACCCGCACCGTTGGGGCCGATCACGCCGACGATGCCGCCGGGGGGCAGGTCAAAGGACAGGTTCTCCACCAGCTGCTTGTCGCCGTAATGTTTGGAGATGCCCGAGACCTCGATCACCTTGGACCCCAGACGCGGGCCGTTGGGGATGACGATCTGGGCGCGGGTCAGTTTCTCGCGCTCGGACTGGCTGGCCAGATCGTTATAGGCGTTGATCCGGGCCTTGGATTTGGCCTGACGCGCCTTGGCGCCCTGACGCATCCATTCCAACTCGCGCTCCAGCGTCTTCTGCTTGGATTTGTCTTCGCGCGCTTCCTGCTCCAGACGTTTGGCCTTCTGTTCCAGCCAGCTGGAATAATTGCCCTCGTAGGGGATGCCGCGGCCCCGGTCCAGCTCGAGGATCCAGCCGGTGATGTCATCCAGGAAATAACGGTCGTGGGTGACGCAGAGGATGGTGCCCTTGTAGTCGATCAGATGCTGTTGCAGCCAGGCGATGGTTTCCGCATCAAGGTGGTTGGTCGGTTCGTCAAGCAGCAGCATTTCCGGTGCTTCAAGCAGCAGCTTGCAGAGGGCCACGCGACGGCGCTCACCACCAGACAGGTTGGCGATTTCGGCATCATCCGGCGGGCAGCGCAGCGCCTCCATCGAGACGTCGATCTGGCTGTCCAGATCCCAGAGGTTCTCGGCGTCGATCTTGTCCTGCAGCTCGGCCATTTCCTCGGCGGTCTCGTCCGAGTAGTTCATCGCCAGCTCATTGTAGCGATCAAGAATGGCCTTTTTCCCGGCGACGCCCAGCATGACGTTTTCACGCACGGTCAGGCTTTCGTCCAGCTTCGGCTCCTGCGGCAGATAGCCAACCTTGGCGCCCTCGGCGGCCCAGGCCTCACCGGTGAAATCGGTATCGAGACCCGCCATGATCTTCATCAGCGTCGATTTACCGGCGCCGTTGACGCCGACAACACCGATTTTCACACCGGGGAGAAAGGACAGGTGGATGTTTTCAAAGCATTTCTTGCCACCGGGGTAGGTCTTGGAGACCCCCTGCATGTGGTAGACGTATTGATAGGCAGCCATGAGACAGCTCCGTGTAAGGGGGGAATTTGCTGGCTGGTGTGATAGCGGATGGGAAAGGCGGGGGCAATGCGGGATGCAGGGGCGGGGGCGCGGGGCGTGCACGCCTGCCGCCATGATCGCAAAGACTGGCGGGGCGGCTTTCACAGTTTCGCAACCAGAGCCTGCAACAGCTGATTGATCTCTCTTTCAACTATGTGCATCAAGGCAGGCATGATGCACCGCTTGCCCCATATTCCGCCCGGTACCACTGTTGGCCTTCTGGGCGGGTCCTTTGATCCGCCGCATCAGGGGCATCGTGCCATCTCGCTGGCAGCGCTCAAACGCTTTGGGCTGGATCAGCTGGTCTGGCTGGTGTCGCCCGGCAATCCGCTGAAGGCGCACCCGCCAGCGCCGCTTGACCGCCGGATTGCCGCCGCGCGGGCGCTGATGGACCATCCGCGTGTGCAGATCAGCGGGATCGAGGCCGATGTCGGCACCTGCTACACGGCCGAGACGCTGCGCCTGCTGCGGCAGCGCCATCCCGGCGTGCGCTTTGTCTGGTTGATGGGGGCGGATAATCTGGCCGATTTCCACCGCTGGAAAGACTGGCGGCAGATTCTGGACACCGTACCCGTCGGAGTGCTGGCGCGACCGGGTGAGCGGATCTCGGCGCGGCTGTCGCCTGCCGCGCGGCTTTATGCACCGTATCGGCTGAAAGGTGGGCAGAGCCGTCTGCTGGCCCATGCCGAGGCCCCGGCCTGGTGTTTTGTGAATGTGCCGATGGTCAATATCAGCTCAAGCGCTATCCGGGCGCGTGGCGATTGGTCAGCGACGCAGCCGCGCTGAGACCAGACCGGCGCTGATGACCACACACAGACCGGCCCAGGTCAGCACATCAGGCCATTGATCAAAGACCAGCCAGCCGAGCGAGACGGCGGCGATCAGCTGGAAATAGACCAGCGGCGCCAGCCGTGACGCGGGTGCCTGCGCATAGGCAAAGAGCAGCAGCAGATTGCCCAGCATCGAAAACCCCGCACTGCCAAAAGTCAGCGCCGCAGTCGCCAGTCCAGGCGCGGGCAGGGCGGTCAGCCCCAGCGGCAGCGTCAGCAGCGCGCTGATCGACAACTGGGTCAGGCTCAGCTGCAGCGGCGTGCCAAGATGCGACAGCCAGCGCGAGGTGGTGAGAAATCCGCCGTAGAACACCCCCGCCAGAACCGCCCAGATCAGATTGACCGAGCCTCCCAGCCCGGGCCGCACCACCAGCAGCACGCCGCAGAATCCCAGCGCCATCAGCAGGCTGCGCGCCAGCGTCGCAGGTTCGCGCAGCAGCAGGACGGAGAGCACATAGCTAACCATCGGCCCGACAAAAAAGGCGGCAAACACATTTGCCAGCGGTTCGGTCTTCAATGCGATCTGGATCGACAGGATGCCGCCGCTCAGCAGCGCCGCGCGCAGCCACAGCCGCCAGTCGGCCAGCAGCGGATAGGCACTGCGCAAGGCAAACGGCGCCACCATCGCTGTGCCGATTGCAAATCGAGACCAGGCCACGAATCCCGGTGTCGCCAGACCGCCCGATGTGAGCAGTTTCCCGCAAAGGTCCCCGGCAGGGATCATTGACATGGCGACAAACATGATCATCACTGCCCGTACCATCGCGTCAGCGGTAGCAGGCGGCTCGGCCAAAGAAAAGCCGCCAGTTTGCGGTCGGGGGGCTGTCGGGCTGCGGCATAATAACCTGCCGCATGTTTGCAGAATTGTAGGGGTTTTGAGTAGACTATTGCTGATATGATTTCGCGACGATTTTTTCTGACCTCCGGCCTTGCCTCCGTGGCGGCGCAGACAGCCCTGGCCAATGCGCCGGCTGTTTCTCTGCGCCCGGTGGCACGGGATCCTGCCAGCCTGATCAGCGCCGGCGGCGGGCTGAAGGGGCTCCTGGCGCGCGCGGGCCTCTCTGGGCAGATTGCCTGCGCCGTGGCGGACGTCAAAAGCGGACTGCGGCTTGAGGCCGAGGGCGCCGCGTCGGCCCTGCCGCCGGCCAGCGTCGCCAAGGCGCTGACCGCTCTTTATGCGCTCGATGCGCTGGGGCCGGACCATCGCTTTACCACGCAGATTGTGGCCACCGGCGGGATCAGCGGCGGCGTGGTCGGCGGCGATCTGGTGCTGGTGGGCGGCGGCGATCCGATGCTCAACACCGACAATCTCGCGCGGCTGGCGCAGGCGCTGAAGGCGGCCGGCGTCCGCGAGGTGCGCGGTGCCTTCCGGATCTGGGAGGGGGCGCTGCCGCAGATCGCTTCGATCGACCCGGGTCAGCCCGATCACGTCGGCTACAGCCCGGCCATTTCTGGCCTCGCGCTCAATTACAACCGGGTGCATTTCGAATGGAAACGCGCAGGACAGGGCTGGGCGGTGACCATGGATGCCCGCACCGAGAAATATCGCCCCGAAGTCTCCGTTGCCACGATGAAGATCTCGCAGCGCAGCCTGCCGGTTTACAGCTATTCCGAACGCAACGACACCGATCACTGGACCGTCGCCAGCCAGGCTCTGGGCAAAGGCGGCGCGCGCTGGCTGCCGGTGCGCCATCCGGGCGCCTATGCCGCCGATGTGTTCCGCACCATGGCGCGCGCGAACGGGATCAAGCTGGGCGCGCCGAAACCGGCCAACGCGCCGCCCTCGGGGCAGGTGGTGGCCCATCACAACAGCCCACCGCTTGATCTGATGCTGAAGGCGACGCTGAAATATTCCAACAACCTGATGGCCGAGATGATCGGCCTGGCGGCAACGCAGGCGCGTGGTGGCCGGCCGCGCACGCTGAAGGATTCGGCGGCGGCGATGAACAGCTGGGCTGCGGCAACCTATGGCATGACCAATACCCGGCTGGTGGATCATTCCGGTCTGGGCGAGGCGTCGCGGATCACACCGGATGACATGGTCAGCGCGCTGGTGGCCTCCTATCGGGACGGGCGGCTGAAACCGCTGCTCAAATCCTTCCCGATGCGCGACAGTAAGGGGCGCGTGCTGAAAGCGCATCCGATCAAGGTCACCGCCAAGACCGGTACGCTCAATTTCGTATCGGGTCTGGGCGGCTTCATGACCGCGACCGACGGCACCGTGCTGGCCTTTGCCATATTCAGCGCCGACCAGCAGGCCCGCGCACGCATACCCCGCGCCGAACGCGAGCGCCCCAAAGGCGCGCAAAGCTGGAATCGCCGCGCCAAAAAGCTGCAACAGAGCCTGATCGAACGCTGGGGCCGCGTCTACGGCAGCTGAGCCGTGGAGATGCAAATGGCGCGCGGGCGTATCAGGCGTGGCCCGTTACCTGGTTTGCTGCTCTGCCACGGCTCCGGCCGATCAGCTTTAACCGCCGGTCAAATCCTGTGCGAGCATCAGCGCGTTGCCGTCGGGGTCGTAGAAGGTCGCGGTTTTGACCATGCCTTCGACCACATCCGTTTCGCCATCAAATTTGACGTTGGCCTGTTCCAGTTTCTGCCGGGCCGACTCCAGATCAGCGCAGCCAAAGACAGGGACGCAGTTTCCCGGCGCGGGCTTCGTGTGCTCGCCAAGGCCGATTGCGACTCCGGGCGTGTTGGTTTGAACCTCGGACCAGCCTGCCTCGTCAGCATGATAGAGCAACTCAAAGCCCAACATGGTTTCGTACCATTTGGCGCTGGCGTGGCGATCCTTGACCGACATTGCGATGGTGATGGTTTGATCTACTGAAACGAGTGACATGGGCTTTCCTTATGATCTAAAATATACTAACTATACTTTATGGACATAATGACGCTTGTCAACATCACATCCAGGGCCTGGGCAATGCCCATTCTGTCGAGCCTCAGTTCCGGTATCGCCGGGCGGCAGGCGCCGTTGCTGGCTGCGACCGGTGCCAGCCGGACCGCCTTTGCGCAAAGTATGGATCATTTGATTGACCTTGGCCTGATTGAGCGCAACCCGGGCTACGGTCATCCGCTACGCCCCGAATTTCGGCTCACTCAATCAGGCGCGGCAGCCGCAGCCATCGCCTGCAAGATCCACGATGTCGCGTGCGAGGACGACCGGCCCCTGCTGCGCCGGTCATGGACCTTGCCGGTTCTGACAACGCTTCACAGACCAAGTCATTTCAGCGACATCAAGCGAAACCTGCCGACAATAACGGATCGGGCCCTGTCGCAGTCATTGAAATCAATGGAAGCAAAAAGCTGGGTGTGCCGCAGCGTGGATGGTGCGGCCCGCCCGCCCCGGTCTATCTATCACGCGGTGAACACCGGTGGTCTGATAAGCCAGGTCATGGCCCCAGAATTCACCGGCATCTAGACAACAGGCAATTTAGTGACAGGTGGCTGAGGTCGGGCAAGCCCCCCGCCTCGCGGCCCCTTGAGTGCGTGAGTGTTCGCGGCCCTTCTCTGGCCCCGGCAGCGGATCTTCTGTGGCGTTCGCGCCCGGTGCTGCCGTGGTGCCTGCCTCAGACCATATGGCGGGCGCGGGCGCCGCGCTCGATGGCGGCGGCGTGCAGCCGGTCGATGTTCAGCTCATAGCGGATTTCTTCCAGCAGCCGCAGCTCCGACTCGGCAAGGCTGCCATCGGCCGCGGCCACATCGCAGGCCAGTGCATAGGCGGTCTCAAACAGCCGCTCGGGCAGATCCTCGCGGATCAGGCCGAACAGCGCATCCAGCCCGTCCTCCTGCTCAAAAAGGTCAAACACCGTCTGCGAGGTGCGGTTCATCCGGTCGATGTCGTAATCGGCAAAGACCGGCAGCATGTTGACGGCGGATTGGATTTTCACCAGCTCGGCGGTGCGGATATTCTCATCCGAGGCCGAGACCGCCACCATCAGCGCAACGAGGCAATCCTGCGGGGTAAAGGGGTGGGCGGTCTGGGTGTTCATTGTGGGATTCCAGTAAATTGGCACGGGTTCGTGAACAAGAATAGGCATCCCCCACGGCCCAATCAACGGGTCAATGCGTCACCGGGTGAAATCCGCTGCCGCCTCCCGCTCTTCATCGGTGCGGCGAGGGGCGCGCAGCAGGCGGGGGCGGGGCGAGGGGCCAGCAGAATGCAGGCCGCTTCGGGATCGCCCGCCGGGACCGCGCAAATCGCGCGACATTGGGGCCGTTTGGGCGCTGTTGGGGCGCTATTCTGGTGCTGAAACACTGCGGTTTCTTGACACGTATCGCCGCTCACCATAGGTGAGGCCGACCGGGTGCATGGGGCGCCCGGCAGTGGTGAGCCGCCCGCAGTCACCGGCGCCCGAGACAGCGCCGCAGACGGGGGGCTAGCAGTCCGACCGGAGCCACCTCCGGTTGCCGATGGAGAACATGATGTCTGATCTGCGCGAAGAAGCTCTGAAGAGCAAAGCCTGGCCGTTTGAAGAAGCCCGCCGGGTTCTCAAACGTTATGCCAAGGGCGCGCCGGAAAAGGGCTATGTCCTGTTCGAAACCGGCTATGGCCCCTCCGGCCTGCCGCATATCGGCACCTTTGGCGAGGTGGCCCGCACCACGATGATCAAGAAAGCCTTCGAGGTGATTTCGGATATTCCGACGAAGCTGATCTGCTTTTCGGATGATCTCGACGGGATGCGCAAGATCCCCGGCAACGTGCCAAATGCCGACAGCCTGCAGGACCACCTGCAAAAGCCGCTGACCTCGGTGCCGGATCCCTTTGGCGAATACGAGAGCTTTGGCCATCATAACAACGCCATGCTGCGCCGGTTCCTTGATACCTTCGGCTTTGAGTATGAGTTCTATTCGGCCACCGAATTCTACGGCTCCGGTCAGTTCGACGAGATCCTGAAGCGCGCCGTCGACAAATACGACGACATCATGGCGATCATGCTGAAGTCCCTGCGCGAAGAGCGCCGTCAGACCTATTCGATCTTCCTGCCGATCCACCCGGACACCGGCCGCGTGCTCTATGTGCCGATGAAGAAGGTCTGCGCCGAGACCTATACCATCACCTTTGATGACGAGGACGGCAAGGAATGGACCCTGCCGGTGACCGGCGGCAACGTGAAACTTCAGTGGAAGCCCGACTTCGGCGCCCGCTGGGCGGCACTTGGCGTTGATTTCGAGATGTACGGCAAGGATCACTCCACCAATACACCGATCTATGATGGCATCTGCCGGGTGCTGGGCGTCCCGGCGCCGGAGCATTTCACCTATGAGCTGTTCCTCGATGCCAACGGTCAGAAGATCTCCAAGACCTCGGGCAACGGGATTTCCATTGATGAATGGCTGACCTATGCCTCGACCGAGAGCCTGGCCTATTTCATGTATCTGAAGCCCAAGACGGCGAAGCGGATGCACTTCGATGTGATCCCCAAGGCGGTGGACGAATACCACCAGCAGCTGCGCGCCTATCACACCCAGGATCTGAAGGGACAGCTGAACAACCCGGTCTGGCACATCCACGCAGGCGATGTGCCGCAGTCGGATATGGTGGTGCCATTCTCGATGCTGTTGAACCTCGCTTCGGCCTCCAGCGCCGAGGACAAGGCAACCATGTGGGGCTTCATCAACAAATACGCCCCCGACGCGACGCCAGAGAGCAATCCGACCATGGATCAGGCGGCGGGCTTTGCGGTGGCCTATTTCAACGATTTCGTGAAACCGGCAAAGACCTATCGCCTGCCCACCGATCAGGAGCGTGCGGCGCTTCAGGATCTGGCGGATGCGCTGAAATCGCCCGAAGCCGCGCTGGCCGCGATTGCCAAGAAGAACGAGATCGCAGGCAGCACCGACCCGCTGCCCGAGGCCGATTTCGCGGATGAGGAATTCCTGCAATCCGTTGTCTTTGCCATCGGCAAGATCCACGGGTTCGAGCCGCTGCGCGCCTGGTTCTCGGCCATCTACGAGGTGCTGCTGGGCGCCACGCAGGGGCCGCGTTTCGGCGGGTTCATCGCCCTTTACGGGGTCGAGGACACCATCACGCTGATTGATCAGGCGCTGGCGGGTGAGCTGGTCTGACTCCGCAGCCATATGTCAACGGAAGGGCGCCTGTAACGGGCGCCCTTTTTGTTTCGCGCAGGGCGCAGCGGCGCGGCAAAACAGGCAGCGGTGATTGACCGCGCCCGCGCCGGGGCTAGCTGACAGGGGCATCAGAGGAGATCTGCCATGCGCAAGTTTTTGTTGATGAGTGTTTCTGTCGCCCTGTTGTCGCTGCCGGTTCCGGGTGCCGCCGAGGGGCGCGATAGCGCGATAACCGGGGTGATCGCAGATCAGATCGCCGCCTTTCTCAGGCGTGATTCCGAGGCCGCCTTTGCCCATGCGTCGCCGATGATTCAGGGGCTGTTCGGCAATTCCGAGCGTTTTGCACAGATGGTGCAGTCGGGCTACCCGATGGTCTGGCAACCGGATGAGGTGCGCTATCTGGGGCTGCGCACCGTGGCCGGTGGCCTGTGGCAGCGGGTGATGATCACCGATCCAGAGGGGCGGGTACATCTTCTGGATTATCAGATGGTTGAGACCCCGACCGGCTGGAAGATCAACGCCGTTCAGCTGCTGACGGAGGATGCGCCCGCGACCTGATTCTCCCCCCCCGGTGCATACCCTGCGAACGCCCCTCTGAGGGCGCGTTAAACCCCGTCCTTTACAACCCTTTCCCTGAGTGAACCGGGCTGCGGCCTGATCAGCCGGAAACGGCGGTATTAGAAAGGGTGACTGATGAACATAGCGATCACTGACGGCGTAGAGCTGATGCCCCCGGCCTTTGCCGAGGGGCTCAACAACTGGTCCAGCGGCAATGGCACACCGGGGTCGGACACCTATCAGGGCGCGGCCAATGCGGCCTTTGTCGCGGCGGATGCCGATTTTGGCGGCTGTCTTGAACTGCAAAAGACCGCTTCGGTGCAGAAACTGCGCAATATGACCCGCACCATGCTGACGCCGGGCTGCTATTTGCAGGTCACCGCGCGGGTAAAGGCGGTCAGCGGTGCCCTGCCAACCGTTCGCATCGCGGCCTGGGCCGGGCAGTCGGGCGGCGGTCATCTGGGCGGCGTGGTCGAGACCGGGGCGGGCACCAGCCTGTCGACCTACGGAAAAGTGGTTGAGGTATCGGCCATTATCGGCACCGGCAGCCGCAATGGCGTCGATATGGCCTGGGGGCTTGAGGGGCGCTTTGCCCATGTGGGGCTGGATCTGATCGGGCCAAATGGCGGCGTGGTGCGGGTCGACGATATCGAGGTACGCGATGTCACCGGAGTCTTCCTGCGCAATATGATCAGCCTGGTGGATGTGACCGACTATGGCGCAATCGGTGATGGTAGCACCGACAATACTGCCGCCTTTGAGGCGGCTGATGCCGCGGCCGCCGGCCGTCGTGTGCTGGTCCCTGCGGGGGAATTCTACCTCGGGAGCACCGTGTCGATGAACCATGAGGTCCAGTTTGAAGGCACCGTCCGCATGCCCACCAGCCGGATGCTGCTGCTGACCCGCAATTTCGATTTCCCCAGCTATGCCGCGGCTTTCGGGGATGAGGAACTGGGCTTCAAGAAGGCGTTTCAGGCGCTGTTGAACAATGCCGATCATGAATCGCTGGATCTGTGCGGGCGCAAGGTCACCCTGCGCGGACCCGTCGATATGCAGGCGGCGGTCCCCAACAAGACCAGCTACGCGACCCGCCGGGTGATCCGCAACGGCCAGCTGGAGGCTGCCGCCAATGCCGCCTGGGACACCGATACCATCACCGCTCAGGCAACCTATAGCACCAGCGCATCCCGCAAGCTGACAAATGTCGCCAATATCGCCAATATTCCCGTTGGCGCGCTTGTCGAAGGCAGCGGCGTCGGGCGCGAAATCTACGTCCGGGACAAGAACGTGGGCGCGGGCGAACTGACCCTGACCGCGCCGCTTTATGATGCGGTGGGCACCCAGCAATACACCTTTCGCGACTTCAAATACATGTTGGATTTCAGCGGCTTCAGCGCGCTCAGTAAATTCGGCATGACCGAGGTCGAGATTCAGTGCGACGGGCGCTGTAGCGGCATTCGTCTGGCCCCGGCCGGCACCGTGTTCAGCCTGGACCACTGCTTTATTTCGCGGCCACGAAACCGCGGCATCACCTCCATCGGATCCGGCTGTCAGGGTATCCTGATCGACAATTGCCAGTTCCTGTCCGATGAAGAGCCGCTGAATGTCGGCGCCCGGCAATCCATCGCGCTGAACGTCAACGCCAATGATGCCAAGCTGCGCAACAATCGCGCCACCAAGTTCCGCCATTTCGCATTGCTGGGTGGCCAGAACCAGACGGTGACCGGCAATCACTTCTTTCAGGGCGATACCGTTGCCGATGGCAGCCGCACCGCCGGTCTGATCCTGACCAGCACCAATTGCGCCTCGACCGTGTCGGACAATTACATCGACAATTGTTTTGTCGAATGGACCAATGAACGCGATGCCCGCCCCGATTTCACCAGCGGCTTCTCCTTCAGCGCCCTGTCGATCACCGACAATGTGTTCCTGTCCGGCGATGTCGCCCCCTGGTTCAGCTACATCGTGGTAAAGCCTTATGGCAGCGGCCATTTTCTGAACGGGATGACCGTGTCGGGGAATAAATTCCGCTCCATCAACGGCACCATCGACCGGGCAGAGCGGGTCGATACCAGCTTCTCCGACCTCGATTTCAGCCGCACCAGGGATATCTTCTACGAGGGCAACACCTATCACAACGTCTCAACCGCGGTGGCCAACCCGCTCAGGATTGAACATGTGCAGGGCAGCGCGGCCACGACCTGGACCGTCGACACCCAAGATGCGCTGCCATTTCGCGGTCAGGCACGGGGCATCGACAGCGTCGTCGCCATTGGCCCGGTAGAGCTCGGCGGCGGCGCCGATCGCCATGCCATGCCCTATGCCAAGCTGCGCGTCGGCAGCCGTCGCGATCAGGTCCAGCTGGTCTGGCCGGAGGCGGTGCGCGGCACGGTGCAGGTAACGGTGCGTGTGGACAGGTGATCCGCAGCGCTGGGGGTCAGAACCGGTGCCAGATCGCCAGTTTGATCCCCAGCGCGCGTGTTTCGGCGCGCTTGTGCTGGAGACCGATCACCAGCTCCGGCGCGCTCTTTCCGAACCGCTTTGCCAGTGGCAGCCGCAGGCTGGGGGTGATGGAAAAGGACAGCGGCGCGCCCGCTGTCCTGCTGGTTTCCACCTGCAGCAGCGGCGCCAGCTTGCCGGGGCGGTTCAGCCCCAGCGTGGCATCCAGTTTCCAGGTCTGCTGCCGCCCCTTGCTGCGCCATTCATGACCCAGATCCAGAGCGATCCAACCCGACAGCGGCCTGCCTTTCAGCGCGATGTCGAACCCGCGCCCATAGGACAGGGTGATCCGCTGCATCGGCGCCCAGACCCCGCTGCTCTGATTGGCCCCCAGCGCCAGCTCCACCGCGGTATTTGCCTGTCCCAGACGGGGCAGGGGGTGGCGCAGAAACAGCAGCGCATGGGCGGAGCTGCCGCGGCTGACATTCAGATCGGCGCCGAGGGTCCAGCGCGGATGCAGGCCAAATTCCCCGTAAAATCCGATCTCTGCCGGCAGGCGCTGCCCCTCGCTCAGCCCTTTCAGCGCGGCCAGGTCGCGGCGCAGCGTCAGGCTGGTCGCGCTGAACCCCTGACCCTCCTGCTGCAACCACGCCCCGGCGGAAACCGAGGCCAGCGGCATCAGGCAGAGGGCAAGGACAGCCAGTAAGCGTAGGAACCCGTGCAGCATAAAAACACTTTAAAGTTGATTTTATTTTTGACCACTCTTTTTATGCGTCTATTGGACAAGGATCGACGATCCTGCCGGGGCGGGCAAAAACCTCTGCCGGATTTCCTCAAACCGGCGTAGGCTGGAGATGGACAACGGAGGAAGCCATGCCGACGATAGCGACCAATACCGAAACCCAAACCGTGATCACCACCTTTGAGATGACGCCGGGCACCTGTCAGGATCTGCTGGATGCCCTGACCGAAGCCTATGCGGAGTTCATTTCGCATCAGCCGGGCTTTATCTCTGCCGGGCTGCATGTGAATGACGCCCAGACGCGGATCGCCAATTATTCGCAGTGGCGGCGGCGGGAGGATTTTATGGCCATGCTGCGCAGCACCGAGATGCGCAACCGCAATCGCAAGATCAACGAGCTTTGTCGCAGTTTTGAACCGGTGATGTATGAGGTTGCCGCAACCTTTTGATCTCTGGTGCGTTTCCGTGTTGTACGCGGCTGATCTCGATCAAGGCAGGCCGGTGGGCGCGGCCTCATGATGGGGGTGCCGCAGACAGAGGAGACCGCAAATGTATCATAATATTCTTGTCCCGATTTCGTTTGATCCCGACCGAGATGTGAGCGCCCCGCTAAAGCTGGCGGGGCTGCTGGCCACGCCAGAGGCCCGGATCACCCTTCTGCATGTGGTTGAACAGGTGCCGGCCTATGCGATTTCCTATATGCCGATCGATTATCTGGAGGGCACCCGCAAGGCGCTTCAGGCGGAGCTGGACGGCCTGGCCCAGACATTGCCCAACGCGACCGGGCTGCTGATTGATGGCCATTCCGGTCGTTCGATTCTGGACTGGGCCGAACAGAACGCACCCGACCTGATCATCATCGCCTCGCACCGGCCGGGGATGCAGGACCTGCTGCTGGGATCGACCGCCACGCAGGTGGTGCGCCACGCGGCCTGTGCGGTGCATGTCGTGCGCTGAGACTTGCGGTTTTTTGACGCGAGGCCAGCAATTCCTCGCCGACAGGCTTGTTCCGCGCGGCAGCCGACCCCACTTGGATTGCAATCAGGTTTAGCGAGGAGAAAACGATGCAATGTCCAATTGACGGCGCCCAGCTGGTAATGACCGACCGGGCCGGTGTGGAAATCGACTATTGTCCGCAATGCCGGGGTGTTTGGCTTGATCGCGGTGAATTGGATAAAATCATCGAACGGTCCAGCCAGCCAGCGCCGCAGCCGCAGAGTCGGCAGCAGGACAGTTATCGCCCTGAAAAACGCGATTCAGACCGGAATTATTCGGAAAAACGCTACAAGAAAAAACGGGGTGGCTTTCTTGAGGACCTGTTTGATTTCTGATCTGAAAAATGCAGAAAACCGCCTTTTGCAAATAAGGGCGGTTTGTTCATAGCTATCTGGTGAGATGCGCGGGCAGCCTGCCGCACCAGTTAGTGCAGATAAAAATATGCCCCGGCGCCATGATCTGGCTGCCGGGGCATTATCTAACGCACTGTTAGATATGTGCTTTGCTGCCGCGTGGGCCTGCGATTAGCCATGCGATCAGGCCGATCACCGGCAGGACCAGGATGACAAGGGTCCAGATCACCTTGGCTGCGGTCGATGCGCCGGATGTCAGGACCTGGTAGATCGCGTAGAGGTCAGCGATAAGAATAAGCAGACCAAGAAGACTGTAACCCATTTTCTCTCTCCATCAATTTTGTTCTGTCTGCTCAACCTTTCAGACGCCAGAAAGGTTCCGCTAAAATTTTTGGGAACCTTTTTGTGAGGTGGGTTGTTTGCTTCTCGAACCATCACTGAGATGTATCGCAATCTGAAAGGAACCACGCTATGAAAACCGCTACCGGAATTATTATGGGTATTGTTGCTGTAATCGCCATTGCGGTCGGCATCTACATGGTCGACGTCGACCAGACCGAAGAGGCAAGCCTGCCTGACGTGGATGTCAGCGTCGAAGGTGGCAACCTGCCGAAATTTGATGCCGAAGTCGGTTCCGTCTCCATCACCGAGGAAACCGCCACCGTAAAGGTTCCCGACGTTGATGTGACCATGGAAGAAGCCGAAATCTCGGTGCCCGGTCTGAAAGTGACCCCGCCGGAAGACGCTGCTGACGAAGTTGCCGCCGAATCCAACTAATGCCAGTCCGCCTGTGACCCGGCATTCACTGCCCCCCGCATTTGCGGGGGGTATTTTCGTTTTGGACCCCTATCCGGTCGCCGGTGCTGCGGACCGGGCCGAGGCCGCGCCGCAACGGTGGGCACCTATGAAAATTTCTTCTGCGATTTGCCGCGATAGGCCCGTGTCCCGGCCTTGCCCGCAGTGGACCGGCCCCGTGATTTGACCGCCGCCTCCGATGCGGCTTCGACGGCGGACTGCCGCGCCAGCGGATCGTCGGAAATCGCCAGATCCACCGCTTCCAGCCGTTTGACCTCGTCGCGCAGCCGGGCTGCCTCCTCGAACTCCAGGTTCTCCGCCGCCTTGCGCATCTGTTCGCGCAGCCCGGCCAGATGGGCCTCCAGATTGGCGCCGTGCATCGGTTTGTCGAGGGTTGCGGTCACGCGGTTCATATCCACATCGCCCGCATAAAGACCGGCCAGCACGTCCTCGACGTTCTTTTTCACCGTCGCAGGCGTGATGCCATGTTCAAGGTTATAGGCGATCTGCTTGTCACGGCGGCGGTTGGTCTCACCAAGCGCGCGCTCCATCGAGCCGGTAATCCGATCGGCATACATGATGACGCGGCCCTCGGCGTTCCGCGCGGCGCGGCCAATGGTCTGGATCAGCGAGGTCTCCGAGCGCAGGAAACCCTCCTTGTCGGCATCGAGAATCGCGACCAATCCGCATTCGGGAATATCCAGCCCTTCGCGCAACAGGTTGATGCCAATGAGCACGTCAAAAGCGCCAAGCCGCAGATCGCGCAGGATTTCGATCCGCTCCAGCGTGTCGATGTCGGAGTGCATGTAGCGCACCTTGATGCCCTGTTCGTGCAGGTATTCGGTCAGGTCCTCGGCCATGCGTTTGGTCAGCGTGGTCACAAGGGTGCGGAACCCATCGGCGGTGACACGGCGCACCTCGTCCAGCAGATCATCCACCTGCATCGAGACCGGGCGGATCTCCACCTGCGGATCCAGAAGGCCGGTGGGGCGGATCACCTGCTCGGCAAAGACGCCGCCGGACTGTTCGATTTCCCAGGCCGAGGGCGTGGCGGAAACAAACACCGACTGCGGGCGCATCGCGTCCCATTCCTCGAATTTGAGGGGACGGTTGTCCATGCACGATGGCAGGCGGAAACCATGTTCCGCGAGGGTGAATTTGCGCCTATGGTCGCCTTTGTACATGCCGCCGATCTGCGGCACGGAGACATGGGATTCATCCGCAAAAACAATGGCATTGTCGGGAATGAATTCAAACAGGGTCGGCGGCGGCTCGCCCGGTGCGCGGCCCGTCAGATAGCGCGAATAATTCTCGATCCCGTTGCAATGGCCGGTGGCCTCCAGCATTTCAATGTCAAAATTGGTGCGCTGTTCCAGCCGCTGCGCCTCCAGCAGCTTGCCCTCACCAACCAGCTGGTCGAGCCGCATTTTCAGCTCTTCCTTGATCGAGATCACCGCCTGTTTCAGCGTTGGTTTCGGCGTCACGTAATGCGAATTCGCATAGACCCGGATCTGGTCGAAGCTGCCGGTCTTTTCCCCGGTGAGCGGGTCGAACTCGGTGATGCCTTCCAGCTCCTCGCCAAAGAAGGACAGCCGCCAGGCGCGATCCTCAAGGTGGGCCGGGAAAATCTCCAGCGAATCGCCGCGCACCCGGAAGGAGCCGCGCTGAAACGCCTGATCGTTGCGCTTGTACTGCTGGGCAACCAGATCGGCCATCACCTGCCGCTGGTCATATTCGTCGCCGACCTTCAGGTCCTGCGTCATCGCCGAATAGGTCTCGACCGAACCGATACCGTAGATGCAGGAGACCGACGCGATGATGATCACATCGTCCCGTTCCAGCAGTGCACGGGTCGCTGAGTGGCGCATCCGGTCGATCTGTTCGTTGATCTGGCTTTCCTTCTCGATATAGGTGTCAGAGCGCGCGACATAGGCCTCCGGCTGGTAATAGTCGTAGAAGGAGACGAAGTATTCGACCGAGTTTTCGGGAAAGAAGCCTTTGAATTCGCCGTATAATTGCGCTGCCAGCGTCTTGTTTGGGGCAAGGATAATGGCCGGGCGCTGGGTCTCCTCGATCACCTTCGCCATGGTAAAGGTCTTGCCGGTGCCGGTGGCGCCCAGCAGCACCTGATTGCGCTCGCCCTCCAGCACACCTTCGGAGAGCTCCTTGATGGCGGTGGGCTGGTCGCCCGCCGGATCGAACTCGGTGTGCATGACAAATTTCCGCCCGCCTTCCAGCTTGGGACGCTGCTGCGGCGCGCGGTCGGCCATCATGGGCATGGATTTGTCGGAATGGGCGTATGGCATATGGCTCTCTCCTGCTAGGGGCAGAGATTGGTCTGTTTTTGTTCTTATTCAAGGGGCTTTTTCCACCCCGCGCCCGGCGATGGCTTCGCAGCGGCGCAAAATGCCGGTCGCTGAGGGCGGAAATCCCGGTTTTTCCTGCCAAACCCGTGCAATCTGCGGCATTTGCCACCTTGCCCGTGATCAGGGTTCAGCGCATATAGGGGGCAGAGATCTGAGAGGAGATATCCCATGCGAGCGCGGATTTATCGGCCAGCCAAGAATGCCATGACCTCCGGTATGGCCAAGACCCGCAAATGGGTCCTGGATTTCGTGCCCACCAGCGCGCGGGAAGTGGATCCGCTGATGGGCTGGACCTCCTCACATGACACCCAAAGCCAGGTCCGCCTGCGGTTCGACACCAAGGAAGCGGCGCTGGAATACGCCGAGGCCAATGGCATCGACGCCATCGTGACCGAACCAAAGACCCGCAAGGCCAACATCCGGGCGGGCGGCTACGGCGAAAACTTCGCCACCAACCGCCGCGCCCCCTGGACGCACTAGGGTCAGTGTAAATCGGGGCAAAGTTGTCTCGAAATTGGGGCAAGGATGTTGCGAAGTCGAGCTCCAATCAGCATGTAGGGTGCTCACAGGGTGCCCTGTCTACTTCTAGGGTGGCTGTGGCGGCAGTTGTAAATCGGGATCAAGTTGCGGCCGGATGGTCCACAAGACCCGGCAGACGCAATTTTCTGAGGATACAAGTCGACCCAGTGGGTGCCTTTTTGGGTTCGAAACCTGATCAATTCACAGTCGTGAACGTCAAGCAAAGCTTAGGATTTACACCAAAGCTTCGGCAGATCATCTGGTAAAGCGGCTCAGTAACACCCATGCCTTGTCAGCATCGGCACCCTCTCTTGCGACAGACTGCTCCTGATCGGCAGTAAGCACGATTGGTCTGCAGTTAGCCTCATTGCTCAGCGCCTCTATGAGGCGGAGCCGTACCCAAGGGCTGCTTTACACATTCGTGCTTGGCGCAGCTTCGGCCTGTTGCAGGCGCAAAAATCCCTTCAGACCCCATAGTTGCCATGCTGAGAGACGTGGCAGCCTTGGCTGATGCTGAGGTCGGCACCAAGGGGACCGCGAAGCGCAGATAGTGACCATTGCAAAGTCGTGGTTTAGCAGCGGCCAGACGCTGCACGAGCACTAGTAGAAGCCGCCGTTCGCCGCGTCTGCAGCCCTCAAATACCGGCCGTCGTCCGCTGGGCGGTCGAAGCAGTCGTTCCGGGATGTTTATTTCAATGCTTGCGCCAGCTCGTATGCACGTGTTCGTTCTTCCGCAAGCTCGATGTTGGCGGAAGCCGGAGCATCAAGGATCAAGTCGCTTAAGCTTCCCAGGCCACCAAATAATCCTTCAAATAATTGTACGCTGTAACCATCAGATTTTTCTGCGACTTGGCGCACTCGTGACAGTTTCTCTGCCCAAAACTCCTGATCGTGCTCTGCAAGAATGGCTTCCAGCTTTCGCAGGCTGGAAATAAATTCAAGTACGTCCGGATGAAGCGGTTTTGGGCCCATACCTTTCTATGTCACACGAAGAAATCAGGCGTGCAAGGCTTTCAAGCAGAAGAGAGT